>VXOR01000006.1 GCA_009840005.1 Gemmatimonadota bacterium
GGTCGATGTAGAAGAAAGTAGCTCCATGCCGGTGCTAACCGCGCCCGAACAGACCGACGCCCCCACCCAAGCCGAATCGGCCGGTGTGGGGTGCGTGGTCGGCGTGGGAGCCGGTGGCCGGGGGGGCGGCAGCACGGGGGCATACGGTCGAAGGACTGACCAACGGCGTGGAGTGTGTGTTTGAAGTGCGGGCGGCTAATCCGGCGGGCGTGGGGCCGGTCGCGCAAGTGGTGGCCGAGCCAGTGGCCGAAGAGAGCACGCCCCTTTGAATGCCCATCGAGACGTCCGGGCGAAAAGTGCCGGGACGCCAGCGATGCGGGTCTTACTATCTGACGTTACGCTACGCTGGGAGGAGAGATTCTAATAGGCGATGGAGATGGTGTGTAGGACCGTATCGTCACCGGCGTCGGCACCGAGATCGACGCGCAGGACGTAGATGCCAGGCTCTACGGCTGCGCCACTGGCCTGAGTGCCGTCCCAAGTAAAGAGGTGGTGCAAACCCGCGGCGACTGGCGTGAGAACGGCTACTTCGCGCCCGGCGAGGTCGAAGACATTCACTCGCGGCTCGCGGTTTTCGACTTTAAGGACGACGAACCGCACCTCCAGCCGGTCGTTGATGCCGTCGCCGTTGGGCGTGAGTGTCGGCGAGGAGATGAAGAAGTCGTCGATGAGCTGGCTGCTATTGGTCAGTTCGGGCAGCATGACGATATTGGCGCGGCGCGCTGCCGATTCGACCGACTGCCACAGGCCCGGATGCGAGCTGGAGCCTAAGTCCAACGCAAAAAGCGTGGCATTGCGCACTAAGCGGGTGGTAAAGTGGACGCGGACCGAATCGTCCCGGACCGGTTCGGGTAAAGCGATGAGCAGGGAGTCGCCGCGCAGGGAAGCCGCCGCCGAGATGGTTTCTGCGCCCTTTTCCACGCTCACGCTGGGCAGATTGAGCGGACCCGGCAGGGCGAAGCGCATCAGGTCGAAGCCGACGTCATCGGGGCCAGCGCTGGGCAACAGGGTATAGGTGAAGATCGTCTCCTCGTTGAGTGGGGCACTGCGTGGCTCGACGCGCCCGCGGGCACTCTGGAGCAGCGCCGCGTCGAATTCGATTGACAGCGCATTGACTATGGGCGCGACCTCGGGGTCGTCGGTGGCAAGAATCAGTTCCAGTTGCACGAAGCGACGCGGGCTTTGCGATTTAAAGGTTTCGCCGGAAGATTGGTACACATTGCTCCAAGCGTCCCAGTCCTCGCCGACGACTAGCGCGGTGTCGATGGCACCGCGCAGCACTTTGGGCGAGCTGTTCCATTTTTCTTCGGTGATCTCTTCGCCGATCTTGTTGTGGAACGTAAAGACCGGTGCCAGCGCGTTGCCCGAACGCGAGCGCAGTTGCATTCTGGCTGCTGGAGGCAGGTCGGCGTCCCAGTGCAGGGCCTTGATGACTTTGGGCCGCTCGTCGCCGGCGATCTGGCCAAGGTCAATAAAGCCGGAGCGCAGTGAGACTTGAGCGGGATAGCCCGGCGAGAACAGCATAAACTCGCCCCATTTGGATTCTTGCCAATCGCGGTCGGTCAGGCCGTGCCAGAACATGTAGCGCATCCTGCGCGGACTAAATTTATAGCGTATGCGATAGAGGCCATCCGCCTTGGGATTGACGTGCGTGAGCAGTTCGTCGTAGTCGAGCGGCGCAGGTACGGGCAGGGAAGTGCCCACGCTGAGCGAGCCGTCTGAGACTAGGATGTTGTGACCTGGGCCCGCCGAGCCTCGGTGATAGCCCGCAGTGCCCTCAAAAGGTTGGAGTACGTAGAGGAACAGTTCATCGACGAAGAACACGGCTCCTAGATCGACGTAGAACCAGGTGCCGGCTTTCTCCCAGCCTTGGTCGCCGCGCCCAGAGGTGATGAGGTTGGTGGTGTTGATATCAGCGTCAAAGAGGTTATTGGGGGCCGCGGCTACCGTGCCGTTGAGGAAGGTGCCGCGCTCGGCGGTGCCGATGCTGATATTGTCGCCCACCGTGAGCACTTCGACTTCGGCGAGCGCCGCATCTGGGCTCTGGTCTTCGACGACGATACTGATGTACTGAATTACTTGGTAGTGGTTTTCAAAGGTTCGATCAATGGCCATGTCTGGATCGACCGTCAGGACGGTGTCGGCGGCCGGATACTCGAGGGGAATGGTCAGGGAAGTGGCGCGGTTGGGCAGGGTGGTGCGATAGACCGGCTCGTATTTGAAGACATCGGCCGTGGCTTGGATGCGTGCGCCGGTGGTGCCATAGACGGTGAACTGCCGCAGTGGGCGGGCACCCTCTTGGTCGGGGAAGATCAGGCGAATGTGGCGGGCGAGCACGGCGCGGCCCAAATCGATATCGAGGAACCAATTTTTGAGTTCGTCAGCCGGGTCGGGCTGCCAGAAGGTCGCAGGATCGCCGTCGATGGCGTTTGTGGCTGTCGCGCTGCCGCTGCCGACCTGCCAGATTCCGCCTGCCACTTCGCCGCGTTTTTGGGTGGAATGGGTGAAGAGATGGGCGTCGCGGATGGCATCCACTTCCTTGCGGTATTTGGTCAGGCGCAGTACGCCCTCTGCATCCACCTGTACCAACCCGGCAGGCATGGTCCAGCTTTGCCATTTTTCTGCGCTGTCGAAACTCAGCATTTCAGCCCAGCCGGGGATGGCCGACAAGGCGAGCCAAGCTGTAAAGGCAACGAGAAAGCGCATTTTAGTAGGCGATGCCCAGCGGGCGCAGCAGGCGATCGCTGATCTCGTCAGATTGCAGCGCCACTTCGAGCAGGTAGAGGCCGGGTGGCAGGAGTTGTCCCTGTGCGTCGCGTCCGTCCCAGCGAAGGTGCTGCGGTCCAGCAGCCTGCGGCGCAAACGATAGGCGTGCGACTTGCCGGCCATCCAGAGAATACGCTCGTAGTTCGACGGGTACGCTAGCAGGTAGGCGGAAGAGGGAATAAGAGACCTGTAGCAGGTCGTTTACCCGGTCGCCGTTGGGGGTCAAAACCGGTGTTGAAAAGCGCAGATTCTGGATCGCGTTGACAAAACCGGTCTTCGCACTCAGTACGCGCAGACTATTGGTCGATACGGCAGCCGTAGCATCACCGCCTCGAATGGGTTGGGGCAGGCGTTCGGTAGTTGTGTCGATGGCCTCGCCTTCGAAGGTTGTGGCGAAGACGAATACATCGGTCGTGAACTCGATGCGGATGGGCACGTTGTTGGCAGCGTGGACCCGCTCGGGCAGTTCGATGAGGAATTCGTCGTCGTTGATCTCGACCCGGCGAGGCTCGACGGGCACCAATGGGTCGCCCATGGCCAGCGTCTGAAGGTGGACTCGGCTGCCGGTGCGAATGCGCAGCGCGTCGAAACCCGACTCGGAGGCTGCAAAGTCGGCGCGAATATCGTAGCTAAAGCTCGTCGCCTGCCCTAGGGCCACTTCGGTGAAACCGCTCGGTTGCGGGTCGTCGAGGCGGGCCACTTCGCCGACGATCTGACGAGCTAGGAGCGGTGCCTGCTCGATCCACAGCGAATCTAAGCGCGTAAAGGCATCGAAATCCGCGCTGTCGAGGGTGATTTTGACTTGGATATAGGAGCCATTGTGCAGGTTGAGCGGCTGGCCAGGCGCAGTGAAGGCGGGCGACCAGAAGGTCCAGTTGTCCTCGTCATAGGCCACGGACGCGCGGACCCCAGGCCGCTCGCCGGCGACGTAGCCGTAGCCTTGCGACTCCTTGAGGTCGAACTCGTAACGCTGGCGCGAGACTTCAACCTCGCGGCCCTTGTCGTCGAATTCGCGGTAGATATTGGGGTCTTGATCCCTACCGGTGCGCACCTCGACGCGCAACCCGACAGCCGCTTCAGGTGCCGGGACCAAGGTGCCGTCTGCCATCCGCATGGAAGTCGCCGACCAGAATAGCCGGCCGAAGTTCACTTCTGCGCCTAGATCGATGATTTTGGATAGATAGAGTACGCGCTGTGGGACCCCGCGGGCGTAGAGTTCAAAGTCGCCGATGGTGCCTGGCCGCGCTTGACCCGACAGCGAATTCTCTTGGACGACCAAGGTCGGATCGAGTACGGACTCGTTGCGCCGCCAGCGAATGAAGCGGACGTATTGGCGGGGCAGGTCGATTCGCACGGTGGGAGACAGGTTTTCGGCGACGTCGGCGATAAGCGGGCCGATGCGCGCGTAGCTGTTGTGCCCATGCCATGCGGGATCGGCTTCGGTGGCGACGCTCACCTCAAAGGCGGGGACTGCATCTTCGGCCAGCGGGGTGCCATCTGAGCGGAACCCACGCGGTGGCGTGAAAAAACCGAAGCGGGTGGCCGGGACAGGCACCGCCACGTCAAAGGTAAACCAGTCGAAGTTTCGCAGGTCTGAGGACGGGGGGTTGTAGGTAGTGCTGTCGCCATCGATTAGGTACGTGGCATTGTGTACGGTTCGCGAGTCGCCCAAGCCGTGCTTCCAAGCGCGGGGCCGCTGGCCATCGATGTAGCCGATTTCGCGGGGAAATTTCCACGGGGACCAGTTGTCTAGGTGCGAAAAGACGGTTTGGGCAGAAGTCAGGTAGATGGGCTGGATGGCCCCAGGGACGGAATCGAGGTCGATGAAGATGCGCACCGAATCGCTCGCCGACCATGCGAGGCCGTCGCTGCCGCCGAGCTGCCAAGTGCTTATTTGCGCCGATAGAGCACTGGGTAGAAGAAGCGGAAAGAGGATGGCAAGGACGCGGCGCATGGGCAAGTCCCTTGGGAGGTAGAATGTATAACTGACGTTACGCACCCGGGTAGGGGACGGTTTCAAACCGCCCCCTACAGATACACAAAATCGGTCGTCTGGACAAGCGGCCTAGGCTCCGAATGGCACCAGCCAATCCTCCTCGATCCCCAAGTCAAAGCCCGGTCCACGCGGCACAAATTCCAGATAGCTGTCTTTGGGTACCAGTGCCCCGGGCTCGGCTACTTCCTCCAGCGGAATTCCTGGATCCGAGCCGATGTAGTATTCGCCCCAGGGCGTGTTGGGCATGGCCCAAGTCAAGTGCTGGCCATAGGGGTCGCGCCCGCCGCCGTGGAGGCAGACTTCGAGGCCGGCGGCCTCGGCCATGTGGCAGATTTTGATACAGGCGGTCAGCCCGCCGACCCAGTGGATATCGGGTTGCAGCACGTCGAGGGCGCGGTGCTCGATCATTTGTTGGTAGGGGTAGTGCGTGTAGAAGTGTTCGCCGCTGGCCAGCGTTTGCCAAGGCAGGCACTCTTTGAGTTTGATGTGACTTTTGACGTCTTCGGGGATCAAACACTCCTCCAGCCAGCGCAATTTGTAGGGTCTGAGGCGCTCGGCTAGGCGAACGCTGTATTCGACATCAAAGGCCATGTAGCAGTCGAGCATGAGTTCGCAGTCGTCGCCGATCAATGCGCGGACTTCGGCGACCCGCCGCTCGTTTTGGTCTAGGCCCCACAGGCCGTCAGCCGGGCCGTACTGGCAGGGGAGTTTGAAGGCGCTGAAGCCCAGCTCGCGGTACCAATCGACGTCGTCGCCAGTGGCGTAGGTGAAAATGCGCTCGCGGGCTGGGCCGCCGATGAGTTGGTACACGGGCTTTTGTTGCAGCTTGCCAGCCAGATCCCACAGCGCTAAGTCCACGGCGCTGATGGCAACAGTGGCGATGCCGACGGTGCCGAAGGGTTTGGAGACGCGGAACATCATATCCCACAACTTGTCGATGGCTAGGCAGTCCTCGCCTATGAGGATGTGGGCGAAGGCGTCTTCAATTACAGCGGCAGTAGGTCGACCCGCCGCCGTGCCTAGGCCCCAAGTGCCGTCCTCGGCTGTGACTTTGACTGCGAAGCCGGGCCATTGTTGGGCGGCGTAGAGTTGGCGCCGGGGCTTGAAGCGCGGAAAGCGCGACATCGGGTTGGCTACTTCAATTTCGGTGGGCCAAGCCTTGCGGCGAGGTTGGCTCTGTTGTGCGGGAGCCGTCGAGGCGGAGAGCGTCGAGCCGGCTTGGGAACGGGTGCGGAGCGAAGGCCCGTCGGGGCGCTGGATGCGGACTAGGTCGATGGATTTGATTTTCATTTTTTTAGATGCCTTAGAGCTAAATTTCCGTGAATGTATCCATGATGTTAGTATAGAACAATCTTGAAACCCTGCGAAAGGAAGGATTGATCCGATGAGCGGTCGCTGTCCCTTTAGTAAGTTGACCAAAGACTTCACGCCGGAGCGCCGTCAGCGCATTGAGGCGAAAAAGGCCGAGTTGCGGGCCGCCATGCCGCTGCACGAACTACGGCAGGCACAGGTTATGACCCAGAAGGCACTGGGCGAGACCTTGGCGGTGGACCAACCTGACAACAACGAAGATATTCAGGATGATGTATAGGACAGTCCCCTCAGCGCATTTAGATTCACGAGGCAGATCAGTCCTTCCTGAGTTCAAGCAAAACATAGACTGCGAAGGCTCGCCGATACTTGACGGGCACTTTCTGAAAGCGACTGAGGATATCCTCCGCTTCATCTATATCTTCGAGAACTTCGGATTTATAAGAAACCTCATCCGGGTCGTAATCCGCACGGTGGCGTTTATCCTGCATTTCGACGAACATACCCGCGAAGTCTTGAATAGCTACCGGAAAATCGTTGACCATTTTACGGTTTTGGCATCGCCTCTTAGCCGATCCATGCTGCAACGCCCGATATGCCTGACGCCACGCAGACTTGCTCCGGTCGGCACCGCGACCTCCGACAATCATGTCCGCACAAGTTCGTGCCAAGCAATGAAACAGCGCGTAGTAGATTGCGCTAGTGGCCCGACGAAGGCTTGCCTGCCTCGGCTTGCCGCTTTTGGCTCGCGTCAAATCCCTAGCTGTCTCAATAAGATCGGAAGGCTTCAAGGTCGCGGTCCCGCAGTTCGGATTTGGCGATAAACGAAATAATCGGGAACGCTTCCGTGCCCACCTCCGCCAGCTTGGGCCGCAGGTGACGTATCAGACCAGAGGTTCGCTGAGCACCGAGGCGGTCCTCGTTGAAGATAGCTTTGATAACAAGGATCTCGTCGCCGTATTGATCGAAATCTGGTCTTACCGCAATCAGTTCAAACACGTCACCGCATCGTTCTCTCAAGGTCTGTTCGATAACGTCTTTGACTTTTGGCAAGTCATGTTCCGTCATTGCCTGTTCCTTTCGCTTATTCACTATCGCTAATGGCAGTCCAGGTTGGTTTTAATGAGACCCCATAATTTTTTATCCGTTCCCGCCCCACGCCAGCGCTTCGGCTTCGGCTGCCGACAAGGTGAGATCGGCTTCTTCGGCAGCGGGCTCTTTCCACGCGGCTAGCAGATCGGCTAACTCGGCGAGGGATGCGGTTGTCAGCAAGCGGCGGCGCAGTTCGGAGGCGCGGGGCAGGCTTTTGAAGTAGAGCGCGAGGTGCTTGCGCGTCTCGCGGACGCCCGCCCTCTCGCCTTTGTACGCGGCCATTAGGCGCAGTTGCTCCAGCGCCAAGTCGATGCGCTCTGAGAGGGTTGCGCCGCTGCGGCCGGAAAAGAGCCAGGGATTGGCCAAAGCCGCCCGCCCGACCATGACCGCGGCACAGCCTGTTTCTCGCTGCATGAGGCGGGCGTCGTCGAGGGTGAGTACGTCGCCGTTGCCGATGATGGGCAGGGAGGAGGCTTCGACGGCGCGGCCGATCCAGGGCCAGTTGGCGCGGCCCTTGTATTTTTGCACGACGGTGCGGGCGTGGATGGCCACTGCTTGGGCACCGGCGTCCTCACAGCGGCGCACCACTTCGAGGATATTGATATCTTCTTCGTCCCAGCCTAGGCGCGTCTTGACAATGACCGGAACCGAGACGGCTTTGACCGTGCGCTCGACGGCCTGATAGAGCCGATCGAGATCGCGCAAGTAGGCCGCGCCGCAGCCTTTGGCGACGATCTTGGGTACGGAACAGCCGAAGTTGATATCCACCACCTGCGCACCGCGCCGCTCGAATTCCCGCGCTCCATTGGCGATCAGGTCGATGTCGTTGCCGTAGATTTGCGCGGCTAGCAGCGAGATGCCGGTGTCGGCGTAGATAGGCGCGTCGGAAAAGTCGAGCATCTGGAGGCTCTTGCGCGAGCGGATGCCGATATCGCGGCAGTTGATAAATTCGACCCCGACCAACTGTGCCCCGAGGCGCGCGCAGATAAGGCGAAAGACCCAGTTGCTCACCCCGGCCATTGGGGCTAGGGTGAGGATGGGCATATCTTCCTTGAAGGGGTTGAGTTGGTGAGGACCGAGATGCACGATCTTACAGTGGGTTCTCCATTTGCAGCTTGGCGGCGATGGCCTTTTCTCGTTCGGCCTCGGCGATCATGCCTTTGCGCTGGTAGAACATGGACAGGCTGGTGTGGACGAGGAAGTCGTCGGGGTCGTGCTCGGCAGCCTTTTGCGCCGCGCTGAGGGCTTGGTCGAGGTCGCCCAGCTTCTCGTGGCAATGCGCCATCGCTTGGTAAGCGTCGGCAAATTGCGGGTCGAGCCCGATGGCTTGGGCTAGATCGTCCAAAGCTCCGGCAAAGTCTTGCTGGACGAATTTGTTCATGCCACTCTTGTAGAGGGCCATTTTGTCGGTCATGGCGTGAGCCTATTTGGGGTGAATTGTCGATATTGTAACATTCAAAATGTAGCGCAAAGTTATATATTGATGCAATGGCGTCAGACTTGAGGAATGAGCAAACAAAGGAGGAGCCATGTTGCACTGGGCCATGTTGGGCGCGCCCTTGCTGGCCTCTGCCGCCGAGGGGCAACCGCGCTTCGACGTCGAGTACGTAGAGAGCATTGAGCCGCGGACTTATGTAGCACATCGCACGGCTGGAGCTATCGACATTGACGGCAACCTCGACGAGCCGTCTTGGCAGCGGGCGGATTGGACCGAGCCTTTCGTCGATATTGAGGGCGAGCGCCGACCCGTACCGCGTCTGCAGACGCGGGCGAAGATGCTGTGGGACGACGAGTATTTATACATCGCCGCTGATTTGGAAGAGCCGCACGTGTGGGCTACCCTTGAGCTGCGCGACGCGACGATCTACCAAGAAAACGACTTTGAGGTTTTTATCGACCCGGACGGCGATACGCATCAGTACTATGAGTTTGAGATCAATGCCCTCGGCACGGAGTGGGACTTGTTGATGATCAAGCCCTACCGCGACGGCGGCCCCTACATCAGTGCTTGGGACATCGCTGGGCTGCAAACGGCTGTGCGGGTGTGGGGCAGCATTAATGATCCCAGCGACGAGGATCAGGGCTGGTCGGTGGAGATGGCCTTTCCGTGGGACGTGCTGGCCGAGGCCACGCACAAGAAGGTGCCGCCTATGGATGGCGATCAATGGCGGATCAATTTTTCGCGGGTGCAATGGGCCTTGGCCACCGACGTGGGCAAGTACGTCAAAGTAGAGGACCACAGCCCAGACAACTGGGTCTGGTCGCCGCAAGGGTTGGTTAATATGCACTACCCGGAAAAGTGGGGATTCGTGCAGTTTGCCACTGAGGTAGTAGGGCGGCAAGAGGTGTCCTTTCGCCCGGCCGCCGCCGAGGAGGCCAAGCGCGTTTTGCGCGGGATTTACTACCGTCAGAAGAACTTTCGTCGCGAGCGCGGTTACTATGCGTCTAGCTTGGACTCGCTTGGCATGGAAGCGCGGGTCTTGCAGCATTTTAGCTGGCCGCCGGTCATCCAAGTGACTGACCACCAGTTTGAGGCGCAGCTAGAGGAAGCCGTTGATTTGGACGAGGATGGCCAGATCAACCGCTGGCTCATCCGCGCGGACTCGCGCACTTGGCGCGATTAGAGCCGTTGCCCCGACCGCGAAATCGCCCTATACTGCCTTGCCCAGATCCACAAACCATTTTAAGGAGGCCCTTGTGAAGAATGGAAAATTGATGCTCCTACTCGCCTGTTGTCTTTTGGCTCCAGCCGCGCCGCTGTGGGCGCACTGCGAGATCCCCTGCGGCATTTATGGGGATGAGGCGCGTTTTGCCGCGATTGCGGAAGATCTGACGACCATTGAGAAGTCCATGACCCAGATCGCAGCGCTGGCTGGCCAAAGCGATGCCCAAAGCGCAAATCAGCTAGCGCGATGGGTGGCGAATAAGGAAGAGCACGCCAACAGAATCCAGCACGTCGTCACCCAGTATTTTATGACGCAGCGACTCAAGGAGGTGGAAGAAGGAGACAAGGGAAGGGCCGCATATACCGAGAAGCTGGTGCTTTTGCACAAGATGCTGCGGGGGGCCATGAAGTGCAAGCAGACGGTGGATGTGGAGGAGGTGGAGAAGATGCGGACCTTATTACACGAGTTTAAGCACGCTTATCAAAACTGACGCCTTTTCAAGTCGCGTTGGTGAAAGCCCCGTTTCCCTTGGTGGAGACGGGGCTTTTTTAGCGCAGGAGGAGGAGCTTGGCGTAGCGCGGGGGAGCGTGTCCGATGCGGAAGCGGACGAAGTACGGACCGGTGGCCGCCAAATAGCCGCGTTCGTCGCGGCCATCCCATTGCATCTGGTGTGCGCCGGCGTGGAGCGGCGCATCCGCGAGCGTGTGCACCCGTTGGCCGTGGACATTGTAGATGGCCACTTGGACGGAGGCGGCTTGGTTGAGGTGGAAGTGGAGGTGGGTGGTGGTGTTGAAAGGGTTAGGCCAAACTTGGAGCGATGTTGCAGATACCATTGCAGGTGTTTTGGACGCAGGTTCAGGCTGCGTTTCTGGGGCGTGTCCGGGAGAGAAGGGCGCCAAAGTCGGCGAGATGGTTTTGTGCAAAACAAATGTGCTGTCTTCCAGTGCAGTGCGGACGATAGACTGGTCGTCGGGCCAAGTGGACCGGGAGACGCTGGCGACTATACCGCCGATTCTGTCGATTAGGTAGATGGCTTCGCCGGAGTCGGTTAGTCCGTTGCCGATGGTACCATCGTCGGTATAGACGGGGACGGTAAACCCCGACGGACGGCCGCCGCCGAAGAGGACGACGTAGGAGCTAGGTCCAATGACGGCATCGCGAGGGAAACGGAAGTAATCGCGTAGGGGTCTAGAGTCACCCAAGCGCCAGCCGGCTAAAGAGATGGTATCTGGGCCGGCGTTGTAGAGTTCGATGAATTCGTCTTCATACTTGTCGCGTTGACCGTCTTGGTTGGCATCGCCCTCTGATCCCTCGGGTGGGTCGGCGAGCACTTCGCTGATGAAAAGAGGATAGGTCAAGACCGGCCGCGGCTCTGGGGCGTCTCCAGGAGAGAAAGCAGCCTCGGTCGGCGAGGCGGTTTTGTGTGGGACCAGTGCGCTGCTGTCGGGTGGCGTCCGGACGAGAGATTGGTCGTCGGGCCAAGTAGATTGGAAGAGGAACGCGGCCTCATTGCCATGATCTTCGATCAGGTGGATAGACTCACCAGTGTCGGTTAGTCCGTTGCCGATGGTACCATCGTCGGTATAGACGGGGACGGTGAATCCCGACGGACGACCGCCACCGAAGAGGACGACATACGAGCCGGGTTCAATAATGGCATCGCGTGGGAAGCGGAAATAATCGCGTAGGGATCCTGAGCCACCCAACCGCCAGCCAGCTAAAGAGATGGGAATAGGACCGGCGTTGTAGAGTTCGATGAACTCGTCTTTGTGTGGATCGTACTGACCGTCGCGGTTGGCATCGCCCGCCAGTCCTTCAGGCGGGTCGGCGAGCACTTCGCTGATGAAGAGAGGGTAATTTAAGATGGGCTGCGTTTCGGGGCCGTGTCCGGGGGAGAAGGGTTCCTCGATAGGCGAGGCGGTTTTGTGCGGGACATACTCGCCTGCATTGCGGACGAGGGATTGGTCGTCGGGCCAAGTAGATTGGAAGAGGAACGCGACCTCATTGCCACGCTTGTTGAGCAGGTGGATAGCTTCGCCGGTGTCGGTTAGTCCATCGCCGATGGCTCCGTCGTCGGTATAGACGGGGACGGTGAATACTAAAGGGTTGCCGCCGCCGAAGAGGACGACGTACGAGCCGGGTTCGATGACGGCATCGTCCGGGAAGCGGAAGTAATTGCTGAGGGATCCGGAGTCGCCCAAGCGCCAGCCGGCTAAAGAGATGCGCCGTCGGCCGGCGTTGTAGAGTTCGATGAATTCGTCTTCATGCGGGTCGTACTGACCATCGCGGTTGGCATCGCCAGCCTGTCCCTCGGGCGGGTCGGCGAGTACTTCGCTGATGACGATGGTGGCTGCGGCAAGGGATGGGAGCGAGAGCAGTGTAAGCAGGACGAGGTTGTATCGGAGGTAGAGCATGATCTCGCCAATATGCAACCGATGTGGCTGATGCACAACCTGCGCGGAGATAAGGTCTCAGCGCAGGAGGAGGAGCTTGGCGTAGCGCGGGGGGCTATGTTCAATGAGGAAACGGACGAAGTACAGACCGGTGGCGGCTAAATGACCGCGTTCGTCGCGGCCATCCCATTGCATCTGGTGTGCGCCAGCGTGGAGCGGCGCGTCCACGAGCGTGTGCACCCGTTGGCCTTGGACGTTGTAGATGGCCACGTGAACGGAGGCGGCTTGGCTGAGGTAGAAGCGAAGGTGGGTAGTTGTGTTGAAGGGGTTGGGCCAGACTTGGAAGGAGTCGGCCGGGAGTTTGGCGGCCGGCGGATGGATGATCCACGTGCGCGTCATGCGTTCTGTGCCACGGCGGATGGCCACGTGGACGGTGTCGGTTTGCCGCCTGGTGGGGGTGTAGATGTACTGGGGGGCCATTATGGGCAAGCGGCGGCCGTTTAGCGACCAGTAGTACGCATGGCGATGCGGTTGCGCGGTGCGGATGATAAAGGCTTGGGGTTTGGCTAAAGGTAGGACGGCCTCGTTCCACGGAGGAGAGAAGCGCACGGCATCAGCAAGTGGGAGGCGAACTTCTACGTTGAGCACGTTGGGGTGGACAGCAAAACTGTCGAGTTGGACGGAGATCTGGCAGGTGCCGATGTCGATGGCAGCCAAGGTGCCGTCGGGGAGCACCGCGGCGATCGTGGAATCGGATGAGGTCCAAGTGGCGCGGATGTCCATGGGACGTTCGCTGCCGTCCGAGTACTGGCCTAGGAGGCGGAGCGAGCGGTGCTCGCCGCGGACTAGATTGAACTCAAACTGGGCCGGACGCAGGGATTGGAGCACGGGAGGGCTGGGTATAGGTTCGGGTGGCCTTTTGGGCATTTCTGCAAGTACCACTTCAGGCACTTCGGGTGTTTCCGGCTGTGTTGCTGGGGCGTGCCCGGGAGAGAAGGGGGCTTCGGTCGGCGAGGCAGTTTTGTGTGGGACAAAGGGGCCGCCGTCGGGTGGGGTGCGGACGATAGACTGGTCTTTGGGCCAATCGTCGTATGAGACGATCTCGATTGTATTACCGGCGTCATCGATCAGTTGGATGTCCTCGCCGCTGTTGGTCAGCCCGTTGCCGATGCGCCCGTCGTCAGTATAGACGGGGACGGAAAATCCCGACGGGTTGCCGCCACCGAAGAGGACGATGTACGAACCGGGTCCAATGACCGCGTCGGGAGGGAAGCGGAAGTGAGTGTCCGGCGACGTGCTGTCGCCTAAGCGCCAGCCGCTTATATCAACGGATGTTGAATCGGCGTTGTAGAGTTCAATGAACTCGTCTTCATACCCGTCGCGTTGGCCGTCTTGGTTGGCGTCGCCGGCTGCATTGGAAGGTGGGTCGGCGAGCACTTCGCTGATGAAGAGGGCATAGGTCGGTATAGGCTCGGATGGTGTTTCGGGTTCGGGTGTTTCAGATGCTTCCGGCGTTTCTAGTTCGTCATCTGTGGCTCGTCCGGGAGAGAAGGGGGCCTCGGTTGGCGAGGCGGTTTTGTGTGAAACCAGTGCGTCGCCGTCGGGTGGATGGCGGACGAGGGACTGGTCTTTAGGCCAAGTGCTGTGCGAGACGACCGCGATTGTATTACCGGCGTCATCGGTCAGTTGGATGTCCTCGCCTTTGTTGGTCAGTCCGTTGCCGATGCGTCCGTCATCGGTATAGACGGGAACGGTGAATCCCGACGGGTTGCCGCCGCCGAAGAGGACGACGTATGAGCCGGGTTCAATGACGGCGTTGGTAGGGAATTGGAAGTGAGTGTCCGGCGATGTGTTGTCGCCCAAGCGCCAGCCAGCTAGGGAGATGGGCTTGATGTCGGCATTGTAGAGTTCGATGAATTCGTCTTCATACCCGTCGCGTTGGCCATCTTGGTTGGCGTCGCCGACTCCACCCGAAGGGGGATCGGCGAGCACTTCGCTGATGAAGAGAGCGTAGGTCGGTATAGGTTCGGATGGCGTTTCTGGTTCGGGTGTTTCCGGTACTTCCGGCGTTGCCGGTTGGTCGTCTGGGGCGTGTCCGGGAGAGAAGGGGGCCGCGGTCGGCGAGGCGGTTTTGTGTGGGACAAAGGTGTCGCCGTCGGATGGGGTACGGACGAGGGATTGGTCGTCGGGCCAAGTGGATTGGTAGAGGAACGCGGCCTCATTGCCATAGTCGTTGATCAGGTGGATGGACTCGCCGGTGTCGGTTAGGCCATCGCCGATGGTTCCATCGTCGGTATAGACGGGGACGGTAAACTCCGACGGACGGCCGCCGCCGAAGAGGACGACGTATGAGCCGGGTTCAATGACGGCGTCGCGTGGGAAGCGGAAGTAATCGCTTAGGGAGCCTGCGTCCCCTAACCGCCAACCGGCTAGGGAAATGGGACGTGAGCCGGCGTTGTAGAGTTCGATGAACTCGTCTTTATGTGGGTCGTACCGACCATCGCGGTTGGCATCGCCCTCTAGTCCCTCTGGCGGGTCGGCGAGCACTTCGCTGATGAAGAGATGGTAATTTAAGAAGGGCCGCGTTTCCGGGGTGTGTCCGGGAGAGAAGGGGGCCGCGGTCGGCGAGGCGGTTTTGTGAGGGACAAAGGTGCCGCCGTCGGATGGGGTGCGGACGAGGGATTGGTCGTCGGGCCAAGTGGATTGGTAGAGGAACGCGGCCTCATTGCCATAGTCGTTGATCAGGTGGATGGACTCGCCGGTGTCGGTTAGGCCATCGCCGATGGTTCCATCGTCGGTATAGACGGGGACGGTAAACTCCGACGGACGGCCGCCGCCGAAGAGGACGACGTATGAGCCGGGTTCAATGACGGCGTCGCGTGGGAAGCGGAAGTAATCGCTTAGGGAGCCTGCGTCCCCTAACCGCCAACCGGCTAGGGAAATGGGACGTGAGCCGGCGTTGTAGAGTTCGATGAACTCGTCTTCATGTGGGTCGTACTGACCATCTAAGTTGGCATCGCCCGCCGATCCCTCTGGCGGGTCGGCGAGCACTTCGCTGATGAAGAGGGGATAGGTCAAGAGGGGCCGCGTGGTTGAGGCGTGGCCGGGGGAAAAGAGCAACTCGATCGGCGAGGCGGTTTTGTGCGGGACGAAAGGGCCGCCATCGGGTGGATTGCGAACGAGGGACTGGTCTTTGGGCCACTCGTCGTGCGAAACGACGTCGATCTCGTGGCCGATGTCGTCGATCAGGCGAATGTCCTCGCCGCTGCTGGTCAGGCCGTTGCCGATTTTTCCGTCGTCGATATAGACCGGGGTGGTGAATCCCGACGGATTGCCGCCGCCGAAGAGGACGATGTACGAGTGCGGGGCGATGACCGCATCGGCAGGGAATTGGAAGAAATTCTTCAGTGCCGTGCTGTCGCCCAGCCGCCAGCCGGCCAAGGAGATGGACTCCGAGCCGGCGTTGTACAGTTCGATGAAATCATCCTCATACCCGTCGCGCCGCCCGTCTCGATTGGCGTCGCCGGCTGCGCCCGTAGGCGGGTCGGCGAGCACTTCGCTGATGAAGAGGGGATAGTCGGGTTTGGGGATGATGTGGGTGTGGCCGGGGGAGAAGAGCGCCTTGATCGTCGAGACGGTTTTGTGTGGGACAAGGGGGCCGCCATCGGATGGATTGCGGACGAGGGACTGTTTGCCAGGCCAAGGGGTATGCGAGATGACATCGATCTCGTGGCCGATGTCGTCGATCAGGCGAATGTCCTCGCCCTTGCCGGTCAGTCCGTTGCCGATTTTTCCGTCGTCGATATAGACGGGGACGGAAAATCCCGACGGATTGCCGCCGCCAAAGAGGACGACGTACGAGCCGGGTTCGATGACCGCGTCGGCGGGGAATTGGAAGTGATTCTTGAGCGATGTGCTGTCGCCCAGCCGCCAGCCGGCCAAGGAGATGGGCTCCGAGCCGGCGTTGTATAGTTCGATGAATTCGTCTTCGTACGTATCGCGCCGCCCGTCTCGATTGGCGTCGCCGGCTGCGCCCGTAGGCGGGTCGGCGAGTACTTCGCTGATGAAGAGGGGGTAGTCGGGTTTGGGAATGATGTGGGTGTGGCCGGGGGAGAAGAGTGCCTTGATCGTCGAGACGGTTTTGTGCGCGACCAGCTCGTCGCCATCGGGTGGATGGCGCACGAGGGATTGTTTGCTGGGCCAGTCCTCGTGCGTGATGACGGCAATCTCGTGGCCATTGTTGTCGATCAGGTAAACATCCTCGCCTTTGTTGGTCAGTCCGTTGCCGATGCGCCCGTCGTCAGTATAGACGGGGGTGGTGAATCCCGTCGGGGTGCCGCCGCCGAAGAGGACGACGTACGAGCCGGGAGCGATGACCGCGTCGGCAGGGAATTGGAAGGAGTTTTTCGGAGCCGCACTGTCGCCTAGCCGCCAGTCGGCTAAGGAGATGGGTTCCGACCCGGCGTTGTAGAGTTCGATGAACTCGTCTTCGTACGTGTCGCGCTGGCCGTCTTGGTTGGCGTCGCCAGCTTCACCCGTAGGCGGGTCGGCGAGCACTTCGCTGATGAAGAGGGGATAGTCTGGTTTGGGGATGATGTGGGTGTGGCCGGGGGAAAAGAGGGCCTTGATCGTCGAGGCGGTTTTGTGCGGGACCAACTCGTCGCCGTCGGGTGGATGGCGGACGAGGGACTGTTTGGTCGGCCAAGAGGTATGCGAGATGACGGCGACCGTATCGCCGGTGTCGTCAATCAGGTGGATGTCCTCGCCTTTGCCGGTCAGTCCGTTGCCACCAATTTTGCCGTCGTCAATATAGACGGGGACGGTGAATCCCGTCGGGGTGCCGCCGCCGAAGAGGACGGCGTACGAGCCGGGTTCCATGATGGTGTTGGCTGGGAACTGGAAGAAGCTGTCCGACGACGGACTGCTGTCGCCTAAGCGCCAGCCGCTTATATCGACGGGCTCTGAGCCGGTGTTGTAGAGTTCGATGAACTCGTCTTGATAGGTGTCGCGCTGGCCGTCTTGGTTGGCGTCGCCACCGTCACCCGTAGGTGGATCGGCGAGCACTTCGCTGATGACGACCGTGGCTTCGGCGAGGGATGCGAAGCCAAGCAGGAGGACGAAGGATAGGAGATGGGCCATGCCTTTGCTTATGCAAAAAGCGGGCCAATCTGTTGGCTAGGCTGTTATTTATTTAGAAACAGGTAGTTACGGCTAGGTCAGTAATTTTTATGTCCGGCGACAATGGCCCCTTTGGGACACAGCGGCGAGTCGGAAGGTAACGCTTCGTCCACCACTGCGGGGTTGTGATTCTCAGACCCAGCGATAAGTGCGAGCGCCGCGGCTGGAGACGCGGGCGAATTTCCAGGCCGTCAGCCACTCTTGGTGGTCGTGGACGACCAGTTCGGGATGCTCGTGACTGCGGACGAGGAGGCCGGGTAGGTGGGGCCGGCCATTGGGCTTGCGGGCGTCGTTCCAGCGCAGGTCCATGCTCCAGCGAATCGCGTCCGAGCGGTTGGGCTGGCTGCCGTGGGGGGTGCGGCAGTGGATGGCGATTAGGCCACCGCGTTGGACGGGGATGGCGACCGGATCCCAGGGCGGTAACTCTTCGGGCGCGACGGTGAAACTGCCGCCTTGGTCAGCGGGCGGGCGCACGTGCCGGCGCAGTGGCTCTTGGTGGCAGCGGGGATAGATCATCAGGGTGCCGTTTTCCTCGTCGGCATCGACGAGGGGGATCCAAGTGGTGACGACGAGCGTGTGGTCGGCTTCGGGCAACAACACGCCGAGGTCTTGGTGCCAAGCCGTGGAGCGCGCCCATTCGTTTTGCGAGAAGTTGCCGGCGTACTCGTCGCTGGCTGGAACTTTGGCGCGGATGTGCTGGCAGGAATTGGCGTAGATTTCCGGGCCGACTAGGGATTCGATCAGGTCGAGCAGCCGTGGGTTGTGTAAAAAGGCGAAAATGTTAGGCCCCAGATTGGCGGGGAAGTTGATACCGGCTGTGGCACTGGCATCGGCTTTGGCGAGGGGAATCAGGCGTTTGGCAAAAGGCAGCTCTGCATGGTCGCGGTCTATTTTGCCAGCAGCCAGTAGGCGTTGGGCCGCTTGATCGACGATTTCCTCCAGTTCCGCTTGGACTGGATCTAGGTCTTGGGGGGCCAAGGCGTCGGGCACGTGGACGTAGCCCTCGGCGTGGAAGAATGCGAGTTGCTCCGAGCTGAGGCCGGGCATGGCGCGTTTTAGAAGGTGCCGATGATTGATGCCCGATGGACTTGGCCTAAGTCGGGAGAGGACGAGTAGGCGTAATCGATTGCGTAGCGGTCCATGATTAGGCCGGCCCCGGCGCTCAGGCCCAGCGGCTCCTCGTCTTGGCTGCCGGTCTGTTGGGTAGTGTAACCGGGGCGGATGTAGAGACCACCAGCGAGTTCGACCTCAAGGCCGAAGGCTAGGTAGGAGTCGTTGTCGTTGGGCAAGTTGAAATCGGCGACCAAGAGCACGGGCACTGGCATGTGCGCGAGGTGATGGGCCATCCCTAGGCGGATGTGGACCGGCAGCGAGTCCTTGAAGCCCTCGGTGTAGCCTGAGCGGACAAAACCAAGGTTGGAGATTGCCGCGCCGAGCGTCGTGCCCTCGATCGGGGCGCGGACGAGGAAGCCCAGATCGGCGAGATAAGCGTCGGAAGAAAACTCGGCGATGTTTGAATAGACGGCTTTTAGATTGGCACCGACGGCTAGCCAGTCCGGCCCGAGCTGTTGGGCGATGGACAGATAAGCGGCGAGGTCGGTCGCCGAGAAGGTCCCTAAATCGCGCCCTTCTGCATCGGTATGCCACAAGTCGCCGTAGGATACGTAGTGGACGCTTAGGGCGTGGACACGCGACCCGTTGGGGGCGGCGATGGAGGCGAAGCCGGCTTGGGAATCGACGAAATAGCTGTTGTAGGCAAGCGCGGCCGTGCGCTTGCTCAAGCCGAAAAGCCCGGCGGGATTCCAGGCCGAGGCCTCGATGTTGCCAGACACGGCCGCGTAGGCCCCGCCGAGTGCAGCCGCGCGGGTGCCGACGCCGATCTTGAGAAAGTTGAAACCCGTAGTGCCGGCGTTGGGATTGATCGCACTAGCAGGCGTCAAGGTCGAAAATAGGATGCAGGCGGCGAGGGCACAGTATCTCATAGCTTAATCTCCAGTATTTACTAGCAATTTTGAACGGTTCGAGCGATGGATTGTCTTGTACATCCTGTTCTGTGTCTATCTGCGTCCATCTGCGGACCACCTTGTAAATCTCAGGCGGCTGCCCGTTCGAGGGCATGGGCTGCACACAGCAGCCAAGCCTCTTCGAGGGGCGGGGCCAACAGTTGGACGCCAATGGGCAGACCACTGCGGCTGCGGGCAAAGGGCACGGATATGGCCGGAATTCCGGCGAGGTTGACCGAGGCCGTGTAGATGTCGTTGAGGTACATCTGCAAGGGGTCGTCGAGTTGTTCGCCGAGGCGGAAGGCGACGGTCGGAGCCACGGGCGACAGCAGCACGTCACAGGACTCAAAAGCGCGGATAAAGTCTCGACGGATCAGGGTGCGCACCTGCTGGGCCTTGCGATAGTACGCATCGTAGTAGCCGGCGCTCAGGGCGTAGGCCCCGAGCATGATGCGGCGCTTTACTTCGGTGCCGAAGCCCTCGCTGCGCGTTTGCAAGTACATCTCTTGCAGGTCCGTGTTGCCCTCGGCGCGGTAGCCGTATTTGACGCCGTCGTAGCGCGCGAGATTGGCCGATGCCTCGGCCATGGCGATGATGTAATAGGTGCTGATGCAGTATTCGGGATGACCGGCTACAGGAAGCTCGACATCCACGAGCTCGGCTCCTGCATCGACGAGGGCGCTGGCTGCATTTTGAGCCGCAGCGGCTACTTCCGCGTCGAGTGCGGCGGGAAAGTGCTCTCGTGCCAAGCCCACTTTCAGGCCGCGGACATCTCCGTTGAGCGCGGCCCGATAGTCCGGCACGGGGGCGGTGCTGGAAGTTGAGTCGCGGGGGTCGTGCCCGGCGATGGCTTGGAGCAGGAGGGCGGCGTCTTCGACATCTTTGGTTACGGGGCCGATTTGGTCGAGCGAAGAGGCGTAGGCGATGAGGCCGTAGCGCGAGACGCGGCCGTAGGTGGGCTTGAGACCCACGACGCCGCAGTAGCTAGCTGGTTGGCGCACCGAGCCGCCGGTGTCTGAGCCGAGGGCGAGGATGGTCTCGTCGGCGGCTACGGCCGCGGCCGAGCCGCCGCTGGAGCCGCCCGGCACCCGCTCGGGGTCGCAGGGGTTTAAGGTGGGGCCGAAATAGGAATTTTCGCAGGACGAGCCCATGGCAAACTCGTCCATGTTAGTCTTGCCGATGAAGACGGCGTCGGCTGCACGCAGCCGTTCGACGGCCGTGGCGTCGTACGGAGCGATGAAGTGTTCGAGGATTTTCGAGCCACAAGTGGTGCGCCCGCCGCGCACGCAGAGGACGTCCTTGAGGGCCAAGGGAATGCCCGCCAAAGGCCCCAAAGCCACGCCCGCTGCGCGCCGCTGGTCAATGTCGTCGGCATGGGCTAGGGCACCTTCTGGATCTACGCTGATAAAGGCGTTGATCTGACCGTCGATTGCGCCGATGCGGTCGAGTGCGGCCTCGACTAGCTGACGAGCGGTAATTTCCCCTTGTTGCAGGCGAGTACTGAGTTGGTGGGCAGTGGCTTGGTTGAGCGCCATGAGTTAGGAGGTGGCTTGGTCCTTGTCCTTGGACTGAGGTTCGATCTGGGCTTGGTCCTTGTCCTTGGACTGAGGCTCGGTCTGGGCCGGAGGGGCCGTAGGCTGAGCAGGTTGCTTGGGGGCCTCGATTTCGTCCTGCACGTCGCGCATGGCGGTGCGGAACTCGCGGATGCCCTTGCCTAGGCCCTGAGCCATCTCGGGGATGCGCTTGGCACCGAAGATGAGCAGAATGACGACGAAGATGATGAGTATTTCCCAATGGCCCATACCGAACATGGCTCTAGCTCCCGAAAGATGTTTTTAATAGCTGTGGCGGAAGTAGTACCAGCCGACGAAAAGTCCCAACATAGTGATTAGGTTGAACTTTAGCGACAGCTCAAACGAAAAGGACAGGATGATGAGGTTGAACATGTGCGGCCCGATGGAATACTCCACGTAGCGCAAGAGAGCGAGTTCGACGATGGTATCGGGGCCGACTAGGGAGATGAGGATAAACCGGAGTATTTCACCGATGATATTGGCACCAATCATCGTGGTGAAGAGGATGAGGATGAGGTGGCTGATGGGTTTATCGCGCAGCATGATAAATCAGGCGTGTTGCGTGACCGCACCGTGCACAAGCCGGAAAATCCAGCGGATAGACCCGGAGAAGACGTATACGAGAATCATGGGAAAGAAAAAGATGCCGTCGTAAATGGTCAGCCCGACCGTAGTGACGAAGTAAAGCTGTTTGAAGCGGTCGCTGAGGGAGGTGCCGCGGAAATTGGGCACACTGTCGTAATCGAGCCGACTAACCATCAGGAAGGACAGCACTAAAATCAGCAGTACGGCCAGCGGCGTGGCGTGGGGAATGGGCCACGCTTTGACAAAGACCACGTATTGGGTGAGGCAGACCGCAGCCGTGGGAATGGCCAACCCCATGTAAAATTCGCCGCGTTCACCGTCGAGGCTGAGCGTATTAAAGCGAGCGAGACGCATGGCACCGCAGAGCAGGAACACAAAAGCCAGCGCCAGCCCCCAGCCGGTGGGCAGGTGGGCCTGATAGATGATGGCAGCGGGCACGATGCCAAAGGTGCAGGCATCGACGATGGAATCGAAGTGGAGTCCAAACTGGGAGTCGCGCCCCATGACCCGGGCGAGTTGACCATCCATTTTGTCGAATACTGCGCCCAAAAAGATGAGCCAAGCGGCTGGCACGTAGTTGCCGCTAAAGGCGTAGTGCAGGGCGAGAAATCCGCAGAACAGATTGCCGATGGTGAACGCGGTGGGTATAAACTGCCTCATTTTAGCATCCTTCCTGCCGCTAGCGCCGCGTCCGGTAGGGACGCTCTTCGAGGGTCAGGTCTAGGTTGTAGTTCTCGTTGTGGCGCACCACGCCGAGCGCGGCGCTAGCGCCGACGCGCAAGCCGCGCAGCACGCCAATGGCCTCGTCGGCACTGCGGATCTTTTCGTCGTTGACCGCGACGATTACGTCGCCCTTTTCGAGGCCCGCTAGTGCGGCCGGACTGTCGTTAGCAACCCTGACGACTAGAACTCCATCCGTGGAATCGAGCCTTAGATACTCCGCTAGAGGCGGGGTGATGTCTTGGACGGCTAGGATGCCGGTCCAAGAGCGACGCACTTGGCCGTATTGGCGAATTTCCTCCAAGAAGCTCGCGGCCGTGTCGATGGGAATGGCGAAGCCAATGCCAATAGAGCCGTTGGCGTATTCGCCGCCGGTGTAGATAAAGCTGTTGATGCCGATGACCTCGCCTTCGGCATTGACCAAGGGGCCACCGCTATTGCCGAGATTGATGGCCGCATCAGTTTGAATCATGTCTCGGTAGTAGTAATCGCCTTGGGGTTCGGAAAAGTCGCGATCTAGGGCGCTGACGACGCCGATGCTGACGGTAGGTCCCAAATCGAAAGGGTTGCCAATAGCAATAGCCCATTCGCCGACCAGAATATCGCCCGAAGTCCCGAGGGGCGCAACCGGCATATTGCCGTCATCTACCTTGAGGACGGCGAGGTCGAAATTGGGGTCTGAGGCCACGTAGCGGGCCTCAAAGGTACGGCTGTCGGGTTCGGGTAGAGAGATGGTGATTTTTTGTAACTGGCGCGGATCGCCGACGACATGACTATTAGTGAGAATGTAGCCCTCGTCATCGACGACAAAACCCGAGCCGGTGGAGACGCGGTCTTGGTCTCGGGGCACGAAGTAGTACGGCGAGAAAAAGTTCCAGAAAGGATCGCCGCGATACCTGTATAGATGCTGGACGCGCTCGCGGTAGCGCACGTGGAGGCTGACGACCGAAGGCTGGACCCGCTCTACGGCCTGCACGACGGCTGTGCGGCGCGATTCCCCAATGGACGCGCTGGCATGATTCAGAGCTAATGCCAGCAGAACAAGTGAGCAGAAAAAGTACAAGGTTGGACCTCGAGAAATGAATTTAGTCAACGATAAGTAGAGGCGTCTCTACATCTATCGATTCGGCCCAGATGCGTAACGTTAATTATATAATAATCATACACATAAGTTGCAACTATTGCACGGCCGCTAGTCCGGCAATTCGCCGCCTAGGCGCAGGATCGCTTCAAAGCGGTCGTTTTTGGCGGCCTTGTTCCTTTTGACAATGCCGCATTTGGTACAGCGGTGGACGAGGATGTAATCGCCGCGTTTGATGGTAAACCCCACCGGCTCCATCAAGCCGCGACAGTGCTCGGCGCGATCGCCTGGGTCGATATCGACGTGTTGGCTCCAGAGGCATTCGGGGCAGTGGTTGGTGTAGCCATTGCCCCGCACGGAAAAGCCACAATTTTCGCAGGTGAAATTTTCAATGTGCCGCTGGAATTTTTTGCCCATTTACACTAGACCATTCCCGAGCTAAAACGGCCATCAGGGTAGGCCACCCACAATAGGCAGAGACCGCACGCAGGAGCTGTGGCACCGGCTGCGGTGCGGTCGCCGCTGGCGAGTAGGTCGGCAATGGCCTCCGGCGGCCTCGTGCCGCGGCCGATTTCGACCATCGTGCCGACGAGAATCCGCACCATGTGGCGGAGGAAGCGGTTGGCTTCGATTTCAAAGATCAGTTCGGGGCCGCGTCGGGACCAGACCGCGTCAAAGACGTGGCAGGTCAAGTGCTCGGGAATGGGGTGTTGTTTGCAAAACGCCCCAAAAGAGCGTTCGCCGCAAAGTGAGTAAGTGGCCGCGGCCATGAGCTCCAAGGATAGACCTGAATAATAGGTCCATACCTGAGTGCGGTTGACGGCCGCCTTGCCTTGGTGAATGCGGTAGCGATAGCGCTTGCGGGTTGCGCTGTAGCGGGCGTGGAAGTCCGCAGCGACTTCGTCGGCGGCGCGCACGGCAATGTCCGGGGGCAAGAGGCCGTTGAGACTGCGGAGCAACCGATCCACAGGCAGTGCGCCCTCGGTCTGGAAATGGGCCACCTGTCCGAGGGCGTGGGTGCCGGCGTCCGTGCGGCCTGCGCCGATGAGGCGGACCGGCTCTTTGAGCAGGATGTGCAAAGCTCGTTCGAGCGCGTCTTGCACGGTTCGGCCGCTCTTTTGACTCTGCCAGCCGACAAAGTGAGTGCCGTCGTACTCGATTACCAAGCGCAGCGTCCGCATCGCCCTAACGCAGATAGAACACGAGCGAAACTAAGCCTAGGGCGGCCAAGGCGAATAGACCGTCGGCGCGGCCAAAGCGCAGCGGGCGATAGTGGGTGCGTTCGACCCCGCTGTCGTAGCAGCGGCTCTCCATGGCCAAGGCAAGGCGATCGGCGCGACCGCAGGCTGCGACGAGGAGGGGTACGAGGAGGGGCACGAGGTTTTTGCTGCGGCGCAGAAAAGAGCCACTAAAGTCGGCCCCGCGCGCTAGTTGGGCTTTGCGCAGGCGCTCGGCTTCGTCGAGGAGCACGGGGATAAACCGCAGGGCAATGGAGATCATCAGCGCCATATCGCCGGCCGGAAAGCCGAAGCGGCGCAAGGGGCTGAAGAGGCGCTCTAGGCCGCTGGTTATTTCCATCGGCGCGGTGGTCAGCGTCAAGAGCGTGGCGGCGACTATGGCCGCGGCTAGTCGTGCGGTGAAGAAGGCTCCCAAGCGCAGGCCCTCGGCGGTTAGGACGTGATCGGAAAAGGGTAACGGCAAGACGGGTCGGCCAGGTGTGAGCAGCGCGTGGAGGCCAAAGGTGAACAGGAAGAGCCAAGCAAAGGTCTTGAGCTGGCGCAGGATGAGGCCCAAAGGCACCCGCGCCAAGGCGATGGCTCCAAGTAGAAAAGCTCCAAGCAGCAGCAGGGCGAGTGCGTTGGGCGCGGCAAAAGCCGCCAGCGTCAGCGCGAAAACGCCCCCTAACTTGGTGCGCGGATCGAGGCGGTGAATCGGCGAATCGAGCGCGAAGTAGCGGCCGAGCGCGATGTCCTGCAAAAAGGCCAAGGGCTAGGGCAAGAAGCGGTTGGTGAAGACCGCTGTGGGATCCACGACCCCCTCTTTGATCAGGCCAACGGTCACCATTTGTTCCAATAGCTCCTGCCAGCGCTCCAAGGTCATACTGCCGAGGCCGTTTTGTTGGGCGACTGGATCGAGGACCATGGCGATGGATTCGGCGGCCCCATAGGCGAGAATGTCCATACCCATCTCGGGGTTGAGGCTGTTGATATGGCGGTTGGTGGCCTCGGGCTCGGCGAGGTATTTCTCCCAGCCTTTGACGCTGGCGCGTACTACGGC
This sequence comes from Gemmatimonadota bacterium, assembly GCA_009840005.1. The sequence continues at coordinate 25,643 of VXOR01000006.1, forward strand.
AGCGACGAGTTCAGGCTCGGCAGCGATGCGATCTTCGGTGGTGATGAGCACGCTGGTATAAGGGTTGAAGCCGGTATCGGCTACGAGCAGGGCCTTGGGATCGCCGCCTTTGGTCTTGGCGACGAAAGGCTCGCTGAAGATGTAGCCCTGCTGGGCGAAATTCTCGTCGGCGAGGAATTGGGCCACATTGCCGGGATAGGGGACGATCGTGACGCCTTCAAATGGGTATTTCCAGCGCAGATAGTGCGAGAAGGCCGGGCGTTGAGACAAGGCCAAGGTAATGTTTTCGATTTGCGAAATGGAGTCGATACCTGAACTCTCGTGGACCATGATGCAGCGCGGGCTGATCTGGTAGGACGCCATGAGCGCAACTATGGGGATTTGTTGGGCGCGGGCGTACAGGATGTCGTCGGCATTTGTTATGCCAAAGGCTACCGCGTCGGTGGCCACGCGCTGGACGACCGGCGCGTCTGGGCCGCCGCCGAGGATTTCGACCTCAACGCCGTTTTCCTCGTAGTAGTTGTGGACGGCAGCCGCGTACAAGCCACCGTGTTCGGCTTCTGGGAACCAGTTGAGCGCGAGTTGGACCTTGGGCAGGGCGTCGGCTGTGGGCGCTTCTTTTTCAGCGGCGCAGGCGATGAGTGCGAGGAAGGCCGCCAAGAGTGGGTATTTGAATATCACGGGAATTCTCCTAGTAGTGGGAGTTGGTGAGCCGCCATGTTACTCGGGCGCACCCGTCCAGCGTCTGAGCAAGAAAGTACTCAAGCTGCCCACGGTGGTAAATAGCCCTAGGCCGAGCAACGTGCAAAACAGAATGCAGGCGAACAGATAGTCGGTTTTGGCTTGGCCGTTGGTGAGGATGATTAGGTAGCCGAGGCCAAAGTCCTCGGTGCCGTAGCCAGCAAAGAACTCGCCGACAATCGCGCCGATGACCGACAGGCCGCTGGAGATGCGGGCGCCGACGAGCATTTGGGGGACAGCGCCGGGGACGCGGAGCTTGAACAGCACTTGCCAGCGGTTGGCCTTGTTGAGCGCGAAGAAGTCGAGGATGTGGGGATCGACGCGGGTCAGGCCGTCGGTGGTATTGGCGATGACCGGGAAGAGGGCGATGATGAAGGAGACGGCCACTACGCCTTGGAGGCCGTAGCCGATCCACAGGATGATCAGCGGCGCAATGGCTACGATGGGCATGGTCTGTAAGAAGATCGCGTAGGGATAGAGGCTGCGCTCGATGAGGCGCGACTGGGAAAACAGCAGGGCGACCAAGAAGCCAAAGGCAAAACTGAGGACAAAGCCCAAGATGGCACCTAGGGCCGTTAGCAGGGTAGCCGACAGTAGGCGCGGCAAGTTGTCGGCGATGGCTTGGGCCACGAGCAGGGGACCGGGCAGCAGAAAAGGTTCGATCGCGAGGAGCGAGACTGCGCCTTGCCAAGCGCATACAACCAAGACGAAAAACAGCAGCGGAGGCAGGACGTTGGTCGTCAGGGAGTGCAGTCGTTTCATATAGCGGTCCTAAACGATTTGAACGATTCGTCTAGTCATACACTGTTCTGCGTCCATCTGCGTCCATCTGCGGATTCTCTCGTGAATTATAGCTCATCGGCGTGGGCTAGTTGGCGCGAAATCCCGTTGGCTATGAGGATGAATTCAGGGGCGCTGCGCAGGTACGCTGAGCGTGGATAGGGAAACGGGATGGGGATGTCGGCGAGGATGCGGCCGGGGCGTGCGCTCATCACGAGGACCCGCTGGCTGAGGAAGACGGCCTCGGAGACGTTGTGCGTGACGAAGAGACTGGTCCAGTGGTCTTCCTGCCACAGGCGCAATAGCTCCTCGTTGAGCCGCTGGCGGGTGATCTCGTCGAGTGCGCCAAAAGGTTCGTCGAGGAGCAGGATCTGCGGGCGGGTCACCAGCGCGCGGGCAATGGAGACCCTCATGCGCATGCCGCCGGATAGTTGGGCTGGATACGCAGCGGCAAAGTCGGTTAGGCCGACTAGTTCAAGCGTTTGGGTGACGCGCTCGTCAGCATCCTCGTGGCGCAGCTCTAAGGGGAGGGTGATGTTGTGTGCGACCGATCGCCAAGGCAGCAGCGTGGCGTCTTGGAAGACAAAGGCGAGGCCGAGCGGGTCGTGGCCCTCCACGCGCAGTTTGCCGCTCGTGGGCGTGTCGAGGCCGGCTACGAGGCGGAGGAAGGTGGATTTGCCACAGCCGGAAGGGCCGACGATGGAGACGAATTGACCGCGGCTAATTTCCAGATTGAGGTCGCGCAGGGCTTGGACCCCGGAGGGGAAGTACTTGTTGAGTCCTGCGGCGACGACTAGCTGAGACTCCATTTAGCCTCGGGGATGGTAGGTCTTGTGGACCTCTTTGAGATAGCTGAGGTCGAGGTGCGTGTAGATCTGGGTGGTGGAGATGTCGGCGTGGCCCAACAGCTCCTGCACGGCGCGGAGGTTGGCGCCGCCTTCTAACAGATGCGTGGCAAAGGAGTGGCGCAGGGTGTGGGGGCTAATCTCCCTGCCGATACGGGCCTTGTCGCCAGCGGTTTTGATGATCTTCCACACGCTCATCCGCGAGAGCGGCCCGCCTTGGGCGTTGAGAAAGACGTGGTCGCCCGAGTCGGGACGGGCGAGGTGGGGACGGCCTTGGCGCAGGTAGTGTCTGAGCGTGCGAGCGTCTTTGGCCGCGATGGGCACGATGCGCTCGCGCCGGCCGCGGATGCGGAGGAGGCCCCGCGCTAGCAGCAGGGCCTCCTGTTGCAGCGCGGTCAGCTCGGAGACGCGGATGCCGGTGGCGTAGAGCACGGCGAGGATAGCCCGGTCGCGCTGGCCCAACGGTTCGTCCGGGTCGGGCGCGGCGAACAGGGCGGCGATTTCCTCGACTGAGAGTACGTCGGGTAGGCGGCGCTCTAGTTTGGGCGGTTCGAGGAGTTCGGCTGGGTTGTGCGTCGTTGCGCCCTTGAGCAGTAAATACTGGTGGAAGCGCTTTATCGAGGTGAGGTTGCGGGCCATGGTCGAAGCAGCCAGGCCGGCATCGCGCAGCGAGTGGAGCAGGCGGGCGATGTGCTGGTGTTGGACGGCTTCTAGGCGCTCGACGCCTTGGGCGGACAGGTGGTGCAGATAGCGGTTGAGGTCGCGGCGATAGGCGTCGAGGGTATTGGCCGCCAGCCCATTGTTGCGCTCCATGGCTTTGAGGAAGCGCTCGCAGGGGGCGGATAGGGCCGCTGGCAGCGGGCGTTCAGGCGTGGATTTCGGGCGGGCCATGATCCGGGCCGTTGAGATGGGTGAGCAGGGCGTCGGCCTGTTTGCGGCTGAAGCCGGGGAGGGCGGCGATTTCCTCGGCCGGCGTGGCGGCGATGCGCTTGACCGAGCCAAAGGCAACGAGCAGGGCCTTGCGCTTTTGCGGGCCAATGCCGGGGACGTGGTCCAGGGTGGAACTGAGGGCGCTCTTGGCGCGTTGCTGGCGGTGGTTTTTGAGCGCGAAGCGGTGGGCTTCGTCGCGCAGCATCTGCAACAGGCGCAGGCTGGCCGAGGTCTTGGGCAGCAGCAGGGGATCGCGCTGGTCCGGCAGGATGACTTCCTCGAAGCGCTTGGCGAGGCCGACGACGGGTTGGTCTGCGATGTCTAGTTCGCGCAGGGCGGCGACCGCGCTGGCGAGTTGACCCGGCCCACCGTCGATGAGCAGCAAATCGGGCCGCGGCTCGTTGCGCTCGGCTAGGCCGCGGAAGCGGCGATGGACCACTTGGTGGATGGCGGCGTAGTCGTCGGGCTGGGCGAGGTCGCGGATTTTGAAGTAGCGGTACTGGCTGCGCTTGGCCCGGCCGTCGATAAAGCAGACTACCGAGCCGACTGGGTGCGCGCCTTGGAAGGTGGAGATGTCGATGCCTTCGATATGGCGAGGTGGAACTGCTAGTTGCAAGTCGCGCTGGAGGGCATAGACCGATTGGGGGATGCGGTCGCGCTTCAGCTCGCGCTTGAGCTGGCGTTCGGCGAGCATTTGGGCGGCGTTTTTGGCGGCCATGTCGAGCATCTGCGCTTTGGCCCCGCGCTGGGGGGTGGCCAACTCGACCTTGCCGTCGGCTTTTTGCGACAGCCAAGTGGCCACTTCGTCGGCGTCTGCTAGCTGGTCTGGCAGGTGAATCTCGGGCGGGACGAAGTCGTTTTGCAGGTAAAATTGCCGCGCAAAGGCCGAGAGGATTTCTCCGTCTGAGGATTCCATGACTCCGCCGAGGAAGTGGTGCTTTTTGCCGAGTAGGCGGCCCTCGCGGATTTCGAGGACGCTGCAACAGGCTTCGTCGTCGCTGCGGGCCATGCCGAGGACGTCGCGGTCGATCTGATCGTCGAGGACGACCTTTTGGCGCGCGCGCATGGATTCTAGTGCTTGAATTTGGTCGCGGAAGCGGGCGGCTTTTTCGTAGCGCATGTCTTCGGCGGCTTCGGTCATGCGCTTTTGCAGTTCTCGGATTACTTCGGCGTTCTGGCCGCGCAAAAAGCGCACGGCCCGCTCGACGGTTTTGCGGTAGTCGTCAGCCGAGACGAGGTTTTCGCAGGGGCCTTCGCAGCGCTTGATGTGGTATTCGAGGCACAGCGGCACTTTGTCTGAGGGCAACTGGGCGTTGCAGGTGCGGATGGGGAAGACCTTGCGCATGGTGTCGATGGTGGTGTGCATGGCGCGGACGTTGCTATACGGGCCGAGGTAGCGCGAGCCGTCGCGTTCTACGTCGCGGGTGGCGAAAATGCGGGGGAAAGGCTCGGCTGTGATGCGGATATAGGGGTATTTCTTGTCGTCTTTGAGCAGGATGTTGTAGCGCGGTTTGTGGGTGCGGATTTGGGTGGCTTCGAGGATGAGGGCCTCTTGTTCGTTGCCGGTTACGATGTAGTCGATATCGGCGATGTTGCGGACTAGGGCTTTGAACTGACGCCGGCCATCGCCGCCCGACGTGCGAAAGTACGAGCGCACCCGGTCGCGCAGGCTTTTGGCCTTGCCGATGTAGATGATCTGCCCGTCGCGCCTTTTCATAATATAGACGCCGGATTCGTTGGGCAGGGCGTCAAGTTTGAGGCGCAAATCTTCGGAGAGGTTCTTCATCAGAAAAGGATGTGGGTTGACATATTGCAACGAGGATATGCGTTTTGCCGGGTCGCGTCAAGACGAGCGAGGGATGCGGGTTTGGTAGCTACTAATGGCGCAAGAACGTTCAATTACTGTCATTATAGGCCATCTCTGTGCCGTATATTTGAAATTTGGCCACTGAAATATACGGCGCGGCCCGGGTCGTTTATATCCTCAAAATTTTGGTTCATAGTTTGCGCGATTGTCAGAAGAAAAAAGAAATGATATTGATTCCACCCGGCGCATTCCCGATGGGGACCTCAGAACGGGAAGCCACCCGATTAGCAGCCGCGTACGGCTACCACATTAGCTGGTTCATCGGTGAGGTCCCGCAGCGGTCAGTGGACGTGGATGCTTTCTACATCGACAAGTTCCCAGTGACCAACGCCCAATACGCCGAATTCGCGGATGCGACGGGCCATCCTCCACCGGCTTTCTGGCCCGATGGGACGCTCCCGACCGAAAAGCGCAACCATCCAGTCACTGGGGTAAATCAGGACGATGCGTGGGCGTACGCAAAATGGGCGGGCAAGCGCCTGCCTACGGAAGCCGAGTGGGAAAAGGCGGGGCGCGGCATGAATGGCCTTAGTTTTCCCTGGGGCAACCAGTTTGATCCAGAGGTATGCTGCTGGGGACGCCCCAGCCGGGAAGGTCCGGCTGCCGTCGGCTCCTATCCTGAAGGTGCGAGCCCGTACGGGGTCATGGATATGGTCGGCAATGTGGCCGAATGGTGCACCGACGGACCGGGACCGGGTTCGGCTTTTATCAAAGGGGGGTGTTACCTGACTAAATCGATCGTCAATTTGCGCCCGGCGGCACGGAATATGAGCGGCTTCACCAATAATCGCTCCATGTTCTACGGTTTTCGCTGCGCAAAGGAGGCTGGCTAAGATGGCACCAATCAGGATCGAACCCCTCTCGGGGACAGGAGGGTCAAGCTCGATGAGTTTTTCTCTATCCAATGTTCCGGCTTTTCCAGGAGCTACGTTTGGTGCCTGCTTTCCCGAAGCGATTGGCGATGCGGCCGCCGCAACTTGGTTTGGCGACGAAGTGGAGATCAACTGGGAAGAGCGCGATGGAGGTGTGCTGCATTGTGTCGGTAGGCGTCCGGGTGAACTCTCCTACACCGTCACTCTGACCCCAGGAGAGGAGATGGTTGAAGCGCATCTGAGCCTGACCAACGAAAGCATTAGGGACTGGGAGACCACCTTGGCCTTCAACTGCTTTAACCCGAATAATGCCGAAGCCGTCTGGGACCACGACTGCCTGCGTCATTGGGTCGGCCAGCAGGGCCAGATGAAACGTCTGATGGCGTTGCCGCGTCAGTTTGGCCCTCGGCCCACCATCCAACTCTACAGCGTCGAGGGCGCTCCTTTTGGAAAAAAGATCCCTTTTGTAGCCAATTTTGTGGCAACGCCCGAAGATGTGGTTCTAGAGGGGTGGATGGCCATCGAGTCGGTGGACGGTCGCCGCTTTATAGCCACCGCGTCGAAACCAGCTCTCTTCCTATTCCAGAACATGGAATACTCCTGCATACATAGCGCTCCGAGCTTTGGGGCCCTCGCGCCTGGAGCGACCGGCCAAGCTATCACGCGGCTTTATTTTGTCGAAGGCGATCTGGCCGCATGGTATGAGCGCATGAAATAGGAGTAGGCGATCCGATCACAGCTATGGTGCTGATTCTGATAATCACTCTTTGCCTGTGCGCCTTCCTGAATTTCGTCGGTGTCCGCAGCTATGTGCTACTGGACACGTATTCGGGATTCGCCGACCACTTCACCACCATAGGCGTCATCTTCATCGTTTTTTGGACTACCGTCGTTGGCTTGGCACTACGCCTGTTGCATCCTCTCCTACGCCTCTCCTCAGCCCACCTAGCGCTTATTTATGCAGCGCTCATGGTCGCCACGGTCATTCCCACTATGGGTTTTGGTGGTTATGTCATCCCTCTGCTCGCCGGGGTGTTCTACTACGCCACACCTGAGAACAATTGGAAGTATCTCATATGGGATCACATACCCGAATGGGTTGTGCCACGAGATATCCAAGCCATCACGGGCCTATTTCAGGGCATTCCCGCCGATCAGCCTATTCCGTGGGGCCTATGGATCAAGCCTCTGTTTCTATGGGGAACATTCATGTTGGCCTTCTATCTAGTCAGCGTGTCCTTTATCACCTTGATGCATCATCAGTGGTCTCGCCGGGAGCGCTTGGTTTATCCGATGACCATTTTGCCGACCAGCATGGTGGAGAGTTTGGACGATCCGGCGGGGAGCATCTTCAGAAGTAAGTTGCTGTGGGTCGGTTTCCTGATCGCTTGGTCCATACCCACTATAGATGTGCTCGACCGTCTTTTCGACTTTCAGGTTTTAGACGGTTTTGAAATTCCCATTACCAACATACTAGTGTCCCGCAGTTTGGGCCTCAGTTACCGCATCGAGGTCAATCCGCTGATCATAGGGCTTGGGTATCTGGTAAATCTGAACGTGTTGTTAGGCGTTTGGGGCTGCCATGTACTGATGAACTTGGAGGACAGCCTGCTGGTATGGGCCGGGATTGCAAGTCCGTTGCCAGCCGGCCCTCTGCCATCCGGCTCGGTGCTTATGACCCACCAGCAGATTGGTTCTCTGCTTTTTTTGGTCTTCTCTTCCCTATGGGTTGGTCGAGATTACCTACGCCAGCAGTGGCACCTGATCGTGAAGGGCGGCGTCCAGGAACCTTACCTGCTCTCGCCGCGCTGTGTCGCCCTCGTCGGCTTGATCGGCCTGCTGTACATGGCCGGCTTCCTCTATGCCACTGGGCTTTCCCTCCTGTGGAGCTTGGGCTTCCTCTTGGTCGCCCTTCTCGTCTTCTTCGGCATGGCGCGGCTGGTAGCTCAGACTGGCCTCGGTCGCATGCGGGCTCCCTATTCACTGCCGCCCATCCTGACCAATATCTTGGGTACTGGATATCTCTCCGACCGCGACCTGACGGCCATGGGAGTAAATTTTGTCTGGGCCTCCGACCTACAACTCTTTTTCATGGCCACCCTAGCCCACGCTTTTAAGGTCTGCGAAGAGGCAAAGCAAAAGATCACGAGCCGCCAACTCTTCCTCTTTATGACTGCTGCGCTCATCGTCAGTCTGGTGACGGCGTTGGGTTGTTATATCTGGCTGGGCTACCGGCACGGCCTCATCCACGGCTGGATTTGGTACTTTGTCATGTCGCCCGACTTCCACTGGGGTTGGATCTCCAACACCATGAACAATCCCCACCCTCCGCAACTCCAGACGGCCTTCTTTATGGGCTTGGGTGCTGCGCTAGCTGCCTTGCTCACCTTTGCCAACCATCATGTTGCCGGTTGGCCTCTGCACCCTGCGGGACTAGTCTTGGGCATGACTCAGAATATCCGCTTCGACTGGTTCAGCATCTTTCTGGCTTGGCTCCTCAAGGCCGCAATTCTGCGCTACGGCGGGGCGAGTCTCTTTCGGCAGGTGCGACCATTCTTCATAGGCCTCCTGCTAGGAGCAAGCGTCGGCATTGGCGGGGCTTCTCTGGCCGTCTCTTTTTTCTATGCCTGAGATCCTGCAAAGCTAATTTCGATTGCGATATATACGACCCTTTAGTGGGTCAATTATTCAGACTAGCTAAATTGGACTGGGACGTTCGGATTGCCAACTGCTCGAACCGATAGACAGCGCGGGGATTTGAGCCTTGGTTGATTGACGCTAAATTTTTTTAAAAAAATTAAATATATCTTGACTTGATTGTATGGTAGTTATATCTTGCATTCCCATAAACTGAGGAGGGAATTATGATGAAAAGCCTTTCGATTGTAGCGGTGGGGTTGATCGCCTTGGCCAATGTGGTTTCTGCCCACGTTCCTGAAGACAAGATATTGGGTGCTTGGCAGTGGCCCACGTCCCACCTTCCCGTCCTCGACGGCGATATCTCCGAATGGGAGGTGTTGCCCGAGGAACTATGGATCGAGATCAACGAGCAGGATTTCGGCGGCGACTTGGGCACCACCAAGGAGATCGATGTGTCCGACATGTGGTTCCGCGTTGCCGTCTCTTGGCACGACGAAACCGACCGCCTCTACTACGTCATCGACCGCTTTGATGATTTATGGGACCGCGATGGTGGAGGTTACGGTGATTCGGGCAACGATGATAGCATCGAGATAGGAGTGGATGCCGACCACTCTGGCGACTGGTACTTCACCCTAGACCGCGGGCTGCCCGAGGAAGAGCTCATGCGGTTGGACGGTTCCCATGCGCAGACCTATCACTATCGCTGGCCAGCTATCGAGCCGGAAGGTTGGAACTGGTTCTGGATGAACTCGTCGACTTGGCACGATGAAGAGCCTTATTCCTGCTGCGCCGATTCGTTTACCTTAGACGGCTCCCACGGCACTCAGGCCACTCTGAAAGCCGAGTGGTACACGGTAGCATGGGACGACTTCAACTTCCAAGGTCCAGAGCAGAGCGTCCAACACGACCTCGTAGAGCTCGAAATTATCGGCCTTGGGATCGCAGTGATCGACAACGATATAAGTCCGTCCCAAGAAGACAAACGCTTCGGCCGTTTTATATTAGGTGGCCAGAACGATGTATTCGGAAACGCTAGTTCGTTTACCGATTTCGTGCTGCTCCCAGTTGATGAGGAACGTTTGCCAACCGCGGTCGAGAGCGATACTTGGGGCAGCATCAAGTCCTATTTTATGGAATAAACCTTCTCGCTGTATATTACGATTCCTAAGAAAGCTGTGCTCGGGTAATCCGGGCACAGCTTTTTATGTTTGCGCGTGAGTCTAAAGATGAAGGCCGCATCACCATAAGCTATCTCCAACACCGACGTATTTGAGGCGACCTTTTAATAGGCGATGGAAATGACGCGCTGCGCTGAATCACGGCTTTTGTCCGCATCCACCTCCATGCGCAGAAGGTAAATGCCTAAGGGCAGGATCTCGCCTTGACTGTTGCGACCATCCCAGATAAACGAAAAGCGGCCGCTCAGGTTCTCGCTCCTGTGTATCGTTTCTAGCTTCCTGCCTGACAGGTCGTATAGTTCCACAGCTACCGACGCTGGGCTCGTCAGATTTAGCAGGTCGTAAACGATCCGCACCGCATCGTTAATCCCGTCTCCATTGGGGGTAAAAGTCGCTGGGGAAAGCCGCAGCTTCCAGATCGTCTCCTGTCGCAACTGGCTCAGGTCCACCTTTAGGGTATTGGCGTCAGTTAGTGGGTCCGCATCGCCAGGTGCTACTGCCTGATGCATCTCGTGTGGTCGCGTACTGTCGAAGACCCGTCCCGCAAAGATAGTACTGAATTTGAACACCTCTGCCCGAAAATCTACTTCGATCAATTCACCTGTGCGCTCGAAGTCGATCCTCGGGAACTGCACGGCAAACCCGTTGTCTGCCTGATGCCTTAGCTCGAATTCTACTGGGGTGCCGCTGATGCGCACCGCGTCCACCCCTTTAAGGGCTCCGGGCACGTCGATCTCGATACTGTCGAAACCTAGGTCCTCGGGTGCAATTTGAGGACGTAGTTTGTAGGTAAAATTGGACTCTTCACCCGCAGGCACTGCCACTGGAGTAATCTCAGCGAGAACTTGACTGGCCACCGGCGGCACCGACACCCCAAACTGAAGGTAATCTAGCCGGGCACCAGCTTGCACCGCAGAGGTGAAGTCGATCTGGAACTGGATAAACTGCTGTGGTTTGGAACTCACTAGGGGGCTACTCATGGCCTTGAAGTCGTATGGGGCTGACCAGAAGCTCCAGTTTTCACCGTCATGAGTAATCCCTGCCTTTTCGTTAAACGATAGTTTCTGGTAGGCTTGTCTGGTCAGTTCTGCGCCGTTGGCATCTAGGCGGGTGCGCTCGCTGCCGCGCTCGGTGACGCGCCAGTACGTATTCGGTTCGCTATCGTCGCCGCTGCGCGACTTTAGGTCGATTTCGGCCTCTGGGTCAACGCGGCCGGACCACGATATCCTTCCCAGAGTGGCCGGAGCGCCCAAGTCGATGATATTGGATACATAGCTTGCGAAGGGTGCATAGCCGATTCCGTAGATCTCGAACTCGGCGATCTCCCAGACATTGCGGGTGTTTTCGAAAGCCTGAAAAACCAATTTGCGGGAAGGCATCTGTGGCAGTTGCAGATCGACGACAGCTTCGGTGTTTTCCCTGATATCGTGGATCAGGTCGAAGTCGCCGGCACTCTGCGTGGGACAACTGGGGCATACGCGGAAGAGTACGTTAAATTCTCGCGTGCCATCTTTGAGTGAATCCCCGTCGCTGATGCCGATCTTGAACTTCTGCACAAATCGGTCGCTTAGGAACTGGTCGCGCGGATAGAAGCGGACCCTGTGGAGGATCACCCTACCGCCAAAATCGAAAAGCAAATTTTTTTCAGTGGCCGAATACGAGGCGAAGCGGCCGTCCCCTAGGTAGATGGTGCCCGGATCTTGGTCGAATATCAAGGCATCCTCATCGCCGTGCTTCTCCCAGCCGCGGAAACTCAAGTTCTCTATCTGGCCGCCGCGCTCCTCGATCAGCGGCGTGAGATTGAGATTGGGATCAAGGCTCAGAGGAGAGACCGAATCGGGACTCACCTGCACCAATTCCGCTTTGCCGTACAGATTTTCTTCTATCGCTTCCCAAGATAGCTGCACGAACTCGTGTGGCATCTCCTCCTCGGGAGCAGGCAGGTGTTCGCCGCCGATTCGGTATATAGTGAGGGCTGTAAGGCGCTCTTCATAGCCTGCACTGAGCAAGACCAGCAGGGCAACCAATAGACTGGGGAAAAAACGCTCTCTCGTCACGGCCGCACTTCTTACTCCTTTTCTCGGCAACCGGATCAGTCGCCGCAATAGTTTGTAGCAAAGTCTTGCGCTGGTCAGAGCGCAGTTTGGTCCCCAAGGCAGATCAGTAGCTTACGCCTACGGAGCGCACGACGGTCTCGTCCCCGACGACCGCTCCGAATGTATTAGCAGCGATCTGCAGACGGGCAAAGTAGATTCCCGGGGGTACCACCATGTTCTTACTGTCTCTGCCGTCCCAGCCGATCTCATAACTTCCCGTGCTCAAGAGGCGTTGTTCGGCTAGGTGCCGCACTGCCCGGCCGCTGAGATCGTAAACGGTTACTTCCACCGGGCTAGAAGCGCTCAAACGAGTGACCCGGAATGAGAAAACTACCTCGTCGTTAATCCCGTCGCCGTTGGGGGTGAAGACGAGGGGCTGCACCTCGATCCCGGTGATCAGCTTTTTGATCTTGAGTGTGCTCACTATCGTGGTCGTGTTACCTTGGACTGCCGCTAGGACGTCGCCCGGATCGGCCCGCTGCCAAGTGTCCTCGCCTTGGTCGCTGTTGCGCACGGCCGGACGCAGCACAGCGCCCGAAGCAAAGAGCGCGGTCCTGAAGTCGAGCCGCAGCAGGTCAATGCCCTGATTCGGCGCTATCCTTGGAAAGGATAGACGCAGGCTGTCGGCTTGGGTGGGTACAACGGAGACTCCTTCCACGGCCAACTCCCCATCGTTCCTGTACAAACCTACAAACTGTAGGTTCATATCGGATGGAGCTACGAGGAGCAATTCGTCGAAACCGGAATCTCTGACGGAGAACTGTGGCTCCAAGTAGAGCGAAAAGACTTGTTCTGTTCCTAGCGAGTCCGCTTGAAATGGCGCGATCTCGCCGACTAGTCTGCGGACTACGGGATTGACGAAACGCAGACGGATCGATTGGAGCGCGGCGTGGAGTTCGGGATTTGCTGAGAGCAGAGTCGCCCGTATTTTGAGGAATTCTCGCGGCGAAGGCGAAGTAATCGGGCTGCCCGTCGCCTCGCTGTAAGGCTCGCTCCAGTCGCTCCAGTCGCTTCCCGGTACATCTTCGGCAATGATATCACCTCTGAAAAGCGACAACAGGTCTTCGTATTTTTCCTTAGTCAGCTCAGTGCCGTCTTTGTGAAAATAGTGCAGCTTTTCATCCAGTTGACTGCCACTGCGCGTCTGAATCAGCACATCCGTACCTAAGGGGGTATCCGCCTGCCACTCGATGGAGAGCAGATTGCGGCTGCCTCCCAGGCGGATCAGATCCGACTCTAGGAAAACCCTCGGTTGGAAACCTTCTCCGTAGATCTGTAACTCGGCTAGTTGGGCGCTTCCTTCCAGACCCGATAGAAACCATCTCAGTCTGAAAAAGCGCGCCGCTACCTGAGAGAAGGTATTGACTTCAAAATCCTTATAAACGATATCGTGCTTGCGCTGCAGTAGTTTGTTCCACTTCAGACTGCCGTCTGGAGCTAGGGAACCGTCTGAGATCTCCGCGGTATATTCGGCGAAAGACTGTCCCTGGAAAACCATTCGGTGCGTATCGATCCAGAAATGCGAACCCAGATCGACGACTAGCTGCATCTCCTCGCCGATTCTGGTCGGGTCTGGAACACCCCAGGGCAGACGCGACTTGCTGTTTGGGTCGCCATCGACGAAGTTGCCGGTTGCAGCAGCCGGCTGAGTGGTCGATAGCCGACCGCCTCGTTCGATAGCGCCGCCGACTATCTCATCTCCTTCGCTCCATACTTCCACTTCTGCTAGCCGGGGTCGCTCGCGCCGAAAATGGCGAATGTCCCCCTGCTGCCCCGCCGACAGTTGTTCATAGACCTCCCTCTCGACTCTGAAGCTGTCTCCGTCGGGCAGATGCTTGTAGTATTCGATCGCACCTCGATCGGGGGCCGACAGAGCATTGTATTCTTCCTGAGTAAGTTCCTCTCTGCGGTCTAGGTTGCTGCCACTGACGAGCACCTGAAATAAGCGCACGGCCTGACCCTCTATTTCGCTGTCTGTTAGATCAATCTCGAAGAGCCTTTCGCTCTTGTTGGGCTGCAGGGTGCGAATCGCGGTCTTGAAGGTTGGGCGCGGAAACTGGGGCCGTTTCTGCCCGTCGGTTACGAGCAGTTCAAACAAGAGAAATGGATCTCCCTCTTGGGCAAATCGCACCACTATCTTCTTAGCGAAGACGAGCCGCCCCAAATCGACGGTGAACCACCATTCCGAAGCGAGATTGTCTGGGTTCCGAGGAGGATCGGGCTCCCAGTAAGTGCTTGGGTCGCCATCTAGAACGTGGATTACATCCTCTGGATTGGAGCCGGCTTGGATGGCATCGGTCAGACTGATTTGTTCGGGGTCTTTCTTGGTTAAATTACCCGGAGGATGCCGCCGTAGAAATTCAACTATATCCTCCACCGCGTTGGTCCCTCGCCGCAATTGACGGGGCCGTACTGTGCCTGTGGCGGAAATCTCCACGGTTCCCGCGGGGAACTCCCAGTTCTGCCAGTGATTCCGGGTATTGACGAGGACCTCAGCGCTGCCGATCCGATGCCCCCGCTGCTGAGCCCAGCCTATCGTACCGGTCAGCAGCAGAGCCAATGCACTGAGTCGGCAGAACCACAGAATATGTTTCATGTTTTCCAGTCCCTTTTCTCAATGCGGCAGGCCAAGAGACCCACAGCGGGGTATCTCTTCTTACAAGCCGGCGAACATCGACAGGAAGGCCAGGCCCGAAGTCCGTATCTTGCGTTCATCAGTGGCCGCTTCTAAGGAGCGCCTGTCGTAGCGCAGCCCCAACTGCGTGGTTAAAGAGTACCCCGAGTACGGATGGGTAGTCGATAGTTGTAGGGCGAAAACGGTGCCGCGAAAATCTCCGGTCAAAGTGCCAGTAAGCAGGTTGTCCTCCTTCCCTTTGAGATTGTAGAATAGCCTCTGCTCCAAGCCTAGCTGGACGCGGGTATTTTGCAAAAAAGGCACTTCGGTTAACAAGAAAAAGAGCGCATCCCAAGTCCGCTGTGCATCCTCGTTTTGCTCAAAGGGCACGACGTGTAGGAACTCACTTTTGAATCTGGGCAAAAACGTTAGTTCTTTCCAAGTTAAATTGCAATCGACTTTGTCAATCAGCCCTACCATTCCAGAAGTCCGGCGGCCATCGCGACGCTCCGCTCCCAAGGGATCAAAATCCGCTAGCCGATTCTCCTGCTCATCTAAAAAGATGTTCCCTGCTTCGTCCAGCGAGAATTCTTTGTCGATCTCTCGCTGCCTGAAAACCTCCCACTTGAATCGGTGCCGCGTACTCCACTGACGCGGGCTGGCATATTCCCAATCGATGTAGAATGTATTGATCCAAGTGTTCTCCGCAGATAGTGGATCGGGTACGGCCACATTGCTGCCGCTGGTCTCTCCGGCCTGTCCGAACAGCGTGCGGGGCATGATCCACTGGGAGAGTGGATCGGGAATATCGTCCTCGGCCTTTTTGAGCATATCGAAAAGTCGGACCCTTCCATAGGTCGGCCAGTCCCTTTCTAGGGCGAAGATGCCGTAGGTAGTCTTATTCCTGCGGTCGGTCTTTCTCTGCACTTGGTTTAGATGCCCCAGAGTTATTTTGACTGTGGGATTGATTTGGACGCTGCTGTAGAGGTTGTAGCCCCAATGGTCTTTTTTATACGGATAATCTGGCAAGTCGTCGTTTTCGAAGCGGTCAATCCAGCCATTGTTGTTCAGGTCGATGCCGAAGAGGAACTCGGGGCGGTCCGAACTGTAGCGCAGAAACGGTTCGTCGTAGTCGGGGAAGAAGTTGGGCCGCTCACTGTTGCTGTTCTGGTTGAAATCGGAGATGAAATCGCCGTTCTCATCGTACCCGGGAAAGACTGCCGGATCGGGCACGCCCTCCTCGCGGATCGAGAACGCCGTCTGACCTGGGATCGGGATCAGGCTACCCTGATTGAAACGGATCTGGTCTGGATGGCGGTCGTTGTCGTCGTTGTCATCGACAAAGTCGTACAGACGGTTCGTGGCCTCGGGTGAAAAGTCAACTATGCCACGGCCATCTACCGGCTTGACGCTGGTGCTGTATTCGTCGTCCATGCCGAAGGCTTCGGCGAACAAGCGATAGGGGCCGACGCGTTTGGTCAGGTTGATCATCCAGCCGACGGCCTCTCTGCCGCCTGAAGTGCCGGCAATGGCCCGGTGTTTTTCGCGATTGATGGCCGGATATTTGCGGTACCGGGTACTGAGATTGAACTCACCGTAGAAATCGAAACCGTAGAAATTTCGCACTTCGGCAGTGATCCCGTAGATTAGCTGGGCGGTAGGCAGGCCGTAGTCGAAAACCACTTGGCGCTGGTTCAAGCGGTTCTTGATATTGCCGATGGCGCGCTCTACTAGGAGAAATTGCGGCTGGCCATCGAGGTTGGTTTGCCGGTCGGAAGTCACCTCGACTCGGTAGTCGTTGGCCAGCACCAAGCGGAAGCGCACGTTGCTGATGGCGTTTATTGCGTCTTCGGCTTCTGCTAGAGTCAGGTTGAAATGCTGCTGCATCAGGAAACGCAGGCTGCTCTCTTCGCTTTCGGTTTCTCCAGGACTCAGAACGTATTTGAGGGTAATACTTTCGGCTCCGTCAGCCGTCAGGAACCCGTCGCGCACGCTGCCGCCCTCGCGTGCAGCGTGGAATCCGATGTTGCTGCCTGTGATGACCGTATCGATGGGCACCACCTGCACGCTGTCGGCGACCTCGATCCGCTGAAGCAGGGTGGTTGTGATCTCCACATCCTCGCTAAAGAGCACAGCCCCGCCTTCATCGTCCTCTGGAGAGTCGTCGCTGAGACGCACGACTAGCAGGTTTGTTTGCCTACTTAGCTGCCCGGCAGTCAGCATACCCTTAAAGGGATTGTCCCTGAAGCTTTCCCGCGAGCCGCGGACATTGTGGGAATTCACGGCGGTCAGGCCCAAAGTTAGGAAATCGGTTAGGTCGGCTTCGAATCGTCCTGCTGAAAGGTTGGTGGAATTAGACAGGGCCACTGTGGGGGCTAGATAATCAATCTCGACGATTGGGGCCGAAATTCTGGAAAACAGCCCGGTGGCCCGGAAGCGATCGCCTACTAGGCTGGTCGCGATCCCGTTAAAGCCAGCCTTGCGGAACGTCATGGGAGTTAATGTGGTATTGATCTCGTCGCCGATGAGGATTGAGTAGCCGTAGTCCCCACTCCTGTCTTTGCCGATGACTAGGCGCTGAAACCAAGTTTCGTAGCGTCCGGGCTTGGTGAGTTGACTGCTCTGGAAGGGACGCGGACGGGTCTGCCGCCAATCATAGACGATCCAGCCTCGGGTGACAAACGAGCCGAAATCGTCGTAAAAATGAATCCCTTCAAGTTGGCGTTCTAGATAGCGCCGGTAGGGCTCTCGGGCGTAGTTGGTGTACTGCCATTGGCGTCGGCCGTACTCGGCGAATAGTTCTTGAGGCAAATACCACCGCTGCACGCTTGGGTCCAGGGCTTCTAATAAAATGCTCGGACCCACCGCCGTATAAGTCGTCTGTCCGCTCGTCCGCCGGCCCAAGCGGTTGCCGTAGTCCTCTGCGGCGGCGAGGGGCAGAGTTAGGACGACAATTAGCACAAGGGCCCCTGAAAAGCGGCGAATATGTAGCGCGATGCCCAGTGTCATGGTCACTCTAAACCGGCATAGACTGTTATGAAAGTGACGGTTTCGTTGCTAGTCTTTATGTCCTTTTCGAATAGAGACGGATTGGCGCGTGGATCTTTGCGCATCACCCGCTCCGCTCCAATGCGACTAAAGCGCAGGCCCAGTAGGGTGGTTAGCTGGTAGCCTTGGTAGGCCGAGGAGTTGGCTAGCTGGACGGCGATGGTAGTTGAGTTCAGGTCTCCAGTCTGGCCAGCGATGCCTTGGTCTAGCATCTCCTTTTCGTCCACCCACAGATCCCGGAATCGCAGAACTTCCAAACCTCCTTCAAGGACGGTATGGCGCAGGATGGGTAGCCGAGCTAGCAGCAGGGCCGTGCCCGTCCAGCTACGATGCTCTTGCTCTGCGGCGAGGAACGGCGTGCGCCGCAAATATTCGCTTTTGAACTTGGGCTGTAGATCGAGGCGGCCCAATCCGTACAAATAGTCGATCTTGTTCACTAGGCCGAACAGACTGGATCTATCCCGGAGAGAGCGTCCCTCGATATCGCGTGGGCGATCCTCTTGCTGATGGAAGGTCTCGTATTTGAGTTTGTTGACGAAGTTGAGATGCTCAATGCCCTTATAATCGAACCCGATCCAAAGCGTGTTGATCCAAGTGTTCTGGGCCGGCAGCAAGTCGGGCACTAGGGGCTGAATGACCGCCGCTTCTATGTAGGGTGCCGGTTCGCGCCGGTCGTCCGCGATAGCATCTTCTGCTCGTTTGAGCATATCAAAGACGCGCACCCGCCCCAAGCCGGGGTAATCGCCATCAAAGGTCAGCAACAGGTAGTCCGTCCGGTTCTGACGGCCCTCTGATGGCTGCTCCTCATCCGTGCGCCCGATGGTTAGGCGCACATCCGGTGCGATATGCACACCGGCAAACATATTGTAGCCGCGGCGGTCGGGCTTGTAGGGATAGTCGGGCAAATCATCGTCTTCAAAGCGGTCGATCCAGGCGTTGTTGTTTAGATCGATGCCGAAGAGGAATTCGGGGCGATCTACTTCGTAGCGCAGGAAAGGCTCTTCGTAGTCGGGAATAGTGTTGGTTACTGCTTCGTTGTCGTTCTGGTTGAAGTCATTGATGAAATCGTTGTTCTCGTCCCACCCCGGAAAGATCAGCAGGTCGTTAAGCGTGCCGAAGCGGATCCAGTCGGGGAAGCGGTCTTGGTCGTCGTTATCGTCGACGAACTCGTACAGATAGCGCTGGGTATTGTCGTACTGCACGTCGCCTCTGGAATCCACAATGAATGCCGTAGTAGAGTAGGCTTCGTCAAATGAGTATCCCTCCGCATAGAAGAACCAAGGATAGGCTTGTTTGGAGAGGTTGAAGCTATAGGCGTCGGCGTCTTGAGAGGATATCTTGTGTATCTCGTTGGCGCTAAAGAGCGCGGCGTTAGGATACTGAGTAAAGCGCTTGTTGCGGTCCCACTCTCCATAGAAGTCGAATCCCCAGACATCGGACCCCTCTATGGAGAAGCCGCCTACTAGATTGGCCGTGGGTAGCCCATAGTCGAAACGGACTCGCTGCAGGTTGGAGGTGTCTTTGATATTGCCCGATGCCCGGCGCACAGTCGCTAGCGCGGGTCGAGCGCTGTCGATGGTCTCGGGGCTCAGTGGAGGAATCGGCGTGTCGTGCCGGCCGCTTTGTCGGTCCGACCACATTTCTATCTTGAAATCGTTTCCTACTAGATAGTCAAACTCCACCTTGACGATAGTGGTGGGATCTGGACCGATATAGCCTGGGTCGTTAAAGTCGTAGTTGAGGACGATGCGCTCCTGTCCATCGGCAGCCAGAAAGTCCGGTCGGACAAATCCCCCGAAGACGATGGGCCATTCGGCTCCGGGCCGCGTGACTTCCTGGAGCGTAAAAACACTCTCTTCATCGGTCTCGAAATCCCGGCTGACGATGCGCATGTCGTGGTTGAAAAGAGCCGTTCCCCCCTCGCCATCTTGAGGCGAATCGTCGCTGAGGACGACGGCGATGGCCGTCAGCGGGGTGCTGCTCTGGCCGTTGGTCAGATTGCCGGCAAAGAGATCGCCGCCGAACAGGTCGAGAGCCGTGTTGGCATTGTGGGCGTTGACCAGAGTTGCTCCTAGTTCTACGAAGTCACCCACTTGGAAGGTAGCTCGACCGCCGAAAAAGGTCGTCTGATTGGTGCGCACAACAGGTTCGCGGGTCGCTCCAGAGATAGGATCGCTGATGCGCGAAGCCAGAATGGTGGCGTGGTACTTATCGGAGGCAAAATCGAGCTGTACCCCGTTAAAAGTGGGTTTGGAGAATGTCATGGGGGTGAGCGTGGTGCGGATGCGATTGCCCACAGTGATTGAGTAGAAGTACTGCCCTTTCGCATCGCCGCCGATAGTCACTGAATTGAACCAACGGCTGAAACGAGTGTCTTGGAAAATGCCGCTGCCCAGTTGCTGGGGCTGATTCTGGCGCCAGTCGTAGATTAGCCAGCCGTGGCCGATAAAATTGCCGTAGAAATCGTAGAAATAGCCACCTTCCAGCGAGGTGTTGACGTAGCGTTGGTACGGATCTCTGGCGTAGTTGGAATACTCCCACTGACGCCAGGAATAATCGAGGAAAAGCTCTTGGGGGACATACCACTTCTTTACGGCCGGATCGAGCGCCCCGAATAACACGCCGGGGCCCCGAGGTTCAAAACTCACCTTACCCCCGCGCTGTGTGCCAATGCGAGAATCGTAGCTCTGGGCATCCAGCATCCCGGCGCAGAGCAGGAAACAGGCCAGGCCGATGAGGAGACAGTTCTTGGCGATGTTCACTTTAAGTCTTCCTCTCCTCGATTGAAGTGTCTGTCGCGTTTAGACCAAACCTAATAGACCACACCAACCAAGCCCGCTTCTTCTACTTTACCCGTCCCGGCGGTCAGAGAAACGCTGAACACGTAGTGCCCTGGCGGCACGAGATTGCCTTGCTCGTCTCTCCCATCCCAAGAGCGGGTAAAGCGGCCACTGAGGTCCTGATCTTGGTAAACATTCCTGACCAGACGGCCGGCTAGGTCGAAGATGCGCACTGCTACCGGCGAGAGCCGTCGTAGGCTAGTAATATCGTATTGGATAAATGTCCGGTCGTTGAGGCCATCCTCGTTGGGGGTAAAGACAGTCGGCTTGGCTCTCACATTTATGAGCAAATCTCCGACGAGGGGGCCGGCTACGGAGAGGTTGCGGGCCACTGGAGCGCCCACAGGCTGCTGATCGATATCGGCAAAACCGAGTGGACTCAAATCGGCCGCGTTGCCCGCAATGACCCCTTGGCCGATGGTCGAATTCGCTTGGCTGTGTCGGGCCCGGCCGGTAAAAGTGGTACCAAAGCGCAGGACGGTTCCCGTGAACGCTACTTTGAGCAGTGCGCTGTCCTCGACGATGGGGTTAAAAGCAATGACGAAACCGTCCTCGCGCACCTCGAGAACACTGAAACCGTTCTGGGATAGGGGCAGTGCATCTAAAGAGGCGGTTGAGAAATCGGCTTCCTGCACGGTACCACCTGCTTGCTCTATTTCGATCCGTCCAATGGATTCGACCCGCACCGGCGTATCGATTTCAAAGCGATCAAAACCCCGGTCCTGTCCGGGTCTAGAGCGGTTCCGCACGGCGTACATAAAGTCAGTCCTCTGCCCCAAAATGGCCGTGCGCGGCGCGATCTCGGCGACTAGTTCTGCGGCAAAGGGGGGTGATAGCACTTCGAAAGCCAGACCGCCAACGCCGGTAGCGGCACTGAAATCGTCGCTGAAAAAGTCGATGGAGAACTGGAAATAGCGCCGGGGCACGAGTGAGAAGACTTGGACGCCCAGACCGGTGTCCTCTAGTTCCTCTTCGCTGGCAACGACCCCGGCACGCGCTTGGGGGGGGGACCAATCGCTCCAGTTGGTCAGGTCATCGCGAATGCCGCCTTTGTCGTCATTGCTCAGTCTGGTGTAATCTCCCTGATCGATAACGATCAAGGCCTGCTTTTCCAAGGGGAGCTCCTTGAAGACTCGAAAGGCTTCCCGCGCGTCGATTGCGTCGTTGTCTAAGACGGTCTCGATCAGCGTTTTGAGTTCTTCGTCCTCTACATCTTTAGCCTGTTTCCACGGGACCTCTACCTGAGAGGTGTTGATGCCTCCCCGGTACACGCTGCTAATGATTCCGGTATCGGTTCCCGTGCCGCCGCCTACCCGGAAGAGGCGCTCGCCGGGACGAATTTTGTTGAATTCGATAGGCTGCGGGTCCAACCCCGAACGCGTACGGACCTCCACTTTAGATCGCTCTGTGTCTTCCACCTTCTCCTCCAGCCAGCGCAGCTTGCCCACCAGCGCGAGGTCGCCAAAATCGAATACATTCGAAACGTAGCGAGCTTCGGGTACGAATCCGGTGCCGAAGACCTGAAATTCGGCGATTTCAAACCCGACCGTAGTTAGGGATTTTAGACGGATAAAACGGACGTACTGTGGCTCTATGCTGACGTCCACCACTGCGTTGTCGTTCTGCGTCTCGAGGACCGCGGTCTCAAAAATCGGTACCCCTTCTAGCTGGGTCTGTCGAGTGCCGTCGTTGACGAAGAGTTCGAAACCCCGGATGAAATTGTTCTGAAAGGGAAAATCGGGAGCCGGATAGTCGGGGTCAGCATTGCGCGGGAAGAATTTGAAGCGGTTGATTCCGAAGCGAGATCCTAGGTCGAGATCGATGATAACGCCCAGTAAGGGAGAAGCTTGGCGCATATCCAAAGCCGTAGTTCCGTCGTCGTCGATCATTTTGGCGAACTCGGCTCCACGGGAGGAGTTGAGGGAGAAGATGCTGCCGCCCCGCTCTTCGCTGTTGGCACCGACGGCGATATTGGCTGTGATATCGGCGCGTTGCGGAAAGATCCAGTTGGGCCTGTCTTGGGGGGCAAAGTCGATGACGCCGCCTGGCGCATTAGTGCGCTCGACAGTGCGAGCGGTGCGGATGACGGTGGCCGGAATGCTGCCGCCGCCGCTTTCCCAGCCCAAGCCCCGACTGCCGCCCACGACGACAACTTCCGCCGCGCACCGACTAGTTATCGGGACGAGCGCGGCTAGTCCTGCTAGGACTAGTCTGGATAAGTGTAATTTTTCAAACACCTCAAACCACCTGGGTCTAGGGCCTATATACTGCCAAAAAGAGGCTTAGAAGACGCATTAAACCCACCTAGCATTGATGTTTAGGCAATATAAAGAGAATCAAGTAAAAACTTCAAATAAATTGAATAAATTTAAACCGATATAATGATCTGCCCTAAAGCATTTGCCAATAGCGTTTGTTTTGAACAGCGGGGACCGAACGGTCCTATGGTTTTAGATAGGAGTGAAGTGCTTGGAAATACGTTCGTTCTTATCGAGGAGCTTTTCGGCTGTGCTGCTATCGGTGATTAGACAGTTGCCCCAGCCTCCTTTTAACATAGCGCGCAGAGCCTTGACCTTGGGGAGGCCGTAGGCTAAGATGACGACATGCCTGTTCCGGCTTCTGGCCGCTTTTTTAATTTGCTCAGGTGCGACCTTGAGGATCTTTTCGTCTAATTCGCAGATAACATGCTCTCCTTCGGCATCGAAAGCCGAGTAAGCACTGATGCCGACGATACCCCGATCCTGTAGCTTCTTGTAATCTATGCCTAGATCGTCCATGTTTTTCCTGTTGGTTCTGGAAAGGGAGCGACCTAAAGCGCCAACACCAAGGAAGAAAACGTCAGCTTTCGAGGCTGCTTTCAAGGTATTCTGGGCCTTCTTCTTGTAAATAGGTAGATCTTTGTCTCTAGGGCCTGGCAGGATATGGGGATTCATCCGCGTTGCCCCGAACTGGACCAGCAGGCAGTTGACTAGCAGGTTCACGGAAGTATAGGGGTCGTATTGGGGGCCGCCAGCGACGCTGTACACCTCGATCTGCGAAAATGCCCGGCGCAGTTCCTCTATCATGCAGAAGATCGTCTCTCCCCCATCGAGGGTGATATGGATCCCATCGCGAGCAATGGCTTCGAAGTAGCGGGCTGCTGCTACGCCGATTCCCCGCAGGCGTTCTTGCCCGGATATATTTTTTGAAAAGGGTACCACGATGGCGTTAGGGGCTGGAATGTCTGGAGAGAACAATTCTTGGACATGGGCGGCCAACACATTCTCTTTGGGCATGGAAATCAAGTTTTGCACAAAGCCATTCTTTTTTGCCTGTGACAGGATCGTGTTCACTAGACCGGGACTAATGCCCATCTCTTGAGCTATGTCTTTTTGTTTCTTGTGGAAATGGTAGTACTTGATCAATATTGACGCCATGCGTGCCATTTCGCTGTCGTTGAATTTGGTGTTTTTTAACATCCTGAATGACTCCAAAACTGAGTTTTATATCCCTGGCCTAGCCAATTATCCACCGGATCGCCAAAAAATTTCTAGACATTTGATCGCATGAAAAAAATCAATAGATTTGAAAATTTTAACCAGCTATTCTTTGCAAAACCAAAAGGATCTAAGCAGTGCTTATGCAAAAATACCTGTTGACCTTTCTCATGGCAGCTAGTTTGACTATCGCCTTTGCCGACGATTCTCGCCTGTTGCCGGAGGCCGGATTTATCCTCGCTATAGTAGGGAACGAAGCGATCTCTCCCTCGGAGTTTAAGGCGTTCAAGTCCCGCGTTTCTGCCGGTATGCAGGTGGGTGAGACTCCCCTAGAAATCGATAGGAACCTGCTGGAAGCCCTGATAGACATGAAACTCCTGCTTAGGGAAGCACATGCCCAGAATATCGCTAGCGATCCTGTATTCCAGAAGCGGATGGACGAGCAGGTAAAATCCCGCCTGCTCAAATTATATAGAAAAAGACAGATCGTTGACAAGGTGCTAGTTACCGATGAAGAACTACACAGGCACTATCGCGCCACGCACCGGGATCGCGCCCTCCGCCTAGGTGGAATCATGGTAGAGACTAAAGAGGAAGCTCAGCAGGTCGTCGCAGCGCTCGAAGCAGGAGCCGATTTCCAGCAACTCGCCCGCGAGCGCTCATTACATCAAGACACCGGAGAGCACGGCGGGGATAGTGGCGCATACAAGCTGAGAGACCAAACAAGGCCAACCATTGCGGAAAAAGTTTTCCATTTAGAAATAGGGGAAATCTCAGAACCAGTGCCTTTTTCCTACGAAGACCAAAAGGGGTATGTCGTTTTTAAAGTTCTGGACGCCGTTCCGGTGCCGCTGGAGTCGTCTGAACAGAGAATAAGGGAAGAGCTGATATCTTGGAAAATGGCGACCAGGACCCAGGCTCTGCTCGATTCGTTGAGAGAGGAATATGCGCCTAGGATCATGTATCACAGGATTCCGCTGCTGAGCAATCTGGAGGCTGTGGATGGGTCTGACTTGGCCGATTCTACGGGTAAAAAAGCTCTCTGCACCTTCAACGAGGGACAGATTGCGCTCGCCGACTTTCTCCAGAATGCCCAGAGGATTCGCATCGCTCCTCGGGAGCTGGCAGACAGCAGTCGGGTCGTGGCTCTGCTGCAGAACATATTCATACCGGAACGTCTTTTCCTCCAAGAAGCCAAGGCTCTTGGCCTAGATCAGGATCTGGAACTACTGGACTTTCTCAGCAGGAAACGGGAGGAATTGCTCATCAGCCTTTTGCGGCAGCGCGAGGTGGATCAGCACACGACAGCTAGCGATGAGGAAGCTCAGACGTTCTTCGACGCCCATCCCGAGAAATTTACCTCGCCCGAAACGATCGTGGTGACCGAGATCTTGGTGCCTAGCGATTCCCTTGCTTATCGCCTTAAGCGAGAACTCCAGGAGGGAGCGGATGCGACCCCGCTAGCCGTGCAGCATACTATGCGGGAAGGAGCCCTGCATCACAGCGGCAATCTGCGTCTCAACGTTTACACTCAAGCCTTTTATCCGAGCATTTATGAAGCAGCGCAGCATTTAGAGGTAGGCGAAGTAGGCGGACCAGTGCCCACAGGGGAGGGGTATTCTGTGTTTAGGGTAGTAGATCGGGGGCGGGAAAAAGAGCCCTACAATGCCGATACCCAGCGTCGGGCTCGAGCTTACGTGAAAATCGACAAGGCCAAGAGGGGCTATGTGCACTATGTCCGCGGTTTACGGCAGAAATACCCCGTCACCTTATTCGAGGAAAACGTGGCGGAAATGCAGCGGCTGGCGGAGGAGTGAAATTTTTCTACAAGTGCGCGGTTGGGTGCCTCGTCGGGGTCACTAGTGGGTGGAGTGAGCCGCTGGCCGTGCAGTTTGTCGATCAAGCGGCGGACGCTGGCCTGACGCAGCCCAATGTCTCGGGCACTGACCAAAGCTACATAGTCGAGGGGATGATGGGCGGTGCGGCCTTTTTCGATTACGACCGCGATGGCGACGTGGATTTGTACGTGACCAATGGCTCTTCCTTTGCGGGCTTTGCCGCAGGTGAGCATCCGGCCAACCAACTCTATCGC
This sequence comes from Gemmatimonadota bacterium, assembly GCA_009840005.1. The sequence continues at coordinate 51,665 of VXOR01000006.1, forward strand.
AGCGACGGTGGCCACTTTACCGATGTGACGGTTGCCGCTGACGTGGGGGATACGAGCTGGTCGATGGGATGCGCGGTGGCCGATTACGACAACGACGGCCACTCGGATCTCTACGTTACCAACTTTGGCCGCAATACCCTGTATCGCAATGCGGGTGCCGGTCGTTTTGCCGATGTGACGGTAGAGACCGGCGTAGGCGATATGGGGTGGGGCACTGGTGCCAGTTTTGGTGATTACGACCGCGATGGCGACGTGGATTTGTACGTGGCCAATTACGTGGACTTCTCCCTCGACTACGAATCCCCAATCCCCTGTCTGTGGAAGAACGTGAAGGTGTACTGCGGGCCGGTGGGTTTGCTGCCAGCAGCGGATGTGTTTTATCGCAACAACGGCGACGGGACGTTCTCCGAGTGGACGCAACAGGCCGGCCTGGAAGGCGAAAAGTTCTACGGCATGAGTGCACTGTTCGGCGACTACGACGCCGACGGGTGGCCCGACCTGTTCGTGGCCAACGATTCCACGCCCAACCTGCTTTTTCGCAATCGCCGCGATAGTCGCTTCGCCGAGGAGGCGCTTATGGCCGGGGTGGCATACAGTGGGGAAGGCGTGACGCAGGGGTGCATGGGAGCCGCGTGGGGCGATTACGACAATGACGGCTTATTTGACCTTTTTGTCACCAATTTTGCCGACGAGTACAACGCGCTCTACAAGAACGAGGGTAGAGGCTTTTTTGCGGATGTGTCTTTTGCCGCGGGGATCGGGGCGGCACCGGCCGAATTGGTCTCGTGGGGGACGGGCTTTTTTGACTACGACAACGACGGCGATCGCGATCTTTTCGTGGCCAACGGCCACACCTACCCGCAGGCCGACCTGCCGAGGGTCAACTCCAGCTACCAACAAGGCAACTCGCTGTTTGAGAATAGGGGCGGGCGGCTGGTGGAGGTGTCGGCCGCAGCTGGTCCGGGCTTTGTCTTGCGCCGTGTCAGTCGTGGGACCAGTTTCGCCGACTACGATGGCGATGGCGACATCGACTTATTCATCCTCAATCTCAACGGCCCGCCCACCCTGTTGCGCAACGACGGCGACCACGGCAATCACTACTTGCTAGTGCGGACGGTGGGCACGGTGAGCAACCGCGACGGGATTGGTGCGCGGGTGAGCATTAGTGCCAGCGGGCAGATCCAACACGTCGAGGTGCAAAGTGGGGGAAGCTATTTGTCGCACAACGACCTGCGGCTGCACTTTGGCTTGGGACCGGCCGAGCGCGTGGACCGGCTCGAAGTACGCTGGCCCAGCGGGACAGTTCAGGTGCTAAACGACATTGCTGCCGACCAAATCCTGACCGTTGTCGAGCCGCGTCAATAGACTATAGAGAGGCTCTGACATTGCTGTTGGCCGCGGTCGGTATTTGCGGTGAGACGGATGAGAAGCGGGAAGGCCGCCGCGAGGTAGCAGAAGGATGCGTTGGCACGGTACGGGAGCTACGGAACCTCGCGCGCTAACTGCCGTGCCTTTTCGCGGTGCGCTTGGCCTTTTTGCAGGTTTCCCAATTGCTGGTATGCGTCGCTGAGGTAGAGATGGGCACGGTCATTGGCAGGATCCAACTCGACGGCGCGGGCATACGCGCGGGCGGCCTCGTCGAATCGGGCCAATTTCGCGTATGCCACCCCGAGGTTTAACTGCGCGGCGGCGCTAGTGGGGTTGAGTCGAGCGGCCTCAGCAAAGTGGGCGATGGCCCCAGTCAAATCGCCCGTGCGGACCGCGGCCAAGCCGAGTCCGTAGGCGGCCTCGTGCAGGGTAGAGTCGAGTGCGGCGGCGTGCAGCAGGCTGGCCCGTGCCTCCGCATAGCGTTGCTGCTTGAGGAGAATCATCCCCAGCCGAGTGTGACTGAGCGGGTCTTCTTCATCGAGGGCAAGGGCTTGGCGAAAGCTCTCGGCTGCCGCGGCCAAATCTCCCTGATAGGTGAAGAGGACGCCGAGGCTACTGTGGGCGTCTTTTAGCTTGGGGTTGATGGCGAGGGCGTTTTGATATTCGAGGATGGCCTGATCGTAGTGGCCTTGCAGGGCGAGGTTTAGGGCGAGATTGTAGCGGGCCGTGGCCGAGCCGACGGTCACTGCTCTCCCAGTAGGTGGGGATTGCTCCGAGCCGATGCCCCGGTGGTGTTGGCGGAGGATTTCCGAGCGCGCTAGGGCCTTTTCTCCTTGCTCGCGCTGCCCGGTGCGCAGGTAGAGTTGCGACAGATTAAAGTGGACTTGCGGAGAATAAGGATTGAGTTCGGCGGCCTGCTCTAGCGCTTCGACGGCTTGGTCGTAACGCCCTTGAGCGCGGTGCAGCAAGCCGCGATGAAAATGTGCTTCGGCGTCTTCGGGTGCGTACTGCACGGCGCGTTGTAGATGGCTGAGGGCTTGGTCTAAGGCTCCTTGTCGTCGGTAATACAGGCCCAACTTCTTGTGGGCTGGCGCGAGCGTGGAATCTATCTGCAAGGCGGCCAGATACGCGCGCTCAGCGAGGTGGGCGCTGTCGCGGTAGCTATACACGAGGCCGAGGTTGTAGTGGGTGGTGGCACGTTGCGAGTCGAGTTTGATGGCCCGTTGGAAGGCGTGCAGGGCGGCATCGGTATCGCTGTAGCGGGCCTCGGCGAATGCACGAGTCATTTCGATGGCGCCGAGTAGGTCGTAGAGTTCGGGGTCGTTGGGGGCCAGAGCTAGGCCAGCGTGTGCTGTTTTCCGCGCTTGCTCGTACTGGCCGATTTGGAGGTAGCAACGTCCTAGATAGCGATAGGCAGCTTGCGATGGGGACGGGCGTTGTACAGCTCGCTGCAAGACCTCAATCGCGGCTTGGTAGTCTCGATTGTGGAAGTGTTGCTGGCCTTCGACTAGGAGAGGATCGTCGCGGGCGCAGCCCCAAGCGAGCAAAAGGAGCAGGAACACGGTCTAACTCAATTCATCCATTGAAATCTACGCTTTCGCAGGCGGCTTGGATCGTTTCAGTCATCTTGGCCAAGTCTTCTCTATCTATCGTTCCTGCAAAGCGCAGCAGAGTCTGGCCGGGTGCGCCTGTCATCGCGGACTTTGCTAACGAACGCACGAATTCCAGCACCTCTGCTTGTTGGCCTTTTCCCAATTTATGGATCTCATCGAGAATTTCTTTTTCTACCGTATCTTTCATTTTCAGCCTCTGCGTTTACGAGTTATACATGTCTGATTGGGCGAGGCGATAGACGCGGGCTTTCCCCTATTCGGCGGACTTGGGCGAATTAAAGGCGGTCAGCGGCAATTAGCCCTCTCTTCAATATCCGCACACCTTGCAATCAAGTCGTCAAAAGGTTCATCGTCATCGAAGAGCATGCCGTCGCTCAACATTCTTTCGTAGTCGTCGGCAAGCACTTCATAAGCATGGCCCTCTGGTAGCAGTTGCAAGCCACCCGAAACCGCCGCTTCGTAATCTATCCAACTGCCAGCAACGTCCTTTTCACGGAAAAACATCGCCTTGTGCCGCGCAACAGATAAAGCGATATCTGTGCGGTCGGCTAACGCTCTTTCAGCATAGCCGGCATCGTCTAACCGCACCAGATCGTACCAATGCCGAGAAAGACGCTCCCCTCGACTGCGTTGCTGTTGACAAAAGACGTGTATAGCCGTCGCCTTTTCCCAAAACGTGCGCTCAGCCAGCATGACAAATGGGCGGGCCGAGGGAAATACGACGTCCGGTATGAAGGCGGCCGCATCGCATTCGGTCAAACGCTCCTCGCGAGGCTCTCCGGTTGAGCGTGCCCCAAACTCGACCATCACTTCCGGCCTTACAAACCCATAGTCGGCAAACAGCGGCGTATAGCCGACGTACAGCCTGTCTCCTTCAGCGCGAAGCTGAGCGGAGAGTCCTGCTTGGGCCAGATTTGCTGCAAGAGCTGGCAGTGCCCGGTCTTGAACCCATGCTACCAGCCGTCTCCTAATCGCCTGCGTCCAGCGTTGCTCTTGGCTGCGGCTGACCGGAAGCGCATCCTCGCCACCATCGGCTACGAGGTCGGGCGCAAAAGCGCGGATGTCATGGGTAATGTCGATGTCTTCTGAAAACCGATGGATTGCGTGATATGCCTTCGCCAAAGATGTGCCTCCCTTCAAGACCAGATTTTTTTCGAAGGGGGTTCCGGCGAGAGCGTGCAGCGTCTGTATAACCCAGATGTCTTTTTCCAACAGATGAGCTCGACGGCCACTCAAGCCGGCGGCTACCTCCAGAGCGTCGCGTCTGTCACTGGCCGAAAGGGACTGGAATAGTGCATCAGGCATTGACGATCCGTGCGCTCACGAGTTCTGCAATCCGCGCTGGCATTAGGACGCGCAACCCAATGAACTCGTCGAGGTCGGCAGGCGAGAGCTTGCTCGCAGTCGCGCCGAGGTTCTCTTCAATCTCTCCCAACCAAGCGAGGGCGCGAACCGCGTCACCGGCCGGCCGGTGTGGTGCTACCAACTGCCAGCGCGGGGCATGACGCAAATGCACTGTCAAGGCACCGAGTTTCAAACGACGGCTGGGGCCAGAAGTCAGGTACACCGACTGCACTGGCGTCTGAGTAGTGAGACCGAGGAAATTCGCCGCCGCACCGCCACAGGGAACAATGGTCTCCCCCCACAGTTCTGCCAGCGCTTCAATGACCTTCTCAACTGCGGGCGGGCGCAGACCGAAGCGAGTCTCTATAGGCCGGACATAGACGCCCTGACAGACTCGCATTAATTGTCCACGACGTGCGAGACGCGACAGTGCTTGATCGACTGCCGATCTGCTTCCGAGGTGGAGCAACGCCCTTGGGCACAATAGCGACCCCTCGGGTAGTTCGGCGGCGCGTTTGGCGATATGCTGAGATAGGCTTGGCATGGTCGTATCCATTGGTGTAGTGTCAGAAATATAGCAAAGAAACTGACTTAAACAAAGAGAGGATTGACATATTACAACGAAGGAATGCCTTTCGCCCGGCGGCATCAAGACGGGCGATGGACGCGGGCGAAGATGCACTTGAGGTAGCGTCCGTCGGGGAAGGCTGGGTCTATTGGATGATCGGCTGGGTGCAGGTTGTAGGCGAGGATACGGGTGCGGACTCGGGCACCAGCGGCGGCGCGGCGGACGATTTGGAAGAAGTCCTCTTGGGAAATCCGCGCCGAGCACGAGGCAGTCACCAGCAGGCCGCCATCGGCTATGAGGCGGAAGGCGTTGCGATTGAGTTTGGTATAGACGCCCATGGCTTGTTTGTACTGGCTGCGTTTCCGCATCAGCGAGGGCGGGTCGCAGACGACGATATCGTAGCGGGGGCCGCGGTCGGCCAGTTCGTCCACAAAGGGGAAGACATCGGCGATCAACAGGTCGGAGTGGGAGCCTTGGGGGCGGTTGGCGGCGAGGGTGCGGCGGGCGGCGGGCACGACTTGGGGCGATATATCGACGTCGAGGGTGCGGGATGCGCCGCCTTTGAGGGCGTGGGCGGAAAAGCCGCTCGAATAGGAGAAGAGGTTGAGCACGCGCTGGCCGCGGGCGAGCTGCTGGAGGTAGAAGCGGTTGGTGCGCTGGTCGAGGAAAAAGCCGGTCTTCTGGCCGCGATAGAGATCGGCGTAGAGGCGCGTGCCGTGCTCTTCGATCTCGACGAATTCGGGCGGCGCTTCGCCCGCTAGTAGGCCGGTGGGCCGATCGTCCAGCCCCTCGGCGCGGCGCGTGCCCACATCGCTGCGTTCGTACAGGCTGCGGGGGGCGAGCAGGGATTGGAGCGCGTCGAGGATGGCGGGGCGTTGCTTTTCCATGCCAGCGGTGTGGAATTGCACTACTAGGTAGCCGGCGTAGTCGTCGGCGATTAGGCCGGGCAGGCCGTCGCTTTCGCCGTGGATTAGGCGCATGGCGTTGGTATGGGCGGCTAGGCCGGAGCTCTGGCGGAGGGCGATGGCTTGGGCGATGCGCTCTGTGAAGAAAGCCGCGTCAATGGGGCGGCAGGGGTCTTGGGTGAGACTGCGCACGCGGATCAGCGAGCGCCGATTGTAGAACCCGCGACAGACGAAGCGCTCGTGCGAGTCAAAGACATCGACGATGTCGCCGGTGTCAGCGTCCCGGGGAGGGCGTTCGACCGCGCCAGAGAAGATCCAAGGGTGGCCGTTGCGCACGGTGCGCTCGCTGTTGGGGCGCAGGTAGAGGGGTGGATAGTGAGGGGTCATTTCCCGCGCTGGCTCTGCGCCCTAATCCCAGCTCGGGATCGGGGTCTGAAGCGGATCGTCGATCCAGAGAAAGCGCCCGTTGACCTCGCTCTCGATGATGTCGATTACGAGCTTGGCTGCCTTCTCGGGCGGATCCCCACCCGTTTGCTCCACCCACGCCACCCAGTCGTGGTAGCCGCTCTCGCCGACGCTGCCCATCTTGTCGCGGATATCCGCCCACATCGCGGTCTTGACGTCGCCGGGATGGATGACGTTTGCCGTGACGCCCGTTCCCTCCAGCTCGGCGGCAAGGTGGCGGGTGAACTGGTTGAGAGCGACCTTTGCCGTGCCGTAGGCGCTGTTTAGCTGCCCGGGTGTGTGCAGCGACGCCGCAGACGAAAGGTTCACGATCCGGCCCCAGCCTGCGTTTAGCATTCCGTCGAGGAATGCGCGGGATACGAGATAGGGACCCACCGCATTAATCATGAGCGTTTCGACCCATTCCTCGGGGTCGCTGTCCTGCACGAGGGCGATCGGGCCAAAGATCCCGGCGGCATTGACGAGAACGGTGGGTCGGCCGAGCTCGGCTTCGACTGTGGTTTTGAGGCGGTCAACATCGGCCGGGTTTGCGACATCCGCGGTGAATTGCGCCGAGCGGCGCGCGACGGTTGCGACGGAGAGACCGCGCACTTCCAGCGCATCTGCGATTGCCCGTCCGACGCCGCGGCTGGCTCCAGTGACGACTGCGACGTGCCCTTCGAGGTTCACGGTCCGGCCTCGGCGGGCACCATGGGATTGTCCGAGTCATTCAGGCGCTTCCGCTCACTGCCCCAGTTGGCGGCGCTGCCGTTCCAGTAGCGGGTGTCGGCGGGACTGTACGAGAAGAGGTAGGACCAGCGCGGCTTGTCGGTGGTGTTGGCCGGGCCGCCGTGGACGGTGTATCCGTGGTGCACGGTGCAGTCGCCCGGCTGGTAGTGGAAGGGCGGCGAGAGCTCCAGCACGGACGTCAGATTCGGGAACTGCTTGAGCAGGTCGCCTTGGTCGTCCTTGAACACTGAACCGAGCGGGCCTTCGCGATGGGAGCGGCTGACGAACCGCATGGCACCCATCTCGGGTGTGACTTCCGCCAGCGCCAGCCAGAACTGGAGCTCGCCGACTCGGTCGGAGCCGTGCTCGGACGAGTCTTGGTGATAGGTGGACCCGGCTGCTCCGGGGGGCTTGTTTAGGAGAATATCCACGCGGTAGCGGAGCGGAACATCTACCCCCTTGAACCGCTTCCTGTTGACGAGGCGCGTCGCGTTTTGTGCCATGCGCTCGCTGAACATGAATGAGCGAAACGGCTCGGTCTCTTGATTCAGCGCTAGGCCGGCGCGAGGATTGTCGTGGCCAACCTCCTGAGCGTTGCGATCGACCCACTCCCGTCCGACGCGCAGGAGTTGTGCGGCGAACTCTGGAGCGACGAGCCGTGGCATCATAACCCAGCCGTATTCGTGGTAGAAGGCGACCTCCTCGTCTGTGACCTCTCGGACGATGGTCTCGATCTGGCGCTTTGTCAGTGCTTGTTCCATCACTCGTACTCCTTTACGCTGCTGTAAAAATCGGAAGGATAAGAAGCCTTTATGGACGGGTTGTCAAGGGGCTGCGGTCAGCGCGGAACAGGCCCGGACGAACTCCGCCGATGTGGAGGTGTAGCCCACCACGTGCTCGAAGTTCCGCAGCATGATCTTGCGCAGCCACCCCCCCTCCGGCAGACTGTCATCTACCGTATCGGGGTATTCGGCCGAATGAGTACAGTCCCGCAACATCACCACCCGGTAGTTGTGTTCCACCGCGCCGGCACAGGTGAAGTACAGGCAGGACCGCTGCGAGAATCCCACGGCGATCAGGGTCTTGATGCCGTGGCAGCGCAGGTGATAGTCGGTGTGGGTCTCGTGAAACCCCGACCACTCCCGCTTGGGAAAGTCCGGCTCGTGGGCGAGGGGCTGAATCGACGGCGAGTAGTTCGGCTGTACTGGTCTGCGCTCCGGTGCTGGGCGGTCGGTGGCATCTTCGTTGCCCCAGCGGGTGCCGTGGATCTCGCGCTTGATACTGCCCGGTTCGTCGCACAAGGAGAAGTCGTTGTGAATGAAGAACACGTGCATGCCGATGGCGCGGGCGGCCTTCAGCGCGGGCGCAATGCCCTCCTCGACGTAGGGATTCCCCTCGCCGCAGTCCGAATCCACGATCATGAAGGCAGTGGTTGCCAACGGCAGGTCGAGGTCGCCGAAACGATTTCCGTCGGGATTGTCGGGGCCATAGCCGGAATACCATCTCACTGGAAGTTGAATCGTCGCCATGTTTGCATCTCCTTGTTCAGGATCAAACCTGATCGAGTGCGTTCTTGAGGCTTTTTTCGACGAGGTCGAAGAGCTCGTCAACTTGGGGCTTGTCGATGATGAGGGCAGGCACGACGGCGAACCAGCTCGGATCGACTCGCAGGATGACTCCGTTCTGTAGCGCCGTCTTCTTGAGCGCTCTGCCCAATTCCGGGAACGGATCGAGGCTCGACGTGTCCTTCACCAGTTCAACTCCCCTCAACAGCCCCTTGCCCCGCACCTCCCGCACGACGCCGAGCGATTTCAGGCCTTCGAGCTTGGCGGCGAGGTAGAAGCCCATGTCGCGGGCATGGGCATCGAGGCGGTTCTCTACGATCTCATCCACCACGGCGATGCCGACCGCGCAGGCCAGTGGATGGCCTGCGTAGGTGTGGCCGTGGGCGAAGTTCTCGCCGGGCTCGTAGAAGTACTCCCCCATTCCCTCGCGAGCCATCAGCGCGCCGAGGGGGATAGCACCACTCGACAGCCCCTTGCTGCCGCAGATGATGTCGGGCGTCACTCCGAAGGTGTGGGCGGCAAACATCGCTCCCGTGCGACCGAAGCCAGTGATGATCTCGTCGTAGATGAGCACGACGTTGTGGCGGTCGCAGGTGTCGCGGATGATCTGGAAGTATTCGTCCGTGGGTGTGATGATACCGCCTGTGTTCGACACTGGTTCGAGGATGATGCCAGCCACTGTCGCCGGATCTTCACTGATGATGACATCCTCGAACTGCTGCGCTGCGAACCGGTTCGCCTCAGCCCAGTCGCCGAAGCGGTCGCGATAGTGCGTTGGGGGGAATACTTTGAGGAAGCCCGGTGGGGCCGGTTCGAATGGGGTTTTGCGCTCTCCAGTACCACTGGCCGCCATGGCTCCCATGGTGGCACCGTGGTAGGCTTGGTAGCGGCTGATGAACTTGTACTTGTGCGGCTGGCCCGACTGCTTGAAATACTGGCGCGTGAACTTGATCGCCGCCTCCATAGACTCCGAGCCGCCGCTGAAAGCTTTTACGTAGTTGAGGTCGTCGGGCGTGACGCTGCCGAGCTTCTCGACGAAGTCGAGCGTCACGTCGGCCGTGCCGTGCATGGGCGGTGCAAAGGCGAGCTTGTCCCATTGGGCCCGCATGGCCTCTGCGACGCGCGGATGACGGTGGCCGAGTAGGGTTGAGTAGATACCGCTGATGCCGTCTAAGTAGCGTTTCCCGTCCGTGTCCCAGTAGTAGAGCCCTTCCGCCCGCGACACGATGAGCGGATTGTCCATGAACTCGGCCGTCGACTGGTAGTCGAGGAAGGTTCTTCTGAGCAGCTTCTCCTGTCGTGCGTCCACGTTTATCGCTCCCTCTCGTACGGATTCGGAACGATAAGAAGCCTTTATGGAGGCGTTGTCAAGGGGCCGTATTGACAACGCATCGGTGAGGGCACTTTATCGTTACTACCTGATTTTACGCGTGGGCATCGAGGTAATAGATAGATGCTTCGACTCCGCTTCGCGGAGTTTATCTTGAGCGAAGCCGAAAGGCTCA
>VXOR01000083.1:0-20937 GCA_009840005.1 Gemmatimonadota bacterium
ATGCAGGCCACCCCTTGCCCCACCTCGAATTGCTCTACCCCAGCCCCGATCTCTTCGACGATGCCGGCGTTGGTATAGCCAAAGGGGCGCGGTGGCCGGTCGGGTTGGGGGTTTTCCCGCATGGCCCCCACCCTCCCCAGTTCGGTTCCTGGGCTAATCAACGAAGCCTCCACCCGCACCTGCACCTCGCCGGGGCCGAGAGCCGGCATGGTCTCCTCTAGACATACTCCCTGACCGCGGCCATCAATAGCGGCGACTTTCCGCTGCATAAGCACCTCCTTCTCGCGCTGGTTGCGCCTTCGTGGGCTGCTATATTACTTAGTATATATGGTTTTTAGTTCTTTTGTGTCTATCGCGCCATTCGAGGCCCTGTGAACGTCATCATTGCCGCTATTTTAGGAGGAGTCGTCTTGGTGTGGGGCGGGTTTCTGGGCCTGCTCCGCATCGCGGACCCCTTCGAGCGCAAACACGTGCTGATCCTCGCGGCGTACACCACTGTCGTCGTCGGCTGCGTCATGGGCTTGGTGCTCTTTATCAATCACGAGCGGCAAAAAGAGCACCGCGCTCAGCTAGAGGCGCAAATGGACAAGTTCGACAATCGCCTCTCCGAGCTAAGCACCCGGCTCATTGGCCAACTAGAGGAAAAAGCCAATCTGACCGCCTCTGAATTCGAGATCCGCACCCTCTTGCAAAACGAAAAGGATCACCACCAGCGCACCCGCAACCAACTAGCAACCGAAATAGATCACAACAACTCGCTGCAAAACAAAATAGAATCCGAGCGCAAGGAGCGGCTGCGCTACCAATCCGACACGGACCGCAAGCTCGAAGAACGCTTCCGACAGGAGGACTTGCGCGACCAAAATATCGCCGATGCCCACAAGCGCTCCTTGGCGAACGTGCAGGCACAGTTCGGCCCTCTCAACAACGAACTGACCCGCCTGCAAGAGCAAACCGCGCTCTTGCAGCGCAATCAGCAGGCAATCATAGACAAAATCGTCGCCACCCGCGAGACCCAAACGCTCTCAGTCCAAAAACTCGACGCGCTCGCCCGCAGCCTGAGCACCCTGTACAACGACTTGAACCAAACTATGGCCCAAGTTGACAGCCTATATCGTAGAACATCGCCAACGCCTTAAGGAGCCGACAATGAAACGCACCCTCATCCCTTTCATCGCCCTGTTCCTTGCTGCTTGTACCGATAAAGAGCAAGAGATGCTCCTGCTCCAATTGCAAAGCGACATGGTCCGCGCCAACGCCGCTATTGACTCGCTGACCTACTCGCTCGACGACTCCAACCGCTTGCTCGATGCCATGCGGGCGCAAGTAGATAGCACCCAACAGGTCAACGACAAGCTCCTCGAAAACGTGCAAAAGCTCAACAAGGAACTGCGGCACTGGAGTAAACTGGCCACCGAATACAAGCAGAGTAATGAGCGGTTAAAGATCGAAATAGATCAGTTAAGACAGGAAAAGCAAGCAGACCGTTACACCATCTCCCAGCTACGCGCCGAGACCGACCGCCTCAATGGAGAGCTGTTGGAAACCCACAGCAGCATCCGCCGCCAGAGTGCTCACATCCGCCGCTTAGAGCAAGAGTTGGCCCAGACCAAGGCCGAACTGGACGAGGCCAAGAAAGCCGCGCAAAACGCAGTGTACCTCTACGCTGCCAAAGAGACTCAACTCGTAGAGCAAGGCTATCTCAAAACCCACCGGCCCTTTGGCAGCGGGTTCCGCAAGCAATACGAGTTAATTAAAAAGATTGACCGCGATAGCCCGAGCACCCAAGTCGCGCCCATCGGCCAAACTATCACGCTACCAGGCGAAGTCGAGGCCCTCGTCGATCACTACGGAAAGCTCAGGAAGGGGGATGACTACGAAATGACGCACGGCGACGCCGGCGTGCAGGTCGCGTTCCTCAACGAGTTGGCCGGTGGAACGAGCGTCTTGGCAATACTCAAGGAGTAGCTTGGCCCTCACCAAGTGTGGACATAGACCGCCGAGCGCACCTTCTCCCCGGCTTGGTCGGTCGAAAGCAATGAGTCGGCAAACGACGCGTGTTTGGCCAACCGCTCGCGGCTCCCCCCCTTGAGAAACAAGTGCAAACTGGCTTCGGGCTCAGCAGCGAGGCGGCGCACCATCCGACGAAACTCCCACTCGCTCAAAGGGCTGTCGATGGTGTAGCCATCGCGCGATAGCCCTACGCCCGCGCTCGTGTACAGCACGACCCGATCCCCAAGCTGTGGGTCGTGGCGATGCACCCGCCAGACCGGTTGCGTCACGTTGAGAATCATAATACCCAAGCTCAACATCAGCATCATAATGCCCAAGAAGAGTTCCTTGCTAATATCGTGCTCTTCAAATTCGGCGGTCTGGCGTTTGAGATAGCGGCTCACAATTTTCTATTCCTCTCCCTGACCCAAGCATCCTCCTGCCGGGCGAGCCGCTGGACCAAATAGTCGGCGACCTTGCGCAGTGGCAAGTAGGCCAAAAGGCCTACAAGCGTGGTCTTAAAGGCCAAAACCAAGCCCTCGGCCATGGCGCTGAGCGCCTTAAAAGTCTGGGTCGCCTCGTCGATCTGACTCAATTCCTGCGCAGTCAGCAGGATGCCGCAAACCGTACCCAAGTAACCGTATAGAGGTATCCTCGTCAGGTCGCGGCGCACGTGCGTCAAAGGGTCGCCGAGCAAGCCTACGAGTTCGTCTACCAACTCCTCATCTCTGCTCTTGAGGTCGCTGTAGCTGGCGGATTGGCGCTGCAATTCTGTTAGCTGTTCCATTCTCTGGCGGCCCAAGGTGTTGGGGCCGGGACCGCCGCGCCGCGCCCAAGCTCGCTCCTCTCGACGGAGGTGCAAACTAATGTGTGCCAAGCTCAACAGATGACCGCCAGCCGACCAAGCGATCAGCACGTATGAGAAGCGGCCAATCCACGCAAAGGGACTGGCTAGCTGTGGGTTTACGAAGAGGTAATAAGCGGGCAGTGCCCCGACGATCAAACCGGTCAGCAAGCCGATACTGCTAGCGAGGAACCGCAGGCGGGACACGTGTAGAGAGTACGCTTCGTCGTGCCGGTGCATACGCCGGGCTCGTCGTAAGTGCAAACAGCTAACAGTGACGCCGCCAGCCAGTGTCAACAGGATGCTACTGCCTAACACTAATTCGTCGTTCAAGAAGTCCATCCCTTCGCACTCAAGAGCTTCCACCATTGCCGACTTGCCACTCCCAGATAGAACAACAGGCCGGTCGCAATTCCCCACAGCTCCCACGGCGCGCTGCGGCCAATGCGTATGCCCCGAACAAACGATTCCTGTACCCCCCTCCCCGGTCCCGTAGAACGGCCCTCACCTTTGGCTGCGCCGCGGGCAGCTGGGGGGGCATAGTCTCGGCGGCGGTCTGCTTCCCCGCTCGCCGCGCCAGTCAAGGACCGCTGCGGCACGATGTGGCTTGTGCCTTTGAGGGCTTGTTTCTTCGGGAAAACCAACTCGCGTTGCGCTGCGGGCAGTGCCTCGGTCCAAGCGAGCAGTTTTTTTGCCGCATCTATACTTTCGACTTCGGCCAATTTGCTCGCTTTCCCGAGGGAAAAAGCCAGCCGCCCGCGGACGAATCCCTGGTAGAGCACGTCCTGTGTGGATCTCCGGCGTGCGTGAAGCTCTTGCGCTAGTTTATCGCGTTGCTTTTGCAGATGCACCAGACGGCTGACGACCATATGAGTCTCCATGGGCTGGTGCGCTACGTTGCCGGCCGCACCTCTGAGCGGCCGACGCCGCGACGCACGGACCAATTGTGCGGCATCGAACTGGGTCTCTAATTCGACCTCGCCAAACAGCGTCGTCCCCCAGATGACTTCGGCCCCGGGAATGTCGGGCAAGCTGTGGTTGTAAAAACGCGGTTCGGCTCGCTGGCCGTCCACCCACCAGCGGCCATCGCCGGTAGCCAGCACCTTGCGCAAGCGACCACGACCATCTTGCAAGTACAAACCAGCCATAAAGCCGCTTTCGACTCGGTCCGTGTCCCAGCAATGAGCGCGCAAGACATTGGACTCTCGCAGGTACACGACGGGAATCTCGACTCGGGTCGGAGTCAAACGCGTATCCCCGATCCGATGACCATTGAGGAACAGCTCGGCTTCATCGTCGGCCCAAAAGATCAGTACCAGTTTGGAATTGGCTGGCAATAGCCGACTGTCTGCCTTTCGCTTTGCCAATTCGCGCAGCTTATCGCCCCCATAGAGGCGGACCAAGGTATCGATGCTGGCGGACACCTGATTGTATTGTTGTCTGAGTGCCACCACGTCATCGGCCGCGGCGGCCGCAGCCCAGCCAACACCGCACACCGCCCAAGCCAACCAACACATCGGGGCGTTCAAAACTCTAGGTGCCTCCCGAGCAACATCATCCCACCTCTGCGCTCATCTGCGTTCATCTGCGGATTAGATATTCGACTTGGATTGCCCCCCATCGACATTGAGGCAGGCACCGGTCACCCATTTCGCCCGGTCGGACGCCAAGAACGCCACTACATCGGCGACCTCCTCCGGGGTGCCAAAGCGGCCAAAGGGTATATTGGCGTCGATAAAGGCTTGGATTTGCGCTGGATTTTCCTTCATCCGCCGCTCCCAACTCCCCCCGGAAAAGAGAATCGAGCCCGGAGCCACGGTATTGACGCGGATGTTCTTTTTCGCCGCTTCAATGGCTAGGTTGGCCCCTAGGCTGATCAGCGCTGCCTTGGCGGCATTATATGAGATAGGCCCGCCGCTTTCGCGGCCAAAAATTGAAGAAATGTGGACGATGCTGCCGCCCCCGCGCGCTTCCATTAAGGGAATAGCCGCACGGCTCACCCGCACGGCCGAAAGAAAGCTCCAGTTGATGATGTCGTTCCACTCGTCGTCGTCGATCTCGACAAAGGGCGTCCATTTAGATCCGCCGACATTGTTGACAAGAATATCGAGCCCACCAAAGCGACTTTTCGCGGCCTCCACTACGGCAATCGCACCCTCCGGCGTTGTCACATCTTGCGCGATAGCCTCCACCTCTGCGCCTCCACTTGCCAATTCGGCAGCCGCTTCCGCCAGCGCGTCGGCACCGCGGGCGCAGATGCAAAGCTGCGCTCCTTCGGCAGCCAAGGCGGCGGCGATGCGCTTGCCAATGCCGCGGCTAGCCCCGGTCACCAAGGCGACTTTGTCTTTGAGTCCTAGATCCAAACTACACTCCTTTTTCAATGCCCGGAGCCAACGCACCGGGGTTGGTTGCAAAAAGCGCGATCAAATAAGCAATGCACAACACCAACAACACCAAGCCTTTCCAGCGGTTTAACTCGTAGCCTAAGCGCATCAACCCGAGCATCGTCAGCACGATCGCCAGCATCCACGGGAACATAAAATTGACCACGTTGGCCGGAACCACTAGCGGATTGGCCAGAGCCGAAGCGCCGGCAATCCAGCAGATATTGAGGATGTCGGCTCCGAGGATGTTGCCCACCGCCAAGGCCCCTTGGCCCTTGCGGGCGGCGACGATGCAGGTGGCGACCTCGGGTATCGAAGTGCCCAAGGCCACAACCACCAAACCTATGACCACATTCGGCAGCCCCAATGCCTCCCCTACCACCGGGGTGGCCTCGACGATAAAGTGGCTGCTGACGACCACCCCAGCCAGACCGCCGGCGAATAGCAACGCTACCAGCCAAAGGCTTCGAGAGGGGGCTTCCTCTTCGACTACCTCGGTGCGCGGTCGCCGCTTCTGCTCCCAGACCGAGTATATCAGGTATAGGACAAAAAGACCCACCAACGCGCCGCCTTCCACCCGGGCCAGCGTCCCGTCGGAGGCCATGTACCAAGCCACTAGATCTACAGTGATGAGAAAAATCGCGGCTGAGCGCAGCACAATGCGGTCAATGGCAATGGCCGCAGGGGCAAAAAACGCAGCCATGGGCAGAGCCAAGCCATCGTCGTAAATAACCGACCCCACGGCATTGCCCAGCGCCACTTCGGGGGAGTCCCTGAGGGCAGCGGTCACGGAGACCGCCAGTTCGGGCGCGGTAGTGCCAAGGCCGACGATGACGATGCCGATCAAGATAGGAGGAGCGTGGAGGTAGCGCGCAATATCAATGGCGCCCTCCACCAGATAGTCGGCGCATTTGGCCAACAGCACGAAGGATAGGACCATCAGGCCCGCTGCCTCCCATACCCCCATAGTTTATCTTTCAGCCTTCTTCACGGCGTATCTAAATAGGAAGACAAGAGACGCTCGGCGTTTTGGTAGGCGATCTTGTCAAAGGCTTCTGCAGGTAGCTCAAGAGTGCGCAGGAAATCCATTAGCTGAGAGTCAAAGTAATCCCGACCAAAGAGCAATTTGTCCTGAAATTCGAGGAGAAAATCGCGTCCGAAGTCTCGATCTCTTTGGAGCGCACGCAAACCTGACCCGGCCGATAGATCGGCATATAGGTTGCGGTACTGGCGCATCATCGGAGCCAAGCGCCCATTCGGCAGCACCGGACCACTCGGATAGCTCTCCTTGTCATAGCGATCATCCCCAGAAATATGGGCCCAGAACCCCGGAGCATGGCCGATAAAGACCGTCTGCGGACAGGCCGCAACCGCACGTTCAAGCGCGTCGAGGCTGCCGCCGTACCACCAGTTGGGACGCGGGTAAGCGCCGTGGCCGTGGTCAATCGGATAGTCGAGATGGATCGTAATGGGCAAGCGCATTGCGCCACAAGCCTCGTACAGGCGCAGCGCGTCTGGATCGTCAAACGGGAGGCGCACTTTCAACTCGGAGGCGACCTGCACGCCGTGGATTTCAACTGCGGCTTTGAGCCGATCTATGGCGTCGGGCCGCTTGGGATGCGGCATGTAGCCGAGGACAAAGCGATCGGGCGCTTCCCGGCCGACAGCTAGCACATCTTCAAAGGGAATCCCCAAGCCCGTAGGAGGCAACACCGAGTGATACGAAGGCGAGTATTCATCTGTAGGGACCTCCCACGAGAAAAGCCACATCTGGTCGATGTCCTGCTCGTCCATGTTGCGCAGGATTTTGGCGGCGTTAAAGCCGTGCCAATTGGGGTGATTATGCGCGTCAATAAGCATTTGTCAATGATATTCTTGCGGGAGAAAACTGTCAAGGTAAAGTGCAATTTATCTATCGTCTTAATCAATAATTATTCTTGATTAATAATTTTTATTCATTAAATTATTTACTATTCACAAAAGCACAGAAGGAGCAACCATGAACATCGCAGATATAAAGGGCCAGAAGGTCATGCTGGCCGCGTCCGGTGGCCTCGATAGCTGTACCATCACCCATTGGCTCCAATCCCAAGGCCTAGAGGTCGTCGCTTATACCGCCGACCTGGGCCAGCCCGACGAGGAGCGCATTGAAGACATACGGAGCCGGATGCAGGCCTGTGGGGCCGCCGAGATGATCCTCGACGACCGCAGAGAGGCTATTTGCCAAGCCGGCATCCAACTCGTCCAAGCTCAAGCCCGCTACGAAGGAGGCTATTGGAACACCACCGGTATCGCCCGGCACGTGACAGTGGCTGGCATGTTGCCCCACATGCAGGAGCGCGGCATCCAAGTAATGGCGCACGGAGCTACCGGACGCGGCAACGACCAAGTCCGCTTCCAACTGGCAGCGCAGATGCTCGCGCCGCACATCGAGGTGTACGCTCCTTGGCGCGACCCGGCTTTCTTGCAAAACTTTGGCGGGCGCAGCGAAATGATCGCCTACTGCCAAGGACATGGCCTGCCCATAACCGCCACTCAGGACAAGCCCTATTCTACGGATGCTAACATGCTCGGGCTGACGCACGAAGCCGGCCAGCTCGAAGCCTTAGACACTGCGGCTAGCCTAATCGCACCCGGCATGGGATGTTTTCCGCAACAGGCCCCGGACACAGCAGAAGTCTTTTCCGTGCGCTTCGAACGAGGCATCCCAATCGCTATCAACGGCTGTGCCGTCGGCCCGGTTGCGGCCATCGAGCAAAGCCATGCCATCGCCGGGCGGCACGGGGTCGGCATTGGCTTACACGCAGTGGAAAACCGCTTCGTTGGCATCAAATCGCGCGGCGTCTATGAAGCACCGGCGTTAGAACTGCTCGGCCAATGCTACGATTACTTGCTTCAACTCATTCTCGACCGCCGCGCTCGGCGGATTTTCACCGTTGTCTCCGGGTTTATTGCCGAGCAAATATACCAAGGCTATTGGTTTGACACGGCGACTCAAGCGAGCTGGAAGCTCATCGAGCATCTTAATCAATTGGCGACCGGGACCATCTCCGTCTCACTCTACAAGGGCCAGGTCGCCTTTTGCGCAGCCAGCGACGCTCCCCACTCGCTCTACAGCGAGGACACCGCTTCCATGGAGGCCATCGGCGACTTCGATCACCGCGATTCCGAGGGCTTCCTCGGCGTCTTGGGTGTCAGTGCCCGTGCGCTTCATCAGGCCGGGCAGATTGTGCAACCCAGTGGCGATACAGCGGCTTGACCTCCTTGGGTAATCGGTCAAAGACTTCCCGCTCAATCGGCTCCATCTCGTAGTTTTTGCCTCCGGTCTCTACCACCATCGCCTCGTGCTCGGGCCGACCGATAAGCGTGGGGTTCAGGTTCAGCCACCACGGAGCGTAGCGCACGATAAGGGCGACGCGATCGCTTTCGCTTTGGTTGGGAGCTACGGCGTGCCAAAGCCGGCTGTCGTACATCAAGACGCTGCCGGCCGCTCCTTCGATCTGGCACTCGGTCGGATAGGGCTCATCCTGATCCATTTCGGGCATGTCCCCAGCCGCGGGATTGCGCGGCCAGCGGTGACTGCCCGGCACCACGAAGGTCCCCCCTGTCTCAGGGGCAAACGGCGTTAGCATCCATATCGTCGAAAGGTGCAGGACCGCGTTTGGGTACGGCGCGGGAATATGCGAGGCGTTGGTGGAGTTGTAAGGCCAATCAGCATGCCAATAGCCCCGCGCGTTACCTGGGTGATTGACCACGCAGTCCGTGCAGGAAATCCGCGCCCAAGCCCCGAAAATAGACTCAACTACCTCTAGAAGCCGACGATCGGCTAAGTACGGAGCAAAGGATTGCACCTGATTGATGACTTGTTTGAACTGAGCCACGCCCTGGGTACCGATCCGGTGACCACGGCGGCGAATTTCGGCCAATTTGGCGTCGGAATGCTGGCGATTGCGCTCGACCACAGCCGCGAGTTCGGCGCATATATCCCCGACTGCTGCCTCGGGAATCACTTGCTCGATAACGCAAAAGCCGTCGCGCTCGATGCGCTGTTTGTAGGTAGTCACTTTACCCTCGAAAGAGCGGTGCGACGCCCGACCAAATGATCTCCAACTCGGTCAACGCATCGCCGTCTAGGATAGGCACGGGTGCCCGGCAAACTGTCGAGCGGATCAACCCGCGCTTTTGCAAAATCCACTTGTAGATCGCAATCCCGTAGAGCCGCTCGTAGTTCATCAGCGGCAGGAGCTGATAGAAGTGTGCCCGCGCCGTCTCGTCGTCTCCCGCTTCGAGGGCATCCCAGATTGTCGCCATAGCGTCGGTCACGTGACAGCCCGGCATGTTGCCGCAGGCACCGCGCCGATACTCGTCGAGCAAATAGACGCCCCCTTTGCCCCCCAATACGCCCTTGCAGGCTGCGCCTGCTAGCGCCAGCGTGCGGCTGACCTGCCAAGGCTCGGGAACGGTCTCTTCCTTGATATAATCAACGCCCGCCAGTTCGCGGCACATCCGCCCCAACAGCTCGCCGCTCATGGGCGTCCCGACCGGCGCATCGAAATTCTGCACGCAGATCGGGACTTCAACTGCGTCTGCCAACTGCTGGTAAAAGGTGTAGCAGCCTTCTTGGTCAACGCGCAGTACGTGCGGCGGCATGGACATGATCCCATCGGCTCCCGCGGCTTGGGCAAACTGAGCGAGGGCTACGGCCGGCAAGGCATGGCCGGAGGTGACGGAGGCCACTACGGGCACTCGGCCAGCGGCCGCGGCGACGGCAACCTCGATCCAACGGCGGCGTTCCTCGTCGGAGAGGGTCGAAAATTCGCTGGCATTGGCCGGGCCCACTAAGCCCGTGGCACCCGCTTCAATACTGAAGGAAACCAAGTCCCGCAAAGCCGCTTCATCGAGCGCGTAGCTTTCGGTAAAGGGGGTCACTACAATCGGCATGATTCCGCGCCACGTTTCAGTCATGGATATCTCCTTTTAGGCCGAGCAAAGCGGCCATGGCAAAAAAACCTTCCACCAAGATTCCTTCCTGTCCCAAATTACATGGCGCGGCTTCATAGACAGTGGTCGTAAACTTACTCTTTGTAAGCGACTACGCGCAGACGCCAGTAGTCGGCATGCCAGCCCCCATCATCGTACAATGCCGGGCGTACGGCGTCCTCCACTGCTTTCCACAGCTCTTCGCGCATCGACGAGGGGACACCCTCTGTAAGCGTCTCGGCGAACATCTCCATCCAATCGCGCAACCCGCTCTCGCCTTCTAGGGGGGTTGGACGAGGAAAGTGGCTGGCATAAGCAACGCGCAGTCCGGCCTGCTCCACGAGCCGCGTGTACTCTCCCAAGCTGGGAAAATACCAAGGCGATTGTGGATGAAAGCCCCGAGCGGCCAACTGGTCGATCAGCCCTCGGCTGATGGTGGCCACGTTCCGCGCACCGCCCAACTCGGCGACAAAACGCCCTCCCGGCCCCAGACAGGCGGCAACGCACGCAAGTGTTTCTTCCGGCGGCTTAACCCAGTGTAGGGCTGCGTTGGAAAAGACCGCATCGAACGGCTCGGCAAAGGAAAAATCTCTCGCATCGCCGACAATAAAAGACAGATCCGGGAACTCCTCTCGGGCGGCCTCGATCATCTCGGCCGACAAGTCTATGCCAACGACCTCAGCTCCGGCTGCAGCAATCTGGGCACTCAGTTGACCAGTGCCGCAGCCCAAGTCGAGGACGCGCTCGCCAGCTTGGGGGGCCAAAACCTCCACCAAGTCGGCACCTGCCGCGGCTACATAGTGGTATTTGGCTTGGTAGCGCTTGGGGTCTTGAAACATATCAGCCCAAGAGATCGGCGATGACCGCGCGCTCCTCTTTGAGTTCGTCTTCGGTCGCCTTGATCTTTGCACAGGCGAAGTCGCTCAACTCTAAGCCCTGCACGATCTCCCAGTGACCTTGACCATCGCTGCGAATGGGAAAGGAGAACATCAACCCCCCGTCGATCCCGTAGCTGCCGTCCGAATAGACACCAGCCGAGAAAAAGTCGCCTTCAGGAGTGGCGCTCTCAACGCTGACGATGTGGTCGAGCGCGGCATTGGCAGCCGACGCGGCCGAGGACAAGCCACGGGCATCGATGACAGCCGCACCCCGCTGCTGGACGATTTGGATGAACTCCTCGCGCAACCAAGAGTGGTGGCCTATGACATCGTGAGCTGGACGCCCTGCAATGCGTGCATTCTCGGCATCTGGATACTGCGTGGCGCTGTGGTTGCCCCAGATGGCCATATTGGTCACCGCCGAGACCTTGACTCCGGCCTTTTGGGCAAGCTGGGCTTGGGCGCGGTTTTGATCCAGCCGGGTCATAGCCTGGAAGCGATCTCGGGGAATGCCGGCCTTATGGCCGTGACTCATGGCAATCAAGCCATTGGTATTGGCCGGATTGCCCACTACCAAGACCCGCACGTCGGCGGCGGCTCGGGCGAGAGCCTGACCCTGGCCGACGAATATCGGGCCGTTTTCCCGAATTAAGTCGCCCCGCTCCATACCGGGGCCGCGCGGCTTGGAGCCAATCAGCAATCCCCAATTGATCCCGTCAAAAGCCACTTCGGCTTGGTCGGTAATTGCGATGTCGTCGAGCAGTGGAAAGGCGCAGTCGTCGAGTTCCATAACTACGCCTTCGAGGGCTTTGAGCGCCGGAGTAATCTCCAGCAAGTGCAGCGAAACTCGGACGTCGCGACCGAAAACCTCGCCCGAGGCCAAACGCGGCAATATAGCGTAGCCGATCTGGCCAGCCGCCCCAGTGACGGCTACTTTCATAGTTCGTGCCATGTATTCCTCCTAAATAAGGTAGTTTTTAGATAGAGAAAATCTGCCAAAAAAAATCGTTCTGTGCAATGCAAGACCCAGCCATTGACTCAACCTTGGCGTGCTAGTTATCCTACGGTGCTTTCAGCACACGACCCACGGGCGAAAGGACGGCCATTATGAGCGGCGACTTTGATCTCATCATCCAAGGGGGGCATCTCATTGACCCCAAAAACGACCTCAACGGCCCCGCCGATATTGCCATTAAGGACGGGCTAGTCGCTGCGGTCGCCGACCGAATTGAGTGCATTTCAGCAAAGGTCATCGATGTGTCTGGCCTCTATGTCACCCCAGGCTTAATCGATATCCACGTCCACGTCTATGGAGGATATCAGGGCTGGCTCTTCCCCGACCAGCATGCCCTGCCCTACGGCGTGACCACCGTGGTAGATACAGGCGGGGCTGGATGGAAGGATATGGCCGATTTCAAGCGCACCATCATCGACCCCGCCCAGACCCGCGTTTTGGCCTTCGTCAATATCGTCGGCGCTGGTATGATTGGTGCTCCCGAACAAGACGTCAGCGAAATGGATCCCGCGCTCTGCGCCGCGGCGATTGAGCAGTACCGCAAGCACGTCGTAGGAGCCAAGTCGGCCCACTTCGGCGGCCCGGGTTGGGAGTCGGCAGGTGGTGCGATCGAGGCGGCGCGACAGAGCGATTCCATTGCCATGATCGACTTTGCCCCCCGCCCCACCCGCACGTACGAGGAATTGCTTGAGCGCATGAGTCCCGGGGACATCCACACACACCTCTATGCCGCCCACATCCCTCTGCTCGACGCGGACAAAAAAGTCGCGGACTACGTGCGCCAAGCTCGCCAGCGCGGCATCATCTTTGACACTGGGCACGGCAACGGCTCCTTCTGGTTTCGCATTGCCGTGCCCGCCATGGCGCAAAATTTTACCCCGGATACCATCAGCACGGATCTCCACAAGTCCAGTCGGATGCTACCCAACGCCACCATGCCCATAACTATGTCCAAATTCCTCAGCCTCGGCATGCCCTTGCAAGAGGTCGTCTATCGCTCGACGCACAAACCGGCCGAGGTAATCAGGCACCCCCAGCTAGGGCATCTCAGCATTGGAGCCGAAGCCGACCTAGCGGCTTTTGCCCTGCACGAAGGGGATTTTGCCTTTGTCGATTCGGGCCGGGCGCGCATGAAGGGCCGGCAAAAACTCGAATGCGAGCTAACGTTGAGAGCAGGCCAAGTCGTCTGGGACTTAAACGGTCGCAGCCTAATGGATTGGGACGAGGCTGACGAATACCGCCGCCTTGCTTAAGGCAAGGCAAACGACTTGACGTGGCGCTGCTCCTTATGTATAATCAGTTAGTTTCGCCAATACTTATTCTACGCTTACCATGTGTACCGAGATTTCGGTGCGGTGTTGAGGGGTAAAGTAGCCCCTTTATACGTCAAAGATGAGAGGCTCTATGCACAATCTGCACGACGAAGAAAACACCCTGAGACTCTATTTCGACGATATTGCTGAGTCCACGCCCCTTTCGAGAGAACGCGAAGTAGAACTGGCCGACCGCATCAAAAATGGCGATATGAACGCTCGCGAAGAAATGATCAGTGCCAATCTGCGGTTTGTCGTCGATGTCGCCAAGAAGTACCAAAACCGCGGGTTGTCTCTATCCGACCTGATTAGCGCCGGCAATCTCGGCCTCATCACGGCGGCAGATCGCTTCGATGGCACCAAGGGCTACAAGTTCATTTCATACGCGGTTTGGTGGATCCGCCAGTCCATTCTCCAAACCCTCGCCGAGCACGTGCGCACCGTGCGCCTTCCTCTCAACAAGGTCAGCTTGCTCAAGGATATTTCCAAAGCCTCGCGCAAATTGGGCCAGCATCGCGCCAGCGAGCCTGCCATAGAGGAAATCGCCGCTGAACTTGAAGTCCCGGCCGAAGAGGTTCTAGAGACCATCCTCAGCGCCCGCGCCGTGTGTTCGCTCGACGAGTCCTTTACCGACGACGACGAGCGCAGCTTGCTCAACACCTTGGCCGACAATACGGCCGCAGCCCCGGATGCCGATATCCTGAGCGAATCGGCAAGGGAGCAGCTCGAAACAGCTTTGGAAACCCTCGAGGAGCGCGAATTGCGCATTATCAGGCTCTATTTTGGCCTCGACGGCAACGAAGCTCTGACGCTCGAGGAAATCGGCGACATGATGAATCTCACGCGCGAGCGCATCCGCCAGCTCAAAGAGCGGGCGCTCAGCAAGCTGCGCCATCCTTCGCGGCACCAGGTGCTTAAAACGCTAGCTAGCGGCACCTGAAAATTCGCCGGGGGGATACCGAAGCGGTCAAACGGGGCAGACTGTAAATCTGTTGGCTTATGCCTTCGTAGGTTCGAATCCTGCTCCCCCCACCACTAACGCTGAAAAGGCCGTCCCGTTTAGGGGACGGCCTTTTCTTTTGCTGTAAGATCCAAGCGCGTTTATTACCCCTCCTCCACGATCCGGTCCAGTTCTAAGCTCAAGGCGTCAGCTAGTAAAAACCCCGCCCGGGTCAAACGCAATCTCTGGCTTTCGAGCACGAGGTATCCAACTTTCTCCAGATCGTCAAAGCGCTTACTGCCCTGCATACGGCCGACCTCTTCTTCGGTCAATTCAACCCCCTCTATGGTGCGCAAACCCAGCCACAGACGTTCCCTGCGGGCCGTGTCTGGGGCGATGGTCTCCTCCCCTGCGCACGGCGACCGGCCTTGGTGCATAGCGTCGAGATAGGCATTGAAATCTCGCGTATTCCAAAATCGCTTCCCATCAATGAAGCTATGGGCCCCGAGCCCAACACCTAAGTAAGGAACCCCCGTCCAGTAGCCCCAGTTATGGCGCGAGCGATATCCAAGACGGGCGTAGTTTGAAATCTCGTAGTGTTCATAACCAGCCGCCACTAGCTGTGCATCAGTCCATTCCAAAGTGCGAGCCTGCCTGTCGTCCACGACCGGTTCCAACAGCCCCTGACGCTGCCGTTGGGCGAAGATCGTACCTTCTTCAATGGTGAGGCTATAGACCGAAAGATGCTCTGGAGTCAAGGCGATAGCCCGCTCGACGCTAAAATGCCAATTGGCCTCTGAGACTCCAAGTACATTGGCCACTAAGTCCAAGCTCACATTGGCAAAACCAGCCGCTCTGGCCGCTGCATACGCTCTTTCGACATCAGCCGCGCTATGCTGCCGGCCTAAGTGCCGCAAATCAGCATCGCGAAAAGCCTGCGCACCGATGCTAATGCGGTTGCACCCCAGTGCTTTTAGCGCAGCGAATTTCTCGCGATCAACTGTTCCAGGATTGACCTCAACGGAAATTTCCGCGTCTGAGTGTAGACCCAAATGCCGCTGAGCGGCCTCGAGCATCTGCCCAATGAGCGCCGGCTCAACTTGGCTAGGGGTCCCTCCGCCCAAGAACACAGTCTCCACCGGCCCCGACAAATGCCCCCAAGACTCGATTTCGCGGCAGATCGCCTCGGCATATAGGCCGTGGCGATCTTCTTGGCCAACTACCGTAGCAAAGGCGCAGTAGGGGCAGCGTTGGGGGCAAAACGGCACATGGATATAAAGGCCCAACGCCATTATTTACTTTTTCGGGATAGGGGACGCAGGGTCGGCAAGTACGCCTCTTGCTCGTAATTAGGCTTCCATCTTGAGCGCGGCTAAAAACGCTTCTTGGGGGATTTCCACCTTCCCAAACTGCTTCATGCGCTTCTTGCCTTCCTTCTGCCTTTCGAGCAATTTGCGCTTGCGGGTCACATCGCCGCCGTAGCACTTGGCGGTTACATTTTTGCGGAACGGCTTGACCACCTCACGGGCAATTACCTTACTCCCCACCGCTCCTTGGATGACCACCTCGAACATCTGTCGTGGTATCAGCTCCTTGAGCTTCGTGCAGAGCTGCCGACCCCACTCATAGGCCTTATCGCGATGAATAATTACCGAGAGCGCGTCCATTGGTTCGCCATTGATCATAATATCGAGCCTAGATAGTAACCCGGCCCGCATTTCTAGATGCTCGTAATCGAATGACGCATAGCCTCGCGACACCGACTTGAGGCGATCATAGAAGTCAATCACCACTTCGGCCAAAGGCATCTCAAAGCTCAGGATAGCCCGGCTACCGTCGAGATACTCGGTGTTGCAGTAGCTCCCGCGCCGCTCAGTGCAGATCTTCATCACGGCACCGATATATTCCCTCGGCACCAAGATCTGGACGGCGAGAATCGGCTCACGCACCTCGTCGATCTCAGTAGCAGGCGGCAACAAAGAAGGATTGTCCACGTTGATCAGTTGCCCGTCCTTGGTCAGAATCTCGTAGAGCACATTGGGCAGGGTCGTGATGATTTCGACCTGATACTCGCGGTCGAGGCGCTCTTGGACGATCTCCATGTGCAACAGGCCGAGGAAGCCGCAGCGAAAACCAAAACCCAACGCGGGGGAAGTTTCCGGCTCATAGGAGAACGCGGCGTCGTTGAGCTTGAGCCGCTCTAAAGCGTCACGCAGCACCTCGTATTCCTCTGGGACAACGGGATAAAGGCCGCTGAAAACCATGGGTTTGAGCGGTTGGTACCCAGGCAACGGCTCTACTTCCGCCTCTGCATCAACGACCGTGTCACCGACGTGAGCCTCGGCTAGCTCTTTGATTCCAGCGATGAAATAGCCGACTTCACCGGTCTCAAGTGCTTGGGCCGGCACTCGGTTTAAGACTAAGTGGCCGACTTCTTCGACTTCGTAGAGCCGTCCAGTAGAGTAGAAGCGAATTTTCTGCCCCTTGTGGATGCGTCCATCAACGACTCGGATAAAGCAAATTACACCTCGGTACTGGTCGTAGAGCGAATCAAAAATCAGTGCTCGCAACGGCTCCTGCTGACGCCCAGCCGGCGGTGGTATGCGATCGACAATCGCCTCCATCACTTCCTCAACCCCAATCCCCTCTTTGGCGCTGATTTGCAAAATATCCTCGGCTTCCCCTCCCAGTAGATCAAGCACCTGCTGCTGCACTGCCTCGACCTGAGCTGCGGGCATGTCGATTTTATTGAGCACCGGGAGGACGACTAGGTCGCTGTTTAGCGCCAACAGCAAATTACTCACGGTCTGGGCTTCCACGCCCTGTGTGGCATCGACGACCAAGATCGCCCCTTCGCAGGCGGCCAAACTACGCGACACCTCATAGGTGAAATCCACGTGCCCCGGCGTGTCGATCAAGTTGAATTGGTAGATCCTATCGTCGGCTGCCTGATAGTGCATTCGCACGGCGTGAGCTTTGATTGTAATGCCCCGCTCGCGCTCTAAATCCATGCTGTCGAGGACCTGCTCCTGCATCTGCTTGGCCGTCAGGGTCGCAGTTTTTTCAAGCAGGCGGTCCGCTAGCGTTGATTTGCCGTGATCAATGTGGGCAATAATGGAGAAATTGCGAATCTGCGCGATACTCATACGCTTTGGTCGGTAAGGTTAGTGCGAAGGACTCAGCAAGCGGTCAGGATATACGCTGGCGATACAGGCTCTCGTCTACTACGCTGGCCATTTGCCGCACATCTAAGGGGCGTGCGAGAAAGGTCTTGATCTTGTGGCTCGTGGCAAGCGGGTCGCGCAAGACAGCGGCGTAGTTGACATAGAGAACCTCCATTTGCGGGTGCTCTGCCAGCCACTGTTGCACTGCATTCAAGTGCCGACCGAAGGCGGTGGCCATCTCGACGTCGGAAACCCGATCAGAGGGCTGCCCTCGCCGCGCTAACATCGCCCGCTGCGAAGCCAAAATCTCGTCCATTTTCCGGAGGACGAATACGATTTTGTACGGCTTGTGAAGCGGCAATTGGTCGAGCAATTGGGATATGATCTTAACGACTTTACCTTTCGCCGATTCAAGCCATGTAGTGTCTTTTTCTAGCTGCTTAACCTTCTCGAACTCGTAATATCCCCCGGGATTATCGGCATCGGCCCCGCGAATGCCGTCTGTTAAGGGCGGCAAGCCGCCCGCGGCCAACATCTTCATCAGCATCGAGGTGCCAGAACGAGGCAGACCGGACACAATAGTTATGTACTCGTCCGGCTGTGGAAGTAAGGTCGAATGAGAATACAAAGTAGAGAAAGACGGACCACAGCATAGTACGACACACGCTTCCAAAGCTTAGCTCCGGAAGCGTGTGTCGTACTGTGCTACAGGTGTATGAATCAATTAAAACACCAGACGCCCACGCAACAGAAGTCCATGCGAGGCACCGGCCATGCGCTGCCAGCGCGAACTCTCGAGGCTCACCGACATTGACGAGTCCACCTCAAAGCGCGTACCTAAGCGCAACTGCATGCGCTCTGGCGCTTGCGTCATTCCGCTGTACACAGTGTACACTCCCCGACCACCAAGTGCGGCTAAACCGTAGCCGACCTCGGCCCTGAGCTGGCCTTGCGCGTTCATCGTACTCCGGTCCGCTACCTCGGCTACGCTGCGCTCCCACAGCGTCAGACTGTTCGCCTGCGTACCGTAGGTCGGCATCACCCGCAACGACAACCCCCGACCATTGGTGCCAGCCGAGCGCTGGAGCAGCAGATGTGCCCCCCATTCTTGGTATTCGACCGCGTCGTCGCCGTCACTTACCAGACTCCGCGCCATAGCTTCCAGCGTGAAGCCACCTCCCTCATAGCGCAAGCCACCGCCAACTTCTACGCCGGCCCCGGTCAGTCCGTCGCCGCCATCTTGGCGTAGAGCAACCTCTAACTCGGGTGTCACCTGCCCATCCATACCTGCTTCGTAAGCATGGGAGGCTTTGAGTGCCAGCCTTAAGCGGTTAGCGCTCACCGTCTGTTCGGCGATCCGGTTTCCTTGTCCATTCTCGACTGCTCCCCCCTCGACTTCGACCTGTGCTACAGTAGCAGCAGCCTTGACCCGCAACTGAGTCGGCCCACTGGCGAGCAAGTCACCGCTAGCCCCTACACTTGCAGTCCGCAGCGATGTATCGCTCGATTGCTGGCCTACGGTTCCCTGTTCGTCGTCAATATCGAGGTTGCCGCGCCCTAAGCCCGCCGTCAACCATACCCCCAACCGCCCTGGCGAGAACCCGACGTACGGATGCAGACTCAACATGCGAGTCTCATAGGTACCGTCGACTCGCTCTTCGCCGAGCAACGGGGCAGTATAATCGAACGATCCTTGGGCCCACGACAGAGCCAAACCGGTTAGCATTTCGGCACCTGGCCGGGCGTCCAAACCAATCTGAGCACGGCTTAGATTGCCCTCCCAATCCAGTGAACCGTCGTCGCTAGACATTTGGCCGTAATCTCCCCGGCCCCAGAATGTAGGACTGCCGGGACAAAGAATACATCCTCTGCCAAAACCAAACGGCGTTGCAAAGGACGAGCCATTCATAACCTGTGCTAGATTGACCGGACGATTCTCAAAGATCCGACCGGATTGAATCATGTCGTGGAGAGTGGACTCAGCGGCGAAGCGAAAAGACCTATTGACATCGCCGGCTCTGTCCATATGCTCAAGACGATTTTCGATGGCGCGATTCGTTCCATCGGCAATAGCCAATGCGTACTTGGACAAGATCTGTTCGTTGAGTTCCGCAAAACGGTCCGTAGCCGATTCTTCCACTCGAACCTCGAAGCTGAGGATAGCTGCGTCCTCAGCAGTCATATTGTCGTCGGAGTCGTGGGCCGTATACGTCAACGTATACGTTCCGACCTCCGTCGGTGTGCCCGAGAGCATCGGCGACATGGGGTTGGGGTCAAACGTCAGACCCGGCGGCACGTTATCTAGGGTATACGTCAACTCGCCGAACACGACCTCGCCATCCGGATTCAGCGAGAGCAAGTTGCCGCCCGAAGCCAAGGGCAATACCAAGTCTTCAATCGCCTCACCATCTATGTACGTCTGGTTGGCCACATCCCCGCTAAAGCTGGGCGCACCATCTACCGTTATGTGAAAGGTCAACTCAGCCGAATCGCCATCGATATCCTCCACCTGGTAGACCAAGCGATACACGCCAGTATGCGTCGGCGTGCCCGAAAGCGTCCGGGCTGCAGCGTCGAAGCTCAGACCCGGCACATTCATATCTAAAGTATATGTCAAGTCGCCGTTGCCGCCCGAAGCCGCAGGGAATTCCCACGAATCCATCGCCTCATTCTGACGCAAGATTCGATCCTCAATGACCGCGTCAAAAAAGGTAGGATTACCGTCGACTGTCAGGAAGAAGCTCAACTCAGCCGAATCGCCATCTTCGTCTTCCACCCGAAACGTCAACTCATATCCCTCGGCGGGATGCGACACATGAAGCTCCGGCGTACCCGAAATCGTCCGCGATGCGGCATCAAACGAAAGACCCGCAGGCAAATTCTCCTCACTCAAGCTATAGGTCAACTCGCCGTTACCGCCCAAAGCCGCAGGCAACTCCAACGGAGCCATCTCCTCCCCTTCAGGAATCCACTGATTCGTAATAGATCCCTCAAAGAAGGGCATACCATTTACTGAGATCGTGAAGGTCAACGGGTCCGGCTCTTCGCCATCGACATCCGCCACCCGATACGTCAACGCATAGCCTTCGGGAGAATACGACACATTAGGCGACAACTCACCCGAAATCGTCCGAGCCGTAGGATTAAAGGCCAGACCCGGCGGCAACTCCCCATCCAAGAAATACGTCAACGCCACATTCCCACCTTCCGCCTCCGGCAACTCCAAGCTCACCGCCTCGCCCGCCGTGTACGGCTGGTCGTCCTGCTCCCGGACGAAGCTGGGGATACCATTCACCCGAATTGAGAAGGTCAACGTCACAGTATCGCCATCCACATCCGTCACCCGATACGTGAACCCATAGGACTCATCATACGTCACATCCGGCGGCGGCGTACCCGAAATCGTCCGCGCTACGCCATCAAACGA
>VXOR01000083.1:20947-189982 GCA_009840005.1 Gemmatimonadota bacterium
ACGTCACATCCGGCGGCGGCGTACCCGAAATCGTCCGCGCTACGCCATCAAACGACAGCCCCGCAGGCAACTCCCCTTCCAACGTATACGTCAAACCATTATTCCCACCGACCGCCTCTGGCAAACCTAAGCTCACCGCATTGCCCGCCTCGTATAGCTGGTCGTCTATGACCTGAGCGTGGAAGCTGGGCATACCATGTATCACTATCGTGAACTCCAAGACAGCAGGCGCATCGCCATCCTGATCCATCACCTGATACGTCACCACATAGCCCTCGCTCTCAGCAGCATACGTCGCATCCGCCGACAGCGTACCCGAAATCGTCCGCGTCGCACTATCATAGCTCAGCCCCTCCGGCAACTCCCCGACCAACTCATACGTCACCTCGCCGTTGCCACCCGAAGCCGAAGGCAACACCCAAGGATCGATCGTCTGCCCTTCGGCAAAAGTGACTTGACTCGACACGCCTTCGTCAAAGCGGGGGATGCCATCCACCCGAATCGTAAACACCAACGGGGTCGGCTCTTCGCCATCGACATCCGCCACCCGATACGTCACCGTATACCCGTCAAAGGTATACCACGCAAACTCCGGCGGCGTACCCGAAATCGTCCGGGTCCCCGGATCAAACGACAGCCCCGCAGGCAACTCCCCATCCAAGCGATACGTCCTCGCCACATTCCCACCTTCCGCCTCCGGCAACTCCAAGCTCACCGCCTCGCCCGCCGTGTACGGCTGGTCGTCCTGCTCCCGGACGAAGCTGGGGATACCATTCACCCGAATTGAGAAGGTCAACGTCACAGTATCGCCATCCACATCCGTCACCCGATACGTGAACCCATAGGACTCATCATACGTCACATCCGGCGGCGGCGTACCCGAAATCGTCCGCGCTACGCCATCAAACGAAAGACCCGCAGGCAACTCCCCTTCCAACGTATACGTCAACGCTACATTCCCACCTTCCGCCTCCGGCAGCTCTAAGCTCACCGCATTGCCCGCCTCGTACAGATGATCTTCCTCCTCCCGGACGAAGCTGGGCATAGCAGCTATCACAATCGTGAAGGTCAACTCAGCCGAATCGCCATCGGAATCCTCCGCCCGATACGTGAACGGATATGACGCGTCATACAACACATCAGCCGGCGGCGAACCCGAAATCATCCGAGTCGCCGGATCAAACGACAGACCCGCAGGCAACTCCCCGATCAAGCTATACGTCAGAGCGTCGGTGGACCGACCCACTGGCAACTCCCAAGGCTGTTTTATCTCTTCGCCTGCAGTAAAGGTTGTTTGACGCGCAGCGACCGCCGCGAAGGTTAGCTCTACATGGATCGTAAAGGTCAATTCCTCGGCGTCGCTCTCCTCCATATTGGTATCGGAATCTTCCACCCGGTAGGTCATTTCGTACGTCCCGGCTATTGTCGGCGTACCCGAAAGCGTCCGAGACGCAGCATCAAACACCAGACCCTCCGGCAACTCCCCGACCAAGCTAGATGACATAGATGACAAGCTATATCTCGGAGGTTCCTCATACTCTCCCACCGAAGCCGGAGGCAATACCAGAACTCCTATATCATCGCCTGTCCGGTACGACTGGTCAGCAACCGTCGCACCGTCAAAGCTCGGCCTCGTATCGACTCTTATCTTGAATGTCAACGTGGCCGTATCGTCGGCATCCGTATCGTCGGCATCCGTCACTTTGTAGAGCATAAAGGAGGCATCAGCCACTTCCGAAGGGGTGCCCGAAAGCGTCCGAGACGCGGCATCAAATTCCAAACCCGGCGGCAAGGAACTCAGAGCATACGTCAAATCACCATTGCCACCTGTAGCCTCAGGCAACTCCAAAGCCTCTATCGCCACCCCGAGCGAGAACATCTGATCGGGAACCCTCGCACCGCCAAAGCTCGGCGCTACATCCTCTTCTTCTACTGAAATATTGAATATCAATGTGGCCGTAGCACCATCGGCATCCGTCACTTCGTAGCGCATCGAGTAAAAACTCTTTTTCGGGAAGGTGACATCATCCGAGGGCGTGCCCGAAAGCGTCCGAGTCGCGGCATCAAATGCCAATCCCGGCGGCAAGGGACTCAGAGCATACGTCAAATCGCCACTGCCACCTGTAGCCTCAGGTAGCACCAGATCCCCCATCTCCACTCCGGCCTCGTACATTTGATTGGCAACCGTCGCACCGCCAAAGCTCGGCGCATCCTGCGCTTCAGCCTCCGGAGCCAGTATCAAAGTGACCGCCAGAAAAAGCATACTCAGGCAGGACAGCGTTCTATCCCAAATAAGTTTGTTACTAACTACACAACCGCTCATAATTGACCCTCCAATGAGAGATTTAAGTTTTAAGTTTAAGTTGTAGCGCAACTTTGTGCACTAGACCGCCGCCTCACCGCTCTAAGGCCGCAACCACCTTCCACCACCGCACTCATGGTTCCTCTCCCTTAGCGACCCTTACAATAATAGCTTAATTGAAGAGCGTGTAGAGAAGCCTGAGATCATTTCACGTACTCAATACAAAATACGCATCTAATATCCAGGATGCAAGAGGTAGTTTCTAAACTATATGGTCTATCAGCACCTAGCACGCAGAAAGGTCAATATCGTGCAAAAAGAGGAAGATCGTGGCGCAACTCGGCTTCCAACTTAGAGTGGCAAGAGGGGCAAACCGAGATCAGATGTTCCAGCTTATTGGCCTCTACATTGGAAGAGAAACTGCGATAGGGAATCTTGTGATGGACGTCGAGCTGGCGTCCTAGTTCCTCTTCACTGACTCCGCATATCTGACAGGTGAAGCCATCACGCGTCCGAGCCTTTAACGCTTGGAGTTCCCAATTGGCCCCCCGCCGTTTGGAAGTCTCCCCTAAGCAAACCTCTAACGAGGGCATGGCCTCTGTCCAGGCGCGGCGGCAGGACGCGTCGCAAAAGTGTAACTGAGCTTGGCCCGCATACCAATCCGGCACCTCAATCTCTAGCCGACAGTGTGCACAGCACGTAGCGATCTGCTCATTTTCGCCAGCAGGACATCGCTCTCCAAAATCAAATCCCATCTGATCACTAGAAGAAGACATGATAGATCACAGGGCATAATCTTATGCGGGGCTCCAGTTCATTTTAGCCTTCGCTAGCCTCTTTTTGAAGACCCGCCTTGCCCCTTCTCCCCATTTCTTATATATTATAAGATTTTATTGAAGGAGCGCAAAATTGCCTAAACTCAAGTCTGCCAAGAAACACCAAATCACTAGTGCCAAAGCCTACGTACGCAACCGCGCAATCCGCTCGCGGATGCGTACGGCCCTCAAGAAAGTCCGTCAAGCGCCGGACAAAGCCTCGGCCGAAACCGCTCTACAGGCGGCGATCTCGACCATTGACAAGACCACCAACAAGGGCATTATCCACAAAAATGCCGCCGTCCGCTACAAGTCGCGGTTGAGCCGTCTCGTGCAGACAATGGCTTGATGCTCCCTCATTCAAAGGCACGAGTACTCAAGTAGCGCAATCCGCTGTCGCAGAGGATTGTCACGACCCGAGCATTTCCGCCCATTTCGCGAGCAACTTGGATGGAGATATAGGCGTTGGCCCCTGCTGAAATCCCCACCAAAAGTCCTTCCTCTCGCGCCAAGCGGCGGGCCATCTCATACGCGTCGTCGTCGGTAACGACCCGCACCTCGTCGATAACTTCGCGGTTGAGAATTGGTGGTATAAAACCCGCGCCAATACCCTCTATATAACTGAATCCAGCCCTCCCGCCTGAAAGCACGGGCGACCCGGCAGGCTCGACAGCGATAACCCGCACTGTGGATAGAGCTTCCTTGAGTACTTCGCCGACACCAGTCAACGATCCTCCAGTACCCACCCCTGCCACAAAGGCATCGATTCGGCAGTCTAGCTGTTCTAGGATCTCACGGCCAGTCGTGCGGCGGTGTATTTCTGGGTTCGCTGCATTCATAAACTGCTGTGGTAAAAAGTAATCTGGATGCTCGCGCTTGAGTTCAAGCGCTTTGTCGATAGCGCCACGCATGCCCTCGGCCGCTGGCGTCAACACAACTTCGGCACCGTATGCCTGCATCTGTAAGCGGCGCTCGCGGCTAGCCGTGTCGAACATGGTGACGATGAGTTTGTAGCCCTTGTAGGCAGCCACCATGGCCAAGCCAATGCCAGTATTGCCGCTAGTGGGCTCAATGATCGTACCGCCCTTAGCCAACAGTCCCTGCTCTTCGGCAGCTTCGATCATCGCCAGAGCGATGCGGTCCTTGACACTACCGCCCGGATTGGTCGCCTCCAACTTGCCCCACACCTCGGCCGCCCCCTCCCCGACGACTCGGCTGAGACGGACCATAGGCGTAGCCCCGATTAACTCTAGCACATTGTGGGCGCGTTTCATCCTGTACCAAACCTAACGCCAACCGCCTGTGGTAGTCCTCAACTGCCGCCAGCAATGGCCGGGACGATAGAGACGCTGTCACCGTCGTTAAGGGGCGTGTCCTTGCCGTCGAGGAAGCGAATATCTTCGTCGTTGACGAATATGTTGACGTAACGGCGTACCTCTCCATCCTCGTCGAGTAGTTTACCGGCCAAGCCCTCGTAGGAACCGTCGAGACCATCTACCAACTCGCTAATAGTACCTGCCTCCAACTCGACCTCGGCCTGATTGTGGGTCAATTTCCGCAACGGCGTGGGAATGTGAACAGTAACCGGCATTTCATCCTCCATGTGGTGATTTGAGCGGCTCCACCGCCCGCATTCTATTTATTGTGGCTCTAAACTATTTCAACACCCGTTTCGGCGTAGTGGCTGCCGTCCCAAGCAAAACATTTGTAGCCTTGCACTTTCCGCTGGCTACCCGTCTCCTCGCCATAGACTGAAAGCACCAGATACATCACATCCGGGTCGTCTGGATCGTCTCCTGCCTCTCGGCTGTTGAATATCCAAGTGCGCCTTTCGTCTTCGTCCGAGAAGTAGGCCGCGCAATCAATGTGGGAATGGTAGCAACCCGAGACCCGGCCCCCGGCCTTTTCAGTCTCTTCCGCGATGCGCAATTGCTCACCGGCGTCAATCAGATAAGCCATACTTGCGTCGCGAGGATAATGCTCGGGGTCTTCTTCGTGCCGCTGCTGTTGTACATTAGTACAAGTATGGACAGCGGACACCCCACTCGGCACTTCCTCAACCAACAGACCACAACACTCGTGTGGATACTCGGCCAAGGCTTGGACGCAGATCCGATCAAAGTCCCTGCGGGCAATGCACAGCATTCAGCTATCCCTTCACTTAGTAATGAGTAATGCCCTTGAGGGCCAGCCGCCACATGGGCGTACTCATGTACTTGTCGCCGCCATCGCAAAATATCGTCACCACTACCCCCGTGTCTAGCTGACGGGCAACTTCCAGCGCGGCCCAATAAGCTCCACCCGAAGATTGGCCGACGAGAATCCCCTGCTCGATCGGCAGACGCAATGCCGTATCATAAGCATCATCGGTATCTATCGGTATTTTGTAGTCGAGAAGCGTCTCGTCGTATATACCAGGGACAATTGAACTTTCCATGTGCTTAAGGCCCTCAATGCCGTGAAACGGCTCGGCCGGCTCAGCGGCAATGATCTGGATCGCCGGATTGAATTTCCTAAGACCTCGTCCGGTGCCCATCAGCGTTCCGCTAGTGCCGATAGTGGCGACAAAATGAGTAACGCGGCCTTGGGTCTGCGCCCAGATTTCGGGCGCAGTAGTGTCGCGATGGGCGTACCAATTCGCGGGATTGTTGTATTGGTCGGGCTTGAAGTACCGGTTGGGATCGGCTTCGTATATCCGCCGCGCTTCCCGTATAGCTCCGTCGGAAAGCTCCCCTGGGTCGGTGTACACCACTTCAGCACCATAGGCGGCGAGAATGGCCTTGCGCTCGCGACTAACATTGGCCGGCATGGCCAATGTTACCTGATAGCCTTTAGCAGCACCGATCATAGCGTAGGCAATGCCGGTATTTCCAGAAGTGGAATCCAAAATGACCTTGCCCGGCCCTAGCGACCCGTCCTGCTCGCCCTCCTCGATCATCCGGCGCGCTGGCCGGTCCTTGACCGACCCCCCAGGATTGAAAAACTCCAGCTTGGCATACACTTCCACCTTTGGTGGAATCGCCGGATCCCTCAGCCGCAAAAGCGGCGTATCACCAATCTGCTCGACGACCGATAGGCCAATCACAAAAATCTCCCCTTACGATTAAAAGAACCAAAATCCACCATGTCAACCAACCCGATCCTTTCTTGACACTCTCCAAACTGCATTCTATTTTATTCTATTTCCCACTTAAAATCCAATTTTATCATTTAGGTGTAACCTATGGAAGAACCGAGCGCAGACTTAGGAGACTGGGAGCGTACGCACGACTGCGGCACGCTCACAGATAAAGACATCGGTCAGCGCGTCCTGCTAATGGGTTGGGTCTGGCGCCGCCGTGACCACGGCGGCGTTATTTTTATCGACCTCCGCGACCGCTACGGCATTACCCAAATCGTCTTCAACCCACAGCGCGATCCCACCGCCTACCAGCAGGCCGACCACTTGCGCAATGAGTACGTCATCGCCGTACAAGGCGAAGTCGAGGCCCGCCCCGAAGGTATGGTCAACCCGCAGTTGCCCACCGGGGCTATTGAAGTAAACTGCGATCGGTTACGCCTCCTCAACCGCTGTCGGACCCCGCCTTTTCTCATTGAAGACCAAACCGACGCTGGAGAGGAAATTCGGCTCAAGTATCGCTATCTGGACCTGCGTCGGCCTCGTGTCCAAGGCAATTTGCTACTCAGGCACCGGGGCTATCAGATCGTGCGCCACCTGCTCGACCAGCGAGGCTTCATTGAAGTTGAAACTCCGTTTCTGACCAAGAGCACCCCCGAAGGAGCCCGAGATTATCTCGTCCCCAGTCGAGTACATCCTGGGCATTTTTTCGCTCTGCCCCAATCACCTCAAACCTACAAACAGCTCTTGATGATCGCCGGCTATGACCGCTACTTCCAGATCGTCAAGTGCTTCCGCGATGAAGATTTGCGCGCCGATCGCCAACCCGAATTTACCCAGATCGACATCGAAATGGCCTTCGTGCGCGAGGATCACGTCATGGCCATAGCCGAGGATCTGACCCGTGCCCTTTTTGCTCAGTTGCGCCAAATCAATTTACCTAACCCTTTTCCGCGAATCACTTATCGAGAAGCCATGGAGCGCTTCGGCTCCGATAAACCCGACCTGCGTTTCGGCCTAGAGCTCAAAGATGTAGCGGCGGCAGCGCGCGCTTCCCAATTCCAAGTCTTTCATTCCGTTCTTGGCAGTGGTGGTCAAGTCAAAGGCATAAATGTCAAGGGCTGTAGTGGCTTCTCACGTGGACAAATCGACGATTTAATCGCCTTTGCCCAAGAGTTGGGAGCCAAGGGTCTTAGCTGGATCAAACACACCGACGCTGGCCTTGAATCTTCCATCGTCAAATTCTTCCCCCAAGCCGCTCAAACCCAGTTGATCGAGGCTCTCAAATCCGTCCCTGGCGACCTGATGCTTTTTGTCGCCGACAAGCCCAAGCAGGTCGCCCGGGTCCTCGGAGCACTGCGCTTGGAGTTGGCTCATCGCCTCTCACTAGTTCCCGAGGATTCTTGGCAGCCCCTTTGGGTCAGTCAATTTCCATTGCTAGAACGCGATGAGGAAACCGACCGCTTTACAGCCGTGCACCATCCCTTCACAGCTCCCCTAGAAGAGGATTTCGCCCTATTGGATAGCGCCCCTAGCGACGCTAGGGCGCGGGCCTATGACTTGGTCCTCAACGGCAATGAAATTGCCGGAGGCAGCATGCGAATTTTCCAGCGCTCAGTACAAGCCCGTCTCTTTCAACTCTTAGAAATCGGCACCGAAGAAGCCGCGGCCAAATTCGGTTTCCTGCTTGAAGCACTCGACTACGGGGCCCCGCCACACGGTGGTATCGCCTTTGGCTTCGACCGGCTAATCGCCTTGCTCGCCAACGAAGATTCAATCCGCGAAGTCATCGCCTTCCCCAAGACCAATAAGGCCGTGGGTTTGATGGAAAACGCCCCTTCTTCCGTCGATTTGGGCCAGTTGCGCGAATTGGGTATTCGGTCTGCCTGAAAACTTCAGCAAGTGGGGCAAATTTTCACTTGTTCTGCTTGACATCCACTCTAGGTCGCCTATATTTGTGCCCATATTCCGTATATTTATACTAATGTAAGATCGCTGTTTGATCCTTAAGCTTAGGTGGAGGAACTACTTAATGAGCTGTCTTTCCACTATATCCAATTTGAGATACTCAGGCGTCGCCTTGGCGGTAGTGATTCTGTCGTTGGTAGCTAGCTGTTCGCGTGTTCCGTCGCAGGAGGATATGGAATACCTAGAACAACAGCGCCAAGCCACTCTGGCCGCCGAAGTAAAAGTAACCGAGCTACAGGCCGCAAAAGCA
This sequence comes from Gemmatimonadota bacterium, assembly GCA_009840005.1. Next base: position 29,401 of record VXOR01000083.1, read on the forward strand.
CAGCTTGAGCGCGAACTCGCCGAGCGGCAAGCCACCAAGAAAGCACTAGAAGAAAAATTAGTCGCTACTAAGAACAACCTCGCCAACCAAGGCAAATAAGAAAGGGTCCGACTATGAAGAAGTTGTCCGTTGGTGGGTTGGCTTTAGCATTGCTAGTGCTAGCGAGCGGAAACATCTCTGCTCAAGAACAGCAGATGACCTGTGAGGAGTACATGGCTCTGGGGAACGAACTCGTCAACCGCGAAAACGCAGCCAACACCCAGATCGAAGAACTAAACGCCCAGCTTGAAGCACTTAATATGCAGATTGCCCAACTCGACCGGGCCAACGCCGACCTCAATGCCCAAATCCTCGCAGCAATCGGCCACTCCGAATCCGAAGTCATGGCCTTTGGGCGCGAACTCAACGCTATTATCGCCCAGCTCGAAGGGCTGATGGCGCTAGCTCCAGAAGTGCTCATTATGCGGCGCGGTGAGGTCACCGCCATCGATTCCCGAGTCGCCGAGCTCAAGCAGAGCAACATAGCCGCCCTACCCGAAATGATGGACAAGCTAGCTACCATTGACCAGATGCTCGCCGAGCTCAAAGCGCGCGTAGCCCAACCCGTGGTCATTGACTACAAGGTCGAGCGGGGGGACAACTTGTGGAATATCTCCAAAAAAGAACAAATCTACGACGATCCGTACATGTGGCCCCGGATTTACCGAAAGAATAAGGACCAAATCAAAGACCCGGATTTAATCTATCCCAAACAAGTCTTGGCCGTACCGTTCGGGGTAGCCGAAAATCAGTATTTGGTCACCCGAGGAGATTTCCTCTTCAAAATTGCCGCCGAGCTTTACAACAATGCTGGCAAATGGCATAAAATCTACGAGGCCAACAAGCAGCAAATCGTCGCGCCAGATATGATTTTTCCTGCTCAAGTCCTCGAAATTCCCAAGTAATTACAACTACTTGATTTAAATACGTTTCAAGACTTAAAGGGGTTTGATCCTTCTGGGTTTAAGGGAAGGATTTCAAACCCCTTTTTGTATTTTTATCTAGCTACCAGACCTATGAAGGACATTTCTATCGCCGGCATTGATCGCCGTTCTCTCTTCGGGCGCAACGATCAACACTTGGCTCATCTCGAAGAGAGATACGGCATTCGCTTAGTCGCCCGCGGCGACAAGCTGACGATTAAGGGATCCGATGCCTCGGTACGCGAGGCCGATAGCTTCCTCAGTCCCCTTATAAAACGCTTGCGCCACGGTCCGCCTATCGAAGCAGCCGAGCTAGAGAGCTTGATTCACTGCAACTCGATTCTGCCTAAGAGCGACCACACCACTCTCTCAAACTCCGCAGCTTATACCTATAAGACGGCCATCTATCCTCGCACCGAAGGCCAAGCAAAATATCTCGCAGCTATCGACAACAACGACGTGGTCTTCGGCATCGGCCCAGCTGGCACCGGCAAAACGTATCTTGCAGTGGCCATGGCCGTTGCCGCGCTGCGGCAGAAGCAAATATCTCGCATCCTGCTCGCTCGGCCCGCTGTCGAAGCCGGAGAGAAGCTCGGTTTTTTGCCTGGCTCCTTTGAGGATAAGGTTGACCCCTACTTGCGCCCACTCTACGACGCACTACAGGATCTCATGGAACCCGAGCGCCTGCGGCGGATGCAGGATATGAAAATTGTCGAAGTCGTGCCACTGGCCTACATGCGCGGCCGCACTCTCAACGATTCGTTTATTATTCTCGACGAAGCCCAAAATACTACGCCACAGCAGATGAAGATGTTTCTCACTCGATTGGGTAGTCACTCAAAGGCCGTAGTTACTGGCGATATTACCCAGACTGACCTCCGCGATGACCAACCTTCGGGCTTGGTCGTCGCACCCAAAATTCTGACCGGGATCGCTGGCTTGGCCTTTGTTCGGCTCAACGAACGGGATGTGGTGCGCAACCCGCTCGTGCAGAAGATCATCAAAGCCTACGACAGCTATGAGGACGCCCACACCTCGGCCGATCCATGAACGCGCTTAAACTCAAGTGGTTTAGTTCTAAACGCCGCAGCAATCAGCCCCAACCTTGGCACCCGCATAGCTCGCGGGTGTTCCACATTGTCTTGGCAGGCCTAGTCATCGGCCTGCTCACCTATCTATCGCCTTACCAACGTCCCTACAACGTTGCCCAGCTACGTGTAGGCAGCGTAGCTCAAGAGCGCATCGAGGCTCCTTTTCTCTTTAATGTGCCAAAAAGCGATGCCGAATTGGAGCGCGAACGACAAGCAGCTAGCGCCGAGATACCCACTATTTTGCACCGCAATCCCCTAATTCAGGAGCAGCAGCTAGCTCAGTTAGACTCGGTCTTTGCAGTAATGATCCCAAGAATCCGGGTCCAGATGGCAAACTCCTTCAAGCAACGCGAACTCCAACGCGAACTCCCTCAAGTCGTAGGTTCACTCTCGCTCGATGCGCTTTCGACCCTCATCGACGTCCTCTCCACAGCCAGCGAGCCTTATGTACACGATTTCCAAGCCATCTGTCGGCAGATTCTGGCCAATTATTACACTGCTGGCATCATCGCCTCCAAACAACCGATCCACCTAAGCCATTCGACCCAAGTCCGCCTCGGAGAGCGGGAACAGCACATAGAAACCCTCTATAGCGAAGAAAAGCTCAAACAAGGCGAATTAATCTCTCATATCCAAACGTACCACACGATCACCGACCGCGATGCCGTCCAAGCCGTACACGAGTTGTTAAGCCTCTTTGTGGTCCCCAATCTAATCATTGATGAGCCGGAAACCGCCCGTCTCAGGGACGCGGCGCGGCGCGGCGTGGCCAGCATCAAGCGGATCTATGTCCAAAACGACCTCATCATCGACAAAAACGCCACCGTCACCGAGGAACACGTCGATGCACTTGACGCCCTAGCCGCCCGCATCGCCCAAGATCAATCCCAACATCCGATTAAGCGCCTGATTCAACTGGCTGCGGCCGCGACGATTTCCGGACTCCTGATCTTCGTCTTCGGCTACTTCCTCGCCACGCACGAACGCGCTGTTTTTGACCATCCCGGCCAACTCGTCCTCTTAGCCATCCTGATCGTTGCCACAGCCGCCGCGGCCTCCTATATCAAAACGCACGACCTCCCCCCCTACTGGGTACCGATCCCTCTCGCCGCCATGCTAGCGACGATCCTGCTAACACCACAAATTGGCTTAGTGCTCTCGTTTGTGCTGGCGCTTTTTGTCGGCAATCTCTTCGCCGATTTCTACGTAGTCATAATTTGCGCCCTAACGGCGGCCATCGCCGTCTATGCGGTGCGGCACGTGCGGCACCGCAATCAGTTCTATCGGCCCATGATCTTCCTGCCGATCTCTTACGCATTGCTCATCGCGGCGGCGGATCTATTGCGCTTCTTTCCGGTCGAACAGATATACGATCATATTCTGCCCGGGATCGTCATCGGAGTGGCCGCTCCCATCCTCACCATCGGCCTGCTGCCGATCTTTGAAAGTCTCTTCCACATCACCACGGATATCACCCTGCTGGAGCTATCGGATCCCAATCGGACCTTGCTCCGCCAATTGGCTGTCCGGGCACCCGGAACCTATACTCACAGCCTGATTATGGCCAACCTCTCCGAGAGCGCCGCCGAGGCCATTGCCGCTAATCCGCTCTTGGCCCGCGTCGGCTGTTATTACCACGACATCGGCAAGGTGAACAAGCCAGAGTACTTCAGCGAAAATCAAGGACTGCAAGGTGGACGCAACCCCCACGATCGTCTGATGCCCTACCTGAGTATGCTCATCATCGCCTCGCACGTCCGCGAGGGGCTCGAATTGGCCGAGGAACACGGCCTTCCCCAATCTATCTGCGATCTGATCGCCCAGCACCACGGCACTACCGTCATTGAATACTTTTACGAGCGAGCCGTAGAATTGGGCGACCGCAGCGTGCGCGAGGAAGATTTCAGGTACAATGGCCCCAAGCCCCAGACCAAAGAAGCCGGCATCTTGATGTTAGCCGACTCGGTCGAAGCGGCGGCCCGCACCCTCGCCGAGCGCACGCCCAGCCGGATGCGCCAGTTAGTGCATAAAATTATCCAGCAGAAATTTACCGCTGGAGAACTCGATGAGTGCGCGCTGACCCTGCGGGATTTGCTCAAAATAGAGGACAGTTTCATCCGCGTGCTGATGGGCGTCCTTCACAGCCGGATGGCATACCCTTGGCAGAAGGCCAATCGCAAATGGCAGACCGTCTAGCGAGTTCCCTCCACATAGTCCAAGACGCGGGCCTAACCCCTCTGCCTACAGACGCGCTTGCAGCCCTATATCACATCGCCGCGCAGGTCGCTTACGCCCACACACTGCCAGACGCAGTCCAGCTCGTCCTCATTGACGACGACTACATGAGCGATCTCAACACCACCTATCGCAGCAAGGAGGGCACCACGGACGTCCTGTCTTTCGACTTAGGAACTATACCGGGTCAGAACAGCAGCGGCGAAGTGTACATTTCACTGCCCCAAGCGCAACGGCAAGCTACCGCGCTCAGCGTCCCCCCCTTAGTGGAGCTAGCCCGCCTGTTGGTACACGGCCTACTGCACCTAGCCGGCTGGGCACACAACACATCCGAGCAGCTAGACGCTATGGAGCGCGAAACAGACCACTTTCTCACCACAGTCTCCCTCTCTCCCTAAGCGACCTTGGCCGGCCGCTTTACCGAAAGGAGCCTTTTTGGAACCCCCACAAGTTGACTTATCCTTGATCGCATACGCCGTGCTGGTCGGCACGATCAGTCTCATCTGGCTCTTCGTGGTAGCCAGCTATGAGACAACCTTCGCCATTCTCTCCAAATCCGTGCTGGAGAAAATGGCCGAAAGCGGCGCGTCCCATACGCAGGCCATGCTCCGCATCTACGAGCCGCGCCTGCGTCTGCGCCTGATGGCTCGCCTCGGTGAAGCCATCGGCAGCATCGTCCTCGCGCTCTCTCTGTTCTTTCTCGCACAGGCTCTCACCCTTGCGAGCTATATCTCCGCGGCCCTAGCTTTATTGGGTGCTTTAGGGCTTTTTATGGTCGTGGCGACGCCGCGACGCATTCGCTTTGACGAAGAAGGCGACGAAGCACGCGTCCCCATCGTCGCCTTAGCCTATGTGCCGGTACACGCTCTGCTTCTTCCCTTGACCAATCTCCTCGAACGTCTCAGCAGCTTCGATTACAGCGATGAGGACTTCCGCGCGGAAAAGGAAGAAGAACTGCGTAGCATCGTCGAGTCAGAAGGCGAGTCTGGCGTCCTAGAAGAAGGCGAGCGCGAGATGATTGAGGGCGTTTTTGGTTTCCACGACCGCATCGTCCGCGAAGTCATGATTCCCCGCGTCGATATGGTCGCCATCGACCAAGTGGCCTCCTTGAAAGACTTGATCGATCTCATCCGGGACAAAGGACACTCCCGCCTGCCCATTTACCGAGAAAGCCTCGACTACATCCAAGGGATCGTGTACGCCAAAGATCTGCTACAGATATTGGTGTCCCGTCCCGAAATCGATCTATCGACGCCGATAAATCAACTACTGACCAGCCAGCAAGAGGACGGTCTGCGTTTTACCCATGAGCCTTATTACATCCCTGAGACCAAGAAAATCGACATCCTGCTCAACGACTTGAGAGCCAACAAAATTCGCCTCGCCATCGTCCTCGACGAATACGGCGGCACGGCGGGCTTGGTCACCACCGAAGACCTCGTCGAGGAAATCGTCGGGGAAATCCAAGACGAGTACGACGAGGAAGAAGCACTGCACCAGTGGGAGGTCCCCGGCGAGATACTCATCGCTAATGCCCGCATCGACATAGACGATCTCAACAAGTTGCTTTCTACCGATCTGCCGAGGACGGGTTTTGAAACCTTGGGGGGATTTATCTATGACCACTTGGGGAGCATTCCCGTGGAAGGCTTAGCCTTCAAGGTAAACGATCTAGAGCTCGACATTCTCAAAGTGGAGGGCCAGCGCATCGCCCAAGTCAAACTCCGGCGCTTGACACCCGTCGGCCATTGAGAGGGTTGCGCCCGCCTGCCCCATCCTTTAGATTAATTGTCACATAGCTTGTTGCGGGGTGGAGCAGTCTGGTAGCTCGTTGGGCTCATAACCCAAAGGTCCTAGGTTCAAATCCTAGCCCCGCTACCACCTTTTCAGGGAGTCGCTTGCGGCTCCCTGATTTTTTCTATGCCTATCTATAATAAGGTTCCCGACAATCCCATCACTGCTCCGGCCGAGCGCATCCGCCTCGACGAGCGCTTCGTATCCTTGCTCGTCGCCGAAGACGCCCAAGATCGCCTCGAAGCCCAAGAGTTGCGTCAGCTCGTCCACCGTGCCCTCCAAGCCCTCTCCGACGACGAGATGCGCGTTATTCAACTCCGCTATCAGTACAAGAAATCGCCCGGCCAAGTCGCAGCGCGCCTAGGCATTTCTCGCGACGCAATGGCTGCACTAGAGCAGAGCGGGTTAGAAAAATTGCGCCAAGGGCTCGAGGATTGGCACCGAGGCGTCTGAATTGCCGCAGCGGCTCTTTCCTCTGCTCGCCCCGGCCCTACTCTCGGGCCTGCTCTTCGTAGTTAGCATCCCCAAATTCGATCAGTATTACTTCGCTTGGATTTGTCTGCTACCGCTTTTTTGGGCTCGAAACTGGCTACCCGCCCAAAGCCACTTCGCCCTCGGGCTGGTCACTGGCATCGTCTGGGCGACCGGGCGCACGTACTGGATTACCGAGACCCTGCAATTGTACGGCGCTCTGTCCTTGGCAATCGCTGCGGCAACGAATGCACTACTCATCTTATACATGGCCTTGTATCTGGCCTGTTTTGTCGCGGTGTGCCGCCGCCTAGACTTTTCTTCCTCGCTATTTGCCTGGTCGGCGGCTAGCATCTGGGTCCTGTTAGAGTGGGCGCAAAACTGGATGTTGAGCGGCTTTCCTTGGCAACTCTTGGGCGACTCGCAATACCTCAACCTGCCCTTCCTACAATGGGCTACCATCACCGGCGTCTATGGCCTGAGTTTTCTCATCGTCCTATTCAACGCCGCGTTGGCTCAAGCCCTCGCGCACCGGGCCTTCATTCCCTATCTGAGCCTGCCCCTTTTCTTTGTAGTCGCCGTTCATCTATGGGGCTTCTATCGGCTGCACGACGCGCCGGATCCGCCACCTACCACCCTGAAGGTCGGCGTCGTTCAAGGCAATATCCCCCAAGACCGCAAGTGGAAGGAGAATCGACTGGCTTGGACGGCTCGGCACTACGTCGCACTTACCCGGGACTTGGCGGCTGCGGAAAAACCAGCGCTGATCATCTACCCCGAGACAGCTCTGCCGCTCTATTTTGGCGACCCTTTGTACGCACCCTATGTAGATTCAATCACAGCTCTAGCACCGGAGCTAGATACGCCCATGCTAGTAGGCAGCCTCAAGGGGGATTCGCAAAACCGCACGGCCCCGGTCTATAACCGGGCCTTCCTACTCAACGTCCAAGGAGAAGTAGTCGATTACGCCGACAAAGTGCACTTGGTACCTTTTGGCGAGTTTCTCCCCTTTCCGGCTATTTTTCAGTATTTAGGAGGGCTTACCGCAGAAAGCGGCATTTTCGCCCACGGGGAAAGGCACAAAGCACTGCGGCTTCCGCGCAGCGACACCTCATTCGGGGTCTTTATCTGCTACGAGTCCATCTTTCCGGAAATCACCCGCACGCTGATGGCCCAAGACCCGGACTTTCTCGTCAACACCACCAACGACGCTTGGTTCGGCACCACCGCGGCTCCTCACCAGCACTTTGCGCAAGCTGTCCTGCGGGCCGTAGAAAGCGGGCGCGCCATCGTCCGTGCCGCCAATACCGGCATTTCCGGCTTAATCGAACCTAGCGGACGCATTGCTTATCGCACGCCGCTTTTCGCTACCGTGGGCTTTGCTATAGACGTGCCCTTGCACCAAGGACAGACGATTTACACGCGCTGGGGGGACTGGCCGCTTCTGCTCTGCGCCCTCGCACTAACGCTGACCGCGGCACGCAAAAGTCCTTCCTAAACCGGACAATCGGGAATATCGACCCACCGCCGCTCGGCCGCGGCTTGGAGAATGGAGTCGGCAACGGCCTGCGCCCGCATCCCGTGGTAAAACGAGGGCACGCAATCGCGTCCCTCGCGGATGGCGCTGACGAATTCCCACGCTTGGTCGTAGCGAAAAGTCTGCACGGGATCGCCGACAGACGGATCGCGCGGCGCATCGGGGCGCGTGAGGAACTCGGCGGGCACGGGCCGGCTCTGATAGGGTTCGCCGCGGGGCGCGAAGAGAACCTCGTGTGGCGCATGCAGGCGATAGACGACCGATGCATCCTCCCCGTTGAACTCGGCCAAGTCGTGGTCGCCCTTTGGGCTGTGGCCCTTGCTCAACTTGCCCATCTCGAAGACGCCCGTGGTGCCGCCTGCAAACTCGGCGATCCACGCGATCCAATCTTCCACGTCCTGCGGTGGGCACGGCTGGCCTTCACGGGTCTGGTCCCGCGGCACCAATTGCTTAGCCGCGCCGCACACGGCCTCTATCGGCCCCAGCAGATCTTCGGCAAAATCAATGCGGTGAATACCCATATCGCCCAGTTCGCCCGACCCGGCGTAGCGCTTGTACTGCCGCCAGCCAATGGCGCGCTCTCCCCAGTCTTGCAGACGCTGGAATCGGGCGTGGCGAATCGCCCCCAAGGCTCCGGTCTGTACCAAGTGGCGGATGTAGTTCACAGCCGGCACAAAGCGATAGGTAAAAGCCGTCATGTGCCGACGCCCCGACGCCTTGCCCCGGGCATAGATTTCCTGGGTTTGGGCAAAGTCCATACCCAAGGGCTTCTCGCACAGCACGTGGCAGCCAGCGTCTAAGGCTTGGACGATCAGCTCGTAGTGATAGACATTGGGCACGGCGATACAGACCGCATCCAGGGCCACCGCATCTAAGAGCGCGTCCAGCCGGTCAAAAGCAGCCTCAATGCCCCATTCTCCTTGCCGCTTTTGCCGCAGCGTCTCGTCTGGCTCGCAGATCCCAGCGATCTCGACCCCGGGAATCAATCTCAGTCCTGGATAGTGTACCCCTGCACAGACGCCGCCTGTGCCCACCAGCCCTACGCGCAGTGCATCCTGATTCATACGACCTCTTTCATTTGCATTTGCATTTGTCTCTCTGTCTCGGCCAGCTTATCGACGAGTGCGTGCAATCTCGGCAGATCCTCAGCGGCCACGTCCTCGGCAAAAGGCACCACCGGCCCTCCAGCCAGCCCAAACCGCTCCATAGCCGCGTGCAGTGCCGAGCCACTATAGCGCGCTGCCCGCTCACCGCGCAGATCCTCAAACGGCACCATCTGCTGCCGAATCTCTTCCGCGCCAGCGCGATCCCCCGCCGCAAATCGCTCTAGGAGCGTCAGGCTCATGCCGGGAACAAAGTTGGCCATCCCCGAGCTAAACCCAACCGCGCCAGTGGCCATATAGTCGATACAGGGATCCTCGGCCATGCCGCAGACCATGGCCGCGTCTTCCCCAGCACCGGCGACGATCCGCCGGAACGCCTCTAAATCGTCAACGGCGTATTTAAGCCCCACCACTTCGTCCAACTGACACAACTCCACTACTTGCTCAACTGGCATAATATCCAGACGGCGTTGATACAGTATTGTAGGCAACTGGGTCTTCTCAGCAATGTCGCGCAGGCCGACGGCAACACCCCCGGCGGAGGCCGGCCCGACGATGGGCATAATCATCACCCCAGCGACGCCCAAAGAGCGGGCAATCCGCCCCATTTCCAGCGCCCGACCATACCCCGGCCCGATCCCCGGCACCACCAGCGCCTCTCCGGCTGCCGCCTCCACAAAAGCCCCAACAACGGCCTCGTATTCGTCTAAGGTCATATCGTACACCAGCCCTGTGCCGCACGCTGGCATGATAAAATCGACGCCCCGTTCACAGAGAAAACGCACATTGCGGCCAATCCCCGCCAAGTCAATGCCCCGTTCCGCGTCGCGGGGCGTGATCGCCACAACCAGCACGTTGTGGCACTGTTCCTGTTGCAACATCTGCATAGTATTCTCCTTTATTGCTAGGCCCAGACGGTCTCGGTAGAAGTTGTGGCGTGTTTATTGTAGTGCTCTATGTAATCCTCGCGCGGCGGACTGAAGATGTCGAGGATTTTGGCCGGTCCCTCTTCGACGATCCCCCAATGGACCACGTTCGGCGGAATCAAAAAGGCGTCGCCCGGGCCGGTGACGCGCTCCTCTGATCCAATGCGAAAGCGGAAACGCCCGGCGAGCACCAAACCGGCCTGCTCGTGCGGATGGCTGTGCTCGGGCACTTCGCAGCCTTCTGCCATGTCCAAAAACGACAGCATCAGCCGCTCGCCAGCCACCAAGCCGCTGTTGATTTGGGGAAAAAGCTCCACAGCCGCAAGTTCTGCGGGATTGATAAAAGGCATAGTCTCCTCTCCTATTCGACAAAGCTCCGCAACCAAGCGTCGCCGCGATAGCGCGGCCACAGCGTAACAAACCGGCCGACCATCAGGCCGCTATAGGCCATCCAAGCACCGACCAATTCCCAATCCAACCAGTATATAAAAACCAACGCCGAAGGCAAAAACACCCCAAAGGTGGCCAGCGCCATAGCCTTGAACAGGTACCCCATATCGCTAGCGCCGATGAAAATTCCGTCAAAGACGAAGACCACGGCGTTCAGCGGTTGGAGCAGCGCGATGAGTACGTAAAGCGCGCCGACCTGTTGTACAACTTCCCGATGCGGAGTAAACAGCGCGGCAATAGGCTCCAAGGCCGCAAAATAGGCCAAGCCAAATCCCGCTCCCAAACCCACCCCCCAGCAGATGATCCGCCAAGCAAACTGTCGGGCCTCGACAAAAAGGTGCGCTCCTAGGCAGCGGCCGACCAGCGTCTCGGCCGCGTGGGCAAAACCGTCAACGGCGAAGCTAGTCAGCCCCCAGACCTGCAAAATCACGGCATTGGCAGCCAGCGGTGCTTCGCCCATCCGCGAGACCATGCCGAGCGTAAAAAAACCGGCAAATTGCAGACAGAGGGTGCGGCCAAAGAGGAAGGCGTTGGTCTGCATCAAGCGCTTCATCGCACGCAAATCCCACAGCCTTGTAGGCCACTCCCGCAGATAGGGGCGGTAGCGGGAAAACAACCAAAAAATCCCCGTGGCCAGCGCCGCCGCATTGCCTAGCACAGAAGCCCAAGCCGCCCCTTCGACGCCCAGTTTGGGAGCGCCCAACTTGCCGTAGATAAGCACGTAGTCGGCGCCGATGTTGACCAAGTTGGCAACGGTCATAACCCAGAGGGGTGCTATGACATTGGCGGTCCCGAGGAAAAAGCCGTTGAGCGTCATAATGCTCAGCGCCAAGGGCGCTTCCCACACTCGGATGGCGAAGTAGCGTATGCCCCAGTGCTGAACTTGGGGAGACCCACCGGCCAACTCAAACCCAATCCGGCTGATCCAGCCACTGGCCGCCACGATCCCCACGCCGAGGCAGACGGCCACAATAAGCGAGCGGTAGAGTACCCCTGCGCTCTGTCGTCGATCCCCTGCCCCGCTGTACTGGGCCACCAGTGCCGTGGTCCCCATTCGCAGAAAGGCCAAGCACCAGAATATGCCATTGAAGATCAAACTCGCCGTAGAGACCGCGCCCATGAAAGCCACTTCCGGCAAATGGCCAATCATCGCGGTGTCGGCGATACCGATCAGCGGCGTCGATAGGGCAGTAAGGATACTGGGAACGGCGAGGCTGAGAATTCGGCGGTCGAGTGAGTTCAATCCTCCGCCTCAGGTCGCCAGCCAAACCGTTTCAGGTCGATGCGTTGCGCTGTAAAGACAACGCCCTCACCGGCCAAAAGCTCGTATTGCAGCAGATGGTTGCTACCGCTACGCGGCGAGACCTTGCCTTGGGCGTTGATGATGCGGTGCCAAGGCAGATCCGACTCCCCGGGCATTCCCGCCAAGGCGAATCCAACCTGCCGCGCCCGCCCTGGATAACCGGCCAAGGTGGCAATCTGCCCGTAGGTAGCTACCTTGCCGTAGGGCACGCAGGCGATAGTCTCATAGAACGCCCGACGCATGGGGCTTTTAGCAGTTGGGAGCGGCGGCCTCATCGCGCCCTTCCAAAAAGTCTAGGGCCTTGGTATAACTGCGCTTCTCCAAGTAGTGGCGCAACATCGACGGGGCTTCCTTGCCCAACTCTTGGCCAAGTTCGTCAAGCTGCCGCAGATGCGCGGCAATTGACTCGCCCTCACCGTTGTCGATAGCCGCCATCAGCGCTTGCAAGGTGGTGTGTACTTGTTCTAGTCCCATAGCTCAAGCCGCCATGATGAGGTAGGAAAGCCACTCGGCGTGCGGGTTGCGAATCGCGTAGCGCGTGCCCGGTGGCAGGTGGATCATATCTCCTTCCCGAATCTCCTGCTCGTCGCCATCGGCTTCCAAGACACCGCTGTTTTCCAGCACGTAATAGACCTGCTCCAGGTCCTCACAGCACCGCTCGACCGTCTGTCCACGCGGCTGTACAGCCTCCCGATCAATACAGCGAAACCCCTGCGTAAAACCCACGTTCTCCTCGCCGACTGGACCTAGCTGGTGCCAGCGCACCGCGCCCGCACCATCGCCCATCGCCGGCACATCGCGCCAGTTGCGGATGGCAAACTCGCCGCCGTTAGCCGCGATCCTTTGGCTAATTACGTGGTGTTCGAGCCAGTCATCGCTGGTGTCGTTAAACATCTGGTGGTGGATACCCGACGGCAGGTACACCGCATCGCCCTCCTGCACGGGAAAGCGCTCTTTATCAAAGAGCACGTGACCGCTACCCGAGAGTATGTAGTACACCTGTTCGAGGTTTTCGTGCTTGTGGTAATCCGAATTCTTGCGGCCTTGGAGCGCATGGCGGGCAAATCCCTGTAGGCGCTTTAGGCAATTGCGCGGATCGGGGTCGTCGCCATCGCGGTCGCGCAACCCGCCCCAATGCACGGCGCTCAGGTGGGCTATGTTAGGTTGGACGTCGCGCCAATTGATGATATATACCATGTCTTATTCCTCCTGATGTTTACAAAGCGACGATCTGGCGCATGCGCGCACCGAGATCGATGAGTTCCTCGCGGCTGCCGCCCACTTCGTGGATCAGCGTGGAATCGTATTCCACTGCCCTCAACTCGGCCATGACCGCCGGCCAGTCTGTATCTCCTTCAAGCAGGTTGACAAAGCGGTGTTCACTGCGGCGGAAATCCTTGAAATGCACCTTCTTGATGCGCGGCCCCAACTCGCGGATCCAGTGCTCTGGGTAGCCGTAGGCCATCATATTGGCCGTGTCGAGGTAGATGCCCACCCACTCGCTGCCGATTTCATCGACAAAAAGCCGGGCTTCAAGCGGACTGAGCAGAAACTTGTTCCAGACGTTTTCCAAGCCAATGGCCGCGCCCATTTCCTCGGCCAAGGGAGCCGTATCGCTCAGCGCGTCCCGCAACCCATCCCAAGCCTGCTGATAGGTGCCCTCGACCTCTAGCTGACCCGGGTGCAAAAGCACCCCATCGACCGACAGCGCACCGGCGATCTCAAGCGAGCGCCGCAAGCACTTGAGGCACCGCTCGCGCTCGCCGGCATCGCGGCTGAGCAGGTTGCCGCGCTCTTGATACCAGACGATGACGCTGCCGATTTCAACGCCAGCGTCCTCGCACTGCCGCCCGACCTGCGCGATCTCGCTGGCGCTCATACCCGGATCCAAGTCCTTGCCCTCGGCAAAGACCAGTTCCACGGCTTGGTAGCCAGCATCTTCGCACAACCGCAGCGTGTCCTCCAGCGACATGCTCCCCAAAATGATCTGCGTGATTCCTATTTTCATGGCACACCTCTATTGAATGTATTTAACGCGCTCAGTATGTTATGGGCCGTCACACGCGACCCGCAATTCGCACTACCCCTTCAACCAAACGAGGAGAACAAAATGGCAAAGAAAAAATCCACCAAAAGCAAAAAGGGCAAGAAGGACTTTCAGATCGGCTTTGTCGGCGTCGGGCGCATGGGAGCCAACATGGCCCGCAACCTCAACGACAAGGGCTTCAACATCGCGGCCGTATTCGACGCCAACAGGCGTTCGGCCAACAAACTGGCCAAAGAGCTTAGCTGCGCCGCTCCCAAAACCCTAGCCGACGTTACGGCCCTCTCCGACGTGATCATCACCGTGGTCACCGACGACGCGTCTATGCGCTCGATCTTTTCTACTTCGGGCGACTCCCTGTTGGCCAACGCCAAAGGCACGACCTTTATCAACTGCGCCACCATCTCTCCTGCGGTCCACGTCGAAGTCGAGGAGCGCGCCGCCGCAGTCGGTGCCTCCTCGCTCGAAGGCTGCATGGCCTCTAGCATCACCCAAGCGCGCCAAGGCACGCTGTACCTGATGTGCGGCGGCAAGCGCAGTGTCTTCAACCGCGTCCGGCCCATTCTCGACGCCCTGAGTGTCGATCTGCGCTACATCGGTCCGGCCGGCCAAGCGGCCCAAGTCAAGGCCCTCGTCAACATGGTCATGAACATCAACACCGCCGGGCTAGCCGAAGGCTTAGGCCTAGGACAAGCCCTCGGGCTGGACCTGAAGACGCTGATGAAGGTCTTCTCTCAGACCGGCGCAAATTCGCGGGTTTTGGAGACCGACGGCGAGGACATGACCATCCGCGACCACGAGTGCTATTTTTCCGCGGACCACGCAGCCAAGGACTCCGGCATAGCCCTCGCGCTAGCCCGCCAGAATAAGCTCAGTCTGCCGCTGGCGCAGGCGACCAAGCGCCAGTACGACAAAATGAAAAAACTGGGCCTCGGCGACCTCGACAAATCGGGCATTGCCGAACTGACCTTTCCCGGCCGCAAAGGCTCCAAGTAGTAGCCGTTTCCCGAGGGGTAGGTCGCCATAAGGCCTGCCCCTCTCCTCGCTAGATCCGCCCGTGCCGGATGTCCAGCATCCGCAGTTCAAACCGCAGCCCTTCCCCTCCGAATTCATCGACCATCTCCTCATTCCGACCGCGTAGCGAGCCATTCGACGGCAGCTTGCCGCCGCGCCTTTGGCGTAGTCGCATCCGCTGGCAAGCGATGCAATTCCCAAGCAATCTCGTGCGTCAAGGTCTCGCCCACCTGCAAATAGACCCAAGGGCTCAACAATTCTAATTCAGTGTAATCCGGGCAGGTATAGACCTCGGCACTCAGGCCCCCGTCCGGGTAGCGCTGGGTCGCATCGCGGCGAAAGAACTCGGCCATGACGACGTCGCCGACAATGCCAGCCAGCCAACGATCCGAGTCGGCCCCGGTTTTCTGTGCTTCCTCCGGGTCGGGCACAAAAATGCCAATGTCGCCCTCGATGGTGAAGTTGCGCATGGCCGCGCCCTCGGCAAAGCCGAAGGGATGGTAACGCAGATCAAAGTGACTGTGCGGATTGAGCGGATAGAGGGTCTGCTCGGGCGGCTGGATTTGGGTGACGTTCCAGATAGTGTACCGCAACGGCTCGACCTTGGCATCGGCCAGCTTTTCGATTCGCTGGTCAATTTCCACCCGCGTGCCCTGTTCCGCCAAGCGGATCTCGCGCACGCTGCGCGCCCCATTGTACTCGCTTACCGGACTGCTAATCACCACCCCCTCGGGCAGCAACTCAACCTCGTGTACCGCGCCGTCAAAAGCGTGGTCGGGCGGCCAAGAGTGGCCGTTGATCTTGGCAAATTCGCTCTGCTGATTAGGCCAGACCTTGTCGCCGCCGAAATTGGTCCACGCGTACTGGCCTTCTTCATCGACGTTGGGTTGGCCGTCGGGCAACACCTGACCGTGGAGCTTGGGATCGGACCAGAGGATATTTTCGCCCCCGACGAACCCGTAGTGCATGATGCGACCAATGGCCGGCACCACGACTAGGCGCACATCGGGATTGGCAATTTCAATCGATCTCGCCCAACCCTCATACTCGATTTCCTCAACTGTAACTTGGGCCATCGCGGGCGCGGCCAGCGCCGCCAACATAACGCACTGCAACCATTTCATCGTATGCTTCCTCATCTAAGCGCCGAAACCCCACCGCCTTTGAGAGCGCGGGCGACTTCCTTTTCGACATCGTCTCGCGTGACCATAGTAGTGTCGCCGATGCACTCCTGCACCAAGATGCCGTGGGCGGCTCCCCACTGCACTGCGTCGGCGGCTCCCCGGCCATCTAGCAGTGCTGCGATCACGCCCGAGGCAAAGGAATCGCCGCCGCCAGTGCGATCGGCGATTTCAATGTTTTCGCGCACGGCCGCCTGATAGATTTCGCCTTCCCCGACGTCGAAGAGCACCGCGCCCCAGTTGATGCGATCCGCGGTCAGCGCACCGCGCAACTGGGTGCCGATGTACTTGAGGTTCGGATAGTCGTTGGCGACTTGGTGCAACATCTTGGTGTAGATCGCCAACCACTGATCAAAGCTGGCGTCTTTGGCCACCTTTTCGGTTTCGTAGCCCAGCGCGTCGTCAAAATCGTCCTGGTTGCCGACGAGAAACTCGACGTGCGGCACAATAGAGCGGTTGATTTGGCGGGCGCGCTCCTTGTCCGGCTCGACCTTGGAGCGGTAGTTGAGGTCAAAGGAGCGGCCTGCGCCGTGCTCGCCGGCTTTCTGCATGGCCTCTAGCGCCAGCGCGGCCGTCTTCTCCGAGAGCAAGGTGTAAATTCCGCCGGTACTAAACCACCGCGTTCCCAACTCGCCGAAGAGATGGTCCCAATCCACATCGCCAGGCCCGATTTCGCGCACCGGGGTATGGGCGCGATAGTATTCGGTCACCGAAGGCAAGAGACCCTTGCCGGCCCAAGTAAAGTTGATCCCATTGTGCAAAGTCCCCTTGGCATCGGTGCTGAATTGGCCCTTGCCGCTGTTGTTAAACCAGATGATATGCCCGGTGTCCAGCCCAGCTTCGCGCAGTTGGTTTTCAATGTTGCGGCCAATCCCATCGTCCACGAGAGCCGTAATGACCGCAGCGCGCAAACCAAAGCAATAACTCAAGCCCTCGGCGACATTGGTCTCGCCGCCCCCGTGCCAGATCCGGGCGGTGCGCGCCCGAGCCGTGGGCACTTGGCCGGGATCGATGCGCATGAGGACCTCGCCTAGGGCGATGGCGTCGTAGTGGGTTTGGTCTGCTGATTTGAGTTGAATGGTCATACTACTGTCTTCCTCCTTCTGTTGTTGACGTTAAAGTTCGTTGCCCAACGCACAGAGCCGTTCGATAAAATAACGGGCACTAGGGCACTGAGCACGGCGACCAGCAAACAGAGGGCGTACATCGTCCCGTCTGAAACTAGATGGGCAGGGAACGGACTCTCGATCCCTGCCTCCTTGAATCGCAGAGCGGTCCTACTATCCAGTCTCTGGTGTTTGGTCTGGACATTCTCGATCCCCGGAACGATCATCTCCATCCAGTCTTGAATCTCTTCGCGTATCGCTTCATCGCTCTCTAAACGATGCAAGACACTCGCCAGGTTGTTCCCCTTGCTCCCTAATCGCGTTGAATCAAAGTCAGATTTATCCGGCTCCTTTGCGCCCGTAGGGTCAATTCGGTACACATTCAAATTTCTCAGGAGTTTGGTAAGCGGATGGTTTCGATGCTCAAGCGATAAATTTGAATAGATACGGTCCTCATAAGAGATGCGGTCCTCACTTACAACGAGCCGTTCTCCCACGGAGTTGATCTCTACCTTGTCCTCTTTCGTTTGTTCCTCATTGAACTCCAAGCATTCTTTGATTCCGGGTCCGCTGTTGAGGTCGTTAATGCTCAACGAATAGTAAACTTCCTCCTGTTCTAAAAGATCGCATTCGATCTCAAAGCTAAACTTTTTGGAATCTGCCCCCTCTCGCTTCGCCGAACGGATATTTTCAAATCCCCCATGCGCATGCAATGCAATTTCAAGTCCACCGTTCACAAAACGACCGACAAAGTCCAGCGCGTCAAAGAAATTGCTCTTGCCCGAGCCATTCGCTCCCGCGAATACCGAAAAGGGAGCAAGCCCCTCTATCTCCAAGGAGTCAATGCTCTTGAAGTTTTCGATCTTCAATCTGCGAATGGTTTTCTCGGTCATAGCTGCACTCGCACTCGGCTCTTTTTCACCAGAGATTTCTCCAGCGCCTCCAGCACCGCCACCGGCCCCAGCATGGTCTGTGCGGTCTCGTCGGTTTTGCCCGTGCGGAACATGGCGCAAAAATCGCGGATGCCGCTTAGATACGAGCTTTCGTCGAATGTGATCGGCTCGTCCATGCGGCCCTTTTCGCCGATGGTGCTCAAGTGGAAACCGGGCGCAGCCCCCCCCACCAAATTCAGGGTAGCTACGCAGCCGTCGCGGTAGGTGAGGATAGCCGTGTGATTGGCCCCGGCCCCGCGATGGATCTCGGCCCAGCGTATGTCCGTGCCAAGCAGGCGCAGCACCATATCCACTTGGTGAATGCCGTAAAAAAAGACGCCGCCCCACTTCGACTTGATGTCGCAGGAGCCAGTGGAGACCAAGGCCTGAATCGGGCCGAGCTGACGCATCTTTTTGGCAAAGGCCCGGTACGAAGCCTGTTTGGGCAACGTGGAAAAAGAACAGACCGGCACGCCCAACTCCGCAGCCCGCGCCAAAAAGCGCTTCCCCTCGGCCTGGCGGTAGCAAAACGGCTTGTCGATAAAAAGCGGTATCTTGGCCTCTAGCAGTGGTCGGGCGGCTGGCAGGTGCTCCTTGCCGTGGCGGTGATCGACCACCGCTGCATCGACTTGGCCGATCAGCTCTTCAGGCGTGCGAACGATGTGCGGGATTTGACCGGCGGCGGCAGCAGCTTGCGCGTATTGGGCAGTCTCGCCCCACACGTGGGTCACCCGCACTCCCCGCACCCTTTTTTCGACGTTGAGTACCTTGGCGATAGCGGCCGTGTGGCTGTTTTCCGCCCCGACGATGCCGATGTTCAGCATTTTACTCTTCCCCGAAATTCCACAGCTTCAACACCGTCTTGCCCAGCACCCACTCCAGATCCTCCGGCGCGATGAACTTCATCTCGTCGCGCACCACCGCCAAGGGCTGGGAGTATTCGGCCAGCGACAGGCACACCGGCCAATCCGTGCCCCACATGATGCGCTGCGGCCCAAAGGTCTGATACACTTCCTCGACCATCCCGTGCGTATCGGCCCAGGGATAGCCCTGCTTGGACAGCGACCAAGTGTGGCTGATCTTGACGTACACGCGGGGGTAACGGGCCATATCCATCAGCAATTGCCGCTCCTCCATGTTGTCGGGATGGGCGCTGGCCATGTGGTCGATGCAGCAATCCACATCCGGGTAGCGGTCGAGAATCCGCGCCAAATCCGGCATCCGACTCGCTCCGGTCAGGATCAGCATCGGTATCCCCAAATCCTGGGCGCGTGCGAAAATCGGATCCATCCCCGGCCCCTTGAACCAATCGCCACTCGCATCCCGCGACGGCGAGAGCCGCATCCCGTGCAGACCGTGTTCCTCCGTCCACATCGACATGTGGTCGGGCGAAGCTGGGTCTTCGGGATTGATCCGCCCCACCGCCATAAAGCGGTCGGGATATTGCTTGATGACGTGGGCGACATAGCTGTTGTCCCAGCGGTAGTGGATGACCTGCACTAGCACGGTCTTTTCCACCCCGTTGGCGTCCATCAGCGCCAACAGTTCTTCCGCTGTGTGATCTTCGGCGGGCGGGTTGGGGTTTTCCGCCGGCCACGGAAAGGCCGGATCGTTGATCCATACGTGAACATGAGGGTCGATAATGCGCATTGAGCATCCTTTCTGCGAAGTGTCGGGGCGATAACATGCGAAAAAGGGCCGCGCCCGTCCAGCTTGCGAGGCCGCGTCCAGCCGCCTAGATTGACCGGCACCTTTCTTCACCCTGCGTTCCACAGGAGACCTGTCTTGTTCGACTTGATCATTCGCAATGGCACCATCATCGACGGCACCCGCGTCGCTCGCTATCCCGCGGATATTGGCCTCCGCGCCGACCGCATCGCGGCCATCGGCGACCTCGGCGATGCCGAATCACAGCACAGCATCGACGCCCAAGACAAAATCGTCGCCCCGGGCTTTGTCGATGTCCACAACCACTCCGATGGCTGGCTCTTGCAAAAGCCCAACTTCCTCCCCAAGACCCTCCAGGGCTTTACCACTGAAGTCCTCATGGCCGACGGCATCTCCTACGCCCCGGTTGACGCCACCACTCGCGCCCATTGGCTCTACTACATGCGCGCCCTCAACGGCCTGATGCAAAGCCATTACTCAGGCTGGGAAAGCCTCGCCGATTACATGCAGCTACTCGACGGCCGCACCGCGCAAAACACCATCACCCACCTCCCCTACGCCCACCTGCGGGCCATGGCCTGCGGCTGGGACCGCCGCGTCCCCGACGACGTGCAAATGGAGGAGATTCTCGCCGGAGTCGAGCGCGGCATGGCCGAAGGCGCAGTCGGCATTTCAACCGGACTCGACTACATCGCCGAATGCTTTGCCACCACCGACGAACTCGTCGAAGCCTGCACCGCCATGGCGGCCCAACAGGGCCTCTACGCCACCCATGTGCGCTACAAAAAGGGCACTCTCGCTGGGGTGCAGGAAGCCGTCGAAATCGGTCGGCGCGCCGGCATCCCAGTCCACATTTCCCACTTCAAGGGCACCTCGCCTCAGCAGATCGACGAACTCCTATCGTACGTGGATCAAGTTGCGGTCAACGAGGTGGACTTCAGCTTCGATGTGTACCCGTATCTGCCCGGCTCGACCATGCTCAACTTCATGTTGCCCTATGAGGTGTGGGAGGACGGCCCATTGGGCGTCTTGCCCAAACTCAACGATCCCGCAATCCGCCGCCGCTTCGCCCACGTCCTCGACCGCTACGCCAATCCCCTCGACCGGATGACCATTGCCTGGCTGCCCGGGCGGGACAACGCCCGCTTTATCGGCCGCACCATAGACGAATACGTCCAACAAGCCGGTGCCCCTCCGACCGACGCGCTCTGCGACCTGCTGATCGAGGAAAACTTGGCAGTCCTCCTCGTCTTCCACCACGGCGACGACGCCTTGGTGCACCCCTTCCTGTCGCACGACAAATACATGCTGGGCAGCGATGGGATTTACTTCCCCGACGGCGCGGTTCACCCGCGTTTATACGGATCGGCTGCGCGCTTGTTGGGGCCTTGCGTGCGCGACCACAAGCTCTTCTCGCTCGAAGACGCGGTGTACAAGCTGAGCGCCCACCCGGCATCGCGGTTTGGGCTAACACAACGGGGTCAAATTGCCGAAGATTTCTACGCGGACTTAGTCGTCTTTGACTCAGAAACGGTTGCCGATCGCGCCACCTACGCCGATCCCCATCAGTACTCAGTCGGCGTCGAGCACGTCCTCGTCAATGGGGTTCCCATTGTCCGCAACGGATGCGCAGTCGAAGATTTGGGGCCGACTTGGCCGGGCCGCTATCTGAAGTTCAAGGCCTGATTAGTACTTACTCATCTGCCCGCCGTTCCAACACTCGGCAGTCTCGCCCTTGGGGTTGAGGAGCGTGGCCGAGCGCTTGCCCAGCTTGACCCATACCTTCTTACCGATGTAGATCCAGCACCAAGAGCAATGCTCTTTGGGGTCGAGCATCCAGACGGCCCCATCTGGCAATCGCACCAATAAGCGTCCCTCGGCAAAGCGGCGCATCAGGTGCGCCTCCACATAGCCGCCCTCAGCCAAAAGCTGTGCGGCTTTGGGCGAGAGTTCCGGGGATGTAACCGGCGCGGCAATCAGCGCACAGCCCCCGATTAACACGGCGCAGACGACCGCTCCGCGCAGCTTACGCATTGTAGTAAACGCCGACATGCGCATTCACCTGTCTGATCCCGCCGCCACCTCGACCCAGAGTTCCTCGACCCCGCGCAAGGATATTTGCTGTCTGCGCTTCGGCTCGCCCGCCAAGCGCATTGACCGAAACCGCTGTAGTATGGTCTTGAACGCAATGCGGCCCTCCAACTCGGCCAACGAAGCGCCCAAGCAGTAGTGGATGCCGCGCCCGAATGAGAGGTGGCTGGTGCCCTTGCGGCCAATGTCCAGCACATCCGGCTGCTCAAAAACTGCTGGGTCGCGGTTGGCCGCGCCGATCAAAGAAATGACCAGTTGCCCAGCGCGAATGTGCTTGCCGCCAATCTCCACATCTTGGCGCACAACCCGCCCGTCGAGCTGAACCGGCGGGTCATAGCGCAAAAGTTCCTTGACGGCTGAATTCAGCAAGTCCGGGTTGTCCCACAGGCGTTGCAGTTGATCTGGGTTTGACAGCAATGCCAACATACCGTTGCCGATCAGGTTCCGAGTCGTTTCGTTCCCGGCAACCAGCAACAGAATCAGCGTCTTGATGAGTTCGTCGTGCGTCAGCTTGCTGCCTTCCTCTTCGGCCGCTAGCAGCACGCTGATCAGATCGTCCCTCGGCTCCCGCCGCCGCACGGCGATGATGGCCTCAAAGTACTCGGTCAATTCTTCCGCAGCACCGCCAACGCGCTCCATTGCGTCTTCAGGCAAAAACGGTTCAACGCTGAGCGCGAGGTCGTTGGACCAGTCCTTGAAGCGATCCATGTCTTTGGGCGGGACGCCCATCAGGTCGGCGATGATCGTGATCGGCAAAGGATAGGCCAAAGCAGCGATCAGATCGAAGCAGGGCTGGCCGGCGACCGCGTCGAGCAACTGTTCGGCAGTCTGTTCCACTCTAAAGCGCAGCTTTTCAATAGCGCGCGGCGTGAACGCCTGCGAGACGAGTGCCCGCAGGCGCGTGTGCTCGGGCTGATCTTGGTGCAACATGCTGATGAGGCCGGTCTGTTCGCGCACCTCGCTGGGGATGGCATTGGAGAATCGGGCGTGGTCCCGCAAAACCGCGTCGCAGTCTTTGTAGCGCGTCAATGCCCACCCGTCCAACAGCCGCATCCGATGCACGGGATCCTGCTGCCGCATCTGGGCGTACTTTGGATACGGGTCCGCTAGGACCGCGGCCGAGCCGGGATGGTAGGAAACCCCCGATTCGAGCCGCTCCCGCGCCAGCAATCCCTTGATCGCGATCGGCTCTACGGCCTTGCGCGCGAGCTTGGCGAGATGCCCCAGCGGATTGTTCATATAGAAATCCTGGATGATTGAACGATTCGAGATGCGGATCGTCTTGTTCCTACTCTGCGTCTATCTGCGTCCATCTGCGGATCATTCATGCGCTCTCCTCTTACTTGGGCTTGACGCTGTTTTGTACTCTCGTCGATATTGAAACGACGACCATGCCTAAGATAACGATTGCCTAGCCCACCCTGCCAAAGCCTGCGCTGAAGCGGTCCGTGCGGAAGTGGCCACAAGCAGCTAACCACATCCCGCCCCAAAGCCAAGGAGACAGCCATGAGCAAACGCAGACTGCCCATCGGCATTCAGACCTTCCGCAAAATTCGGCAAGAGGACTGCTACTACGTCGATAAAACCGCCTACATCCGCCGGTTGCTCGACGAGGGTACGCACTACTTTCTGTCGCGTCCACGGCGCTTCGGCAAGAGCCTGTTCTTGGACACGCTCAAAGAGTTGTTCGAGGGCAACCAAGGGCTGTTTGCGGGGCTTTACATCCACGACCGCTGGGACTGGTCGGTGCGCTATCCAGTGCTACAGCTAGACTTTGGCCGGGGCAACTTCAAGGAATCCGGTTACGTGAAGGCGAACCTGATGGCGCAATTAGACGCGGTCGAGCGGCGGACTGGAGTGGCGTCGGACTACGCGACCGAACCAGAGCGCTTCGCCCACCTGCTAGAGATGCTGCACGACCACGCTGGCCAGCCGGTCGCCGTGCTGATCGACGAATACGACAAGCCGATCTTGGACGCCTTAGAGGTACCCGACATTGCTCGCGCCAACCGCGACTTTCTGCGTGGGCTGTATGCCGTCATCAAAGCCAGCGACGCGCACGTCCGCTTCACCTTCATCACCGGCGTGAGCAAATTCTCCAAAGTCAGCTTGTTTTCCGGCCTCAACAACCTCACCGATATCACCCTCGAACCGTCCTACTCGGCCCTCTGCGGCTACACCGACGCCGATCTGGACGCGGTGTTCGCGCCGGAACTGCCCGGCTTGGACCGGGACCAAATCCGCGACTGGTACAACGGCTACAGTTGGGCTTCGACAAGCTCAGCCGAGCCGCTCGGCGACGAGAAGGTGTACAACCCGTTTGACATCCTGCTGCTCTTTCGCCGCCGCCGATTCGCCGCCTACTGGTTTGAGACCGGCACGCCGACGTTTTTGGTCGAGACGCTGTGCCGACGCCACATCCGTTCCTTGGACTTGGACGGCATGGAAAGCAGCGACGAGTTGCTCTCGACGTTTGATGTCGATGACATGGCCACTGAAGCGTTGCTGTTCCAGACCGGCTACCTGACCATCATGGACGCCAAAGATCGCGGGGGGAGATGGTTCTATCGGTTGGGCTATCCCAACCGCGAGGTGCGACAAAGCCTCAACGAGAGCCTACTGCGCTACTTGGTGCAAGATGCGACGCGACAGACGGCCAATAGTGGACAGCTCTACGACCTATTGGAAGCCAACGACTTTGATGGGTTGCAGACGCTGTTTCACGCTTTCTTCGCCAGCATTCCCTACGAGTGGTACACGAATAATGACATCGCCCGCTACGAAGGCTATTACGCCAGCGTGTTCTATTCGTATTTCGCGTCGTTGGGTATGGATGTTCGAGTGGAGGACAGCAGCGGTCATGGTCGCACGGACATGGCGGTTTTGTTCAACAGCCACGTCTATCTGTTCGAGTTCAAGGTGGTCGAGATGGCGTCTGCGGGTGCGGCGCTGGCGCAGTTGCAGGAGCGGCGCTATGCGGACAAATATCGCGCCTTGGGGCAGCCGATTTACCTGATTGGCGTGGAGTTCAGCAAGGACGAGCGCAATGTCGCGGCGTTTGACGTCGAGCGAGTGTGACAACGTTCATCTCATGGCCAGACATCTAGCCGAATTTTTACCCCGAGAGGTCATAGATTTGACGACGATTAACGTAACCAAAGCACATCCTGAGCTCTACAAGCTCCTAGAGCAAGTGGCCGAAGGCGGAGAACCTATTCGCATCCATAGCAAGGGAGGGTCAGCGATGCTCATTGCCGAAGACGATTGGCGTTCGATTCAGGCGACCCTGCATCTGCTCTCCATTCCTAAAATGCGTGAATCTATCATCGAGGGCCTGAAAACGCCCGTAGAGGAGTGTGCCGAGGAACTCGACTGGTGAGTTGGAAGCTAGTCTTTACCCGGCAAGCGCAGCGGGACGCCAAGAAGCTCCAAGCGGCGGGCTTGCAGCCCCGAGCGGAAAAACTGTTAGACCTACTTAAAGAGAATCCTTTCTGTACACCGCCCCCATTTGAAAAGCTGCTCGGCGATGTAAGTGGTGCTTACTCCCGTCGGATCAATATCCAGCACCGTCTAGTCTATCAGGTCTAAGAAAAAGAAAAAATCGTCAAGGTGCTCCGCCTATGGACACATTATGAATAGGCGATCCCGTGGCACCGTGTAGGTCTGCAAAACAGCATCGCCTTTAGGTGTCGGCCAAGCGATATGCCGCACCCTAGCCGCCTCTACCCTCTTGGGAGCCGCCAGTAGGTCAATGCCCGCCAGCTCCATTCCAACGGGCCGTAGCGGAAACGCCTCAGCAACAGCGGCGACCACCAAAGCTGGATGCCCCACACGGCGATGACGACGATGGCCTGTTGCCAGCGATCAACGCTTCCGAACAACCCAAATCCATGCCCATAAAAAATAGCCGTGCAGATCAGCGTCTGCGCGATGTAATTGGTAAACGCCATCCGACCCACAGCAGCAAAGCGCATCTGTAACGCAGAGAACCATCCGCGTCGAACCGCCAGCATAGCGAGGCCGACGTATCCAAATGCCATAGCGAGGCTGCCCCAGTAGTTGAATTGCGAGCCCAGAAACATCGAGCGATCCCAGCTCCATCCGGCCGCAAAATTCCACCATGCACCCGCAACAACGACCGGCACGCCAACACCGAACCCGATGAGCGCGAGATAGCGATAGAATACATCGCTGCGGACCGCGCTCAGGATGTGCCAGCGGTAGCAAGCCATACCCAGCAGCATGATGCCCGCGGATTTCCAGAGAATTTGGATTGGCAGGACCGTCGTGTGCATTTCCAGCGTATCGGTGATCCGCTGCGCCTGCTGTGCGAACCATTCGCTGCGGTACGCGAGCAACTCCGCATCAATTTTAGCCGCGTCCGGTGCCCACACCGCGGCGATTTCCGCCGCGTCTTTATCGGGAATAAACTCTGTCGTCAAGCCTATTGCGATGTAGAGAACACTCGCTACTGAAAAGACAGCGAGGCCGATGACCACCAGCGTGCGTGGCGAGCGGTTTCGCAAAAAAAAGAGGACCAAGCCGCACAGCGCGTACGTGACCAATATATCGCCCGACCACAGGAAATAGGCATGTACAAGGCCGAAGAGGAGCAGATAGAACATGCGCCGGTAGTGCAAGCTAGCGGAGCGACCGCTACGAGCCTCTGCGCGATCGGCAAACAAGCAGATGCCGGCACCAAAAAGAAGCGAAAACATCGACAAAAACTTCTGGTCAACAAACAGGTAGCCAACCAGCCAAGTAAAAAAGTTGATCCCGCTGAGATCGCCGTATGCCGTGGGGTTAAAATACGCGGCCATAGGCATTGCAAACGCCTGGATGTTCATAACCAAGATACCAAGCACGGCGAAACCGCGTAGCACATCCAAGCTCGCGATGCGATCCGAGGTCTCAACCGGACTGTTTAGAGCGCCTTCCCCGCCTCTCATATCACCCCCCCATCCCGCAACGCCTCCACCTCCACCTCCGTCAGTCCCAAAACGCCGCTCAAGACCTCCTCGGTATGCTGCCCCAACAAGGGCGCTGGTCCGCGCAACTCGACCGGCGTCGCGGAAAACCGCAGCGGTGAGTTGGCCACCGTCTGCCGACCCGCAACTGGATGCTCCAACTCGACGATCATATTCCGCGCCGCCACCTGCTCGTCGCCAAAAACCTGCCCCACATCGCACAACGGCCCGCTTGGTACGCCGACCTCAGCTAGTATAGAGCACCATTCATCAACGGTTTTCTCAGCCACCACCTTCTCCAACACCGGCTCCAACGCCGCGTGATTCTCCGTGCGCAGCGCATTACTGGCAAAACGCGGATCGTCGGCCAACGCGCCCAGACCCAAGGCGTCGCAGAGCTGCCGCCAGAGTCGGTCGTTGCCCGCGGCAATGACGATGTGCCCATCGCGGGCGGCAAAAAACTGGAAAGGAGTAATGGCCGGATGACGCGACCCAAGCGGCTTGGGCACTTCGCCAGATACGGCGTAGCGGGCGAGGGCGTTTTCCAGCAGTGCGACCTGACAGTCGAGCATGGAAATATCGATTTGCTGCCCCTCGCCGGTGCGCCGCGCCCGCTCCAAGGCCGCGAGAATGCCAATGGCCCCAAAAAGAGCCGCACTCAAATCGGCAATTGACGAGCCAACCCGCACCGGCGGTCCGTCGGGCTCCCCGGTGATACTGGCCAGCCCCCCCATCGCCTGAATGAGCACGTCGTACGCGGGCCGCTGCGCGTACGGACCGGTCTGGCCAAAACCCGAAATCGACGCGTACACCAAGCGCGGATACAGCGCGTGTAGGTCCGCGTATCCCAACCCAAAGCGATCCATGCTACCGGGACGAAAGTTCTCAAGCAACACGTCGCACTCGCCAGCCAAACGCCGCGCCAAATCCTGGCCCCGCTCCTGCCGCAAGTCGATCGTCGTGCTCTTCTTGCCTCGATTGACGCTGGCAAAGTACGCGCTCTCGCCGTTTTGAAACGGCCCAAATCCCCGCGCCTCGTCGCCCGTGCCCGGCAGCTCGATCTTGATCACTTCCGCCCCCAAGTCGGCCAATACCATGGACGCGTACGGCCCGGCCAACACCCGCGTCAAGTCGAGTACCCGCACTCCGTCCAATAAATGTTCCATCTCAATCTCCTTGGGGCGCGGCGAGCAAACCGGCTCCTTCGCCGGGCACGGCCACGGCTAGCTCCGGCTCATGGCCCAACTCCGTGCGCAACATCTCTGCAAACGCGGCGCGGCGTTCCCCATCGACGAACGCACGGTGGACTAACCCGCCGATGTTGCCGCCCCAACCAGCGCCCAGCCGCTGCACGGCCCCCGCCGTTGGTCCCTCGGCGGAGAGAAACCGATTGACCACCCGAACGGTTCGGTCATAGGCCGGTGTCATCCGCCCGTAGCCCCCCGGCAAAAAACGCAGTTGCGTTCGCTCTTCTCCGCGCTCGGCCCGCTCTACAAGCTGAGCCAAGACCTCGTCTTCAACCTCTCGGTCCAGATCGCCATCGTGCGAGATGCGGATCAATTCCAAGGCCGTGGCCATATCGCCTGCATTGAGGTAAGCGAGCATACCGGCCACCCGATCCTGCTCGGCCAAGCCGTAAACACAGCGCCGACGAATAAACAACGGCGTGTCCTTGGATAAAAGCTGGAACTTGCCGGTGATCTCCCGCTGGTACATTTCCTCAAAGTGCGCTCCGACCCCGGCCTCCTGCGCTTGGGCCGCAATCTGCGCCAAACTGGTCTTTTTGGGCATATAACCCAAGACCCGGTACAGACCCACGAGCGATATACTTTCGGGTTCGGTCGAGTCGGGGCTTAGCGGCCCTGGAACAACATCCCGGATATAGCGGACCTGCTCGCGCACGGCAATGCTTCTGCCCATCAACCACCTCAAAATCAGTTCCCGGGCGATAAAGGTGCCGAGCGGATAGGCGATGACCGTCTCCTCCTTGACGGCCTCGTCGTATTCGCGCACGACGCCGCTGTCGAGCACTATAGCCGCATACTCGTCGGGCAACGCAGCCTCCCCTTGCACGCGGGCCGGAAAGACGCCGACGCCGACCAGCTTGCCCGCCTGGCCCAAGATCATCCCTCCGTGATCAGCCGTGCCGCCGCGCGTGCCGCGCATCCACTCCGAGGTGCCCAGCCCATCGACTAAATCCGCTTCGGGCATATCGCGCCGCGGCACCAATCCGTGAACCCCCATCGTCGCCAGTGCTGTCGCCACCACCAGCGCCGAAGACGAACTCATGCCCCCGCTGGGCGAGACATTGCTCCACACTAGCCCGTCCAATCCGCCCAAGGCCATGCGACCACGGAAATAACTCTCCAAGTACACGAGCTGCCCCTCCACCAGCGCCGACCAATCGCTGGCCAAGGCATTACCCGTGCGCTCTAGGCGCTGGCGGCACACTTGACCTGCGTAGTCCATCAGCGCCTGCCGCTCGGCCACGCGAGCCTTCGGCAGAATCGCCTCCAAGTCTATTTCAATGGGCTCAAAGCGATCCACGGACGCGCCCGAACTGCGCAGGAAGCTGGCCAACCGCACTCGCCGACTGGTGGCCGCCCGCGCCACGACCAACGTATCCGCGCCGCGCACGGCCATCCGCACCGAGGGCATGCCTCCGTAGTCAATGTGCATACCCATGACGTTCATCTGCCCGGGGCAGCGCGCCACGACCACGCGGCCCCTGCTGCCATAGCGGGCGACAAAGTGCCGCAGGGCCTCCAAGTAATTGGCCCGCCAAGCCGCCACCTGTTCCCGCCCGTAGATCCGCCCGAACTCGCCGTCGAAACGACCTTGCTCAATAGCGGCCTGCCACTGGCCTAGACTAGCTGTATAGGGATTGTTAGAGCGCACCATCTACGCTCAGAGAAATGCGACGCAAGGGGCGTATTTTGCGCTCGATCGTCGCGTAGTAATAGTGCAGCGCGTTGTCCACTCGCAGGTTGATCTGCAGAGGACCTAGCTGGTGGCTCAACTGCACGTCAAGCAAGTAAATGGGCACATAGTCGCGCCCGCACTCGGCAAACAGGCCGGATACCCGTTCAAAACGGCTGAGGTATTGGAAGTTTACCCGCCCACTCGTGGGCCCGCGCTTCCCCTGGAAACCCAGATTGAGGACGTGGCGCGACCGGTAAGGCAGCGGCGCCTGATCGCCGTAGTCGCCGTGGCAATAAGGCGGCAGCACTTGATCCGCATCGAGAAATTCCACGCCATCCACCAAGGTATAAGCCGCCCTGGCCCCTAAGCCCAGTGGCAAGGCAACTAGGAGCTCGCTTTCAAACCCGCCAACCCGCGCCTGCGCCAAGTTCATAAAGCGGGCTATGGGCACAGTCCCTCCAGCATAGGGGTCTGGACGCGCCTCAATGAGTCCTCGGTATTCGTTCCAAAACAGCGCCATATCCAAGGCCAACCACTTCGCCAACTCCTGCTTGACCCCCACCTCGCTAGACCAAGCCCGCTCGGGCTCCAAGGCGGGATTGGGGCAAACGCGAATACCAGAGGCCTCGGCCTGGGAAAAGACTTCAATCACCGCCGGCACGCGAAAGCCCCGACCGAGCGAAGCCCGCAGCGCGGTCGTCTCCGATAGCCGATAGGAAAAGCCGGTCTGGGGACTAAACTCCCCGGTGCTTTTACTCGCGACTGACGGCACCCCGCACGGCCCTGCTGCCAACCCAGACGCCTCGGAGAGCCGACTCCAGTCGTAGCGCAACCCAACCGTCCACTCGGCCAGCGGACTAATTTCGTACACGCCTTGGGCGTAGCCGGAGACGGTCATCAAGGAGCGCACGCCGAGAAAGTCGCTAGGTGAGCGCACCAGATCAGCTATCCCAGCCAGCCCCAGCGTCCAATTCCAACCGCCCAATCCCGTGTAGTCGAACTGACCTTCGCCCGAAATTTTGTGGCCAGCCGAGACCAACCCCCCAGCCGCCGCGTTGTTGGTAAAATCCGTGCGGTAATACCCCAGCTTGAGCCGGTAACCCAACTCGCTGTGTACCAATCGGTAATACTCGGAATTGAGGTGCAACTTCCACGAGACGGTATGGGCCGGTGCGTCGTTTTCGGGCACAGATAGTGGATTACTGCGGTCGCGCCACTGGATGAAAACCCCGCGGTCGTCCAGTGCCCAGTTGCCCATCACGCGCCAATAGCTCGTCGGCGAAAAGCGATGCACTGCCTTGGCGTAGAGGTGGTAGCGACGGCCATCGCCGTTTTGGTGGTACCCCGTGCCCTGGTTGTGGCCCCCACTCAGCGCCAAGCCGGTTCGACCCAAGACTCGATTGTGGCTTACGTCAAACCCGACAAAGTGCATCGGGGACTCGCGCCAGCGCCACTGGCTATGCGCCGGCTGGCTATACAACCCGCTGAGCAGCCGAAAGCGGGTGCCCGGCTCGCGCGCCGGATCGCGGGTAAGCACGTTGATTACCCCGCCCAAAGCCCCCGTCCCGTACAGGGCCGAGCCAGCCCCTTTGACCACCTCCACGCGCTCGACTTGCTGCAGGGGTATGGCATCCCACTTGATGTCGCCTATATCCGACGACAGCATGGGAAATCCATCCACCAGCATCAGCAGCCGACTGCCCGTGCCGCGACTGTAGCCGCTCGATCCGCGCACGACGGGCTGGCTACCTACTTGACTGATGCCCGAGACATAGCGCAGGGGGCCTGTCAGCGAGAAGGCGTTGTGATCGGCGATGCGCTCGGCATCGGCTACTGAGATGCTAATGGGAGCCTGAGCAAAAGTCTGAGAGCGGCGGGCAGCGGAGACGATTAGTTCGGGAACTTCGACGGCCGTAGGTTCTAAGGCGACAACGCGCTCCTCCTCCCCAGGAGCAACGCCGCGCAGGGTTTGCGAGCGATAGCCAATATGCGAACAGAGCAGATCGTATTGGCCGGGCGGCAAGCCCTCGATTCGGCAGTAGCCCTCTTCGTTGGCGTATCCTCCGAATTCCGTCCCCAGTACCGCCAACGTCGCGCCGGGCAGCGGGGTTTGGTCGCTGGCGTCGAAGACGCGGACGACGATATCAGCGGCCGAGCTCGGCCAGCAATTCAGCAGGCAAAGTGCGCTCGCATAGAGCAGTGCTAAGCTCGGTTTCATGGTCCAATACAGCGAAATTGACCTCAATATCGATGTCAGCGACAACCTCCCCAAGGCCGACTTCCACCGGCGCGGGGTGATCGGCTCCAGGCAGGTAATAGCAGCCCAAAAGCGAGGTAAGATCCCAGAACTGGTCCTCTTGGCGCCAAGCCACGACAATCCACTGATATACGCCTTCCCCATCTAAGGGAACGAAATAGTCGTACGATTCGACTCCGAGCGCGACCTCGGTGTCCCAGCCATTGATCCTGAAAAAGTCGGCCAGCGAAGCAGGTGGCTCGCGATAGACGGCCACGGCCACCTGCCCCACGTTGGCGGGCCACTCGCCGACAAAGTGCAACCGACCGGCGATCCCGGTCTGGCCGGTGGCCTCGGCATCGAGACCTCGGTCGCAGCCCCAGCACAAGGCTAGGGCCGCGACCAAACACCAAAGCCACACGGCCTGTTATCCAGCAGCGGCAGCTTCGGCAGCAGCGGCAGCAGCAGCCGAGACTTCGGCGACGTCAAATTCTGCGCCGTTAATGGTTATCGTCCCGGTAGCAGAAAGGCCGTCGGTGCCGACCGAAAGCTGCATATCGAGTATCAACTCGGCTTCATGCGATCCAGAAAGGGTAACCTCCCCGCTCATCGGAATGGGCGTCTGCGTCAGGTCGATGTTCAAGGCACCGTTGGCGATCAACGCGCCATCGGGCGAATAATCCTGCAACGTCCAATCGTTGCCTGAGATCTCTACCGATCCGCCGCCTTCCCCCGGCACCGACGTCGTACCGGGGATCAGCGCGGCGAAGAAGATATTTGTAAAAGTAGAGACCAGCGTGCCGTATAGACCGACGATTTCAGGCGTTAGCTCAGCCACTGGTTCCGGCTCGGGCTCTACTGGCGTAGAGTCGTCGTCGCCACAGGCGACCAGTACCAGAGCACCACACAGGACCAAGGCCGTGGTTTTATCCAGCCATTTGCGCATGATACTATCCTCCTAAAGGGATTAAGTGCGCCAAGCGCCTGCCTGACGCACAGGATGGTAAATGGGCACTCCGCTCAAGAAGCAGTTTCGCTCCCCCGAACGTAGCGCACCAGAGCTTTTTCGTCCAGTACGCAGCCCAGCCCCGGCTGCATGGGCGTGGGTACGTACCCATCGACAAAGGAGATCGGCTCGACGATCAGGTCGTCTTCGCGGGTCCAACTCCCGACAAAATCCGAAGCCATCGTGCAGTTGGGCGCGGCCGCGGCCGCGTGGACGTACGCGGTATCGACAATGCCCAAGTCGTTGCCCGATCCGTGCCAGCAGCGCAAGCCCGCGGCCGCGGCAACCGCCGCGTTCTTCTGAAAGCCCACGAGGCTGCCGCCCAAGTTCAGACAATCGACGACCTCGGCCTTGATGGCGCGGATAATCTGCGGCCCGCTCCCCACGTGCATGGCCACCGGCAGGTTGATCGCCTCGTGGATCTGGATATAGCCTTCCAAATCGGACTTAGGGATGGGATCCTCAAAGACCTCGACATTGCCCACGGCCTCTAGCTGCTGCGCCAGCTCGATGGTCTGCTCGGCCGTGTGGAAGCGCTCGTTGGGATCGACCGTCACCTTGAAATCCACGCCGCCGACCTCGCGCATGGCCTGGAGCCTTTCGACCATTGGCTCCTCGATCTTGCACTTGATCTTGACGCCTTTGAACCCGTGCTCAAGCGCCCGCTCGACGGCCCGCTTGCCGTCTTCCGGCGTCTGGTGCCCCATCCAGTAGTCGGCCCTCACCCGGTCGCGCACCGCACCGCCTAAAAGCGCGTGTACTGGCACCTGACGAGCTTTGCCCACCAAGTCAAAAATCGCCATCTCAAAGGCATCGTACGCCGGCCCGGCCCCCACTGTCGGCAACTCCTCTGTACCGTCGTGCCGATCAGCGAAAATATCCTGCAAGGTCAGTTGCTCGGGATTTTTGCCCAAGAGCCGAGTCGCTCCTTCCCGGACCTGTTCTATCGGCACGCCGCGCCCAGTCTCGCCCAAGCCCACCAGTTCGGTATCCGTATTCAGACGCACAATGTGCTTGGGCATTTGGTCCCACCCGGTTTCGGCGACCCACTCTGGGCTGTGTACCCGTCCGGGGATGGTCGGCACTACTACAGTCCAAATATCGACAGACGTTATTTTCATGGGATAAAACTCGTCTTTGCATCGACGGTTAGGGCAAACTCCGCCAATAGCTGTGCGGTGTGGTCCAAGTCGGCCAAGGACGCGATCTCGACCGGCGTGTGCATGTAGCGCTGCGGCACGCTGACCAAGCCAGTGGCCACCCCAGCCCGACTAAGTTGTATGGCGTTGGCGTCCGTGCCCGTGCCTCCCGGCTCGGCTTGGATTTGATAGGGAATTTTCTTCTTTTTGGCCACCTGTACCAGCCGCTCGTACACGACTGGATTGGCGTTGGCCCCGCGCAAAATAACTGGACCGCCGCCCAGCTTGCACTCGCCGACTTGGCGCTTGTCAACATCTGGATGGTCCGTTGCCCACGTCACATCCACGGCAATACCCACCAGCGGATCTACTCCGTACGCACTAGTCTTGGCTCCCCGCAGCCCCACTTCCTCCTGCACGGTGGCCACCGCATACACCGCGGCGCGGCACTTGCGCTTGGCGCGGCTCGCCCGCCTGAGCGCCTCAGCGACCACCCAGGCACCGGCTTTATTGTCAATCCCTCGCGACACCACTAATCCATTGCGCAGCTCTTCAAAGTTGGCGTCGTAGGTCGCTGGATCGCCGATGGCCACCAGTTGACGCGCCTCGTCCGCGTCGGCTGCGCCGATGTCGATCCACAAGTCCTGTTTGTCCGGTACTTTGGTGCGATCCGCTGCCTTCATCAGGTGAATGGGCTTTTTGCCCAAGACGCCCAAGACCGGCCCTTGCGCCGTGTGGATGCGCACCTTGCGGCCCGGCACGATCTGCAAGTCAAAGCCGCCGATGGTGTCAAAGTACAGATAGCCTTTGTCGTCGATGTAAACGATCTGGAAACCCAACTCGTCGGCGTGCCCGGCGAACATGATCTTGGGGCCGCCAGCTTCGTTGTGGACGCCGATGGTGTTACCGTGGACATCGACTTCGACGCGGTCGGCGAACTTTGCCACCGCGTCCTTCCACACCGCCCGCACCGGCCCTTCGTAACCCGAGGGACCAGGGGCACTGAGCAGATCGACGAGAAACCGCTTAGATGCTGGACGCATGAGTCTCCTTCTAATCTGATGTCGCTGGTTTACAACAGGCACCAATGGCGCAGACCGCCGCGTTGACGACGAGCCCTATCACCCCGGCGTGAAATCCCCAAATCATCGGTTTGCCCCAGAAGGTCAACCCCAGTGCCACTGCCAACCCGCACACCATGCCGGTCAGCGCCACCTGCGCCGACAGCCGCTTCCAGTACAGCCCCAGAAAAAAGCACGGCACGACCTGGATCAAGACCTCGAACTTCAACTCCAACAGCCGCACCAAGGTCGCGTCGGTACCGATCGCCACCGCGACCAGCACGGCGACGATGCCCCACGAGCAAATCTTGCCCACCTTCGTCAGCTCGGCCTCCGTGGCCTGTGGCCGAAAATACGGCAGGTAAATATCCTTGGTGAACATCGACGAGATCGACAACAGCGCCGAATCCGCAGTGGACATCAGCGCCGCCAGCACTGCGGCAAAAATCGCCACCACCAGCCAGTACCCCAGCGCGGACTCGCCCATCACCAGCGCACAGAGCCGGGCCAGCACCTGTTCACTTTCAGCCTTGGTCAGATCGGGCAACACCACCGCGGCCGTCACACCACACACCAAGGCCACCAACGTAGTAGTAAGCGGCATAAAGGCCATCAGGGTCAGCGAACGCTTGAGCACCGCGACCGAGCGGCTGGCGTACAGCCGCTGGATTGCCTGCGGGTAAATGGCCGCCCCGCAGCCCAACAGTAGCGCATAGCTGATCCACTTGTTGGCCCCCTCCAGACTCGGCGCTTGCACCTTGGGCGGATCCATTTCGCTCAGTTGGGCCACCACCTGCCCCAGGCCTCCACCTAGATTCTGCGGAATGAGAAAGACCAAGATGCCGAAGCCCAACAGCAGCACGCCCCCCTGCATCACATCCGTCCACGCCACCGAGCGCATCCCCCCCAAGGTCTCATAGATGACCATAATTATCGCCAAGCCGATAATGCCGTAGCTGCCGGGAATCGCGCCGTCGGTGATCCCCTCGACCGCCGCGCCCATCGCCTTGAGTTGGGCCAGCGCGTAATTGCCCAGTGCGTAGATCATCAAGATCGTGCTCAAAAGCGTCAGCACCGCCGAGCGGAAGCGGTGCGTAATGTAGTCGCCAGGGGTGATAAATCCTTCCTTGCGCGCCAGCGCGACCAAGCGCGGGGCAAAGAGCATGTAGCCGACGATGATCGAGAACATAAAGAGCACCGACGCCGTCCACTCAAAGCCAATGCGGTAGGTCTTACCCGTATAGCCAAAGAGTGTATTGCCGCTGTACTGGGTTGCATAGAGCGTCAAAAAGAGCACCAGCAGGCCCATCGAACGCCCCGCCAGATAGAAGTCGGCCATGCTGTTGGAGCGGCGGCGCTTGCGCGCAATCCACCCCACGCCGATCATCGAGACCAGATACAGCCCCACCGCGATGAGCGCGCCCGGACCAAACACCATGCCGCCCATCACGCTTCCTCCTCGGCGTCAATCCAGTAGCGGCGGATCACAAAAGCCGTCCAAGCGGCCAACAGCAGCACCGCCCCCAACGACACCGCCACCCACAGCGGAAAGCCCAGCACCAGCGGCCCCCGATACCCCTCGGGCCAGTACCAGGGAACGGCCACTGCATAGAGCAGCAAATAGACGATCCAGATGTAGCCGACCTTGCGCGGCTCAGAGACGAGTTGTTCTTGAGAATCATTCATAAGCAGCAAATCAAAGCGCAGACACTGGAGTTGACAAGACCAAGTCCCTAGGTACACGACAGTAAAGCGGTATGAGATACTTCGCTTCACTCAGTATGACAGTATGGGGCGTCATCACCTGTCATGCTGAGCCTTTCGGCTTCGCTCAAGATAAACTCCGCGAAGCGGAGTCGAAGCATCTCAACTCTCCCATGCCTAACGTCTTGGATATTGTCGCGTACTTAGCCAAGTCCTAAATCCTGTCAAAAGGCACTGTGCTCGCCCCCTGCGGCCGAGGTCCGGTGGGACGGATGGGCATGTTTGCAGGAGCCTGGTACTGCACGTCCAAATGCGGCGTCTCCAGCCGTATATGGCCCTGGTGACGCGAATCCATCAGCGCGTCCAGACCGCCGCTTACCAGCAGGGTGCGCTCCACCGGGTACTGCGGCTGGCCCGTGAGAAACATCTCCTC
Source organism: Gemmatimonadota bacterium (assembly GCA_009840005.1). The sequence continues at coordinate 66,777 of VXOR01000083.1, forward strand.
GATATTGAGGCCCAAGTAGCTGAAGTGGGGATAGGGCGGCCCGTGCAAGCGCAGGCCCGTGGCCTGTACCTCGCCGTTGACGCGAGCCGCGTACGACCATTCCTCGACGTACCCGTTCAACTGCAGCAGGGCGGCCTTGAAACCATCCCTGTATTCCAGCAGAAAGGCCGCTGGATTTTCGCAGGCCTCCTCCATAGGTTCGGCCGAGGTTTTGCCCGCGGCCGCAGCCGCGGCGGCCAACTCGCGTGACCACAGGCCGTCGGCCCCGGCCTGCCACACGGCCTCGCCCTCCAAACACTGCACGGCCGCCAGACCTGTCTCACCGCCCCGACGCCGCTCGACCATGGCCTGCAGGCCCTCAAAGCCGTGATAGCCGTAGGACTCAATGCCGCCAAAGCTGAGCATGAGGGCGTCTTCGATGGGGGCATCCCGCTCGTGTTCGAGCCAAGGGTCGCGCCATCCCAGGGGTACGGAAGAGCCAGCCATAAAGGGGACGTTCAGTTCCACTGCCCGGTCGTACATCCACTTGGCGTCGCACCAGTTGTAGGACAGGTGCTTGTCACTGAACACCGGCACCGAGCGGCCGGAGGTGGCCATAACGCCGCAGATCTGTTCAAAGAAAAAGCGCCGGGGATACAAGTGCTGGCCCTTCTCGTTGAAGGCGTACGCGCCGTGTTCGCCAATGGAAATCACACCATCGACGGCCAACTTGTCGCCCCCCAGACACAGCGCCGCGGGGATACTCTGGTACACGGGAATATCGTATTCTTTGGATACTTGTAGGCCGATATCATTGTCGGGTATCTGGTCCAAGTACATGGAGGCGATATCCACCTGCGGCTCCTGCATGCCCTCGTCCGTGGGAAAACCCTTGATGAACTTGCCGACAATGACATCGGCGTGCGCCGGGACGCGATATTCAGTGATAATAGCGGCGATCTTTTTGCGCTGGGCCATGGCTGCCTCTCTTTTGTTGGTGTTGGATTGTCTCCATTTAGTTGTTGGATCAAGATAGTATCCCGGCGGCAGTCCGCAATCGCATTGGGAACTCTGGCCGCCTCTCTACAAAACCGGCCGCATTTACTTCGTTGGGCTATTTGCTCTATATATAGCCGTTAAAACCACATAACATTAGGCCGCAGGAGGTTCTTCAATGACCAGTTCACAACCCATCAAATGGGGCATTCTCAGCACCGCCAGAATTGGCGTCACCGCCTTCATCCCCTCGGCCCGCGCCACGCCCGGTGCCCAAGTCCATGCCGTGGCCAGCCGCAGCCAAGCCACCGCCGACGCCTTTGCCCGAGAACATGATATTCTCGTGGCCCTGGGCAGTTACCAAGCCCTGCTCGACCACCCGGACATCGACGCGATCTATATCTCGCTGCCCAATTCGCTGCATGCCGAATGGACCATCAAGGCCGCCGAGGCGGGCAAACACGTCTTTTGCGAAAAACCCCTAGCCGTCACCGCAGCCGAGGGCCGGCAAATGGTCGAGGCTTGCCGCAAGGCCGACGTGCTGCTCTTTGAGGCTTTTGTCTTCATGCACCATCCCCAAAGTCGCCGCCTCAGGGAAATCATCGCGGCGGGCGAGATCGGCACCCTGCGCCACATTAACGCCGGCATGACCTTCGTCGTCAACGACCCCAGCAACATCCGCCTGATTAAAGCGCTGGGCGGCGGCAGCATTTACGACGGCGGCGTGTACCCCATCACCTTTTCGCGCTTCATCGCCGGCACCGACCCGGTTAGCGTCCAAGCACACATGCGCTTTGACGCGCAAGCCGGGGTCGATGTGGCCACTTCGCTCATCCTCGAATACCCCGACGGCCTTACCGCGACCTTGTACTGCAGCTTCGAGGGCCGCGGCGGTGCTCATGCCCTTATCACGGGCGATCAGGGCCGACTGGTTGTACCCGCTCCATACCATCCCGGCGCAGAGAGCAGTTTTGACGTGGTCATCGGCTCCGATGAGAGCCGTAGCGAGACTTTCCAGACCGGCACGCCACCTTTCCAGCCGGCTATCGACTTTTTCCAGCAATGTATGCGCGGAGAAGAGACCCCCGCCTATATGGCCGACCATGCCGACAGCACGCTCAGAGTGGTCGAGGCGGCTTTTGAATCGGCCCGCAGCGGGCGGCGGGTGGAGTTATAGAAAATACTGAAGTTGGAACGCAGAAACACCGACTAGGTAGGAAATTTAGAATAGATCGCCGATATTCAGCGTGAAGCCCTGTAAGGCCGGCGAAGTCAAGGTTGCTCCCTCTCCGTAGGTATCCACGACCTCGTATCCGCGCTCGCTGAGCAGCAGAATCGTTATGTTTTTTGCGGTAGTGTCCACCATCCAGTACTCCTTCACCCCGTGATTGGCATATAGCGCACGCTTGAACGTCTTATCGCGTTCGGCTGTGGAGGGGGATAGGATTTCGACGACCAAGTCCGGCGCGCCCTGAATGTTCGCTGGGGTGATGATGTGGCTGCGCTCATTGGAGACGAACAGTAGATCGGGCTGTACCACGTCAACATCCGACAGCACCACATCAAAAGGCGCAAAATAGACCCGCCCCAAGCTACTCTCATACGCGAATTGAACCAATTTCCATCCTAGCAGTGCGGAAACGCTCTGGTGACGTTCTCCAGGTGCAGGGGTCATAACTAACTCTCCGTCCAGAAGCTCATAGCGCTTGTCTTCCGGCGCATTCAGGTAGTCTTCGTAGGTAAACTTGACTATGGGATTAGGGATAGCCATGGTTGCCGTCCTCTCTCTGGCGATGCGTTGCTTGGGGGGCACGGGCTTGAGTCCAACGCGAAATTCCGCACGGTCCAAATCTGCTTGCGTCACTTTGGGATACCATCCCGATAATCAGACTTTGGTGAAGAAGAGCCAAAAAGCATGTCGAGCGATCTTTAACTCGGTTTTCCCAAAGCTCGCAAAACCGCATGAGGTTCGCGAGCCGCCACATGCAGCAATACCCGTGCTGGCCCTTTAGGAGTCCGATCCCCTCGCTCCCAGTGACGCAGGGTGCTGAGGCTAACACCAAATGCGGCGGCAAAGGCCGTTTGCGTCATCCCGACTTGCTGCCGGATGGCTTTCACATCGATGGTCTTTGGAGGATGCACGACCGCCTGATTTGGCTGACCTGCCGCGTGCTCGATTGCTTCAGTCAATCCTTGTTTGATACTCGTCGCTAGCTGATTCATATCTTTGGCGCGATTGATTATATCCAAGGCATGGACTATAAAGGCGGGATCATCTACAGCTTCCTCAAGACATGCTTCCAAGTATAATTGTATATCTTCTTCCGTCTTGAGGTACTCTGCTGAATCCCAGCGAGTAGTATTGATAGTCATAACTCAGGTCTCCAATTGCTTGGCCATCTCTTTGGCTTTGACAATATCTGAATTTTGGGTGCTCTTGGCACCTCCAGATAAGAGAATAATAACTACTGAGTCACGCTTCACGAAATAGACTCTGTAGCCAGGGCCATAAAAAATACGTAATTCGCTAACCCCTTCTCCAACTGGAGCTACATCACCAAAATGCCCCAATTCTAAGCGATCAATCCGAGCTTGAATGCGAGCCTTTGCCCTGCGATCTCTTAAACTGTTAAACCAATTGGCCAATACCTCTGTTTTGCGAATCTCCATCGCTATGATCAGCTTAGGCCCCGCTGTTCGGTAGCCAATAAATCGCAGCGGAATTGCCGGATTTGTTCCGGTGCCAACGCTTCGACCAGCGTCAGGCACCTCTCGTCGAACGTCTTCATGGTCACTTTGTTCAGGACGCCCGCCTCGTGAAGCCCAAGGGCGGTCTCATGTACTGCCGCTAGTATCTCGCTTTTATACTGTTTACGCATCGCAGATAACCTCTGTGATCGCTCCGTTTTCCATCGCTGCTTTCAGCTATTTATTGTCGAGGATAAGCATCTCGCTGGCAAGTCCCGTAAAGCCGGCTACTCGTCCTTCTAGATGTTGGCCCGGTCTCCTTGGCCTTGAGCAAACCAAGCACCGTTTCCACTGTGAGGACGGCCAATGACGCAGGTCAGCCGTAGAGCCATCTTGATGTTTGATTGGGAAACGACTATACTTATGTTCAGTTATAGTCTTGGTTACGTAGAGGTCTCTCATGTCTCGCAAAAGCACTATCGAGTGGACTAACACCACTTGGAATCCGGTTACCGGCTGCACGAAGGTTAGCGCTGGCTGCGACCATTGCTATGCCGAGCGCCTTTCTGAGCGTTTTCGTGGCGTCGAGGGACACCCTTTCGAGTCGGGCTTTGATCTGACCCTTCGCCCCAAACGCCTCGAACAACCCATGCAGTGGCGGCGTCCACAACTCATCTTCGTCAATTCGATGAGCGATCTCTTCCACAAGGACATTCCCACCGAGTACATTGAGCGCGTATTCGACACCATGGAGCGCGCCGATTGGCACGTCTATCAGGTGCTTACCAAGCGCAGTTCGCTGATGCGCCGTTTCGTCCAAGAGCGCTACCCTTCGACTGGTGCTTCGACTGGCCCTTCGACAAGCTCAGGGCACCGCTCAGGGCATCGCCGGGGCCAAGCGGCTCCTCCGCACATCTGGCTCGGCGTGTCCGTCGAAAACAACGCGGCTTTGACGCGCCTCCGGCACCTGCAACAGACCAATGCCTCTGTGCGTTTCGTTGTCGCTGACCATCCGGTCGCGGTCTTCGACTCCTTCGAGCCGTTGCTCGGTCCAATCGGCGCGGTGGACTTGGAGGATATTCATTGGGTAATCGTTGGAGGAGAGAGTGGGCCGGGAGCGCGTCCGATGCGAGCAGAATGGGTGCGGGCCTTGCGCGACCAGTGTCAGGCCCAGCGCGTCGCCTTTTTCTTTAAGCAATGGGGCGGGCGCACACCTAAAGCGGGTGGGAATACGCTCGATGGACGGCAGTGGTTGGAATATCCAGAGGTTGAGACAGGTCAGGGGCTTGGTGGGCTGTTACAGGCTATATCTTCTCCACTCCTATACAACTATTCTCAGTAAAGAATTTATCACTGAAATGCTTATGATGTATTGCTCAGATAATTAAAGTGTTCGGCAATGGCATCCAATTTTTCGACCACTTCCGGGTGAATTTCCTCTTTTGTCATCTGTGCTGCAATCTGGTAATAGTCGGTTTCTTTGACATCTAATCCCGCTGCATTCAATATGTTGGTAAGAACATTTTTTGCTTTGGTCCCTTGTAGATAATCGGATAATTCAAAAGGATTTTCGTAGAGTGCTGGGGGCAATTGCCTCCCCATGTAGGCCACTGCCTTGTCTGCCGCCTGCTGTCCACCGATACTTTCCACGAAACGAGCTATGGCTTGAGGGTAAATTAAATAACTTTCAATTTCGTACCTGTTCCAGTATAAGCGCTTCATGCCTTCAGGGAGAGTAGATGTATGACTGTGATCTTTGTTATCGCCGTCGCACAACTCCACCCCACAGAAGTTGGGAACGACCAACCGCATAGCAGAAAAATGTCTTACTGCAGACCATTCTTTTTCGGCGGTTTCCCACTCAAACGGTTTTTCCAAAAATAGCAACAGAGGATGTTCCCAAATACGTGCCCATGCCTTCAATATAGGAATGTCCGTGGGGCCTTCGATGTACAAAATTCCCGGCTCGGTCTCCGCAAGCATAATTTCTGTATTTTCCAGATACAAGGTCTCCGGCAATTTTTGCTTGTTGTTGACCTTCCGCAGTTCACCGGCTAACAAGCGTAGGTCATCTTGTTCAGCAGCATCGATTAGTCGCTCCGAATGCGTAGCAATAATTAGTTGAGATCTGTTTTGGCGGGCATGTTCGCGCAAATTACGGTACATTTTGTCCTGTAACAAAATATGAAGATGTGCGTCTGGTTCGTCGATTAGCACAACCGATGCTTTGTTGTGCAGCAGGGCGGCGTGAACCAGCAACACCTGCAGGAAACCACTTGCCGCGCTACTCAGATCGTAAGAGATGTCTTGTTCTGAGTGTCGGTAACTGGCGAGTATGCCCGGTGCCTTGCTTGGAAACGATAACTCGTACCCAAAAAAAGAGCGGACGACCTCCTGTAACGTCTGCCACTTTTGAGTGTCCTGACTGATGGCAAGTAGCAGATTGCGCAAGATACTGCCGGCTTGTGCCCGAGCGAGTCGCTCTGGGATCACTACCGAGTCAAAAGGTGGCTCTGTAATGTTTAGCCCTGAGAGAGGAGGAACATATACAGATATGAGAGATTCATTAATGTATTGCTCTATATCGTTCTCATTCACAGCTTTTGCTGGCCGAATAACGGCTAATTCTTGTTCCTTATAGAGGATCTCAAAGCCGATGGTCCATTGATCTGTGTATAGCCATAAGGAAGCAGGGCGCTGAACATTTTTACTTGTCCACAAATGATCGAAATCTGCTAAAGGTACCGAGTAAAATTTTAACAAGTTAAGGCTGGTGCTTGGATAGTTCCCGTCTCCCTCTCGTACTAGGTCGGGATTATTGTTCGACCATTGGAAGGCAAGTTCCGACCAAGCGGCGATAGCTTGGAGCAGCGTCGTTTTGCCAGAGTTGTTAGGCCCTGCAATGACGAGGTGGTCTTGTAGTTCAAACTCTAGGTGTTCAAATTTTTTAAAATTCTTGATAATTACCTTGTTAATCATATTTGTTCGCCTCCGGCACAAAAAGAGGGGGCCTTTCGCTCCAGACAATGCACCCTTTTCGTATCCAATAGTGGCAACGACAAGGCAAGCCGGTCACGTGAACTGAGGGTGCCAGCGAAATATGTCCATCCACATGTTCTGTTATGTGCCACCGTTTGTCAACCTGGGGTGACACATCCAAGTGTATGACCTGTCGGCATGCCTTGCGAGGACAGACAATTGCCGCATAAAACGGATTTTTGCGTCCTCCAATGATGTACACCGTATTTTCTTGGGGATCGTCTGGCAAGTCCTCTACCCACTCAGTGCTGTAGGGACGGAAACGCGCCCAGATATTGAAAATCCATCTAAACATGACTGGTACTATTTTTGACGAGTAAACTTCCGTCGCCTGTTCCCATGTATCGTTTCATCAATGGATGTGGCCCACCCTCGTCCACGGCATTTTCATAGCATCCATGTACTATGCGAAATCGTTGAGTCGCAAATTCAGCGTTGGCATCAAAGCGATAGGCGTGAATGCGGGCCATAAAATCGTTAAATGCCATACACGCCGCCTGCATGTTGACGGACATGACCGCCGGTTGTTCCTCGCCAACGGCGGCTAAATAGCCAGCCACGCGCTGTTGTTGGTAGTATGTCGGGTCTTTTCGCTGCCAATCTTCGGCCGTCACCTGCTCCATAGTGTACGCGCCACGTGACAGCAGGCTTTCGCCTTCTGGGTGAATGTAATGCGACACGGCATCGGCGGAGGTGATGCCACCCTTACCGTCGGCCTCAAGATGGACTCCTACGTCAAAATAGGGAATCAGGTAGGCACTTGCCAAGCAATCGAGATGGTACCGTCCAAAGGCGGAATCCACGCAGCCGAAGATCACGTCGCAATCTACTAAGGCGGCGACGACATCCGGTGAATTCGTCAATCCTTGGTAAGCATCTACTTTGGTTCCCATGCCAATCTTCTGAATAGCCCGTTCAATCGCCAACACCTTTGGCTGCCGCTTGCGAGCATCATCTATGGTACTGTTGATGAGACGATTCAGATTTTTATCTTCTACTATATCATCGTCCACAATCACCAACTCGCCTACGCAATTACGCACAAGCAGTTCAATGATTATGCTGCCCGTGCCCGAGCAACCGATAATCCCTACCCGCATAGTACGCAATAAGTCCAACGTGCCCTTGCCAAAAGTTTGCGCTAGCTTCTCTTGGTACGCCGTTTGCCGTTGGGATTTGTGGGATTTCCAGATGTGGATATTGTCGCCAATGGCAGAAACGGTTGTCATATCGGAGAACGTTCCGTGTACGTCCACCGTGCGAGCCTCAATCTGGCCATTCGACAACATAATGGCAGATCCATTTGGTCGTCCGTCGTCAAACCAATTGCATACAGAAGGAAATAATTCTCGGTCGTTACGGTCATCGATTTTTGAAAATCGACCACATCCGTTGGGATGGGAATGAATGGTGACGATAGACTGTTCGTCCCGGTCTATATCGCAGATTTTTTCCGGTGACAGACAGTCGCCAAAAGGCCAAGCGACAAAGTCTTCTTTTCTCTCCAACAGATGATGTGGTGGATACAAAACATCCGCGACGATGAGGCGACGATGCCGCTTCCCTCTCCCTTGGTTGCACAACAAAATGGCGGCGGCCTCCAGCCCGTCTCCAGGGAAAAGATGGTTAAAAACCGCTTCATATCGACTCGCGGTCATGGTCAGGATGGCGGTTGTCATCACCCGACTTCGGTTTTTAGCTGGTTTATGACATACTCAATATGCGAGACGATGGAATCAATTCCCGGCTGCCATGAGTAATGACGTGACCAACGCTGCCAAGTCTGACCAAAATGATTTTCAGAAGCCAGAGCTCCTATCGCTGAGCCATCTGATTTGCCAAGTGGAGGCGAAAAGTAAAACATGTCCAACATCGATCCGGGATAACCGCTTGGAATGAGCACCATCAGCCTCGATTTCTCTACTATGTAGCCTTTGGGAATGGGGAAGTCGTCGATGAGTAGGCCATACTTGCCGTTGCCCTCGGCAACCTTCCGCCATTTGGACGGATAATTCTCCTCTAGATATTGGGTATCCTCCAACGGCAACTCGTAGGAATTAATCATGGCCTTGCTGCGCCTGTCGCCGGACGGTTTCAAATCGTTCAATGCCAGGACGGGATAAATCGACCGGATCATTGGCCTCGATTCTTTCTCTTTTACCACCGTGCAATTTCTGGTTGAGAGACCATTCATCATCGCGTTTTCCAACCAGTGCCAAAATACCGGCTCCAGTGATTTCAGCAGAGTCCACGGTGTGCTTGTCACCGTCTATCCGGATGCGGTATTTGTGCCCTTTGGGTGGACGGCGGTCGTTCTTACCGCATTCCTCAAGGTCAATGGCATCGTCAGAGGCAGGAGGTATGACAAAATATGAGTCCGCATCTTGAACGACAATTGTCATGTCATCCGCAATTTCCACATCCACGCCGTCTTCAATATCAGCAAACAGACGCCCCTGTGGGAACTTGTCATCCTGCTCTTTAAGGGCTTTGCCGGTAATTTTTGCTTTTGGCAGGGCAAGATTGCGCGATCCGTTGAACTCTGGTCGCACTTCATTGCGCAACGGAGGGTTATCCTCGATGGAGCTTTTCCCGACCACAAACCGTTCTCCACCGTGAATGAGGAGGTATTCCCTTTGAAGGATGGGAATATCGATGCCGTCTTCGCGGCTGAGAAAAATGTGCTCCTCACCGCAATCAGCGATTTCGTACAGGTTGGCGACGGAAACTAACCCCGAAGGGATATGTTTTTCTTGTCCATTAATTTTAATAACTGTCTGCATGCTGGTTCTCTCTTTCTATATAGGGTTAATAGCCCTCTTATAATTAGTGTACCTAAGAGACGGTCACAAACGCAAGGGGCCGAATCCTCTGGCTCGATTGGGTGCAGACGAAAAATAAAAAGAAGGCGAACCTACTCTTCTTCTCTCCCTATACCTTCACATAGGTAAAGTCGCCTCCGCCCCAACCGTATTGAGAAGCTATTTAAAAGCTAAAGAAACGATCTTTTTATGTCAACGGTTAAAAAATAAAAAAATAATTATGCTTTTTATCAAAAAACATCTATGGCTAGCAATTTCTTTCTTTCTCGCATCCCCTGCTTTTTATTGCTTGACATTCTATGCGCGCGCCCCATATTACTTAATATATGCGGCGGATACCTGACTCAGAGATGCTCTACGAACTTGTGGGGCAGAAGGTGGAACGGCAGCGGCGCGAGGCGAGGCTTTCGCAGACCCAACTCGCGCAGCGCTGTGGCTTCGCACGAGGGTCGATTGCGAATATTGAGAGCGGCAGGCAGCGCCCAACGCTCCACACGCTTTGGTCCATCGCCGATGCGCTCAGTGTCGATATGCGCTCACTTTTACCTTCACCCGACGAATTTCTAATGAGCGAGGTCCGCACCGCAAACCCCAAAATCACAGGCAGGCTAAAAAAGGCGGCGGGAGAGAGCGAAGGCCAAGTTGCCTCCTTCATAGCTAGTAGCCGAGAGGAGATCAGCCCCAATGTCGATGTCGATGTCGATGGAGAGAAAAGCTGAGCAGTTGCTCGTAAAAGCGGGAGTGGCTACTACTCCAGTTCCCGTAGAGCTAGTTGCTAAGCATCTAGACATAAGGATCGAGTCGGCAGATCTTGGCGAGGATTGCTCGGCGGTGCTCGTCCGCAATGGGGACCGTGCTGTCATTGGGGTCAACGAGGATCACCACCCCAACCGGCGGCGCTTTAGCATTGCACACGAAGTCGCCCATTTCGTTCTCCACGAAGGCGATACTTACATTGACAAAGGGTATCGCGTTCACTTCCGGGATCTTGAATCCGGTTCCGGCACCAAATTGGAAGAGATGGAGGCAAATGCGTTCGCTGCGGCACTCCTCATGCCCGCTAAGCAGGTCAGAGACGCCTTCAGACAGCAGCCCTTTGAGCTAACCGGGGACGACAGCCTAGAGCTACTAGCTAAGAAATTCAGAGTGAGCACCGAAGCGATGACCTACCGCCTTATGAATCTTCAACTTATTCAACCAATCTAAAGCACCTCTTCCTAGTCATTGAAGCAAGCAAAGCTAGACAACAAGGAGATGTATGCCAAAAAAACGTGCCTTTATCAGTTTTGACTTTGACCATGATGAGAAGCTCCGCGGTTACTTGGTCAAGCAGGCCAAGAATCCAGACTCGCCTTTCAACATTGAAGATTGGTCAGTGAAGAGGCCCTTTTCCAGCGATTGGAAAGAAAAGGTTCGAGCGCGAATACGCAGGACGGATATTGTCATCGTCATTTGCGGAACACATACCCATACTGCGACCGGAGTTGCAGCCGAGGTTGAGATCGCCCATGAGGAAGGCAAGCCATATTTTCTTCTGAAAGGCCGCAGGAACAAGACTTGTACAAAACCTAGGACGGCACTCAAGAACGATAAAATTATCAAATGGACCTGGGAGAATCTAAGGAAGGAAATAGAAGGCAAGTATCTCCGTGAAGAACTCAGCGATGGGCTGGGCACTCTAACGCCGTGGTTTTTTGCAATAGGGGGACTAATATGGATTCTGGATCGGAAAGCTCAAAAGCCTAGAATTCAGAAACAGAGGCTACCAAGGTCACGGCAGAGAGGAGGACTTAAAAATCACGTCTCTGGTACAGCGTGGAGATGATTTTAAGGAGAGATTGATGGCTACCAAGAGTGCATTCATCAGCTTTGACTTCGACCATGATGAAGATCTTCGAGGTAATTTGGTCGCTCAGGCCAAGAAACCTGAGTCGCCTTTCAGCATCACGGACTGGTCGGTACAGGAGCCGATAACCGAAAATTGGCGGAATAATGTCCGCGACCTCATACGCAGAACCGACCTTACTATCGTAATCTGCGGCGAACATACGCACGATGCAGCCGGTGTTGCAGCCGAAGTCGCCATCGCCCGTGAGGAAGGCAAGCCGTATTTCCTCCTGAAAGGTCGCAGAAAAAAAACCTGTACGAAACCTAAGAATGCGCTCAAGGATGATAAGATTCACAAATGGAAGTGGAAGAACTTAAAGCTCTTGATTGACGGAGAAAGATAAGCGTATGTCAGATCAGCCGGACAAGTCCCTGATTCTCCACTCCAAAGAGACCTACGGTTCTGACTTCAGTCGGGACCTCATCGAGCAATACAAGCTATACGTGCAGTCTGCGGATAACGTCAGTGCCCGGCGGGTCTCTTCCGGGAGGTATCTTTTGACTGTAAACGCCGCGCTCATAGCTTCGTACGGCTTCCAACCAGTAGATTCAGGGCAGATACTCTTGGTGCTCTTGGTTGCCATCGCCGGAATCGTCGTTTCGCTGCTTTCGTACAATATTATCAAATCACATCGAGATTTGAACGCTTTGAAATTCAAGGTTATCGGCGAGTTTGAACAGCATTTGCCGGCAAATCCCTACGATTACGAATGGCAATTGGCGGGAGAAGGCAAAGGCAAAGCGTACCGATCCGTATCCCAAATCGAGCTGTGGATTCCCATTGTCCTGCTGATTCTTCATGTGATTGCGCCCGCACTCGTTATAGTTCTCAATACTACCACTCTGATCCCGCAATTATAGTAGGGATTCCTGCATTCACGGGTACCCGCGCCAACTCTTCAAACAATATTGGTTGCGGCAGCGGCAAAGGCTTCGTGATATTCCCTTTTGGCGACGATATGCTGCTCCAGCCGATCAATCAGCCCATAAAGCTCATAGACCTTGGCGACGATGCGGTGTTGTTCAGCCAAAGGTGGCAGGAGCGTCTCCCGTAGGTACGCCTCTTCTCTGTTCAGTCCCGGAATAGCTGTAGCTCGATCTAGCTCTTCTAGCCGGGCAGCCGAGAGCATTAGCGACGTGTATTTTAAGGACATACCTCCGTAGGGTCGCACAAAGTAAGTTGTGTCAATTGGCCAACAGGATCTCCTGGAGATGTTGACAGCTCCGGCTGAACCTTTTCGCCCAACAACAATACAAGGGCCATTGACCAACGCCACATCGTGTTTTCCAACAACGCCATTTGAACCATAGACTGGTACATCTCCAAGGTCTTTTCGATCTTTGAGTGGAAGGCTTTTTCCGTACTCCAAGTCAATTACGTCCCCAAGGTAAAGATGCTTCCATCCTTCGGGGATCTTCAATTGACTGCAAGTGATCGGATCACGATGTCTCTGTGGACGAATCTGTTTTGAACGAATTAACTGCGCTCTTTCCTCCCGAATACGTTCCAGTAGTACTGCCGCCGGCTCCTCATTCGCATTCTGCGGCACCAACCGCCCCCTCACCGCAAGCTGAAGCACCAATTCCCGCAGCCGCTCAATCCCCCCCGGTGCCTCCGAAATCTCATCAAAGACCTCAATGAACTCCCCCGGCGTCATCCCGTCCTCTCCAGGGCCTCGGCCAACGCCTGCTTCAACTGCTCCCGCACTTCCGTCGCTGCCGCCCGCTCCTTCTCGTACAACGCCAGCAGTTCATCCGGGTCGCCGTGGCCTCCCTCAACCGAGTTGGGATTGGCGATGTCGAGGTTGAAGTTGCGCTCGCGGATCTCGTCAATACCAACTTTCCAAGCGAACTCGCTTTCAACCCGATTCTCCCACCACGCCTTCTCCGGCTCAAACTCCTCAATCCGCATCGGCTTGGTCTTGGAGTAAGACTTGTAGCCTTCCGGGTAGGGATGCTCGTAATACCAAACCTCGGTGGTGGGCCTCCCCTTCTCGAAAAACAGTACATTGGTCTTGATGCCAGTGTACGGCGCAAACACCCCGTTGGGCAGACGCACGATGGTGTGCAACTCACACTCGGTGAGCAGGCGCTCTTTCAGGCGCGTCTTCACCCCCTCGCCGAACAAAGTGCCGTCCGGCAGCACCACCGCAGCCCGACCACCGGGCTTGAGCAACTCGACAATCAGCACCAAGAACAAGTCTGCGGTCTCGCGGGTGCGGAACTCGCGCGGGAAATTGTGCTCAATGCCGTCCTCCTCCATGCCGCCAAAGGGCGGATTGGTGAGCACCACATCAACCCGATCACGCATACTGATGTCGCGCAGGGGCCGGGCGAGGGTGTTGTCATGCCGAATGCCGGTCGGCACGTCAATACCATGCACGATCATGTTGGTGGTACACAGCAGGTGCGGCAGGGGCTTCTTCTCTACTCCTTGAATGCTGGCCTGAAGTTCTGCCTCTTGTGATGGCGTCTTCACATCCTGCTGACGAATGTGCTCAATCGCACAGGACAAAAAGCCGCCGGTGCCACAGGCCGGGTCGAGGGCAGATTCCCCGAGGCGAGGGTTGATCATGTCCACTGCGAATTGGGTCACCGCTCGTGGCGTGTAGTATTCGCCAGCATTCCCGGCACTCTGGAGGTCTTTGAGCAGTTGCTCGTAGATGTTCCCGAACAAATGCCGATTCGTAGCGTCGTTAAAGTCAATGTCTTCCTCGATCTTGTTGACCACCTGCCGCAGCAAAATGCCAGACTTCATGTACTGGTAAGCGTCCTCAAAGACGCCGCGCACCAAGCGACGGCGACTCATCCGCGCATCCTCTTCCCCACTCGGCGGCTCAACCTCCATGCCCTTGAGCGCAGGAAACAGAGTCTCGTTGACGAAGGTGAGCAGTCTATCGCCGGTGGCACCTTCCCGGTCAGCAGCCCAAGCACTCCAGCGCAGGTCTTCTGCCGTGCGGGTCTCACCTTCCTCCATCCAAGTTACGTCAACCAACGGCGACGCGAAGTCATCTTCGAGCAGTTCCAACTCCTGCTCTCGGTCGTTCCATATCTTGAGGAACAGCAGCCAGACGAGTTGACCAATGCGCTGGGCATCTCCATCGACGCCCACATCCTTGCGCATGATGTCCTGGATGGACTTGATGGTGGTAGATAGGGCCATGACACTTATTCCATAGCTCGGAGGCGATTCAGTTCACCGGACCAATTGAGAATGTGCATATCTGCCGTCACCAACTGGTAGCCGGCCAATGCGGTGGCAATTATCAGGCGATCCGCCGGGTCTCCATGTATCCCGGCGAGTTGGCCCGCACGAAGCGCCGTTCCGCCGTCAACGGCAACTTCCACTAGCCCTCGTTGTAGAAGATCTCGCCGCCACGAGTGGAAATCTAGCTTAAGTTCCAGTCGGCCTTTGCTCTCTAGCATGGCGACTTCCCAGAATGAGATCGCAGAAACAGCGGCTTCACCCACTTCCCAAGCGCGGTCTATTGCTTGGCGAGCATTCGCTCCCAGCCGCTCATTGCCGGACTCCATCCATAGGAGAACATGGGTGTCAAGAAGAATCAACGGTTCGCCCCCCAGATTTTGAAGTCGTTATTTCCATTCATGGCTTGTCTGGGTTTTTTCCTTGGATGAGCGCCAGTTCTCTTTCCTCATCCCAGTCAAATTCCAGAGGAGAAATAATGTCCCCGAGTATCCGTATCTGGTCTCGATTGCGGCCAAACATGGTCGGTTCCTCGTCGCGATAGGGTACGAGGCGCGACACTGGGCGGCCGTTCTTGGTAATGACAATCTCGACGCCGCTGTCCGCGACCTCGTCCATCAGCTTGAGGCATTTGGTCTTGAACTCAGATGCCTTGATCGTCCGAACATTGGTCAGGTTGTCGCTGTGTGTAGCCATAGCACGGTCTCCGCAAGTTAGTTGGTATATATTTGGTATATATGCTGATTATCACAATTAATGAAGATGTGGTATTGCACATTGATTGCAAGTCGCACTAAGCGGCGGTATCGTAAATAGCCTCTGCAAGCTCCTGCACGGCGGCAATGTACTCGTTCCTGCCGCCGAAGTGCCGAACCAACTCTATAGGTGTACCAAGGTCGGACAGCGGCTGCACGCGCAGGACGCCCAAGTCTTCGACCGAGACCAGTCCTTCGTCCGCGTACTTATCGAGCAGAGCGTCGAGCACGGCGCGGGCTTGTTCGCCGTAGCGGGTAAATACGTCCCGCTTCTTCACGTTCGCAGCCCGCTCGCGCCGGGTGAGCGGTGGCTGGCCATAGACCACATGGCAGATCAGGTCGAAAGCGTCCATGTCTCGACCAACCCGCTCGCGCAACGCTTCAAAGAACACGCCCTGCTCGCTCAGTTCGTCGATCACCGCCGCCTTCCGGTCTGCTCCAGACCAACGCTGCAAGAAGTCGTCTAGAGTCGCGTACTCCGCTTGGACCGTCTTCCGGGTGTAGTCAGCTAGCGACTCGGTGACGAGCCGACCGTCCTTGCTGTAGTACTGGACGCGCTCGGCGATAACCTCGACCTCGACTCCACTGACGACGAATTTCTTGGGACCCTCTGGCGGTGGGTCTGGGCCGATTTCTTCGCCTCCCCCGTTCCCTCCTATATCATCCGGCGGCATCGGACCACTGTCCTCCTCGGGCGCATAGACGACAACCGGCTCCCCATCGAAATCCGGGTCGGCAAACAGTTCAGTCGCCTTCTTGAAGTCCATAATGGTGAACCACAACTTGCCCATGTCCTCGTGAATACGGGTGCCGCGTCCGATGATCTGCTTGAACTCAATAAGCGACTCAATGCGCTGGTCGAGCACAATGAGTTTACAAGTCATCACATCTACTCCGGTCGTCAACAGCTTCGAGGTGGTGGCGATGACCGGGTAGCGCCGCTCAGGGTGGATGAAGTCATCGAGCGCGAGTTGACCGTCCTCGCTGTCACTAGTGATGCGAACCACGAACTTTGAGGCATTACCAGCTTCCTGCGGCAGGCACTTGGCGACCTCGTTGACCAGCGCCGAACGCATCCTCTCGGCATGATCGATGTTCTCGCAGAAGACGATGGTCTTGCCGTAGGGGTCAGTCTCCAACATATACGCGACGACCTTCTCGGCCACGCGCCGGGTCCGCTCATTCAGGACCAACATCCGGTCCATGTCGCTTTGGTTGTAGATGCGGTCTTCGATCTCTTGGCCGAGGTCGTCGGTCATGCACTTCGGAGGCCGCCAGCCCTGCAAGTCCTTGTCGAGGTCAATACGCACGACTTTAAAAGGCGCGAGAAAACCGTCCTCAATGCCCTGCTTGAGGCTGTAGGTATAGATGGGGTCGCCAAAATAACTAAGCGTACTAACCTCGGTGGTCTCCTTCGGCGTCGCCGTAAGCCCGAGTTGGATGGCTGGCTCGAAATAGTCGAGAATCTCCCGCCACGCACTGGCCTCGCGGGCACTGCCCCGATGACACTCGTCAATGACCACCAAGTCGAAAAATTCTCGGCTAAACTGCCGGTAAATGTTCTTATCCTCTTCGTTGCCGCTGACGGCTTGGTAAAGCGCGATATAAATCTCGTAACTCGGGTCCATATCGCGGTTGCGTACCTTGGTCATCACCGGGCCAAAAGGCTTGAAGTCGTTGGTGACAGTCTGATCCGCGAGAATATTCCGGTCCACGAGGAACAGCACCCGCTTAACCTTCTCGGCTTTCCACAGCCGCCATATAATCTGAAAGACCGAGAACGTCTTGCCGGTGCCGGTGGCCATGACCATCAGCACTCGGCGCTGTCCCCGCGTAATGGCTTCGACTGCTCGCTGAATGGCAACGCGCTGATAGTACCGAGGCTCCTTGCCGACTAGATCTGCGTAGTAAGGCTGACGGACGAGCTTATCAGATTCTTCGTCGAGTCCCTTCCAAGCCCGATACTGCCGCCACAACTTGTCCGGGGACGGGAACTCATCCAGACCGATTTGCTTTTCTATGGAGTCCGACTGGCCGGTGCGGTCGTGGAACAGAAAGGCGTCGCCATTTGACGAAAACACAAACGGCACGTCGAGAGATTCGGCATAGCCAAGTGCTTGCTGCATCCCGCCGCCGATCGGGTGGCTGTTGTCCTTGGCTTCGACCACGGCGAGCGGCAGGTTGGATTGGTAAAACAATAAATAGTCAGCGCGCTTCTTCTTGCCACGCGAGCCTAGCTTGCCCCGGACAATAACCCGACCATCCGTGAAGGTGTATTCGCGGCGGACCTGCGTGCTTTGATCCCACCCGGCCCCGATTATCGCCGGGGTGATGAAAGCGTCGCATATCTCCGCCTCGTTCAGGCGATTCTTGTCCATCCTTGGTTCCCAAATCGCATAATCGTGTATAACGGAGTCGTACAAACTCGGCTAAGTGCCCTATTTTCGCAAAGGAGCCGTCCTCCCGTCAGGCCGAAACGCACACCGGACTTGACCAAGCCGCTTGCTTACTATGCAGTGCAGAGTCATCTTAAAGAGAAACAATGGAGCTTTCTTTATGGACTACAGAGTACCCCTTGTCCTGACGCCACAGCCTGAAGGCGGATACACTGTTACTTCCCCTTTGTTCCCAGAATTGATAACAGAGGGAGACTCTATAGACGAGGCATTGGAAAACGTCGCTGATGCGTTCTCTGCCGTTATTGAGCTATATGAAGATCTAGGACGCTCACTCCCTCAGCATACCCAGATTCTCGACTCAAATAGCCCCGTGTGGTTGGAAACTGTAGTGTCCACCTCGTGAAATATCGCGAAGTGGTGAAGAAACTATCAGCCCTTGGGTGTCAAGAGCGTGTGCGTAAAGGGGGCGGTTCCCATCGGAAATGGATTGATCCTATCTCTCAACAAGCCACTGTTATTCCAGATTGGGGCAATCGCGATCTGAAATTGGGAACGATTCGTGCTGCAGTTCGACAATTAGGAATCGATTGGCAACGTTTCTTAGATGCCTAGCAACTCGTTGAAAATATCTCCCCTCAGCCCAACACATACACCGGACTCGACCAAGCCATTTGCCCGTCGCACTGAATAGCCTTGACGAAATAAGCCGCCTGCCCCTCCCCCGGCGGCTGATCCACAGCCTCCAACGTCAATTCCAGTGCTTCCACCCGCTCGGGATAGCGCTGCACCACCAACTGCATGTCCAAGCCGCCGTAGTCGAAGCGCAGCGGGTCGCGACCTAACCCCGCCAGATCAACCTCCGTCGTCCCCGCCGCCGACTCGAACACCAAGCGACCCACCCGCCCATCGTCCAGTACCAGTTCAATCCCGTCGCAATCTCCCGTGGTCTGCGATTGAAAAGCCACGGCCTGCGGCTCGGTCGCGGTAATCCCGTCGGCTGCGGAGTCAAAGCTAACCGCGGTCGCCTCCAAGATAATCGCCTGAGTAGCGCGAATAACCCCAGACCAATCCACCCGCCGCCCGCGCCCGCGCATCCGCGAGCCAGACCACATCAAGCGCAACCTGTTGGAATGCCCCAGATCTCGGAATTCAGGCGGCTGCACTTCGGCGAGCAATTCCCGACCACGATACACTTGCAGCGCCTCCAGCGGTGCCGCCCCCACAACCCGAGCGCGAATATCCACCGAGTCCACACCTTGCACCACCGCCCCCATGAGCGCGCCAGCTATCTGTACATCTAGAAGTATGCGCGCACCAGTCGTACCGTAACAGCGCCGACTGCATAGAGCCTCCCACACACCCTCGCGCGCCAACTCGCCAGCCAACACACAGGTCAAACCGCCAGCAATGCCAAACTCACCAGCCCCCGGCCCTTCGGCCCCAGGCCGCCCCTTGTGACCGTCGCTATTGCACATGACCCCGACCACATGACCGCAGTCCAGCGCGTCGAACAGCATCCACTCGAACACGCCCCAGCTCGAGACGACCTCCACCAGATTGTGCGCCTCGGGGTCGAAATATGCCTTCACGTCGGCCCAGCGCCCGCCCACGTGCGAGCCGATAATCACTTGGTCGCGCGGCACCAAGCGAGCGAGCCGGGCGAAGAACACATCGGCCGGATGCGCGGGCGACACCGCGTCCTCGGGCACGTGCGGGATCTGCCAGTGGCTGTTGCGCACAATGGGCAGCCCCTCGGCAAAGTAAAAGACATTGCGATCCCCACCAGCCGGAGAATTGGCCGACCACTCGTAGCCGGGAAAGACCACGAACTCGCCGTCCCGGTGAAAAGCCCGCACCGTCTCGTTGAGCCGCTGCCAGTCCTCGTCGTCAACCTGGAAATCATTGCCCTGGTGCGAGGCGAAATCCACCCGCGCCCAGTCGCGCGCAAAAGTGAAGTACTCCTCCTCCGTGCCTATGCCGACGGTAGCATCGGACTGGGCGTGCAAATCCCCCCAGTAGCGGTGCCACTGAGGTGCTGTCGCAGAAACGGAGACTGGATTGCTGTAACAGCGCAAGCCGTCCGCCGCCGCAATCAGCCGTCCACTACCCGAAGTACAAAAGGACACCCTACACCCCTCAACCACGACCTCCCCTTCCCCTTCCCACTCCAGTTCAACCAGCCCTGCCACCGCCGTCGGATTGCCCCACATATCCTGCCCTTTGACAAAAACCTCGACCGCTTCCCCCGCCACAGCTTGACTCGGCGCTATGCACACCAATTCCACAGCCTCCCCAGCGACAATCGGAAACTTAGGCGAATCCGCCACCGCCCGAGCCACCGAGGCATTGGTCGGATCGACGAAAACGCGGAATTCGTGGGCTGACTCGACAAAGGTCTGCACCCGAATCCCCGGCGAACCGCCGCTGCGCTCGCCCAAGACCACGGTCACCGTATCACCGGGCGCGAGGGACCCGTCGTACACATCAATCACCACGCACCAGATCATCCACGGCCGCTCGTGTCCCTTGGGGGCAAAGCGCGGTGCCAGCTTGGCCGCCCCATTGGTCTGCACCGTGCAATAAGCTGGCGCAGCCGGATCGCTGAACTGGGCCGGCTGCATATCGCAGGCGAGGCGCTGGGCGATCTTAATGGTGCCGCCCTCGTCAATGCCGTAGCTGCCCACGGTCAGGGTCAAGGTCCATTGCTGGTAGCTGCCGGCCACCACCGATGCACAAGGCTCCAGCGTCACCGTCCCCAGCCGTTCCCGCCATTGCTGATCCATTCTAAACTCCTGTCTCCGTTGAATCATCCTCGTAAAAATCTCCGCACGGCCCGCCCGCTTTTCTCCACAATCTCTTTTTTAGCTAATTTAACCGGCATTATAAAAAAATTTGCGCGAAATCGAAATTCGCCCTTGAGAAAGGACTATCAGCGTGAAGGTCGTACTGACATATGATATGGGGGAACCCTTCGTCGAAGAATTGCGAACAGCTTTCCCCGAGTTGGACTTTTACCCAGTGTATGACGAAGCGGAGCAGGTGCAAGAGGTGGCCGATGCGGAGGTTGTGTTTGGCTTGATGAGACGGCCCGTATTTTTAGCGGCAAAAACACTCAAGTGGTTCCACTTTGTCGGCATCGGCTTCGACCCGATCGTGCGCGACATACCGGAATTTCGCACGGGTGACGTGGCGATGACCAATGCGCGGGAGACGCACGTCGTGCCCATGGCCGACCACGTCTTCGCCGCCATCCTTTCGTACTCACACCGCATCCCCGAATTACTCGAAGACCAGCGCAACCGCCAGTGGAATACCAAGCGCTACGTGCGGCGCATCATCGAATTGGCCGGGACCAAAATGGGGGTACTGGCCATGGGAGACATTGGTCGTGGCGTGGCCACGCGGGCCGCAGCCTTTGGGATCGAAGTGTACGCGGTGGATATCCTGCCGATGAAGCCGCCGCCGGGGGTATGCGCGGTGTGGCCGGTCGAGCGCTTGGACGAGATGCTGGGAATGATCGACTGGCTAGTAGTAACGGCACCGCGCACTAAAGCGACGACCGGAATGATCAACCGGCAACGGCTCGCCCTGCTCAAAGAAGGGGCATTTGTCGTGGTCGTCTCACGCGGGGGAATCGTCGATGAAGAAGCGCTAGCCGAGGGCCTGCACACAGGCCGAATCGGCGGGGCCGCACTCGACGCGACCGAGGTCGAGCCGCTGCCGCCCGACAGCCCGCTGTGGGACGCGCCCAACATGCTGATATCGCCGCATACCTCGGCTGAGTCCGTGCAATTAATCGAGCGCCGCAAGGCCATCTTCGTGGAAAATCTGCACCGCTATCTGGCGGTTGAAGACCTATTGAACGTGTGCGATCTAGAGAAAGGGTACTAAATGACGGCAAAACCCCACCTGCCCCCGTCCCCCATTGACGAGGGCAAAGTCACCGTAACTGCAATCGAATCCGTGCAGCCGCTCGACCTGTTCCCCGACCTGCTGCTGGTGCGCATCCACACCGACGCCGGACTCATCGGCCACGGCGAAACGTATTACTGCGCCGAAGCCGTACAGGCCATGCTGCACGACTGGATGGCGCGCCGACTATTAGGCGAAGACGCGCTGGCCATCGAATCGCACTGGCGCTTTCTCTACGAACGAGCCGCGAATTTCGGGGTCCGGGGCACGGAGCTCCGCGCCTTGTCGGCACTGGACGTGGCGCTGTGGGACATTCTCGGCCAAGTCTGCAACCAGCCGATCTATCGCCTGCTCGGCGGGCCAGTGCGCGACAAAATTCTGGTGTACAATAGCTGCGGCAATCCGCAATACGGGCCGAGCACCACCGGGCGCAAAGGCTGGCCGGGCTTTGGTGCTATCGGCGAGCCAGGGCCGCTGGGCGATTCGTGGAAGCTGTTCCACGAGCCAGTGGCGCTGGCCGAGGAGCTAGTCGGACTAGGCTACAGCGGGCTAAAAGTCTGGCCCTTCGACCAAGCCGCCATCCAATACGGCCCGGCGCGCATTCCGCACCGCGCAATCGAGGAAGGCGTGCAGCCCTTGCGCGAGATCCGCGATAAGGTAGGAATGGACCTCGACATCTTCGTCGATGGCCACGCTCATTTCCAGCTCCCAGCGGCCCTACGCATCGCCGAGACATTGCGCGAGGTTCAGCCGCTGTGGCTGGAGGACGTGATCAAAATGGACAACCTCGACACGGTCGCCGACTTCCGCCGCCAGAGCCGGATGCCCATTTCCGTGAGTGAGATGCTGTTGAGCCGCGCCGACTACAACTCCGTGCTGATGCACCAAGCCGCCGATTACGTGATGATCGACCCGACCTGGGTCGGCGGGATTTCCGAGACCGCGCGGATTGCCCATCTGGCGCAGACCTACAATGTGCCAGTCAGCATGCACGACTGCACCGGCCCGCTGACGCTCTTCGCCGGCTTGCACGTGGGAGCAGCGGTAGCCAATTGCTGTTATCAGGAAACCGTGCGGGCGCAGATCCAGACGGTGTATCGGGAGCTGATCGACGTGGAAGTGGAAATCAACGGCGGCTATGTGAACCTGCCCCAAGGCAGCGGGTTGGGCGTCAGGCTAAATCCCGATTTGTTCAAGCCAGAACGGCCGGGCTATCGGATTTCGAGACATTGATAGTTTCTTTCAAGGGTCGCAATAGAACCCGTACTGCTTCGACATCGCCGTGACCTTCTACAATGGCGATCAATTTCACAGATCCAACCCGAACAGATTCAATTGTTTAACGTCAAGTTCTGTCGCTTGGGGATCCGGCCTAAGTTGATCCATGCGGAGTAGCTCGCCGGCGGTGTATAGGTGATCGCGCAGCGCTGACCTCCCCGCTTCGTCCAAGGGACCAATTTTTGTATCGCCGTCCTCGGAAACGACGGCTTGTATGGCGCTGTCGGGCAGTGATGCATCATCGAGCAAATCGGGGCTGTGACTGGTAATGAGGATTTGTCGGTGATTGCTCGCATCGCGCAGACTATCCGTCAAAACGCCGGCCGCGGCCGGATGCAAGGCGACCTCGGGTTCTTCAATGGCCACCAATCCCGCCGGGCCCTGGAACAAGGCCACGAGTACACCGAGAGCACGCAGGGTGCCGTCTGACATATTGGTGGCGAGGAAGCGCCAAGGATGAGAAGAGCCCCTGACGTCCTGCTTAAATTCGAGCATTTCGCGCGGACCGACAGCCTTGGGGGCCACCGCATGGACGCCCGGCACGACCGTTGCGAGGTATTCCTCCACACGGCGCTTAACCGTTGGGTCGCGGTCCTTCAGTGCGGCAAGAACGCTGGCCATATTCGAGCCATCGCGGTTGAGTAGTTCACCTAAGTCGGGCGGCTGCGGCTCGCGGATGCGTTCGGGATTCAGGTTGTAGAAACCCATCGAAATGAGAGCGTCGTACAGAGGGCGAAACGCCTCTATGCCAGAGACGTTGACCAGAAAGAGACGGTCCTTGGGAATGGCGGGGACGGGTTCAATACTGATGCGCTCAAGTACGCCTTCCTTTATTCGGTAGTAGGCTTTACCCGCACCATCTGTCCCCGGATGAATTGCACATTCCTCTTCGGCGACTAGATAGGCCCCCCGTTTCGCACCAATTCTGAAGGCATAGTGACCAAATCGGCCTTTGGATAGCTGAAACTCTATCCGAATAGCAAAATGCGTGGGATGCCCACTCGACCGCCGGCGTACCTCGTGGATACCTCCGCGGTCGCGGAGGGCGTGGTCCAGCGAATAGCGAAGCGCGTCGGCGATAAATCGGAGTGCATCGACGAAATTGCTCTTGCCACTGCCGTTGGGTCCGACGAGAATCGACAGAGGGCCGAGGCGCACATCGCACGCGCCGATACTTTTGTAATTGCGGATGGCTACGCGGGTTATTAGACAGGTATCTGACATGTCTGGCTATGAATCGGATTTCGAGACATTGAAGCAAGCCGCCAAAAATTCACCTCGTATTTCGGCTGCACTCGAAAAGGACGGCTTTCTCTTTGTACACAAGATAGCCCTAGAGGTGATTCAAAAACAAGGTCCCAGCTTGCGGTTCTGCCGCGTCGCAGAGTTGCAGGATTCTCCCGGTCGCGCCAACTCGATAATCAGACTATTGTTAATTTTGCAACTCGGACATTACCATTGTAAAGTCCCTAGTATTGTCAGGCTCTCAACATATTTTGATTGCAAAACATTGACGGAGCAAGATCCATGGAAAAGGTCAGATATTCCGATTTGTTGCCGTGGGAGTTTCGCCAGCGGCTAGCGGCTAGGCCGGTTGCGTATCTGCCGCTGGGTACGCTCGAATGGCACGGCGAGCACTTGCCCTTGGGCAGCGACGCGATCCAGAGCGAAGGGCTGATGATCGAGTGCGCCAAGCGCTTTGGCGGCATCGTCATGCCGCCAATTCACCTCGGGCCGGATCGGGCGTGGGATCGCGGCAGCGGCAAAGTGCTCCACGGCATGGACTACGCCGACAGTACCGATCCCCACCGGCAGCTAGACGGCAGTTGCTACTGGGTGTCGGACGGATTTTTCGGAATGCTAGTCGACGCGATTTTAGCGCAAATCAAGCGCACAGGTTTCAAGTTCGTGTTCGCCGACGGACACGGGCCGAGCCGCAGGGCTTGGCGCGAAGCCATGGCCGAGCGGGAGCAGCGCTTCGACCTCAAACTGGCGGGAGTCACGGACGAAATAGCGCAGGAATGGAAAAGCCAGATGGACCACGCCGCGCACAACGAAACGTCGCTGGTGATGCACTATCACGAAGAGTTGGTGGACCTCGGACAATTGTCTGCCGACCGCAGCGTGTGGCCGCAAGGAGTCGGCGGCCAAGACCCGCGCGACGCCACCGCTGCACACGGGCGCGAGTGCATGGAGCGGTCTGTGGAAATTGTCGGGCGACTGATCGCAGAGAGCGGGGTTTGACTACTACAGCAATTCCGAATGACTTGAACGATTCGAGCGGCGGATCGTCTTGTTTCTACTATTCTGCGCCCATCTGCGCCCATCTGCGGATTATCTTATGAATAACGTAGGATTGCTATCACCGGCGATCACAGTCGCCATCTTCAAAAGGACAACGCATGAAAATCACCCAAGTAGAGACCATTCGCTTCAAAACCATCACCAATACCGAGCGCGACTCCGACGGCCACGGCCATCCCGGCCCCGAGCGTGAAACCACCCAGACCCTACTGCAAATAGGCACGGACGAAGGCGTCTCCGGCTACTGGTTTGGCGCTAACGCCCAAGCCATCGACAGCATCGTCAAACCCGCGATCATCGGCGAAGACCCCTTTTATCGCGAAAAAATCTGGCGCGACCTCAACCATCGCCAACGCCTCAATCTGGGCACGCTGTCCGACCAAGTGCTCATGTCCGTTGACCTAGCCCTATGGGATCTGGCCGGACGCGCCCTAGAGCAACCCGTGTACAAACTGTTGGGTGGCTTGCGCGACAAAGTGCCAGCCTATGCCTCCACCATGTGCGGCGACGACCTCAAAGGCGGCTTGGCCACGCCCGAAGACTACGCCAATTACGCCCGGTGGTGCATGGAACGCGGATACCCCGCCTTCAAATTGCACACTTGGCAGCCGCCCTACGCCGGCGCACCCAATCCCAAACGCGACATTGAAGCCTGCGCCGCCGTGCGCGAGGCCGTCGGCCCCGACGTGCCCTGTATGCTCGATCCCTACCACTACTACGACCGCGAGGCCGCCTTATTCCTAGCCAAGGAACTGGAAAAGCTCGACTATTACTGGATGGAAGAGCCCATGGACGAACACAGCATGTCGTCCTACATCTGGCTGTGCGAGCAGACCAGCTTGCCGATTTGCGGCCCGGAAACCTGCGAGGGCAAAATGTACGTGCGCGCCGAGTGGATTAAAGCCGGTGCCTGCGACATCAGCCGCTGCGGCGTAGGCGACGTGGGCGGCCTCACTCCACTGATGAAAACCGTGCATCTGTGCGAATCTTTTGGCATGCGCTGCGAAATCCACGGCGGCGGCCCCGGCAACCTGCACGCCCTATGCGCCATGCACAACGGCGAATTCTACGAACGCGGCCTGTTGCACCCCTTCATCGACTTCGACCAACCCGCCCCGTGGCTGCACGAGCACGGCGAGCTGATGGACGATCAGGGTTTTGTCCACGTGCCCCAACGGCCTGGATTGGGAATGAATATCAACTGGGATTACATCGAAAAGAATAAAATTGATTGAGCTAATCGAGTGGAACAATCCGCGCTGGACCGAGCACTACGACAATCGCACTGGCCGTATGTGCATGTACATTAATGTATAGCGGTTAATATACACGGCGACAATAGGTTAGTCGGCTGCATCGACGCGCTCCTGCTGCCAATCCTTGCGCCCGCCGTAGTAGTAGCCCTCGTCGAAGAGATCTGCTGCCGTCTGCGCTATAGTTCGCGCGTACACGACCATATCCACAAACCTCTCATCGACCCGCAGCCGCCGCTTGAATCGCGCCTCTTCGCCAAATCCCGCTTCCTCAAGTAGCTGCTTCTGATCGGCATCGCAGTCCGCCAGATAGACATGCAGGACCGCGATCTCCAAGTCTGCGCACCGTTCGACGGCCGCATTGAGCAAATCCGCAGCTTGGCCGCTGAAGGCCGGTGCAACGCGAAAACTCAATACGCCTGTGTGCTGCTCGGCAAAACTCCCCCGCCGTTCGACCGTGGCCAAGCCCACCAAGCGGCGCTTGGTATTTTCCAGAGCGAGACAGAACCCCCGCCGACCTTCTAAACGCCGCAAGGTCTTCACAAAGTGACTCTCGTAGCGGGTGTCGCGGAAACTCTGGCTCAGGTAGTCTTTCACGACCCATCTCGGCTCGGGATGGTTGTAGAGCACCGAAGCCCCCGGCAGATCGGCCCAAGTAGCGTCGCGAACCTCGGCCGGACTGCCGCCGTCGAGATAGTCGCGGTCAAAGTCACCAGCACCAGGCGCCAAGTAGCGCATCCCATCCCCGACGAAATAGCGGAATCCATGGCGCTCGTACAGGCTGCCAGCATGGGGGTTAGCCGTACACAGGTAGAGCGCCATCCCCCCGGCTTGCGCGAACTCCTCCACGAGTTGGCCAAGCAGGAGTGAAGCAATCCCCTTACGCCGGTGCTCCTCGGCGGTCCAGACGAACTCGACGAGCCCTACCTCGCGCGTATCCGCGGGCGTCTGACAGCCCATGTAGCCCACCACCTCTCCGTCGATCTTCCCCAAGTAGTAGGGCGTGTACAGCCAAGGCCGCAGGTTCCCAGCCATCAGGTCGGCAGCAATATCCCCCCACCAGCAGAGGCTGTGCTCTCCACCGGGAAAAGGCGGCTCGTACACCTCGATCATCAACTTTTCGCCGCTGCGGAGCTGAACTGTCGTCTCTACACTATTCATCATTTCTACCTCACAGAATACGAGTAGATGCGGCTCTCTCGGCGAGTTCCTGTCGGGACAGCGCCTGCCAAATCGCCGCCACCACGGCCCAGTAAATCGCCGCCTGCACAATACCGGAACTAGGCAAGATCTCCACGTCGTACCCCGGCACCCGCGTCATCGCATCGCCAAAGGGCCACTTTGGCCGGATGACGTAGTCCGGCTGCGGCGGGCCGTCCAATCCACCTCCGGTGATCACCTCGACGATCCGCGCACCCGACCGGCGCACGGCCTGGTATGCTTGCGTAGGCCGCCGATAGTATCCAAGGAAGAAAAACAAATCCCCTGACTCCAGCTCGTGCTCAAGTTCGGCCACCGACGGCGACTCCCCATCGAGCCGCGCTAGGCGACGCATGTACAGCGGATCGCCCGGCGCTCCGTGCTGATACACGGGAAAGTGAGAAATCATGCCCGCATGGATGACGCCGCCATCGTTGAGGACTTGAGCGCAGACCGACCCGACCCGGTCAATCGCTCCTGCCTCCTCCGCGATCAGAGCACGCAGGATTCCTCCGATCGCGTCCAAGTATTCCCCACCCACCTGCCCTGGAGGAATCGCCGGCACTTGGTGCGTCTGGTGGAACCGCGAGCCGACAAACCGGGCATTGCGATCTCTCGCCCCTGCCACCAGTACGCTCTGATACATGGCCGGCATCTGCCCGATCCGGGTCAGGGCGGCCACGATCTCGCCGGTAAAGGTCCACAAGACAACTAAGTTCTGCAGAGAGATCAGCGGATAGCCCTCGCCGCCGAAGGGAGCGGTCACTGCCTCTGACAGGGAAATTTCGCTCTCCAGAAATAGGTCGGCACCCAACTGTGCATCCGCCCCAGCCCATGAGGCTGGCCCAATGCCGACGATCAAGGCACCCGAAGCACGCAGTTCCCCTAACAACTCCAATTCTTGATCCGGCGGAGCGCCCGACCAGCCGAGAATCACCACGTCATCCGGCGACAGCACCGTCTCGGGTGTCCACTCCTCGGCCAGCATCAGCCCACCAGAGCGGATAAATCCCTCCGACGTAAAGTCCGGCCGTGCACTGGCCAGCAGTAACCGTCCATCCGCTACAAGGCGTCCGGCGACCTGATCGGCGGCCTCCGAGATTACCGGCAGCCGCGGTCTCAGGCCCTCAACGCCATACAAGAGTACTGCGAGATAATCCACGCAATCTACTCTGCCGCAGCCAGTTCCAAGGCCCGAAGTGCCCCGTCGGTCAGAACCCGATCCGCGTCATCGCGCAGAAAGCGCCCTTGATAGCTCGCCCTCGCATCAAGAACCTCGTAGCCCCCGTAAGGCACTTCCTCACTCGTCGGCACGTAGCCGATGGCACCGTTGGCGTACCCCACGGGCAGGGTCAAGGAAAAAGGCGACGCCTCGGCAATGGCCAGCCCCGTCTCGACAAAGATCTCCCCCGGCAGGCCGATGAGGGCCACCTCGTCCAAGGCCAAGACCTGCAATTCCAAGGGCAGACCCGTGGCCACCGAGCCGCTCTGACACGCCTCAAGCCGCTCCTTGGCGGCAAAATAGCGGCGGCAGACCTGCCAGTTCCGGTGGTACTCGCCCTTGAGTTGGCGAAAGGCCGGCTCCCACTCCGCCAGTTCGCGCTCGCACTCTTCCTGCGATGGCATGGGCTGGAGAGGCAGCTCAAAAGCGTGCTGGGCACAGCGCAACCGGCCGCCCCGTCTCAGGTCGTCTCGGGCCAACACCGTCTGTAGCACCGCATCACCGGCTCTGGTGCCGTGGCGCCCGGCCAAGTCATAGGAGCCGCGCGGATGGGGATTGATATTGCCGGCACAGCCGTTGACGAACAGCGCCGTCACGCCCGTCAGTTGGGCCTCGATCAACCGCATGGCGTGGCCCATCCAATCGGCTGTGAACAGGTAGTTGTCGCTCACGAGGCAGGTCCCGTGAGCCGCGTGCTGGTAGATCACCGCCAGCGGACCGCCGTCGTCGCGCTCGAACCACACCGCATCGACCCAAGGTGCCACCGCTCCGTCGGGATTGACGCCGATGCGAGTCGTGCCATCCGCCTGTCGCTCCCGGCGGTTGACGCCGACCTGCAGCGGATGACGGCCCGTGCCCCAGCGCACGGGCACCGCCGAGGTGGCCGCTTGCAGAGCCGCGCCGGCCATGTAGTAGCTCACCGCGTCGATATAAGTGGCGACCTGTTCCTCCAGCGCCGAAAAGTCAGAGTACATCTGCGGACCGCCGTGCGTATGCGAGAAGGCGAGGAATACGTGGGACGCAGGCACCCCCGTCGCCGCGTGCACCAACTCGCGCACGCGAGCGACCTGCTCCGCCCGCATGCCGAGCAGATCGTTGGCGATGATCACGGCCTGGGTCGAGCCGTCGTCGAGGAACAAAGCGTGGGTGTTGAGGTGGTCGTGTACGCCCTCGGCCCCGTGGTCGCGAGCCCCGTATCCGCCCATAGGGCAGCCGATAGGTGGAGTGATCCGGGCACCGCCGGCTCCAGCCAGTAAGTCGCTCATCTTCTTCTCCTGCTCTCGTGGTTAAAGGCCCCGCAGGACCTTCTCAATGGCAGCGCGCACGATTTTTTCCGACCGGCCCGACACAAAGGCGTCCACCGGCTCGTATCCTCCCTCGGCAAAGGAACTCGCCAAGGTTATATACCCAGTCCCCAAATCCCCGTATCCCGCTACCGCGACAAAGGCATCTGGACGGCTCTCCTGCGCGTGCAGTTGGTATTCGATAAAGATCTCGCCCGGCAAATGGACCACCGCCACTCGGTCGTTGAGGTGCAAACAAGTGACGGGAATAGGCCGCTCGCTGCGACGCAGATACGTCAGCATGAGAGCGGCTTTGCTCTGCACTTTGGCCCCAGTGGCCGACGAGGCGATTTGCGCCAGCAGGTCTTCCTCATCCATATCCTCCCTCGGCGGCAGCCGCATCGGCTCGACCGTCCAGTGCACGCGCTCCAACGGCTGCCGCGCACTACCCTGCTCCACCTCCAACATGGCCCGATGGATGCGCTCGGTGAACAATTCCCGGTTGTCAGCAATGCCATCGTTGTACTTGCCCGCAGTGACATTGCCCGCGCAGCCAGTGAAATATATGTGTGGCACGCCGCTTTCCTCCCTGCGACGGTTGCGCGCCAAGCCAACGAATTCAGGCGTCACCAGTCCGGTGCCATCCTCGCTGGTGGGATGGACGGCATAGTAGTGCAACAGGGCCAAGGGCGTCTCCCCTTGGTAAAAGCCAATCGTCTTGAGCATGGGGTCGATGATACCCTCTGGAGCGTCCCGCACTTGGGGATCGCGGCACTGGGTCCAGCGCACCCCGGCCACCTTGCCGTCTGGCCCCATCACCCGCCGATTGGAGGCGATTTTCTCGACTTTGGCCTGCCCTACCGCAATATCCGTGCAGGGCTCCAGCTTGGTCATGGCCTCGCCCGCCGCTTGCGCCGCTTGTGCCCGCACCTTTTCGGCCCAATCGCCAGCCATGATGATATTGGGACGGCCGTGGGCGTCGAGAATGTCCTGAGCATCGCGGTCGGGCCAAGGCGTATCGTGGGCGTGGATGCAGTGCACGGCCACGCGCTCGGCCTCAGTGTCCACGGCCTGGGCCAGTTCCCCGCGCCAGCGGTCGTAATCGCCATTGCTCAACTCAGCCCAATCCAAGGCGCACAAGACCATGGGCAATTGATCGTCCGGCACCAAAATCACCCCTAACGCGGACAGCGGGTCGGCAATGCCCTTAGCTGGTGGATACCACCCCGCACAGAGCGGATGGCCCAGCGGCGGCGTAACGTCAGATTGAAATGTGGCGAGTTGGAGCATGGTTTTCTCAATACGGGATGATTGCAGGTATTCCGCGCCGCCCTAATATACGCGACCTCCACCTTGACAGGCCACCACCCGAGTCAATTATTGGAGACCCAATCAAAGCTTTTCCAATAGGAGCTTCCCATGAAAATCGCCCACATCGAGCAAATCCCCCTCGTCATGCACGTCTCCCAATTGGGCGGCATCCAGGAAGTGATTCGCGGAGTCGCCGATATCTACATGATTGGCGGCCGCATCGGCGACACCCTGACCTCGGGTTTTGCCTACGGCAAGGCCAATATCCAGTGCCTGATCCAGCAATGCGGCAATACCCTGATGAAGGCCCTCACCCTGCACCAAGCCGCAGTCCTGCCCACGGCCTCGGCCCACATCGTCAACATAGACGACCAGTTCGAGTCCGACATCGCTGAAAAAATCCCGGTCGTCGAGGGCTTTTCACCTGTGCCCGAAGGCCCGGGGCTAGGCGTGGAAGTGGACGAAGAAGCCCTATCCCTAGCCGCCGCCCGCGCCCACCTGCCCAGGTACGACTACATCGGCGTGGTGCACTTTGCCGGCGGCCACAAAGCCTACAGCTTAGGCAGCCCCAACATCAACCGCCTGACCGGCACCGAAGAAGGCCGCCTCCAGGGCCTCAACTTCGAGTACTGGACCGACGACGGCTCAGCCGAATACGCCCGAGTTCTCAAGAGGTTACAGGAGGAAGGGCCGTTTATCGAGGGGTAGGAATGCACAACCGTCAGAATGGAACGAAACCATTCAGGAACCATTCAATTTGATTTTTGCATATTGCATATTATTAGTAACTGCTTATATTGTAAACATACCCCCCTAGGGACATAGGTGCCCTAGGCCCCCCCGCCACCCCGGCATAGCCGAAGCGGGGGTTTTTTTGTACGAGATTTTATGCCAAATAGCCCCAAAGACCGAGTCTCCTTTTTCATAGATGGCTGTAATCTCTACCACTCCTTACCTGTATGCGGTGGGTTTCGCCAGTATCGCTGGTTGGATTTGCGTTGCTTAGCCGAGTGTTTCTATAGCCCCCGACGTATCGAGCAAATAATCTATTTCACCGCGTACGCCGATTGGTCTCAATCAAAGACCGATCGGCACCAGACGTATATTCAAGCACAGCGCAATCGCGGCGTGGCGGTAGAAATCGGGAGATTCCACAAAATAAAAAAACAATGCCGGGCAGTGTGTAAGCAGACCTATTGGACGCACGAAGAAAAGCAGACAGACGTCAATATTGCTATCAAGTTGCTCGAATTAGCCGTGAAGGATGAGTACGATACTGCTGTCTTGGTAACAGGTGATAGTGATATGGTTCCGGGCGTTAAAGCGGTCAAACGCCTTTATCCCGCCTAGTAGTCGGGCCAAAGCGTTAATACAAGCCTGCCATGCTCATCGCACCATTAAGAAAAGCCATTTGGCCGATAGCCAATTACCCGATCCGGTGCGATTGTCTAACGGGAAAGACTTGACTTGTCCGCCTGCGTGGCAGGCCTAGCTCTTCTCACTCGCCGCCCTAGACCGATCTCCCATACCAGTCCCGCAACGCCGGATAAAGTGCCCGATAGCGATCAAAAGCCCTCCGGTAGTATTCGACCCGTTCCGGGTCACAGTGCACCGTCTCGGCCAACTTGACCGTGCGCTGGCAAGCGCTGGCAAAATCCGCATAGAGTCCGCCGCCAACGCCCGCCAACAACGCCGCCCCGACCGCCGACAGATCGTCGGTGGCAATCCGCACCATGTCGCGCCCCAAAATATCGGCCTGGATTTGCCGCCACACCTCTGAGTGCGAGCCTCCCTCACCGATCCGCAGTTCGTCGATGGGCAAGCCGATTTCGGCAAAGCAGTCGAGCGAGTGCCGCAAGTCAAAGACGACCCCCTCTAACACCGCCCGCACCAGATGTCCTTTCGTGTGTGCCAGCGACAGCCCGACAAAGCCGCCGCGGGCGTGGGCGTCGGGACGCGGCGTGGCCCTTCCTTCGAGCCAAGGCATAAAAAACAGCCCCTCGGCCCCAGCGGGAACCGCAGCCGCGGCATCGGTCAATTCCTCGTAGCTGCCCCCGAATTCCTCCTTAAACCACTTGAGCGAGGCCCCTCCGGTAAACGAGCACCCCAGCCAGGCGTATTTGCCGGGGATGGGATGGCACATCGGCCAGAGCTTGTCAAAGGCCCGCGGATCCAGCGTCTCGGCAAAAGCCGTGGCGTGCGCCGCCGTGCCAATCCCCAAGCTGATAATGCCCGGCTCAATCACCCCAGCACCGAGGATCATGCAGGGCATGTCCCCACCGCCAGCGACGACAGGCGTGCCTTCGACCAGCCCAGTCTGCTCGGCAGCCTCTTGAGTTACGGCCCCGACCACTTCTGGCGAATCAACCAAGTCCGGGAACAGCCCCGTATCGACTTCCAACGCCTCCAAAATTTCCCCGGACCACTGGCGTTCGTGCAGATCAAAAGCCGCAGTTGTCGAAGCATCCGACACCTCGGCTGCTATCTGTCCAGTGAGCCGGAAGCGCAGCCAATCCTTGGGCAACAGCATCCAGCGGCTTTGCTGGTAAACATCTGTCGCATGGTCTTTTACCCACAACACCTTCGCCAGAGTATTAACCGGTCCCAACCGCATTAGCGTCCGCTCCCGCAGCAAGTCACCTGCGCGCTGCTCGGCCCAATCGCACTCTGCTTGCGAGCGGTGGTCGAGCCAGATCGGCACCCGCTGTAGGGGCTGCCCGGCGCTATCGACAAATACCGCGCCGTTGATCTGCCCCGACAGGCCGACACAGGCGACCTGCGCTGGATCCATATCGGCGAGCGCCTGCCGCGCAGACGCGCACAGCCCTTGCCACCAATCCTCCGGGTCTTGCTCGATCCACCCAGGATGCGGCTTGTAGAGCGGATACTCGGCCTGCCCTCTGCCGATGAGGTCCCCGGCCTCGTCGAGGAGAACGGCCTTGGTGCTTCCCGTGCCTAAGTCAATGCCCAATGCACAGCGCATATGCTCCTCCTATCCGAACCGATCCACGTTGCACAAACTCAAATCAAAACCCGGCTCCTCCCCCTGTACCACCCGCGCGGTCACCGCCCCGGTCACCGCCCCCAGCGAGACCCCAACCATGGCGTGCCCAGCCGCCACCGTGAGATTGTCGTAGTCCCGCGGCCGCCCCAAAAAGGGCAAGCCATCCGGCGTACAGGGCCGCAGACCCCGCCACACTTCGATTAGCTCTAGCGCATCCGGCGTCCACGCCGGTACGTAGCGCGGCACCGCATTGACAATCGCGGCGACCCGCCGGCGGTTGATCGACGTATCCATGCCTGCCAATTCGAGCGTACCAGCAAAGCGCAGTTTGTCTCCCATCGGGGTGGTGCCAACGCGGGCCTCCACCAACATCAGCGGTACCTCTGGGCACGGGTCCGGCTTGTGGACAGTGACGCTGTAGCCCTTGGCCGGCTGCACCGGCAGGGACAGGCCCAATCCGCGACCCACGCCCGGCGACCACGCCCCGCTGCACAGCACTACTTCGTCAGCGGCAAAATCCCCGCGCGTCGTCTCGACTACTTGCAGGCGACGCCCCTGTTTGCCAAACCCCAACACCTCGGTCTTCTCGTTGAGCTGCACCCCGCGCTCGACGCAACGCGCAGCCAAGGCACGCACAAGACGCGCCGGGTCCAAGTGGGCGTCCTGCGCGTAAAACGCTCCCCCCACGCAGTCCAATTCCACGACCGCGGCGCGCTCCTGCGCCTGTTGGGCATCGACCATTTCCACCTCTATCCCTATCTCCTGCATCAACTCGGCCTCTTCGCGGACGCTTTCCATCCCCTGCTCGGTCTTGCACAGCAGGAGTCGGCCTTCGTGCCCAAAGGCAAAATCCAATTCCGCGGCTAGCGCCTCATAGAGCCGAAAGCTCTCCAAGTGCATATCGCGCAACAGCGGCATGGCCTGCCGCACCCGCCGCATGGTGCTGGCCTTGCGGAATTGCCACAGCCAAGCCACAAGGTCGAGGTCCCAGCGCCACTTGATGTAGAAGGGGCTGTCCGGGTCGAACATCCAGCGCAAGCCCTGGGCGATGACCCCCGGCTCGGCCAGCGGCACGCTGTGGCTAGGCACAATCAACCCCGCATTGCCATACGAACTCCCCGCACAGACCTCGTCCTTTTCGACCACAGTAACCTCGCGGCCCTGCTCCCGGAGAAAGTGCGCCGCGCAAATACCGACGACTCCGCCGCCGATGACCAGCACATCTACCTGTCGCGTCATAGCCTAAGCCTCGCGTTTGTCCGGCACCTTGACGCCGGTTGTGTTTCGCTCTAGGTATTCAGGGACATTATACGCCGAAAACCGGCGTTGAGCCACCAGCAGAAAGGAACTATCCATGATAGATCGCGCCGTGTGCATCGGAATGATCGGCTGCGGCACCCAAGCCAACGTCCACTTTACCTGCCTCAAGTCTCTTGGCGCAGACCAAGCGACCGTTGCCGCGGTCTGCGACCTCGACGACGAGCGCCTCGCTGCC
Organism: Gemmatimonadota bacterium; assembly: GCA_009840005.1. The sequence goes on from VXOR01000083.1 coordinate 102,809, forward strand.
GCTTGCCAACTCTGGCCCGAAGCTCGCGCGGCCAAAGACTACCGGGACATGCTCGCTCCCGGCGACCTCGACTTAGTCATCGTCGCCACCATGCCCAACACGCACGAGGCCATGTCCTTGGCCAGCCTCGACGCCGGGGCCTGCGTGCTGTGCGAAAAACCCTTTATGATGAATGTCGCCCAAGCCGAAGCCGTCCTCGCCAAAGCCGAGGAAACCGAGCTACAAGTCCAACTCGGCACCAACATGCGCTATATGCCGAGTTCGCGGTATTTGCACGACCTAGTCCAAGGTGGCACCATCGGCGAGCCCGTGTTCGCCAAGGCGTGGGGCTGCCACGACGACCCGCCCGTCTGGGGGCCGCACTACCACCTAGCCACCTCCGGCGGCGGGGTCCTCGCCTCGACCCTGGTCCACACGCTTGACTTGGCGATGTGGGTCGGCGGCTCGCCCAATCCGCTCACCGTCAGTGCGGCCACCCGTCGCCTCTTCCCCGGCAAGCGCGGCCCCAAGGTCGATGCCGCCATCCACGCGCGCTACGACGCCGAAGACCTCATCAGCGCCTTGGTGCGCTTTGACAACGGCGCGTTTTACTCCTTGGAGGGCAACTGGTGCAGCGAGGTGACCAACTTCCACAGCTTTGAGCTGACCACCACCCGTGCCACGGTGACCGGCGAACCCTTTGCGGTCAAGGTCGATGTCGAAGGCGAGATTGTCGATCAGACACCCCAACTCGACGGCGACGACTGGTCCCAAAGCGTCCACACCCAAGACGCCACCCTCATCGCCCAACTCCGCGCCGGCGAGCCTTGGGACATGCAGGACGCCCGCCAGCTAATCAACCTACAAAAGGTCGTCGATGCCTGTTACGAGTCGGCGCGTACCGGTCGAGAGGTTGTATTGTAACTGATGTTACGCAGCCTTATACACCTCTGCTGCGGCTACTTCGACAAGCTCAGTGGCCAAGTACTGAGCTCAGTCACTGGGCACTGAGCCTGTCGAAGTGCCGCGTAACGTCAGATTGTAACCAACACGGCCACAACAAATTGACGCGAATCATTACAATTATATGTAAGGAAATCTTATGACCCAGCCCAACGTCTGGACGCCCGCCGAGGCCCATAACACGGCCGACTTGCTGCACAGCCTGCCTCAACCTCTCACCGCCTTGGCCGACGGAGACGTTCCCGCCGTAGTCCTGCGGGGTGCCTACCTACCCGACCACTGCCTCGGCTTGATGCGCCGCTTTGAGGAGCGCGGCTATTTCGATCCGGCCACCGTGGGCCAGGCTTCCCAACTCAGCGGCGGCCCCTATCTCGACTTGGGCACCAGCCTCGGACGGCTCGGTGCCGATCCAGACGTTTTCTTAGCCCATGCCGCTCGCACTCACGAGTTGTTCGCCACGCTCTTCAAGGGATTTACAGACCCGGTGCGCACGATGTACGCGGCCCTATCCGACCTAGCCGAGGGCAAAGTAGTTCAAACCGCGCACGAACCGGACGGGCGGCTCTATGGACCAGCCATCTTCCGCATGTATCACGCCGCCGAAGGCCACCGGCCCCACTACGACTCCGTGGCCAAGCGCTCCCGCCCCGGCTATGAATACGCAGTTGCCGACTTCCAGCGCCAATTCGCCGGGGTGCTGTGCTTGCAGACTGGGGATGAAGCAAGCGCCGACGAACCCTTTATCTACCGCTGCTGGGGCACCCAGCCCCACATCGAGGAAGTCCTGCGCGAAGATCGCTTCGCCGAGTACGCGGCTGAGCACCACATCCCCCGCGTCCAAGTTCGGCTGACGCCGGGCGATCTCTACTTCTTCTGCACCGAAAACATCCACGAAGTAGAGCGCCTAACGCGCCAGCGCCGCCGCGTCGTGCTGGCCTTCTTCTTCGCCATGTCGGCGGACAAACCGGAGATTTTCGTCTGGTCTTAGGATGAGAGACATAGGCTATGAAATCGCCTGGGACTCCGCCGATAGGTATAGGGTCCCTCGTCCAGCATCGCGAAACGCTCGATCAGGTCGCTACGTCGAGGGTGGGGTGTTCTGCTTGGGTAACGGATGTGCGCTTTCTAATCGCTTCCCAACTAATCACCGCAACCCACAGATTTTCTTTTTCAGAGTATTGAACCATTCCATCGACTTCCAACTCTTCGCTGTAGAGAACCAAGGCTTGCCCCTCCCGCAAGGAAAGGTTCTGGGCTGCCAAGTCTTCCTTAGTGCCCATGCAGTTCAAACGCAACCGGCCTTGGGGATCGGCATTGTGAAAATCGGCGAAAACTCTTGGCTTTTTCATCGTTTCTCCTCCCGCACAGGATTGGCAATGGTTGGCGTGAGCAGGCTACTGACTTGTTCGTGAGTAAGGCCCGTCAACGTCGCATGGTAAGGACTCCTGCCAGCGGTTCGCACCACATCGCCACCTGCCTTGCGGATTTTACCAGCGGTTGTCACGCCAACTTGTCCGTGTGGGATCATCCTCGCTAGTTCAGCAACAGATACTCCTTCGCCGCTTTCTACGGATACTCCAGCGATCCCACTCGGATGAATGCCGCTTCCCCGTCGAATGTCTTCTGGACGGTTCTTACCTCCACGCACGACCAAGGCATCGTCGGGAATTCTTGCTGTGCCGATTAGCATATTCTGCTGTTTGGACACCCAGAGCGGAAACTTGGCGGCTATCCTCTTCTAAACCAAACCCTACGCCGGACGCATAGATAAGTCAAGACAGAAGCGCACGGGAATCTGGTCCTCTGGTCCTAAGGCTGCATAGCCTCGCCGCGCAGCAAGCAGTTCCTAGTCCCCCACCTTCTCCACGGCCGCTTGATAATACTCCCGGAGCAAGTCGTCGAGGGCCACAGAGGTTTGGTTGTAGTTGGTCCATCCGTACGGCGTGTTGTCAAAGCGCACATCGCCGACGAGGGAATCGGCTCGCCGCTTTGGCGGTCAAACACAAAACAGAAGGCCTGCTTGGTCAGCACGGCGACGATCTGGCGCGGGCGACCATCCACTTCCACATCCAGCAACACCGGAGGAGCCGGTGGATCGTAGTCCCACAGGCCGTGGTGGACTAGCTGATAGTGCCAGACCCGCTCGCCGGTCTCGACATTCAAGCAGACGAGCGACTCGCTGAACAGGTTATCGCCGGGGTGCTCGCCGCCATAGTAGTCGTGGCTGGCCGTACTCACCGGCAAGTAGAGGTAGCCCAACGCTGATCGGGCGGGCGAGTACTTGGTGCCGCCCAGATCCGAGGTGTAGTAAGGCCAATCGACCGCTTGGGCCGAGGCTACTGCTATCAACATCAGCCAGACGATCAGGATGCTGTAGACGCGTATGTTCACTCGTTGCTCCTTTCTGCGCGGTTTTTATAAGTGTCCTAAGTACACGACAGTAATCCAATGAACGTTAGGCATGAGAGTGCTGAGATGCTTCGACTCCGCTTTGCGGAGTTTATCTTGAGCGAAGCCGAAAGGCTCAGCATGACAGGTGATGACGCTCCATGCTGTCATGCTGAGCGAAGCGAAGCATCTCATACCACTCTACTGTCGTGTACTTAGGTAAGCGTCTTAAAACGGACGACGGGACATTGAACAGTGTCAAAACCCCGCCGCCGTCTGTTTCCAGCTCTCCTGAATGCACATATTACTCCCATTCCCTCCAACAAACGGATGCCCCTATGCCCATCGCCCGATCCATCGACACCTTAGTCCTCGGCGGCGGCATGGCCGGCACCTTTGCCGCGCTCGCCGCCAAAACGCCCGCTACCACCGTTGCCATTGTCGAGCCAGCCAATGTCTTGGGAGGCCAAGGCACGGCCGGGGGCGTCGCTGGTTTTTGCGGCGACAGCCAGCGCGTCAACGCCCCTTTTGCCCGCCTCGTTGAGACCTTGGCCCAGCACGAGCTCATCGCCGAGTACGACCCACTCGCCGACCGCCGCGCGTACGACTTGGAATTGTGCGCCTTCTTTTTGCAGGAAATGGTCGCCGCAGCCGGCGTCGAAATTCTCTTCCACGCCCGCGCCTTGACAGCGCAACGCGCCGGCGGGCACATCGCCTCAGTCGAGGTCGCCTGCGCCTCTGACCGCATCGAGTTCCAGCCCGGTATGGTCGTCGATGCCACCGGCGACTGCGCCCTAGCCCACGCGGCCGGGTTTGCAACCATCCACGAGGGAGCCAACAAACAACTGCCCATGAGCCTTTATTTTGTGCTGTGGGACACCGGCCGACCCGTCACCCCCTTCTTGCCGCCGGGTTGCCCGACTTGGGATGACGACGAGGCCCTGCCCATGACCACCTTGCACGTGTTCCCCTCCGGCAAGGTCGAAGTCAAGATGAAGGTCGTGGGGTTTGACGCGGCCGATGGCCAGAGCCTGTCCCGCGCCGAACTACATGCGCGGCGGCAGATGATGGGCCTGATCTACTACTTGCAGACCAAGGGCTACGCCGGTACCCGGCTCGACACCCATGTCCTCGCCTCAGTCTCCCGGCACATCGGTGTCCGCGAGGGACGGCGCATTGTCGGCGAATATCTCCTGACCGAGGAGGACGTCACCCATGCCTGCACGTTCCCCGACGCCGTGGCAGTGGGCACCTATCATCTCGACTACCACTGGCCCGACCGCGTCGAGCGTGCTGGCACGGGCATTACCACCATGGTCGAGCCGTATCACATCCCCCTGCGCAGCCTAGTGCCCAAAGGGGCTGCTAATCTGCTAGTGGCCGGGCGCTCGGCCTCGGGTGACCAGATGGCCATGAGTTCCTTCCGCATCCAAGCGACCTGCGCCCAGATGGGCTTTGCGGCCGGCACGGCGGCGCGGATCTGCCAGCGCGAGGGGCGCGATTTGCAGGACGCGCCCCTCGCCGCTATCCAGCAAGCCATTGAGGCAGGCGGCCAGTCGCTCGATCTGTCTGCTTACGGCTCCTACCTGCGCCACTTAATCCACATCCGCGAGCACCTCTTTGCCGACGACCGGCCCTTCGCCCAGTGCCACGCCTCAACCTTGGTGCAGCTCAAAAACGGCGGGTTTCTCGCCGCGTGGTTTGGCGGCACCGGCGAGGGCCAAGCGGATGTTGGGATCTGGGGAGCCGAGCGCCGGCACGGGCGTTGGTCGGCCCCGCGCTGCTTGGCCCAGGTGCGGGACTGCGCCCACTGGAATCCAGTGCTCCACGCCAGCAGCGACGGCTGCATCTATCTGTTCTTCAAGGTGGGCGAGCAGATCGCCGATTGGGAGACTTGGGTGATAGAATCGGCCGACGAGGGCCAAACTTGGACCGAGCCGCGGGCCCTAGTGCCGGGCGACCGGGGTGGGCGTGGGCCAGTCAAAAACAAGCTCCTCGTGCTCGCCGACGGCACGTGGCTAGCCGGAGCCTCACTGGAAAAGGAAGGGTGGGAGGTCTTTGTCGATCGCAGCGCAGACCGAGGCGCGACTTGGCAGGCCAGTGATCTCATAATACGCGACCGCTCGCTCTTCACCGGCCACGGCGCGATCCAGCCGACGCTTTGGGAATCGGTCCCAGGGCAGGTGCATATGCTGGTCCGCAGCACCTGCGGGCGGATCGGTCGCAGCGATTCAGCGGACGGAGGGCAGACTTGGTCGCCGCTCTATCCGAGGGACCTACCCAACAACAACAGCGGCCTCGACGCAGCCCGCCTCCACGACGGCACTCTCGCCCTCGTCTGCAACCCAGTGGAGCGTACACGCACCCCGCTCTCGATCCTACTCTCAACGGACAATGGACAGACGTGGTCGCGCCGCTTGGACTTGGAAACCGCCGATGGCGAGTACTCCTATCCGGCGATCATCCCTACCCAAGTCGGCATGGCCATTACCTATACGTGGAAACGCGAGCGGATCGCCTTCTGGCACGGGTCGGTAGAACAAGTGCCGGATACCGGCTAGCATCATGCCACATGTCGACGATTTTCGTCTGGTTCTAGGGATTTTTCTCCCTTTATCCGTTGTCTGGTATCGCTGACGGAGACTTTTAGGCTTGTCCGGTAGCTTGTCCGGTAGCTTGTCCGGTGTCACTGTAGCATCACCAGATCGTCATCCAGACCGTGTCGTAGGACATCTAAGCGAGGCGATAGGGATGCCACCTGCTCGGCTAAGATATGGGCTAATTGGAAAGGGAAGATGCTTGGACTGTCGAGCAGATCCTTAATAGCGGCGGCCTTATGCGAACGGGAGTGGAGAGACGCCTCCACCATCCAGGCGATAAGCCTAGGTTCCTCAACTGAGTACTGTTCTCCTTGGGCATAGACGCCTTTGTCCCCCGTCTCGTTCAAAACTCCCCAATCGATGAATGATCGAAGCACACGATGGGCAGCATGTGATGCAGCTTCGCGCTCTCCGTATTGCTCCTTGACCCGTCGCTGAATATGGACTGCAGCGGCTGTGCCCTGTAGGCGTAGAAGCCTACCAGTATCAGCGGCGATTGCACCCCAAAACGGATAGACTGCCAAGACCATGCCCCAGTGAATAACAATGCGTTCTTTACGGGGTAGCCTCTGGAAGATGTCTAAGCCATCGTCCCGTAGCATCTCTAATTCACGCGGTACGGTCAACCAAGTCTTCAACAGGATGGAAATCATTTTCTCTCTGCCGCCCCTGACGACCTGACTGCCTACTGAGACCTTATCTTCTAGAAGAGCTTGCAGAGAGTCATTGATGGCAGTCTTATCGTTTCCAGCCAGTATCATATTGGCTGTATGCTCGAACCACTCAAGTCGGATACGTTGGCTAAAGCCAATCTGGGCTTTCCGGCCGTTCACGGGTCCCTCCTGTCGATCTGTACAAGAGGGACGATGAGTTCTTCAAGTGATGCGCCACCATGTCCGACAAGGCGTTCCCCCTCACGGACAAATGCAGAACGGCCAGGGGCCAGTAGAGGTAAATAGCCTTCCGGAAGCCCAACCGGAGGCCATTCTAAGGCGTCAAGGAATCGCTCTTTGACTCGGCTCCGCAGCACTGAATCGGAGTATACCCGCGCCCGTTCACCGCGCTGGTCTGCAACTACGCCCTCGGTAGGTCGCCCGCATCCAGTGGCTTCGATGTTTCCATGATCTGAAGATAAGTGGACGCAGAATCCATTATCTAGCAATAGGTCAATGAGGTTTGCCATAAACGGCTGATTGGCCCACTGCCGAACCTGATTGTGCATTCCGGCGGTGCCAAGTTCCATGCCGTGCATGATTCTATCTACTTTGTCAACAACCAAACCGACGACGCGCGTCCGTGGCTGAGCAATCAGCTCCTCTACGCGATCCAGTGCGCCGTCCCCAAGCCCTTTGGCATATCCGACTTCTTGCGGTGTCAGCCCTTGTTCGGCCCAAAATTTCGTCCATAAGGCTGGCTCCTTGTTCGTGGTGTCAATACTATCCGGAAAGTAGATAGGCGGCCCGCCGGTAAAGGCTGCTTGACGCGAGACCGAGGTGATGGTGGGTATCCAAGCGAACACCGCGTGCTCTCGGAAACGATATTCGGGGCGTTGCTTGGCAAGCTCCTTGCGGGTGACGATCCACTGATCTAGCGAAAGGCCATCTACTAGGACGAAAGCCACCTTCTGTTCCTTGGCATCATTTACATGCCTAGCAAGGAAACGGGGAACGTGATGCAGCATGATCGGTGGAACTGGCGGCAGATTGCTCAATCCCGCATAGCGATTCGCCAGCCAAGATACAAGTGCATCGTCAATTCGTGCTTGCAACGTCTCCATCTTCCGACGTACAGGCTCTGGCAGCATCGCATCCGATTCCAGAGACAAGGCCACTAGTTCGGCCCAAGTCTTGGCAAAGTGGAACCAATCGTCGTGTCGTGCATCCTCTTGCGGAATAGTGGAGTCCAAAGTGCAGAGAAGGCCACCCACGCGGCGCTCTCGGTCCGCCTGCTCATCCCTTCGGATGCCAATAACAAGCCAAGGCTTTGACAACGATTCGGCCTGTTCGTATGGAACGGCTTCGAGTAGCCCTTCGAGAAACAGGTTGTCGATATAGATACGGATATCGTCGTGACCGAATGGCAAATCCATAGGGCCGGAAAACTCTAAAGCATAAGGTTCCGTACGCTCCCTAACGCCGAGACCTTCTTCGCTTACTGCCCGGTCGAGAAAAAGGGGCCAGCGTTCTTGGAGAAAAGCAAAAAATGCCTGTCGGTCTGAAACGATCGTTTCGAGTGGCCAGTCTTCAAATCCGTGCTGCTGGCGGAGCGACTGGACAAATCGCTCGTCTAACAAGGACGGAATCCGCTGTTCCCTGTGGTGGCGGCGCAGTAGCACGCGCAACAAATCGGATGGCTCTTTGATGAATTCAGGCTCAATATCGAAGACATGCCGCAGAACAAATTTTATGGTCGCGTTGTCTCCCAGCGTTTCGGGCGCGTATTGCTCTTGGGCATCGTCCAGCGCGTCCAAGTCTCGCCGGTCCAAGGCGGCCACAACCGGATAGCTCAGGTTGGGGAAAATCTCGCCCAAGCTGAATGACAGCCGACGACCCGCTTGGAGCAGGTCGTATGGCAAGTAGTTGAGGTCTCGGGCCTCGGAGTGCAGTACGACCACCAGTTCTGTCTGCTCGCCTCGGTCCCAGCGGGAACGAAACTTGGTCTCGTAGGCATACCGAAAGGCGATATGATCTTCGAACGGAATCAGTTCAAATCTCCGCTCACGAATGCCCGCGAGAATGCCTTCTTCCAAAAGTAGCCCGTCAGGGTCGGCGACCAGTGTCAGACGGGCTACGTTGGGCGTGAATTCGCGGAGAATCTGGTTGCGCCAGTTACTCATTGTGCATCCGATCCTGAATACCGACCGCTTGCATCAGTGCTCATCCGCACGTTCCATGCTCCTCGAAAAAATGGTCAGTAACAGTTCAGAGTTGTCAATAAGTCGATAAACAGGCTTCTTTCCGGAAAGTTTTTCGCTCTCGTCTAAAATGATTGGAACCCCCTCGCCTCGCTTTTCCATGTAAAAACTACGCCCCACATCGCCGACCGTTTCTGCCACTGGCGTCTCTGCAAGCAGATTGGTAATTAGTTCATTTCGGGTAGCCTGACGAAGGGAGATGCTGTCAATGGTCACGGTATTGGGGAGAGTACCGGGCGAGTAGATTTCCAACCGGTCTTCAAACATGAAGAACCGTATTTTCGAGGCGAAAATGGAATAATCGCGGTGAGCAACAGCATTAACAATCGCTTCAAAAACCGCTCTTTCGCTGAACTGCTGCACTTCGACCCGATGCGGAATTTTTACGGCTGAAACCGTCTGGTTTTTCCTGAGAAAGGTCATAGCTTGTTCGATCTGTCGATTCAGCGGGCCGCGAATTTTTTGGGCATCTATCTGATAATTGGAATCCTGCTTTTTTCCGCGATAGCGCACGGCTTCAATATAGGAATTAGGCAAAAAACGCTCTGGCTCCTCGCAACAGAACAGAATGCCAGCAACCGAAGCCTGGACGGCCCCGCTTTCTTCCTTTGACAAAAGACCGCGTTTAAGGAGCACGATATCCGCGGATTTATTAGACCGTGTTGTATAGTTGGTCCACAGCTTTTCGGATAAGTCGTCCCTGCCCGATTGCGGCACTGATTGTTCCTCGAATCGAATCAGCCGAGCTTGGCTTAGCTGCTGGGACAGCCGTGTCAGATAGTCGGGCGGCATCTCTCGTTTTGAACTTCCTTGCCGAAAGAAATATCCTCCAGGGCTCCTGTGGACAAAAAGGCTGCGTGGGATTTCTATATTGAGCACGGACCTGAGATTCCCCGTGGCATCAGGGATCTGCATACGGAAAGAACGAAAATGGACTGGTGGCGTGATACTCTCATTGCAAATCTCATAGACAAAGCGTTCGACAGCATCGAGATGGTCTATCGAAATGCCTATGATGTCTCGCGTCTTGTCGTCCACGCCTAGGACAAGTACACCGTCGTGAGTATTGGCGATAGCTGCCAACTCGTCGGCCAACTCATCGCGACCAGGACCGGAAACCCGGTCACCCCTGAACCGGACGGCCTTGAGTTCCAGCGAAGTATCTTCTCCAAGGCGTATCTTCTGCAACAGTTCTTCCAGGCTGTTAAACATGACGGCCTTCTAGCGCTATGCGGCGATAACGGTCTTCAAATGCCTTACGTCCCCCCTCCATCACTTCACAAATGGTCTCTCTTACCTGTTGCTCCTGTAGGCTGCCTTCGCACTCTTTCTGCGTTTCCCCGCCACGCGCCGCGAGGGCCACCACCAGTTCGGCATCGCCATTGACGACGATATTCGCATTGTGCGTGACCACAATGACCTGCCGATGGCGTTTGATCGCCCGCAGTTGAGTCACGATCAAATCGTAGATCAGGTGGTTGTCCAAATCGTCCTCTGGCTGGTCTAAGATCAGTGGTTCGTCCCCATAGGAAAGCAGAAACGCCAAGAGCGCTGCGGTCTTCTGGCCAGGCGAACCTTCTTGTATTGAGCGAAAACGCTGTCCATCACCCCTTGCGCTGTATTGGACCTCTAAAGAATCTTCTGGAAACCACAGGTCAAGGCGATCAATAGCTTCAGGTGGGAGATTGCCGACATGGGTAGCAAAACGCCGATCTGCCACTGTTCCCGTGCCGTATTCACCCGACGCGATCTCTGTGACACGGGTCTTGATGTTCAAAAGATTCTCTTCAATTACCTCGGCACCGCCATCTTGCTCATAAAGTCCGCCAAGCAATCCCCCATCATTTGGCGATCCAATGTCTTTCTCAAACGTCCCATCTTCTCTTTGGAGTAATCGACGAAACTCGCTTTCGACCGTCTCGCCGGCACCATAAGGGGCGACCTGTATCTGGACATATGGGTTGTCGCTTAGGACGGCATTGAGGAACTTTCGACGAGACGCCGTCAACTCCCGGCGAATTTCCAGCAAATGCTGCAAGTGTGCATCTGCCTGATTATTCAGATCATCAACCTGTTTTTTACGTTCGTCCAGATCCTCTATCCGTTGCTCAATGACCTGCCGACGCTGTACGAGTTCGCCGTAAGCCGCAGGATCGCCAGCCCCTTCTCGGGACAGATTCTCTGTCAATTCCTGGTAGGCTTGCGTGGCAGCATCAACGCTTTGTTTCCAAGATGACTCATCCTTGCTTTTTCGCCACTCGGAGACAACTTCATTCGCTTGCGATGCAAGAGTTTCGACCGATTTGCGGATTTCATCCAAGTGGTCGTGCGTCTTGGCGGCGCACTCCTGTAATTCCCTGTCTGGAGCTGAATCTGAATTGAAAGAGGATCCAGCTAGAAGGTCCGGCACAATTTCAGCCGCAACTTCGCGCAACTGCTCTCCTGTTCCAGTCCAGCTTTCTTCCCATACCTCGACCTCCCTATACTGGCGGCTTCGTTCTTGGAAAGATTTGAGAATTTCAGTGTGTCCCGACTGTTCAAAGATAGCCAGCTTTCGTTTAACGTCATCTAGCTCTCCTCGAAGACGCGGCTCCTCGCTAGTGCCAACCTTGATTTCTCTAGCCTTAGCACGCAGAGAAAGAAAGTGGCTTTCCTGCACTTTCCATTTTTCAGACCAAGAATGGTAACCAACCTCTGGAGCCTCATCGATAATTTTAAGCAGCGCAAGCGGAGTTCGCGCAAGTTGGAACACTTGCTTCTGGCTGTAGATTCGCACGGGAAATCGTTGCTGAATATCGCCTTCTGCGCGCCTCCATTGTCCATTCACTTCTTGTTCAATAGGTTCAAGGTCGCCGGCCGGATTCCACTGGACGCGAAACCGATCGCCGTCTTTCCGACAAATCACTCGGATGGAAGCATCTTCTGTAAGCAGTCCGCTGTCTTCCCTGTCTCGATAGACCAGATTATACTGTTCAAACTCCGGTTGCAACGTCTCCGGCAATTCATCCTTCCGTCGAAGGGCAGTACGAAGAAACTCGACGACAGTTGACTTGCCCGTGCCTCGGCCTCCGATGATAGCATTGAACCATGGGTTGAACTCAATAGTGAAGACTTGGGAGCGACCCATGTAGCGCGCTTGCGAAACCTCGATGGAATCCAATGTTAACGACGCGTGTTCGTTTGGATTATCCATATCTTGGTCGGATCGACGGACCGAGAGATCTCCATCCAACAAGGCTAACCGCAATCCCTTAATGCTAGGTGCTCCCATCTTGACCCAAGTGAAGTGGCTGCCGGGATACTGCTGCTCCGCGTTCCCAGAGGGATGATGGGCGTCCGAGCCAAGGATTTCAGTCCAGCGCAGGCCTTTATCAATATAAAGCTGTGGTTTCTGAAACGCTGGGTCCACCAACTCCATGGCAAAGATATCTTTACAGTTCAATGCCTGATCTAACGTTGTCCCTTGCTGGCCATTGAAAAGCCCGCCTTCCTCATCCACGTGGGCGGGGATCGCTATACCTCTAGCTGAAGTGACTGTGCTGACTACGTCGACGAACGCCTTGCGTGTAACGTCGTCGTTTTGCCCCGGTGTTCCTCCGTACTCCACTGCGCCTCGAAGGGCGTCAAGGTCCGAAGATGTCTTTGAAGGATCGAAAATCGCAAGCAAATGGATTCCACCAGATATAGAGATTTCCATTCCAGAAAAAATATACAGTTTGCGGTAATCTGAATGGCCATCCTCTATCAACTCTTCCATGGCGTTTCGCAATACGTCGATCCACGCCCCGGTGTTATGGTCTGTGACCGCAATGCAATCGACGCCGGCACGCATGTAGTCGAGCAGCCATTGCTTGGGGGATCGTTCCTGAAGAGCTTTCTGATTCTGGCCCTTCCCATAATCTTTGGATGCCGGGGTATGCGTGTGAAAATCACACTTCCACCAACGCGCACCATTCCAGATCCACTCTTTCATGCCTCATCTCCCATTCGTGTTATCGCTTGATCATACCACATGAGGAGTTTGGAATCCTCTTGGAGGATCGTCTCCGGGATTTTCTCTGCGACAGCTTTTATAGTGGCGTAGTCGCGCTCCTGCCATGCCTTTTTGAATCCGGTCCGAACAGCCTCAAGGCGAAACACCTTCAGGCGTTTCTGTCTGGATTCCTGGTACTCTGCAAATTCTCGCATCAAGGTTCGTTCGCGTAGCTCCTCCAAGTCACCGGCCTTGTTCGGATCGGGTACGTACCAACGATTTTTAGCCCTAGTCCTGAGCAAAGGGTTGTCCTTGGCTAAGTTGCGGAGTTCCTTGAAGTTCGAGGAAAGATAGCTGTGAATCTGGCTGGGGACATCGCCCTTGCCCTGGTAGCGCAGAAAATTCTCTCCAAGCAGCATGGAAAGCTCCAAGGTCTTTTCGTGCTTATGCCAGCCCCCAATTTTCTTCAAGAACTGCGGATGGATGTCTTGGAAGGTCTGGGGCTTTTTAGTAAGCTGTTGCTTGAGCCACTGGATGGCCGATGCTTCGTCGAAAACGAAAAGCTGAAGCTGGAGAACTTCCTTGACTGTCATTCTCTTCTTATCGTACTCAGCAGCTTGGTTGGGCAGGAAATACATACCGTCACGTGGGGGGAATCGCTGTTCCAAGCCAGCATAGAAATCGGCTGCCGACATGGGAACCGCCACGCCGCGCTGGACATGGAAGGCCACCATCCGATCAAATAGCAGGTAATTCTGTCGCTCGGCAATTACCTCAGCTTGATTGTTCTTTGCCACAAGTACAGGAAGGTGTTTCAAGTGCGTTCTGACGAAGTCCCAAACACCATCTTCAGCACTAGCAGACAGCTTGAACCGTTCTTCAAGTCCTCCATTTGGCTTATATGCGGAGATCACTAAATCTTGGTCAACCGCCCCAGCCCTGTTAACGGCATTGAACGAACGCTGTTGTTTATCAAGAACACGAACATCGGCTACGACCAAACCGGATGACTCGATAGATTGCTGAATGGCGCTCCAGACAGCATTCTGGCTATTGTGAAACTCAATAGTTATCCATCGTCCTGGCTTAAGAACACGCGCATATTCCCTAAATGCCGATGCCATCATATGAGAGTAAAACGGAAGATCTTTCTTGTGAACATAATTTAGAACGCAATCTTCTTCTTTTTGAGTTCTTACACGTATCCACGCTTCAACAAAAAGATTCAGTTCTGAGTATTGGAGTGATTCTCCAAATGGAGGGTCTATAAATACGTAATCAACTACGTTGCTTGGTATGCTTCTTAGATTAGTGGCGCTCTGTGTGGAAATGGCACACGTTCTGTCCACGACATTTGATAATTTGCCAATTTTACAGATTTTTCTACGCAGAACATCGAACACGTTTCTCTCCAAGTGAAGAGACGGTGTAAACAGTGTTCCTGAAACTCCTCCTCCACCGCCAAAAAATCCCTGCTTCCGCGAGATGTAGTTATTAATTGCACTCAGACAAAAACGGAAAAGCGATGTGTGCCGAGATGATGATAGCTCAAGTTTCCACAATTCTCCTATCGCGAATAGAGCTCTTGGAGTGTACATATGACAGATATGTGATATGCCAGTACCATTTATTAATTTATTTGTTTGGCGGCCTGAAAAAAAAGTGTCCGTGGGAACATTTGGCCACTGACAAGTTTGAAAATGCTCGTCAAATGCCTGCCTATCTGCATCAGAAATCTTGACGTTTATACGCTTTGAATTAGACTTAACGATCTGCTCTACAAGCATGAATCTTGGAACACGAACAACTTGATTCAGAACAGAATCAAATTTGGTGTCGAATGCCCTTTCGAGTTTTTGAGTTCTAGTTGCTTTTGAAGCACTTTTCCCGACAATTGATCCACAATCAGGACATATAAATGATTTTTGTATCTTTCCGTCCTTCAATGCGGCTTCCCAAAAAACAAGCTCATTGCTACAATGTGGACAAATAAAAACATCGGACCAGATGGCACTCAAAACCTCGCCATATTTACTGTGATATAACCATGAAAGAGAGCCTTCAACCTCATTAATGACTTGAAGAGCTTCCCTTTCAAAATATTCAAGATCAGAAAAATCAACGTAGTGTCGAGCGATGAAAGTAGCAATGGGAGATAAATCCGAAAGTATAGAATGGCGCTTTCCGACCATTGAAATAGCTAATCTCTGCTCATCGAGGATAATTCCGTCACCCTTAATCTCGTAACCGAGAGTCTCGATTTCTTTTTCATCTCCACACAACTGAGCAGCGACACCTGTCATCCCTGTTCCACAGAAACCATCAAGAACCAAATCACCAGGCTGGGTGTAATGCAAAATGTACCGCATCAGGGCCTTATGGGGAACTTTGGTATGGTATGAGTGAGCGTTGTAGATCGGGTCGTTCTTCCCCTCGCTCACATCCGAAGCAAATGGTTCTCGGTGATAGTTATCGATAATCGGGTCATACGGCTTCCCATAGTGCTTGATAAAATCCTCAATAAACGGATTCGGACAGGCGGTATAATACGGTGGATCAGACAGTGCTAGGATATCCTCGTCTTCGCCAATCGGGAACCCCTCGATCTTGCGAAACTCCGGGTCCTTGAGCTTTTCGCGCAGCTTCCCTAGAAAATAATCCCGACGACTCTCGTCGTCTTCAAAGGTCATACCCAGACATTCCACCGGCCCCTGAGACTTGGCGATATGGGCTTCCGAGAACAGAGATGAGCTGTCGTCATATCTAGCCATATTTGTCCTCACTTCGGTCGTCTTCTTCCAACATGCGCCGGGCCTTTAGTCTGGCTCCCGCTTCTGTAATGACATACTGCTGGTTCGATGCCCGAGGTTTCTCTGGGTTGGTCATTGCCACAATCCCGGACTTAATCAGCGGATCGAGATGATGTTTCTTAAAATAACCCCGGTTGGTCACGCCAAGAGTTTCCAGAATATCGGCCAGACGACGGGGCACATCGCATAAGTCAATGATTTTCCAGTGTATTGCAGACAACTCTGTCAAAGGCTGAACTTGTGCAGTGGACAAGTCATTGGAATGTTCCCCAACTTGTGCAGTGGACAAGTCGGACTGCCTGGGCTGAACTTGTCCACTGACCAAGTCCTGACCCCGTGCATCAGCTTGGTCAGTAGCTTGGTCAGTTTGGCGGAACCGATCCTCCAGATGCTCAGCCAAGGCATACTTTCTGCCGGCTCCGATAGGTCTGAAGAGCACTTTTGTGACTAAGGCGTCGGCAAGCTCCCTAGCCTCCGGTCCTGCAAGATCCGTTACGGCCTTGATCTGCGAAAGCGTGATTGCCTTTTCCCGGCAGCCAAATGCGAATGCCCTTGCCTGTTCGTCGGTGAGTTGTACTCCGAGGCTTGACTGAAAAAGAATCTGCTGCTCCGACAGAAGTTCTTCTCTTTTCAGGATAAGCTCAAAGCACTTGTGTCTCTTGATGTTCGCAATAGTGGGTGGAACGTGGCCCAACTGCTGCCAGTTGCGAAAGACATCGCGCAGTCCCCATCCGGCATTCTCGCTCAGCCCGATGCGCCGGAAAGCGGTTACGATTCGGGGATTGCGAACCTCCTTTTCACCGGGTTCGAGTAGATCAGCATTAGTATCGAAGGCATCGCCGGGGTTCCAGAAAACAGTCTGGTCGATATAGTGGCGGATACTCGCCTTACGAGAATGATCGGAGTAATCCTGGTGGATGAGGAGATTGACTATTGATTCGCGGAAGGCGCCGTAATCCGGCGGCGTATCATCTCGCCGCAGGGATGTAGGGTCAACTCGGAACGGCGTTTCCGCGAACCTCTGGTACCAATCGACAAGGGTTTGCCAAGTGCGGATGAGATTCTCGTCGAGTACAAGTCGATCATTCCAGCGTTCACCAGCATCTGCCCTGTCGCGAGCCAGCGCAAATCGCTGGCAATCCACTACAGGACGTGGCAGAAGTTGTCGGAAGGCCGCATTGGTGCCGAACAAGAGAATCGCTGCGCGTGATGGATAGCGCTGTTCAACAAGTAAGCCCATCTCGTTGAGGAAGTCCGCGTCGGATAGCTTTGCATAGGGTCGATTCCCAGAGCGTCCTTCATAGATTCCCCGGTACCACTTAATGCTCTCCAAGTCGAACGCCGTACTCAGATCAAGATCGACGGCTTGGCCGTCATATCGTTCCACCGCCGCGTCCATGAGAAATCGATTCCGCTCGTTGTCCGAGCAGCGAATGTCGCTTCCTCCGCTGCGAACGAACGAGCGGCGAATATCCCCATTCAGGAAGACGGGTTTGTCCGAACGATGTACTTCAGGCACGTAGAAAATAAGAAGGTCCGAGTCGTCGTACTTGTGCAGTTTCTCCCGAACATTCACCACCACGCTTATCTTGTCGGGTTGCCGCAACGTCGTCAGGAACTCGCTCTGCACTTTATCGACATCGAGAACGCCGACTACCTCCATGTCCTGCCCGCTCTTCTTGACGCCGAATACAAGATGACCACCCTCGGTGTTTGCAAAAGCAGATACCGTCTCATAGGCATTTCGCGGCACGGCGCGTTGCGCTTCCTTGAATTCGACATCGCGCCATTCATGCGCGTTGAGCAGTTCTATCAGTTCATCCTGCGTCATGTGTTCACTCCAGCACGATCCTTACCTTGTCGGAATCCTTACCTCTCGTGAGTTCGTCTAGGTAGTCCTCAAACCGCTTCTTCATTTCCGCTGGCGTTGCCGGTGAACCGCCGGAGAGCAGGGCAGCCCGCAGGTTATTGGTCTTAACCGGAACCTTCTGGAGCCCAGAAAACACCTCGCCCAAAGCGTGGATGAAGTCTTGGGCGAACTCGTCCGGCAGAGCCTGTTTCTCGATGAAGCCATTCACCAGCTTCTTGGGTTCGGGCTTGAGCAGGTCTAGGTTGGCTTTTGTAGTAGGGTCCTCTAGGTTGGTCAGTAGCGTCTGGGTCCAGTCGGTCAGCAGCGTATCCAGTTCGTCGTCCAAATCGTCCAGCACCTTTTCCACAGGCTCGGGGGTCGGCTCCGTGCTTGGTTTGAAGCCACAATGCGGACAGACTGGCGCGGCGTCCATCTCTTGTTCTGTGAGGGTAAAGCAACTCTCCAATCCAGCTAGTCGGTCTTGAAAGTCGGTAAGATGCTGGCGCGGCATCAACTCAATGGTGGATAACTTCTGCAGCACCTTGAGCCGCTCGTCACTCATCAATTCGATCTTGCGATTGTCCCCGTTCACGCCAAGCCGTGCCTTAGCATGTAACCCTAAGTATATCTGTAGATATTCCGTCTTGAGGTCAGCCAATTTACGCTGGACCTGCTGGCGGAAGTCTGCGTCGCGCTTGGCCGGACCGCTGAGTTGAGCAAGGGTCTCGTCACGCGCTTCTTTCGTCTTGTTCACCCACTCGTGTCCCGCAGGTAGCACCGCTTCGGCGGTTGAGAGAAAGGACGCAGTAGTGCCGAGATCGGCCACTAGTCCTTGGAGGGATTCGATCTCAGCTAGGGAATCGAATCCCTCCTGATGAGATGCGACCTCCTGCGCGTCGTAGCGGAAATTCTTGAGTCTGCCGGGCGAGGTATAGACTTGGAGCGTTTCTAAGAAGGTCTTGGTCTCATCGATCTGGGTGCGGAATTTTTGAGTCTCTTCTTCGGCCAACAGATTCTGGTCCCAAAAAATCAGACCGCGTTGCACGCTCTGCTGCAAGAGCACCAGCTTTTCCACTGATTCGGAAATGGCTTTCTGCAACTGTCGGACCGGGTCTTCTTCGTTCTGGGTAACTAGCTGCGCCAAGCCGGGCGTGAGACCGAGCAGTTCAAACAGGGCTTTGAGGCCCGGCAGATTCCAGTCTTTGGGCCGTTCAACGTGCTTGAACTCCGCGAGTTCGTCCACGCCAGTCCCTGCCAATTGCGGCAGGCCGGTGGCGTCGAACTTCTTACCCGGAATGGAAAGGACCAGATCGCCGGAATAGACCAGCGCAGATAGGACGACAGCAACCCATTCAGGCTCCAAACGCTGACGGTCCTTGTCCATGTACTCCACCCCCTTGTCGTCCTGAATCAGTTCGGAGCGATTGACCACTTGGCCGTGGCCCTTCTTTTCGAGCAGCCCGAGGATGTGTTTAGCGTACTTGGACTTGTCAGGATCAAGGCGTTCGCCGTCGAGCAGTTCTAGCGCGTCTAGGACTGCTGTCGCCTGCTTAGTGCGGTTTGGGCCAGCGATGGCCCTCAGTGCGTCTTGGGCAGCTTGGCCCCGGTTGGCTCCGGTGATGAGTACCGAGAAAGAGGGATATTCAGGTGCCTGATCCTCAAAGTGCGCTTCCAGACAAATGCCGGCGATAGTGTTGACCAAGTCGCGAAAATTGATGCGTTCATGGGAGCCGATGCCAGATAGTTCCCGGATCGATCTGCCCTTGGCCCATTCGGGAAGCGACTTGGTGCGTCCCTGATAGGTGACCTCAAAAGCATCGGTCATGTGCTTTTGTAGCCACTGCACCAAATCCCGCAGAAAATGGGATGACTTGGACTCGTAGGTGGACTTAGCGTGCCCCGATGAAGTAGAAGCCAAGTCTAGGGACGCGGCGTAGTTCCCGAGTGCCGTGCGGAACTCGCTGTCCATATTGGTATTGGGGAGCCGCAGGAATAACTCGTCGGAGTTCTTTTCATCCTTGAAATACGACGCATCAAAGGGCTGAATGAAATACAGATAAAAGTCCCGTGGTGGGATGGCAGTGGAACGTTCGTTGGGCGCGCCGAAAAAAAGATACCCCTGCCGTGCTGCCTTCCGCTTCAGCCACTCCAACTCATGTTGCCAGATCTTGTAGCCAGTGACGTAAGTCTGGTCCGTACACTCCATAACCCGTCTCAGGGCATCGTAGTAGTAACGGTCTAACTGAGAGGCGTCGAGACTCTCGGCACGCCTCTCGATCAGCGCGTCAAAGTCGTCGGTCTTCTTCAGGTCGAGATAGAACTGCCGGTTGTCCGAGTTCGATGAGATGAATTGACCGTTGACCGTCTTGTGAATTTCCCGGAGGACGGTCTCCACCTGAGAGAGCAAATCGTCGGCCGGATCGCCGCCCAACTCCTCAATACCCGGTTGATATAAGCAAAGTCCGTCCCGCAACTCCTCGGCCGTTGCGCCTAGGGTGGAGTAGATGTCGCCGGTGGTAAGCCGGTGTACCGAAAGGGCATGGATGAGCCGCAGCGCCATAGACTCATAGGCCGGGCGCGTGAATGCCTGCTGGATGCGGGACTCCAGCACTTGGCTACAGTTGATGACCGCCTTAATGTCCGGTACGGCGCGAAACGAGGGGTTCTCGCGGAGGTTATTCCAGTAAGTGTCGTAGGCAATAAGCCCAGGACGGTCATCCGGCATGTCCTGGCTGAGCATTTTCTTCATGGCCAGAGAGAGAGTCCTCAATACCTCGCGCTTCTCCACGGCGGTTACGCGTTCAAAGGTGTCTATATAATCGGGATGCACCGGAAAGAGTCGGACGAACTCATCCATACGCTCGTTCATCTGGCCATAGAATTTGCCGAAGGGCGTAAGATATTCGCGTATTTTGACCTGTTGCTCGCCGGTCTTCTTGAGCAACCGCTCCGCCACCACGAACTGGACATCGTTGCGGGCGATGAGTACTTGCTCAAACCGATCCTTCACACGGCGGATGCTATCGGCTACAAAAGAAAAACGGGGACTATCGAAGATGGCTTCTTGGACGCCGGCCATGAAGCGGAAGCGTAGGTCTTTACAAACCTCGCCGATCTCACGAAGGAAGTTCAGATCCAAGATGAGTTCTTGGTCCTTGCGGGTGCGCAGATAATCGAGCAGTTCGTCCACCACGAGTAGCAGACCGTGGTCTGGAAACTCCTGGTGGAACGCGCTCATCATCTCTTCAAAGGAGCGTTTGTTGCTGGATACCTGATCGGCGGAGGGGAAGTTGTAGCTTACTCCCAGCGCACCAAGCTGCTCTTCCAGTTCCGCCACGAGAATGTCTCGCAGGGACATAGTGGTGGCTCCGATTTCGGTACGGACCACCTTGAACCGGCCACCGATTTTTTCGGAAGCAGCCGCCACGTCGGAGTTGTTGAGGCTGGAAGCAAGGTCCGGATTCTCCGCAAGCGCAGAGATCACCGACATGAGGTGGGATTTACCCGTGCCGTAGTTGCCCACCACCAGAAGCCCCTTGTTGTCAGTGGGCTGCTCGAATTGCAACTGGGGAAAAACCAAGCCCGTCAGCTTTTCCGCCATCTCCTCGGATATGACGTAAGTCTCGACAAGCCGCTGGGCCGCAGCGGCTTCGTCGGCATCCCGCAACTGCACCACAGACTCAATGGGTTCAAACTGAATCAGAGCCCCGTATTTCATCGCATCTGCTCTCTTGCAGTGAAATCTGTTGGTTTCATGTCGTCATCTCTGGACTTACTACCAGAAAATCACGCATCGGATAGCGTCTGTACTCCGGGTGCCCCGGAGCGGCATAGGTCAAATGATCGTCAACGATGGTGCCGTTCCATGCAGCCACCACGGTCTTATTGCGGGAAAGTCCCTGGAGCAGCCGAAGCGGATCCTGTTGTAAGTTAATGTCGAATATGATTTCGATGTTGTCGAGTAGGATCGCCTCATCTCCACCATCGCTGATAATCTTTTGAAGAAGACGCGGTAGCTGCAAGACCCGCTGGCGCTCGGTCAACTCCAGCATCCGTCGAGAAAGCTCGAGGTTGACATTCACCAAGGGCACACCAGTGCGATTCCGCACATCTTGCAACGCAGTGGTCTTGCCTGCACCTGCCGGTGCGACGACCAACACCAGCCGATTATAAAGACCGGCGGCCGGCCCAACCTTTTGCATAATCTGATCGGCAAGAGAGTCCGCCATCACCTTTCCCCTATGGATTGTTTCAATTTTCGTCTGGTCCTAGGGCTGCATGTCCTCGCCGCGCAGCAGGAAGGCGCGGATGTCGTAGCGGCCCGGACGCTCTACTGGCAAATCCCCCGCCTCGATCATTACCTCCAGCGGCGAAGCCATCGTCCGCAAAGGCAGCGCAGTCACCTCGTGTAGCCGCGCCGACTCGTACGTGGCCATGATGATCTCCACTGCCGCTCGGCCGTTTTCCGCTTGGCCGCGATGCTCGACCTTGCCTTCGATCCACTCCACAATCTCGCGCTGCTGCCCAACGCTGGGGTCCTCGCCCTCGCCCGGACGCTCCTCCCAAGTGCCGGTCTTGCTGTTGAGCAGCCGCACCTTGCTCTCATCGAGTTCAATTATGCCCTCCGAGCCGTAGAAAACCCCGCCTTGGTAATTCGGACCGGCTAGCTCCTGCAAAAGCTGGCCAATGGCCCCGTTGTCAAATTGCACGATGCACAGACTGCGATCCTCAATGGGAATGTCGCGCTCAAAGCGCTCGGTCTTGCGCTCGATATTGCCCATCACCCACACGGCCTGGGGATCGCCCATCACATAGCGCATCATATCCAACAGGTGCGAGCAGTCGTTGAGCAAGCCCTGTCCGCCGCGCGCATTGACCTGCCGCACCTCGCCGATGACCCCTTCTGCCACCAGTTCCTTGGCCAAAGTCCACGCCGGATTGAAGCGGCGCTGATGGGCAATGGCCAACTTGACGTGGTTGCGCCGGGCGGCGATCAGCATGTCGTCGCAATCGCCTAAACTGGTCGCCATGGGCTTTTCGCACAGCACGGCTTTGGGTTTGCGCACGCAAGCAGCAATCGTCATCGGCGCGTGCAATTTGTGCCAAGTACACACCGAGACAATGTCGAGTGCCTCCTCGTCGAGCATCTGGCGGCAATCCTCGTAGCGTTGGGCGATCCCATGCCGCTCGCCGAAATCCGCCCGCGCCGCAGCCACTGGATCGGCCAATGCCACTACCTCGACTTGGTCCACTCCGTTCCAGCCTTGCATGTGGTAGTTGGCAATGCCGCCACTGCCGATAATGCCCACTCGGTATTTTTCTGCCATGTCATCTTCCTTTGTTGGAGGTTTCCGACTCGGTCTGTGACCAAGTTCAATTAACGATTGACTTACTAAGTAGGAGATGCTTCGCTCCGCTCAGCATGACAGGAACTGGTACTCGCCTTCCTTGTCATGCTGAGCGGAGCGAAGCGGAGTCGAAGCATCTCCTACCCGTTATGCTTAATCAACAACTCGACAATCGCATCCTCGCTCATCCCCTCGGCCTCGACCACGAGCTGCGTTCCCTTGCCCGCCGCCCGATAGCATCGCCTAGCGACGCGCTCCGGGAAATGATCCCCAGCCCCATGCACCAACAACCGCCCCGGCGCACACAACGCCAGCGCCGTCCGCACATCGCCCAAGGCGCGAATCCCCGGGGCAAAAAGCGCTCCGCTCCACGCTTCGTCGTCTCCCAAATCGCAGCCATCCCAGTCCACTGCAGTGCTGCCGACGCCGCTAGTCAGCGCCCGCGCAAACAGGCACCAGATGCCAGCTTCGCCCTGCCCGACGAGGTGGCGCTTGTCCACGCGCAGGTGCTGGGCCAGATAGGCCAGCCCCGTGAGGATGTCCTGCACCCGGCAAGCCATCGTCGCCTGATTGTACGTGTGGTACAGAGGACCCATTTCGTCGTGTCCCTCCCTCTCCGTCCCATCAGTCAGGAAGGGGGCGATGACCAGTACAGCTCCACCCGCTTGCAACAAACCCTGCGCCAGCGCACCCGGCTCATCGCCGTCCCAATTCGCGTCAGCAATCAGCGTCGCCGGCACCTTGCCTTGGGGACCACTCGGAAGAAAAAACGCCGCTCGCACCCGCTCTCCTCGGCCCACGCGCCCCAAGACCAGATTTTCGGCCACATAGCCCTCCTCCCGCCGAAATCCCAAGCTCTCGACCGCTACTTGAGGCGCGGCATCCACTCCGAGCAGACTTGCCAGTGCCGGGCGCGTCTCCCACTGGAAGCGCCGAATGCGGGCCGATGCCAGCCGCGCGCCCAAGCGCTTCTCGCTGCGAGCGATCACGGCGTCAAAGACCCCTTGTGCGTCGAGCGCATGAGCCGGTTTTTTGCGCCCGCTGAACACCAGCAAATCCTCGTCTTCCTCTACGGTAAATGGCTGTTCGGCGACCTTCCCTTGCCCGCCGAGCAGGTGGCGCTTGAAAAACGCGTACACGGCCTCGCGGCTCGGCTGGTTGTAGTTGTGCGGGGCGTCTATCTGCACCTCGCTCACCTTGTTTTGTTCTCCATAAAGCCCGTAGATCGCACGCACCGCCGGGAACTCAACCTCCGGCGTGTTCGCCGTCCAGTCGCCGGTACACGACACCAGCAACAAGGGCCTCGGTGCCATACAACTCGCGATTTCCACATTATTGATGTCCAGCCGCAAGTGGCCCTGATTCTCGCAGCGACAGCCGCCCTGCATAAAGGCCGAGACCATGTTGACCGGAGCCGCCGCCTTGATCCGCTCGTCAACCGCCATCAGCAAAAAGGTCTGCGTCCCCCCACCGGACGCACCCGTGCAGCCTATGCGCTCGGCATCTACATCCGCCAGCGATGCGAGGAAGTCAACCACCCGTATGCTGTTCCACAGTTGCAGACTCAGCGCGCCGATCCCCCACAGGGCCTCGCGCCGCCCCCCAATCTCCCGATGCACGAATTGGTCGCTGTCATTGTACCCAACCATGTCGTACGAAAAGGCCACCATGCCCTGCCGCGCAAAGTTGATGCAGCGCCCAGCAATCGACCCCAGCTCGGTGTTTTCGAGACGCCCGTGCTCCCAGTGGCCGTGCGGACAGGCAAGTGCCGGAAAAGGCCCCTCGCCCAGCGGCCGGTACAGATTGCCGCAGACGAAAAAGCCGGGCAGGCTCTCGAAAAAGACCTTTTCCACCGCATAGCCCTTCCGTTCAATCCGCCCAAAAACCTGCGCCTTGAGCGGGGTCTTCGCCGGTAGCGGCCACAATCCCGCACAGACGAGCATGTGCCGGCGGATCGCCGCCGCTCGCTGCTCCCATTCCGCCAGCGTCCAATAGCGGCGCAAGGCCCACGGCGTGCTAACGTGTTTGGCTGCGCCTAGCCGTGTATCACTTGTAACAGTCATCCTAGGTCCTCCTTTAGGAATCGTCCCCAATACCATCCGACCCTACCGCCTAACAGAGTCGATCTTGACATGCCCCTAGGCCAGAGACACATTAGAATTAATCAATTCCAATTAAAATTCATCCCAGGAGCAAAAACAACATGGGCAAACAGGCGAAGTCTCGCAAACCTGTAGTACACCATATCCCCATCACCAAAGCACGCATCAACCTAGGCCAAGTCGTGCGCCGCGCTCACCTCAATCGCGAGTGTTTTGTCCTAGAGAAGGACGGCATCCCGGTAGCTGGCATCATGAACGTGGACGATATGGAAAATTGGCTTGAGCAACAGGACCCAAGTATGCGCACACAGATTGCCGAGGGCTATGCAGAATACAAAAAAGGCGATACCACCTCGCTGGATGCATTCATCACGGATGTACGCAAGAAAAGCCCCGGCAAGCGAGAAAGCAAGTAATCTATGCCGCAGCGGTTCCACGTTCGGATTACCTCTCGCTTCCGGCGGGAGGCGCAGAAGCTCCTCAAGCAGCACCCGGAGCTTGTGGACGCGCTCGAACAGCTACAAGAAATGCTGGCGGCAGATCCCTACAATCGCTCGCACGAGCACGACGTCAAGAAGCTCAGCGGTTTGGGCAAGAGTGAGGGCCAATGGCGCGTACGCGTGGGAGACTACCGCGTTCGCTACGACATCATGGGTAACGACGTAGTTCTCTACTCATTCCGTCACCGACGAGAGGTGTACTGACATCTGTTTTGCGGGAGCTGTACCTCTTCATTATTAGCTGCCGCTCAGAAGGGCTTTGCGTTGGCCGTTTTCATACCCAGTAGAGCCCATGCCCCTGTGCGCCCGTGATCAGGTCGATGATCAGCCAAAAAGCGATAACGGCGAATTGACCGAGGATAAGCCCGAGAAAAAAAGGCCGCACGGCCTTGAGCACCCGGGGGCCGCCATAGCGCGTCAGCACGGCCTTGAACAGCCACACTAAAAAGACACTGAACCAGATGTGGCGGGTCAGCATCATCTGCGAGACGGCAAAGCCTATGGGATGGATGGGGAAGGTCAGCAGATGACTGCGGATCCAGTAGAGGGCGGTCATGACCGCCCCGCCCAAAGCCATCAGACCCAAGCCGCTGTGATCTGGTCCGGCCGGATCGCGCAGATAACTGGCCGCAAAGTCAACGGTGTAGCGGGGGCCGTTGAGAAAAAACCAGGTATTGGCGTTGTTGGCACCGCTCTCGTAGGCGTAGTACAGGGTCGTCCACACCGATACGCCCAGACTCAGGACCACGGCCAGTATCATGCTGCCGAGGACCAAGCCTTTGTTGCGGATCGATTCGGTCAGCTTGAGGCCGTTGGCCGCCGCCGCCATGACAAAGGTGCGCACATCGCTCATCCACACCTGGCCGAAGGAAAGCACGCCTATGGTGCCGGGGGCACCCAGCACCTGGGTACCAAAAAAACTGCGGACCACCGTGGGGGTAATCAATTGCGCTCGGGTGGCGGCCAAGCCCGATTCGCAGAGAATGCGAGTGATGCCCAGAAAGGTGAGCGAAGCCATCAGCACAAAAGTAAGGGCGGCCCACCAAGGCACCCCAATGGCAATAAACCATCCGGTCATCAGCGCCAAGCCCAGCAACAGTTGCAGATAAACGGCCCGGGCCGAAAAATCGGCGCTAGAGGCGGTTTTCGGACGCAGGGCCGCCTTCCAGCTCTGCCGCAGGTGCCGACGGGCGATCCACAGGGTGTGGCCCACCAAGGCCATGAGGGCACCGAACTGGACGAAGGCCATGATCGGACCGCCATCGCTCTGCGAGTAGATATCGAGGTCAAGGGTGCGGGTGAGGCCAACAACGCCGAAATAGCCTTTGATTGCGTAGCCCAGCAAATAGAAAAACCAGACGCTGAGCGCCACTTCCTGGTGAATGAGGTAGGCAAAGCCCATCATGGGGAAACTGAGATTGATGGTCAGGTTCTCCATGCCGTGGAAGACGGGTACGCTGGTGTTGAGGACGATGCGGGGGAAGAAGTGGAAGTAGGCGTTGAGGCCGTTGAGCGAAGTGACGATGAAGGGGACGGCAAATCCGCTCCACATCACCGGATTGCGAAAAAAGGAATTGAGCGCGCGACCCGGCTCCTGGGTGCCCATCACCAGGGGCAGTTGGGCCAAGGGATAGGCCAAGCGTTCGTATTCGATCCACTGGCGGCGGAAGAGAATGGCCAGCGCGATCATGACCATGTACAGGCCCAACAAGACTGGCAGCCAGTTCAGTAGGGGGCGGATCCAGGCCATCCAAGGAATGGGCTGGTCGCGGGCAATGCCCTCGTAAAAGCCGCGGATGACGTCCTCGCCTTGGGGCACCAGCCAGTGCGGCACAAAGGGATGAATGAGTTCGGCCCATTGGTTTTCGGGGGAGGCCATATAGGAAATCGCCGGCAGGATGGGAATCAGGTACAGGGTCAGCCCCATGGTGCATATAGAACAGGAAATGGCCGCCATCACATAGGCAATGGCCAGTTCCCCCGAAGACAGGGCTAGGTAGGGGAGGAAACGGCGCAGCAGACCGTTGACGAACAGGGCGAGGAAAAACAGCAGGAAAACGGCGGCCGCGGTGGTAAAGTCAATAGTCAGGTAGGAACCGCGCACCACCAAGCTATTATAAGGCCCCCAAAAAGCGACTAGAACGCTCAAGACCGTCCCTGCGGACAAGGCCCAGAGCGGACGGACAGGGGCCGGGGTCAATGAATGGACGTTGGCGACCACGACTCTACCAATTTGAATGTCTTGCACATACCATAGGTATATCTAATCAAAAAATTAGGGCAAGAGGAATGGTGTTTTCCGGGAAGTCATGCGAAGCGCCGCGGTGGGCGCAGACGATCACCTTCTTGCCCATGAAGTTCTCCTCACGCCTTAACTGCACCTGACATCAAACCGTCTGTCAATCGCTTTCTCACCAGCAAAAACAGCAAAATCGTGGGTACCGTCGCCACCACGGCGGTGGCCATCAAATAATTCCACTCCACCACGTTGTTTTTTTCCCAAGCGTAGAGCGCCATGGTAATCGGCTGCATGGTCCGTTTGGAAACCAGCACCAGCGCAAAGATGAATTCGTTCCAAGCGCTGACAAAGGTGAAAATGGCCGTAGTCGTCAGCCCAGGGGCCGTCAGCGGCAAGGCAATTCTGAAGATCATCCCCGTCCGCGAGAGGCCGTCGATCATGGCGGCATCCTCCAGTTCCTCGGGGATGTTCTTGAAAAACCCTCGCAACATCCAAATGGAAAACGGCAGGGTTATCGCCGTATTCACCAAAATCAAGGCCGTGTACGTATCCAGTAGCTGCAGAGCTTTCATCATCTCGAACAGGGGGATGAGGACAATCACCGGCGAAAACATCTGCACCACTAGGATGCTCATGCCGAATAGACCGCGCCCGCGAAATTTGATGCGCGCCATTGCATAGGCCGCCGGGGTCGCCACGATGAGGTTGAAGAATACCGCGGCCAAGGCGATGAACAAACTGTTTAACAGGTGCCGCGCCATTGGAATGCGGACAAAAATATCCACGTAGTTGTGCCATACAAACGCACGGGGAACCAGCGTCGCTGGCGATTGAAACACCTCCCCCATGGTTTTTAACGAAGTGCCAGCCACGACTAATAGCGGAAAGAGCGTAAAGAGCGCAAGCCCCGTCATAAGCGCAGTGCGCAACAGCGCGCCGGACAGCGTGGTAACAGATCTCACGACTCAGCCTCTTCCTTGTAAAAAAGACGCCACTGGAAGAAGCTGACGGCGACCAGCAGTAAGAAGGCCAAAAAGGCCATGCTGCTGGCCTGGCCAAAGTTGAAATAGCCAAAGGCGCGGCGAAAGATCTCCGTGACCATGATCTGGGTCTGATTGGCCGGCCCACCTCCGGTGATCACGTAGATGAAGACAAAGCTGTTGAAGGACCAGATGAAACTAATCAGCAAAACCGCCAGCGCGACGGGACGAAGCAGCGGTATGGTGA
Organism: Gemmatimonadota bacterium; assembly: GCA_009840005.1. The sequence continues at coordinate 131,701 of VXOR01000083.1, forward strand.
TATACCTGAACTTCTGCCACGTCGTCGTCCCGTCTATAATAGCGGCCTCGTACAGATGGACCGGAATGGCCTGCAAGGCCGAGAGGAATGCAAAAGTGGTAAACGGCAAGGCCGTCCACAGCCGGGCAAACAGAGCACCGCCAAACGCCGTAGGGGCACTCGTCAACCACTGCACGGGATGATCGACGATATGCAGCGACAGCAACAACGCATTGAGGTGGCCGTACTCGCCGTTGTACATCCACTTCCAGGCGATGGCCGCCACTACCAGCGGCGTGGCCCAAGCCAAGATCAACGAACTGCGGATCAACTCGCAGATGATCGTACTGCGACTCAATAGTAGAGCAGCGGCCAAGCCCGCTCCCACATTCATCAGTACGGCAAGCACTGTCCACACGGCCGTATTCTTGAGCACCAGTAGAAAGATGTCGTCCCCAACGAGGCCCGTATAGTTCTGTGTCCCTACAAAGACCTCCCCTTTGTAGGAAGTATGATAGAGACTCGTCTTGAGGATTTCGACAATGGGAAATCCCATGAACAGCAACAGCCAGAGGGCCGCTGGCGCAATGTAAAAATAGGCCAGCCGGCGTTTTTCTCTTTCCACGATAACTCCCCTACATCTCCCGCACGAAAACGCGACCTCAAGGCATGGGCAGCGCCGGGTTTTCCAATTCCCTCACCAAGCGATCGTACACGGTGTTAAGCGCCTCGGCCGGTGTCGCCGTGCCCGCCAAAACCATCTGGATCGCCTCGCCCCATCCATCCTGAATCTTGGTCCATTCTGGATGTTTTGGCGTCAATTGCAGCAACTCCCTTTGCGCTTGATAATTCTGCATCGGGATCGACTGGTAGTAGGGATCGTCAGCCACATTTTTCGTCATGGGTACCCCCCCGACTTCCATATCGATCAACCGGCGATTTTCCAAGCGTTGAATGAACCGCATAAATTCGTACCCTAGCTCTTTGTGTTGCGAAGTGGAAAACATGCCAAAGACATCGACAATCAGCAGCATCTTCCGATCCTCGCCGTCCGGGATCATCAAAGGCTCGCATTCAACGCCTGCATCCCGGCACAACTGGTCCTGCCACGGGCCGCTGAACAACATCCCCACCTTGCCCGCGGCCATCTCGGCGTAGCATTCGTTGGCATTCAAATTCAGAATGCCCGGAGGCATGATCCGGTCCGAAAGGTGCATGTCGGTCAGGAACTCGACGTAGGCAATGGCTTGAGGACTGTTGATCGCTAGCTTGCCCTCCCGGTCGAAGAAGCGGGCCCCAAACCCCCACATCATGGCGGTCTGATCCTGCATTAGGTGTTTCTGCCGACCAGCGCCGATACAGAATCCATAGCGCTCGGGCGGCCGGTTGAGCGCATTCGCCAGCGCGCGGACTCCCTCCCACGTCGTCGGAACTTCTGGCGCTCCCACCTCCTGCATCCAATCCCTACGCACATAGAGCGTCCGGTTGGCCCCCACCAGCGGCACCCCATAGGTTTTTCCCTTGTACTCGCCCGCGCTCAAGGCGACGTCGATCCACTCTGCGCGCTCGGCAGCACTCATAAAAGCATCGAGCGGCTCCAACACGCCCCGTTCCGCGTATTCGGGTATCATGCCCATGAAGAGAAAACCCAGATCGGGCAGGTTGTCGCCCTGGATCATGGTATTGTAAAACGTCGGCCCTTGGTCGTAGGAGACGTATTGCTGTTCAATGGTCACGCCGAGATGTTCCGCCTCGAACCCCTCTTTCCATATCCCGTAGGTTTCGAGTTCGGGTCCCATCCAGACGATCTTCAAGACCACGTCCCCGTCATCGGGAACGTCGGCGCAGCCAGACCAGATCGCGCCGAAGAACAGCAATATCCACGTGGAGAGGCGACGAGTCGCGCCGTTCGGGATCGTCATAAACGCATTTTCTCGCTTAGGTGGGTTGCGAACATTGGATGTCGTGCAATTTTCGCCAGCAGTCAAAATAGGTAGAATACTAAGCACACAACAGCAAATTGCATTTCATCTTGGAGGATCTCCCAATATGAAGCGAAATCTGGCTGGATTCCTAGGGCTGGCTCTACTAATCCTTGCCCCTGTACAAGCACTAGAACGCCCCGACAAAGAATTCGCAATTTTCCAGTTCCCCCCTACTATGATACCCCGCATCGATGGACAGACTGACGACTGGGATATCGTACCCGAATCCTATGTAATCGACACCGAGGAACTCGCGGAAACCGTCAAGGGCAAGGGCACCAACCACGATCTGGAAGATCTAGACGTCGCCGTGCGGGTGGGCTGGGTCAATGGTCTAAACCGGCTCTACTTCCTCTACGAAGCCCACGACGATTACTGGAACATGCACTACCGTCGCGGGGATATTTTTGAAGTCGCCGTCGATGCGGACCGCTCGGGTGGCCCCAACATCAACAACCCCCAGTTGGACCAGTGGGACAGCCACTTCGCGTTCAAAGGGGTGCACGCGCAGAACTACCACATTTTCACGCCGCCCGGCGAGGGACGCGACTGGGCTTTCGTCTGGGGCTGCCAGCCGTGGATCGGCCGACTGCCCTACGCCAACCACGCGTACTCCTACGATTTTGCCGAGGGCGAGAGCGGCCGACTGGTACTCGAATTTTGGATCACTCCTTTTGACTATGCCCCCTATGAAGGCCCTGAGCGAGCGGTAGTATCCAACCTGGTGGAAAACACCCTCATCGGACTGTCGTGGGCCGTGCTCGACTACGACGAAAGCAATAGCTCGTACGAGGGGTTCTGGAACCTCTCTCACGAGACCCGCATGGACTCAGACGCCTCGAATTTGTGCGCCTTTCGGCTCATGCCGCTCGCGAGCCGCTTTCGCAAGCCGCTCGAAGCGCAGTGGGAATTCCAAGTGCTGGACATGGAACGCAGATTGGTAGCCTTCAAAGACCTTTCCTATGGCACCATCACCTCTTGGTCGTGGGATTTTGACGATGGCACCACCGCGACCGAACAACACCCCATCCACCAGTACCAAGAAGCCGGTGAATACATAGTCGTACTCACCATACAGGGTCCAGAGGGCACGGCGCGCCGCGTCAAAGTGCGGCAAGTCGTGGTGCGCTAGCGACTCAAATGTACCCAGTCGATCCATCCGGCCGCACCGGACAGGTGCGCTGCCAGTGGACGTATTTGTCTTCGCTGATGGCGTCTTCGTTTACATCGATGCCTAGGCCCGGTCGGTCGCGCAGTTCGAGATAGCCTTCCTTGGGCATATAGGGATCGTCCACCCAGTCCTTCCACTCGTTGCTCAAGGGCGAGATGTACTCCAGAATTTTGAAGTTGGGCGTGGCCGCAGCAAAGTGCACGTTGACCGCAGTGGCCACCGGCCCCATGGGGTTGTGCGGCGCTACGCTGACGTAGTGGGCCTCGGCAATCGCGGCGATTTTGCGCATTTCGAGCAGACCGCCGCACACGCACACATCCGGCTGGATGATGTCCACGGCTTGAGCTGCCATCAGGTCGAGAAATTCCCAACGGGTGTACAGGCACTCGCCAGTGGCCAAGGGAATCTGCATCTGCTGGCGCAGCCGCGCCCAAGCGGCCGTATGCTCGGGACGCAGCGGCTCCTCGTAGAAATAGGGGTCGTAGGGCGCCAGCGCATTGGCCAACTGCAAGGCGCGGACCGGCTCAAATATCTTGGCGTGGGGATCAAAGGCAAATTCAAAGTCCGCGGGCGCGTGCTGGCGAATCTCCTCAAAGTACTTGGCCGCCTCCGCGCAAATGCGCCCCCAGCGATCGACATCCGGACTAAGGCGGAATGGACTGAGCTTAAAGGCCGTAAAACCCCACTCTTCGTTGAGGCGCTGGGCGCTGTTAGCTGTCTCCTCGCCGTCGCGCCCCCCTGCCCCCTGGTACACGCGCACCCGGTCGCGGCATGAACCACCCAGTAGCATGTACACCGGCAGACCAGCGGCCTTGCCGGAGATATCCCACAGAGCGTGGTCAACGGCCGAACTCACCGCTAGGCCGACGCCACCGGGGGGAAAGCGAAATTGCTGGGTGAGTTTGAGCATGATGTACTCGATGCGGCGCGGGTCTTCGCCCTTGATCATTTCGAAGATGTAGTCGGCAATAGGTTCTATCGACAGATCGGGGCCAATAGAATACGCCTCGCCCCAGCCGTGGATACCTTCGTCGGTTTCGACTTTGATCAGCCCGCGATTGCGGCCGCTGAATAGCCCCATGAAGGTTTTAATCGCCGTGATTTTCATCTTGATGTCCTCCTCTTGAGGAAAAGTTGGTTGGGGGGTAATTACGCCCTATTTTTCTCGACGAGTAGGATGCCGATGATCTAACCATAAAGAAACTCCGAGGGACTGACGGCTTTAGCCGTTCAGGGGGATAGGAGCGGCCTGAACGACGGGCACGCAGTGTCCCTGAGTGAAGGACGATATAGCTTGATGGCGCATTGTCTCATGGTTATATGTACTCTTATGAAACGGGTTATCCAAATCAAGCTCCTTCCTACGACAGAGCAAGCGGGCGCGCTTGAAGAGACGATGCGCCGGTTTAATGCCGCGTGTAACGGGGTGGCCAAGAAAGCCTTTGAGCGTCAGTTGGCTAACAGCTATGCGCTGCACAAGCTGTATTACTACGAAGTTCGTGAACAGTTTGATTTGCCTGCTGATATTGCTATCCTGACGTTTGCCCACGTAGCGGCGGCCTACAAGCGCGACAAATCCAAGCAGGTGTCGTTTCGTCCCTTGGCGGCTATTCCGTATCGCAAGGGGGCGTTCCGCTACAAAAGCCTGACGACGGTCAATATCAAGACAGCCGATGGGAAGCGTCACGACATTTCGATGGTCATGGGTGACTACCAAGCCAACCAGTTTGACCAAGTCAAGCAGTTTGCTGAACTGGTGCGTCGCAAGGATGGCAAGTGGTTTATCATGGCTACCGTCGAGCATGAGCCTGAGCCGCCGTGCGACACCGACGACTTCCTCGGCGTGGACCTCGGGGTAGAGAACCTGGCCACCGACTCCGACGGGGAAATGCACTCGGGCGAAGACGTGGAAGAAGTCCGCGTCAAGAACCAGACGCTCAAGCAGGTTCTTCAGTCGGCGGCTGATCTGGCTGCCAATCACCGACGGCGTAAGCGCATCCGCAAGAAGCTCAAGCGTATTGCAGACCGCGAGTCTCGCTTTCGTCGTAATACCAATCACGTCCTCTCTAAGCGACTCGTTGAGAAGGCCAAAGACACCGGCCGCGGCATAGCCCTTGAAGACCTCAAGGGCATCCGGGACCGGATACGGTTTCGCAAGCCTCAACGTAACCGCATGGGGTCTTGGGGATTCGACCAACTTAGGCAGTACATTGCCTACAAGGCCCAACAAGCCGGCGTGCTGCTCAAGATCGTCGATCCCAAGTACACTTCTCAGATGTGTTCCCAATGTGGACATATCGAAAGCGGTAATCGCTCCTCACAGTCTCGGCTTTGTTGCAAGCAGTGTGGCTTTGAGCTTCACGCTGATTGCAACGCCGCCCGGAATATCCGGGCAAAGGCTCTTGTCAACGAGCCTATAGTTTCGGCCTACGCCGCTGCGGCGGGGTAACGGCCAGGGACAAGCCGGTGACTTTAGTCATCGGTAGTTGACAGATTCAACTCGGGAGAACAATGCAATTCGTCCAATTGACCCACGCGCAGCGCCGCGCTTTTGCAGCCGACGGCTTTCTCATGGTCCCACAAGCCATCGATGCCGACGCCGTGGCCTGCCTGACCAAAGCAAGCGATCGCTTGATGAAATCGTTTCTCGACGACCCAGCCGAGATCCAAATGCAATTGCGCCAGGGCGTCGTCCAAGAGGAAGCGTTCGACCAACTCGTCTCCAACTCGGCCACCGTTCCCTTAGTAGTGCAGTTGCTCTCTCCCAATATCCATCTCCACTCGGCCTCGGTGATCTACAAAAAGCCCCAAGATCCACACACCACAGAGCCGCGGCGCGGCTGGCACCGCGATATTGGCATTGCCGAAGATCTGGGACAAGCCGGTTTGCCGCGCCTCGGCGTAAAAGTGTGCTACTGCCTGACCGACTTTGCCGAACCCAACTCCGGCATGACCATGATGGCCCGCGGCACCCACCTCAATGAGACGCCCCTAGCCATTCCCACGGGTGCGGTCGATCCATCGACGGTGGTCGATCCGCTATTGTGCGCCGGCGACGCCATCCTCTTTGAAAACCGCACGTTCCACACCGCGGCACCCAATTTGAGCCAGCGCACCTCCAAGGTGATAATCTACGGCTACGCCTACCGCTGGATGAATACAGATCAATACCTCGATCCACCAGACCAACGGGTATTGCAGCGGACGACCAACGACATCGACTGGCAGCTCTTGGGCGGCTATTACAACGTCGATGAAGTACCCCGTGCATTGATCGACTGGGCCGAACAGTACGGCGTCAATCCGCCCTCCGTGACCTGGACTACGGACGCTCTGTAGCTCGTCGGCAATGTGTGCGGAGAGAAGCAGGGGAAAAACCCATGCTCAGACAACCCTTTTGCCATTAGTGCTGGAGCGGTCTGTCGCCAGTATTGGCGACACAATGTTGAAGGCACTTCAAGAGGAGCAATAACATGACGGACGAAAAATCGGCCTTTTTATTCATCGACGATGAGTCTATCGAAAGCCTCGACAACGTCGCAAAAGGGGTTGTCCCTGCCAAGAAGGTTTCGCAACAGCCGCTGATCGAGAAAGATCAAGCCTATGAAGAGGAGTGGCTGATCGGCAGCTACATCAATGTCCTGTACGACGACGAAGAGAACATCTTCAAGATGTGGTACGGCGTGGGCCGAAAATTGAGCGACGCGCGCGGCGACCAAGCGGACGGAGTGGCCTACGCCGTCTCCCAAGACGGGATCCACTGGGAAAAACCCATCCTCAACCTCTTCGAGGACGGCGGCAGCAAAGAGAATAACCTAGTCTTTCCATTTTTCAGGTGGGGAGCGGGGACCGGCGTCATGAAAGACCCCATTGAAACCGATCCGGCCAAGCGCTACAAAATGCTCTTTATGTTCCAGAGTGGCGACATGATGTTCGCCGGCATCGTCCAGCCGGTCTGCGTGGCGTATTCTGCCGACGGAATCCATTGGGATGTGCCCCAACGCTGGCTCAACCCGGTCATTCCCGAGGGATCGGACACCCATCTGGTCGCTTATTGGGATGCCAAAATCCACCGCTACGTCGTCTATCTCCGGGGGCGGCCCAACGTGCGCATCATTTGCATGGCCGAGAGCAGTGATTTTGAAAACTGGACTCCGCGCCAGATTATCGTTGCCCCCGACGAACTCGATCCCTCTCAGGATCACGAGTTTTACGGTATGAGTTCGCTGGCGTATCGCGACTTTCGCATCGGCTTCCTGTCTGTGTTTCACACGCTCTACGAGGGCTGGATCGCCCAGAACCAGATCGAAGATTGGATGCCTGAATGGATGAACCAGATGGACGTTCAGTTGACCTATTCAAAGGACGGCCGCACCTGGCATCGGGCGGGCAACCGCGAACCCATTCTGCTCTGCGGCTCCCCGGGCAGCTATGATTGTGGAAGTGTCTATCCCCCGCATGCCCCTTTTGTCCTAGACGAGGAAATATGGGTCTATCACGGCGGCTCAAACGATCTGCACGGCGAGCCGCCGCGCGGCGGCGAAAAATCCCAGCGGGGAATCAATCTGGCGAAAATCGAAAAGGACCGGCTGGTCTGTCTGAAAACGGACGCCCAAGGGGTCGTGTCCACAGTGCCACTGAACGTTGATCCCCACGCTTTGTGGATCAACGCCGATGCGAGCGGCGGCTCGCTGCAAGTGGAGCTGGCCGATCCGTTTGACCGGGTCGTGCCGGGTTTTGGCCGCGACGACTGCATACCCTTCTCGGGCAATGAGACAGAATATCAGATACAATGGAAAGGCGATCGGCAAGGTGCGGCCGGGAGCAAAGCGGGCGGTCTCGAACAGAAGATGGTCTCACAGATGCGAGGGGGGCTCAAGGTCAAAGTGTACCTAGACCACGCCAAACTATTTGCGCTCTACGCTCCTTAGTAAACGCCGAGTTCCACGCAACTAAGCCACCCTCCCGCCAAGCTGCACACCACGCCGCTGCGGCACGGCCACAAACCGCGAATTTCCGCTTCCATCGCCACAGAGCCCACACACCTGCCGTCCGCATCGCAAGCTAACAGCGCACCCTTTTCCACGGCTGCGACAATGTATTCCCCCACCGGGGCGATGGCCCGAATCCACTCGCCGACCTGGACGTGCCAGCGCAATTCCCCTCGGTAGCTAAAGGCGTAGAGTTCGCCGAATTCACTGGCCGCAACCAATCCCCAAGGAAAGGCGATGAGACCTACAACCTCGCCGACGATATTGGCGTGCCAGACCTCGGCCCCATCCTGCGGTTTGACCGCGTAAATCCAGCCGTCCTGCGTGCCATAGACGATTTCGCACACGCCGTCTCCATCGACATCGACCAATTGCAGATGGGTCAGGCCGATACCGCGGCGCGGCGTAGTGGCATTGCCCTCGGACCCCACTTCTTCAAAGGTGGTCCAGCGGAAGGACCCATCGCTATTGTGCACATTGAGCGGAGTGGAGTATTCAGTCCCCGCAATCACCTCGGCCAGACCATCGCCGTCCACATCCGCGGCGGCGAGCACCGTGATCGCGTGGTAGCGCACCCACTCTGCCCATTCGAGCGTGCCATCCGCAGCAAAGGCGTTTATGTACCAGCCCACGGTGGACGCCAACACACTCGTGCGGCCCTGACCCTCCAGATCGGCCACAGCTAAACCGGAGACTTTTGCACCCCACCCGGAGTTTTTCAAGGTCTGGGTCCAACGCTGCTCGCCGCTGTGGCCTTCAAGTGCGGCCAGTTGACCATCGTCCGTGCCCACCAGCGCTTCCACCTCCCCATCGGCGTCGATATCGGCCAAAAGCAGGGCAGTGGCCACCTGGTCCGGCCCCAGTCGATGTGACCACATCGCCGCGCCGTCCCCGAGCTCCAGTTGGACGACCTCCCCGTCCTCAGTGCCAGCAAGCAAAATTTCATTGTGGACCGCTACAGCACTTATCTCGGTCGAACCCAGATCCCGGCTCCACTTGACGGTCCAACCACCTTCTGGCCGAAGCCGGGAAGGTTCCACCACGGCAGGGGGAGGTTCTGGCGCGACAGCGTCCATGGCGTCGCAGATGCGTTGCGCTATTTCACTCTGTCCCACTTGGAACGTCGCATGCAACCCGTCAAACACCTGCCAGTCCCAATCCTCGCCCTCGGCAAAGCCTAGGCGTTCAATGCCTTGCAAAGTCAGGCTATCTCCCTTTAGAGAGATCCCGAACATTTCAGCCTCAATTGCCAGCGCGCCCAAGCGAGTATGGCCGACGCCCCAAATGGTCGTCTCCTCTCCATCGCGGATCTCGACGGCCCTTGCATTCAGGCGCGCTATGCGGATGTCGGGATGCGGTGTCAGCAGGTTGATATAGAAGAGATTCTCCCCCGGCTGCATGGTGCGGGCGGCTTGCTGGTGCAGGACGTGGAGTATGTCCCCGGCGTGCGGATAGTTGGACCAGCGGCTTTTCACGTGCAAGTCGGCCGCGATTTCCTGGGCCGCTCCATCGGCATTGTCGATGTAGAAGTATTCGCCCTCCTGATGCAGACATACCCTAGACCCTGTGAGTTCAGCTTCGCCCACCAGCCGCCACAAGCAGTAGCAGCGATAGTCCCCAGCCTCGGTGCATTGCAGTTGATCGATCACCGCAAAATAGCGCCCCTTGCCCCAGAAAACATTGCGCCGCCAGTCCACTCCGTTGTACCCGGCAGCCTCGGTCTGCACCAAGCCAAGAGCGGCACTTTCGCTGCGGTAGTTCAGCGAGGCCAGCAGCGGCAGCAGCAGCCCATCTCCCGGCGGCTGCAACACGCCCACGCCATCGCGGATGACGGCGACTGAATTGTGGAATTTGGGTGCCGCGCGGATATAGTCACCGTCCCCCAACCAAGCTCGGTCGTTCCAAGTCAGCCGGACGATGGTATTGCTGTCTTCGTGCCCGTGGCAGAACGTGCCGCTCCCTTCGAGCAACAAATACTCGCTCATCGGGTCGAAGTCGCGCCGCAGCGAGAGCTTGTCGAAGTAGTCTTTTTGTGGGTCTGGCTGGTTGTCAGCCGGAGCGTACGCGCGCACCCACCGCAGCGCTTTGTCCGGCAATTTCATCGCGTATATACCGAGCAGACCAACCGGTTCCTCGGGGACGCATTCGGCGAGCGCCAATCCATTTTCCCCCCACTCGACGCCGGCATAAAGCCCCCGCAACACGTGCGCCAGCGTCGGCCTCTTGCGCGCGCCCAGCCAGTTGAGGATCCACAAATGCTCTGGGTTGCGCGCATACCAAGTGGAAACCATCGGCGCCCACAAGCGGCCTTCCCACCCCTGGGACGGAGAAAACGGGGAGTACCCCGAGGTATCTCCGTGGTTGCTCTCGCTGCGCATATTGTCCGTAGTCACCACCGCTAGCGTACACAAATCGGCGATGTGGCCATTCTCGATATACCCGTAGTCGTTCTTAAGCAACCCGTACGAGAGCGTCTCCTGAGGCACGAGCCAAGCGTACCCCACGCCACCGTCGTCGTTGGATCTGTAGCAATCGCTCTGACCAGCAAAAATCCGCTCCACCACTTCCTCAGTGGGATCGAATTCCCGGATGCCGTAGCGCCTACTCAGGTAGTTGTGGCCTGCTGCCAAATCCATGGCGATATAGGTGGTGTGGTTCTGGCGAATCTGGTCGGGAGGATTGACTCTTTCCTCCATATAGAACAGGCCGGCCAAGTGGCGCAGCATCTCGCCCATCATGGTCGCCACCCCGCGGCGATCGGCCTCGGTATAGAGCGGACTATCCTCGATCAGCTCCCAGAGGTGGATGAGGCTGTGAAAGTGAAAAAAGCAGTGGTAGGTCTCTGGGTAGTCGCGCCGCTGAGCCAGCCAAGGTTCTAGGGAACCGGCGAAGATGGCCGGCACGGCGCGGCCCCACACCGGATGGTCGGTCAGATAGTAATACCAAGCGTAGCTCTCCACCTGACCGCCCCGAAAAGGCGTGGAAACCCAAGCGCCTTCCCAAGTCTTGAGATCGTCCTGCACCATCTTTTCCAGTTGTGCTTCCTCGGGAAACCGAGGTAGAGAATGCTGAAATTGAGCGGCGTGTACCCGCTGCAACTCCCCGTCACTAGCGCGGACCAAATCCTCGAACACCGCAAAGGCCGCGAGCAGCCCTTCCCGGCTGCTGGCTCCGAGGACGATACAGTTTTTGCCATAGCCGAAGGGATCTGAAATCGACTTGACAAAATAGCCGTTCCCGCCGGGAAAAAAGGTATCGACAAAACAGCAGCGGGCCGTGTAGAGCCGCCGCAGCGCGGCGTTGTTCGTCATATTGCCGCAGGCGATCACCTGCGTACTGCTGAAAAGCGCGTCGGTGAAATCCCGCTGCGCGACAATATCGGGCACCCTCCCTCCCACGGCGGCGATAGCACCCTGTAGTTGCACAACGGGAGAAGTCGCTTGGAGACCATCCGGCACCACCAGGACCGTATCTGCGGCGAGGTCGGTGCGGGGAAAATGTCGTGAGTGTGCAAAGGCGAATTCTATCATGGTTCACTTTTCCTCTAAGGCGAGGTATATCTCGAAATCGCGGCGCGCCCTGTCGAGATAGGGATGGTCTCCGGCTTGGTAGCATTTGACGCGCGCTGCGAGCAAATCGCGCTTCCAAGGCACGTGCGGTTCCAACTCGTTGAGCACCTCTATGCAGTTCTGCGGAAAATTGAGCTCATAGCCCAGATTCAACAACGCGTTCAGCCGCGTCTCCCGTGCGTAATCCATGACAAACGGAGAACGCAACGCCGCGTACAACCGCTCGGCATGGGCCGCATCCCGGCCACCGAGGTCCACCGCTAGCGCCAAGCCGCGCTGCATGAGTGCTGGCCAAGCCCAGGGATCGCGGCCGTACCCCGCAAAAGCCGACTCCAGTGCGGCGACTGCTTCCGGTATCCGTCCCTGGCGCGTGCGCAAAATGGCCAAGATCACATCTGCCTCAACGGGCTGGAGGTCGCGCAACTGCTCTATGTACTGAGCGGTTTCCTCGCGCTGGTTGACCGCCATCATGTAGGCCACAGCCGACACTTCGTGCAGCCCGCTCGGCTGGCGCGGCTGACTTTGCCACCACGCCAGCCCATTGCGCGACCGCGCCTCCCACCAAGCCGCTAGCGCTTGCAGGCGATATCGCTGGTGCGGCGTCAAATCCGGGTACCGGTTTGGGCGAATCTGTTCCCCTTGGCCAATCAAAAAGGCGAGGCGCTGGTCCGTAACCCATTCCCAGTCCACGTCCCCACCCGTCACGCGAGGCCGATCTTCCCCTCGGTCACGAGCTAATTTTTCCACCGTCTCGATATTGAAATGCCTCCCGAGACCCAGATGGCGGGCAAAGGCGTACTCCACCAGGGTGCGATCATCCGTATTCAACGCTTGCTCGCGCGCCAATTCGCGCGCCACCGCCGGGCCGGCTACGTAGTGAGCTAGGAAGCCTTCGAGGTCCGCAGTGCGCCAGACTGCGGCCAGCGCACTGCGGTAAGGCTCCTCGGCGATCCGGGCACGCAATCTGGGAACATCGTACGACACCGGCGCGGCAGACGACAGCAGCAGCAAATCCCCGCGCTGGGTCTGCCAAGTTTCCACGTGCGCGAAAACCGAACTCAGAGTAGCGTAGATGGTGCGGATGGTCTGCTCGTCCACCTCGTACATTTGCACCCACTGAGCGAATAGGCCTCCGTCGCGCAGCAGCGGAGCGACTCCTTCGTAAAATTCGCGCGTGTACAGGCTGGCAACCCCCGCCCGATAGGGATTGGAAGGCTCGGAGAAGATGAGGTCGTAGGATTGCCGAGTGGTCAGGACGACCTCTCGCCCATCGCCGACCACCGTGTGCACCTTGGGATGGCCGACAGCGTTCACATTGACCGGACCAAAGACGCTGGCCGCTTCGACCACAGCCGCCTCCAACTCCACCACATCGACGCGCTCCATTGCATCGATAGCAGCCAGCCAACCAGCCGTAGATCCGGTCCCCAGTCCAATGACTAGGGCATTGCGCGGCTGTGGATGCAGAATGGCGCCGATCATCCCGCTCATGATCTGAGTGGAAGCGTCCCCCACCGCAGATCCCTCGCTCTTGCCGTTCAAAAAGAGCACTGGCCCCCGGTCGGACACGCGAATGGCCACCGAGCTTTCAATCCCTTCCCGCTCCCAGCGCACGGCGCGCCGCTGCCCTTGCATCCATCCCCGTATCTCATTGTCACTCAAATTGGCCAGCATTTTCAGCCCCGCCCCAATCGGAGTGTGCCGCCACGCCGCGGTGGGTCCGGTCGCCAACAATAAGGACGCGGCGACCACGGCCAAAACGACGGCTAGGCCCGACTGTAGGCCAATCCATTTTGAGCTTTCCTCCTCCCGCCTGCCTCTCACCCACGCAAACACAGCAATACCCCCTCCCAAAACCGCGAGCAGCACTACCACGAGTTGCCACGCGCCCGGCGCGGAAAGCCACGGCAGCAAGGCGAAGCCGCCGAGTAAAGCACCCAGAATGGCACCCAGGGTGTTCCAGGCATAGGTCCAGCCCACGTCGAGCCCAAGCTGGCGCGCGCCGGGGCCGAGCAGCGCAATGAGGAGCGGGAACTGATACCCCGCAACAATAGCCGTGGGCAGCACCACAATACCCACTACTACAGACCACGACAGCACCAGTCCGCCAAAACCCAGCGTCCCCCACTCGCGCAGGCCGCCCGCCAGCACAGCTAATTGATCGCCCAGCGCAAAGGGAATGGCTACACACAGCGCTTCCAAAATGCACGTCAGTGCCAGCCCAGAGAGCGCAGGGGCCCGCTTGCGCCCCCACAACGCATAGGCGGTCCCCCCCAAGCCAATCCCCAGCAGTGCCACGGCCAAGATGAGGCCAAAGGTATAGGTGGTGCCCCCGAGCAGCGGCGCCAGCATCCGGTACCAGACCAGTTCCATGAGCAGAAAGGCCATCCCGACCACCGCGGCAGTGGCAAAAATCAGCAGCCGCACGTAGCCAGAGCGCCGCACCTCTCCATCTGGCGCTTGTGCAACAGACACCTGTTTGTCAAAGACGGCTGGGTAAGCACGCGCAATCCAGAGGGCACAGCCACCGACAACGGCATTTAGCGCGGCGGCAACCCACAGAGTCGCATCGGCCCCTAGGCGTTCCAGTAGCGCGAAAGTAGCCAGCAAAGCCCCGGTCACAGCGCCGAGCGTGTTGATTCCGTACAGCACGGCGACCCGGCGTCTCCCAGCATCCTCATCTCCCCCGACAGCTCTGGCCGCAGCGGGTAGCGTTCCCCCCATGAGAAAGGTTGGAACGGCCAGCGCACACGCAGTTAGCACGAGCCGCACCAGCGTGGCCGCGACCGCCCCCAGCGACAGGACTCCGCCCAAGGCGACGTAGAACTCGCGCGCCATCCACACCAGCAACGGCGTAAGGGCAGCCGAGGCCGCAATGAACAGTTCGAGGTAGGCATATAAGGCTAAAGGCCGAGGATTGCGGTCAACGCGCCGCCCAAACCAGAACCCGCCCGCGCCAAGGCCCCCCAGAAAGACAGACAGCACCGCGGCCGAAGCCAGCGTAGAGGCACCAAAGACAAAGCGGAATTCGCGCAGCCAGACCATCTGGTAGATCAGGGCGCACATCCCCGACCCAAACAATAAGCCGGCGACTACAATCACGTGTCGCAACATTCGACATCAAACCTGTCTGATGTAGATCCGCCGTCGATGCAGCCCCCGATCGAGCCGCCACGTCCTGACGCTAGCGTCGTCAATGTGCATGGTAATATCGTAGAACCCCATCCGCGCGGGTTCCCACGAATGCGACCAAAGTGTCCAAGTGTCGTTGGTCTCCTGCGCGTAGGGCATGTTGACTGGAACGGGATCTCGGTCCCGACTGAACCGAATCATCAATTTGTCGGTCGGCCGCTCGCCCCCCCACATCAGGCCGACCACCCGATAGACGATCCGCTCGGCGACACGCCATTTTTCAACGCGGATGGGCAGAGCCGCCTGGTCGATCAGCGCGGGGTCGAAGTCCTTGGCAAACTTGGGATCGCCCTGCTGATTGATGCGGCTGGCAAACTCCAGCATCTGACTCGTCGCCTTTGCGCCGTCATCGACTAAAACAATCTCATTGACCCATTTGATGTCCACGCAACTAAACCACCGGGGCACGACTAGGCGCACGGGGAAACCGTGATCGTGCGGCAGCGGCTCGCCGTTCATCTCAGTCGCCAAGAAAGCGCCGTATTTCTCAAGCTCCGCAAAGGTAAAAACCCAACTCGCCCCCGGAATCGAGGAGTGCGGTTTGGTTGAGTACTCGTCAAAGCCCGAGATCAGGACGCGGGTCGCCTCGGCTTTGATGTTCAGCCTCGCTAGCACCTCGGTCAGGGGGACGCCCGACCACTGGGCCGCGCTCATCAATCCAAAGGGTCGGCGCTGATTGCCGGCGCACTCTAGCAGCACAGTGCCCATGGGTCTGACCAAGGGCTTTAACTCGTCCAGACCAATTTCCACTGGCCGCTCGACCAGTCCGCGCACCGCGATCTTCCACGGCTGGGCAAAATCGAGCAGGTCGGAGCAGCGCGTACGCACAAAGAAGTGCTCATTGGGAGTGATCAAGGTGGCGGGTGTGAGCGCGGTCAAATCGGTGTGGAACCGCGCGTCAAGTCCATCGCCTAGTTGCAGGGGCTCTTTGCCGTCGAGGAAGCTCTGATTCCCCAGCAATTCGCCGCTAGCAAAGGGGTCGGAGTCGCTCTCTGGACGGGCACACGCAAGGCCCAAGGTCAGCGCACCGCCCACGCCAAGCGCCTGCTGGATAAACGTCCTGCGCGTCCATTCCTCCATCGTCTGCCCTCCTAAGGTAGCCTTTTTTACTGACGTTACGCATCGGCACCGAACCGGTCGATGTAGGGGCGTCCCTTGTGGGCGCCCATGCGACACCGCGTATGCAGCCAGCGGGATCCGACGAGGGCAACCACAAGGGTTGCCCCTACAATGCGTAACGTCAGTTTTTTAGGGCCTCAGCCACGGCCTGTAGCACCGCCAACCGCATCTCGAGCAATTCCCCGGGCGTACCGCTGTGCAGGTCCACCTGCACCAAATCGGCCCGACCATCCTGCCTGTTGACCAAGCGGCCCGGACCTTCCCGGTGGAGTTGCGCCAAACCTGCATCCCCGATTTTTGCCGCGACAGTGCCCAGATGACGCCACAATTCAACATCTTCGATGCCTTCGCGCCAAGCCTCCCGCCGCTTGCTGGTGATTGGTCCCTGCTCGGTAGCATAGACCATGCCGTAGCTGGGGTAGCGGCCCGCGTAGTCGTTGAACTGTCCGCCGTCGTCTCCCCAGACCCACATGCCAGCACCGTCCAACCCCAACTCGACGGTGGCCATGTGGTGCAGGCGATAGTAGCGGTGGGGATCGCTGGCTTTGGAACTTCCCACGACGTACTGGGAGCCAGCGTGTTCTTCCGCCAGCACGTGGGCGAGAATTTCGGGGTGTTGGCGGTAGTACTTTAGCGGACAGCAGTGGATGTCAATGGCATCGGGATACTTTTCCAGCATCTCCAGCGAAATCTGATGATCCTCCCAAATGAGGATCGTCGGATCGACCTCTTTGGCGAATTTCGACGACGGAACAATGTACTCCATAAATCCCTCGTCGCCGGGCTCATCAACCCAGTAAAAGGCCCATTTATCCGTCGGATAGCCCCTCGCCTGCATGTGGTCGCGGATTTGCCGCACCCACTCCTTGAACAGGGCTTCGTGCTCGGGGGTGCCGACCTTCGGCACATGAGTCGCACGGTGATAATTGAGGTCCATGAAGCCGAATTCAAAACCGGTCCACAGCAGCCACTGTCTCACATAGGGCCGGTACGCGAGCATCTCGTCGAGTTTGGCGAAATCGACCTCAATCGGTTGGACCAGCTCACCAGTCGCCTTATCGACCTTAGGCCAAGGGATGTACGCGTGGTGCAGCACGTGGGCATTGGCATAGCAGCGCTCAAGTTCCGCAGCGGCCTGCTGCTCGTACCCCTGGGATGGCGTCCAAGTGAAGTAGCCCCACGACTGGGCGATATACGTCGGGTCGGCTGGCATTTCCACTGGAAACACCGTGGCGCTGAGCGGAATCTCGAAGTGCACATCGCCGACGGTGACCGCGACCTTGCCCTCGTACTGTTGCAGCTCGATGCCCCGCGAGTGGAGTACCAGCCACACTTGGCGCGTCATGCCCGGCGGTAGGATCGCACCGCCATCTTCGAGGGGAGGCAAAGCGTCGTCGAAAAACAGGAATCCACTGCCTACTACATGGGTTGCAATATGTCGCGTGATCTGCGCGTCCGGCCAGACATCCTCTCCCCCAATCTCTCGCAATGCGCCCACTTCGACTTGGATCGTCAACGGCTCGGCGGTATTATTCGACACGTTGAACGCGACCGGTTCGTACTCGCCGATCATCATGTCTGCGTGCAACTTGGGCGCAACCTCGCTTACCGGTCGCGCAAACGGGTTGGTCCGGTGCGACCACATCGAGTCAGTCGGCTGCCATACGATCGCGGCCCGGTCGTCGCGACGACTGAAATAGGCACCCATCGCCGCGCAAATTCTGCGGCCGACCTCGGTGTGGGGCAGCCCCTTGGAGTAATCCACTTCTTCGCCACCGCTGCCAGCGAAAACGACGCGCTCTATAGCTTCGAGTTGATGCAAAACAGCGGCCGCGTCTGCTCCCGGCATGGACATCACCTGATCGCGGGCGGTTTGGACAAAGTAGAGGTCGATATTCTTCTGCACGGCGCCCTCGGCGCGTTTTAAAGCGTCGCTTTCGATCGCGCTTTGGTCGATTCCAGCCTCTGCGAAAGAAACAGCCGCCGGATCGCCGCGGCCTTGCATCACCTCGATTTCGTCCACGAATCCGTAAAAGCCCCCCTTGGCGACGTATATTGCTAAGTGGCGCCCGCGGGTTTTCAGGCCCTGAGCGACAAAGCGATGGCGCACGTACTGGTCCTGGGGAATCGCCTCATTGACCAGATCAGCCACATAGTGCCAAGTCTGGCCATCGTCGGACACATAGGCGAAGAGCGCTGCGGGAAAAGTGACCTGGGACGCGCCGGAAGTAGTGTCAAAACCAAGAGCATCAATAGCGTAAACATCCCCTAAATCGACAGAGATGAGGACGCCGGGCTTGCGGCCAAATTGCCAGCCGACCGTTCCCTTGTCGGTCCAGAAGCCAGTGTCGCCGGGCTGCCAGAACTCGCCGTCGAACAGATCGGTTTCATCGCCCCCGGCACACAAGCTGTAGTTGGGCTCTAAAGAAAAAGTCGCGCTCTTGCCCAAGGCTAGGTTCGTTCCCGCCAGCGGCTCTATTACTGTATCAGCGCTGGGGCCTGTCGCCGTGGCCATGCCCAAGGCGACGATGAAGCATGCTTTCTGCCAGCTATGCATCTGATTCCTCCCTCTCGCACGAGGCGAGGGTCAACGGCTCATTGAGCGCCGTGTTGCTGGACGTAAGCCTGCGCCTCTTTGAGCGCGGGCAAATCGGCATCGGCATTGCGCCAAATGTCGAGGAGTTCCCGATAAAAACGCACGGCTTCTCCCTCGCTGCCCAATGCCGCTTCAGCCCGCGCCAAACCGAGCACATATAGCGGGTCCTGTGGCCGCATCTCCAAAAGCTGGGCAAACAACGGGCGAGCCTCTTGCGCGTGGCCTTGCTCTACGAGTAGTTCCGCGTACAGCTCACTACCCAAAATGTCGGGTGGAACCTTTTCTCGTCGCTCCCCTTCCATGGCCCGGCGGGCCGACTCCAGCGCGGCCGCGGCATCGCCGTGCGCCCGGGCGTGGACAGCGTCTAGATAGTGGGCCACAGCCTGGAGATAATTTTTGAATCTCCCCAAGACCGGCATGTGCGAGTAGGCCCGCACGCGTCCGACGGAGAGGCGAAACAGCGAGTCCTGCCCCGCTACCGCGGCGCGATAGCCAATAAAGCGCGCGCCTTGACCCGGCCGCATGGAGGCCACATCCACTTCCTCCGTGACCGGAAGCCGTACGTCGGTGTGGCCCACGGCCAGTGCGAACCTTTGGTAGCGGCTTCTGAACATAATCGCATTGTAGGGAATGAGGTCCAGTTTCTCGCCCCGCCGCTGGGCTTCGCGCGCAACGGCGTCGAGTTCATCGAGCACGCCCTGCGCATCCTGCAAACGACCGAGCTTCAAATAGGCGTCCAACAGCCAGTCGAGCGAGTGAAAGTCGCGCTTGTACAGGGGCCGCCCCGTCCGCTCTTGCCACTGCACGGTCGCCGCGTAGGAATCCTCGTTTGAAGCAGCCATCTCCGCCCACATGCCGAGCCAGCGAAAAATGTGACTCGGCATGTGCAGCGCGTGCGACGAGGCCGGAGCCAAGCGAGCATAGAACCGGGCCAAGTCCAAGCCCCTATGGGCGAAAGTGCGCGAATCGTACACATGGATGAGATAGTGTACCACGCCGGGATGCTCCGGCCGACGTTGGTACATTTCCTCCAAAATGGCGGCGAGCGGCTCCACAAACGAGGAATCGTCCCAAGTAAATCCCCTCTGGACCCGGGCGGCGCTCATGCGGGCCAATGCCGCGAAGATGATCGCTTCGTCGTCGTCCGGGTAGCGCGCGGCGAGTTGCTCCATAGCCGCGGCAAAGGCCCGGCGACCTTTTGGACTGCCCCGCTCGCGGTAGAGCGGCCGCAGCGCATCGACGAATCCCTGCTCGCGCGCCGTCCATTGCAGCTTTCCCTGCGCTTGCAGTTCATCCAACTGGTCGAGAATCGCTTGGCCGGCCTTTGAATCCTGCACGCCTCGGGTTCCCTGCAAAGGCGCGTCGTGCGTCATGGCCTCGCCCCAGTAGGCCATGGCAAAACCGGGGTCCAGTTCCCGCGCCTTGCGAAAGTGGTCCCGCGCCTCCTCGTACCAGAAGCTGTGCAGCGCCAGCACCCCCAATTCGAACTCCTCTTGGGCTGCGGGCGCACCAGAAGTGGGAAAGTCGATTCGGCCGAGAAGCAAAGGTTGGTCTGGCGGCGATTCTTGGGCTTGGTCTGGCGGGTGCTCGGCAGTGTCACACGCCCAATACATGGCTGCCGCTACCGAGAAAACAAGAGCTGATATTCTCATCACGTTCAATTCCTCCAATGCTGGAGAGCAACATAGCGGCCAGAAAAAGATGACACAACACCCTTTCAACACTATCTTCCGAGATGCAATTTGCGGGATGGACGTCGATGACAGTAGCACGCTTCCTTTCTCTATTCTGGATTTTTTCTTCGGCGCTCGGTTTTTGGGCCAGCCCAGCCTCGGGTCTGACCATTTACCGGTTCGGCGGTGAAAATTGGCCTAAACCTCCTGAGGAAGGCCGTGCTGGGGTGGACTTCAGGCAGTTGAACTGGATGGATTTCGATGCCGAACCGCATGGGGAAATCATTGACTTGGATGTGGATAGTACCGGTATCCAGCCGCTCAAACGCAATCCAGACTTCAACATAGCACCCGGAATCGAAGAGCAAGGAGGGGCACATTTAAG
Organism: Gemmatimonadota bacterium; assembly: GCA_009840005.1. The sequence continues at coordinate 152,361 of VXOR01000083.1, forward strand.
GGCCAATATAAATAGAGAAGTGTGGGATGGGGACACGGGTACTTTCTGGCTGGCGGAAAAGTATCTGTGCGCCGATCACAGTATCAGATCCGGGGCCTGCACCGATGATTTCAGTCGGGCGGGCACGGCCAATATCTACCTAGGCGGCCTCTACAACATCGACCGGATTCGGGTAATATCCGGGTTTACCGACCCAGGCCGAACCGTGGGCATCCTCCGCGTCCACCTCGGCCCGCGCCCCATAGTCAACTACGGCATCGTTCCGCCAAAATCGCCCTGGATTGTCGAAGTGAGAGACAACCGGGAGCAAATCCTCGACATTCCCATCCCATCGCACGAGGCAGTAGAGTTTGTCCAAGTAGCCTTGGCCGAGCACAACACGGACTGGGAAGTGAACGAAATAGAAGTTTACGCCAAGGGGTTCGTCAAACAGGCCACTTATATTTCCGATGTCATCGATTTTGAGCGGCCTATGGCCTGGGGAGACCTGCGCTGGTCCGGGGTTCAGGATCCCGGAGCCCAAGTTCTCATCCAGACCCGTAGCGGCCTAGATGACGATGCGGACGTATTCTGGCGCTTCACCGGCCGCGGCAGCAAAGCCGAGGTGAGTCGCGCTGGCTACAGCAGCCTCAAGCTCAATGAACGGGCCGGCATCACCCACGACCTCGACCACTGGACCTTTTGGTCGGCCCCCTATGACTTTGCCGACAGCAGCGGCACTCCCGTGGTGTCGGCAAGCCCCAGACGCTACTTCCAGTTCAAAATCGACTTTCTGCCCCGTGAAGACGCCGGTGGCCGGGTGGGTTTCGTGGAGTTGCGCGCCTCCGAGCCGGTGGCAACGAACCTAGTGGGCGAGGTCTGGCCGGTCGAAGCAAAAGTAGGGCAGCAATCGTCCTTCACCTATGCGTTGCGGCCGACGATTCACCCAGGAGATGTCGGCTTTGACCGGCTGGAAATTGAGACTTCCTCGATTATCAGCGCGGTGGAGGCCGTGCGCATCGGCGATGTGCCTGTGGCCTTTACAGTGGAAGCCGAGGAGCCGCATCGGCTGGCAGTCAGTTTCCCGCGCCTCCAGGAACAGGACTCGGGGACGCTGGTCGAGGTCGATTTCGCAGCCCAGGTGCTGCGCTACGGAGCAATCTTTGCAGCGCAGGTGTCGGACAGCGACCAGCCTTTGGAGGTGCCGCAGGGGGTCAATTCGGGAGACGCTACGGCGAAATACGAGGGCAACCGGGTGTCGGTGGCCACCGCCGCACAGGAGCAGAGGTTGTTACAGGTGCGAGTCGAGCCGACCATTTTTACGCCCAATGGCGATGGCCGCAACGACCAGCTAGGCATCTTCTATCACATCTTGGAAATTACGGGCAGTGCGCAGGTAGCAGTGGAGGTGTGGGACTTGTCGGGTCGCCGGGTGCGGCAGGTATATTCGGGCGCGGATGGGATCGGCGAGTACGAGCGGGCGTGGGATGGTCGGGACGAGGCCGGCGGTTTGGTGCCGCCGGGAATTTACCTGTATCGGGTTTCGGTCGATGCCGACCGAGAAAAGGTCGAAAAAACCGGCGTCTTGTATGCCACGTACTGAAAGGTGCCTGTCGATGAAACCGCGTGATTCCTTTTAATGGTCGCTTTTGTTCAAAGTGGCAACGCCGGGAGGAATTTGCGTCTAGACTCTCAGTACACACTAGCCACGACGGTAGCCACCGTGGATTCACCTATACTCTCCGCGTCCACCTCTGGACCGACCCGACAGATATACAAGCCAGGCGGCAACAGCACTCCATCCCGATCCCGGCCATCCCAACTCATCTCCTGAACACCGGCGGCGTGCGCCACGGACTGCGCCGAACGGTGCACTAGCGCCCCATCGAGACCGTAAACCGCCAATATCAGTGAGGTCTGCCCCGGCATCTTAAATACGGGGAAGACAAATTTCACCGCATCGTTGATGCCATCTCCGTTCGGCGTGAATGGATTTCCCAGTACCTCCATATCGCCTACCAGTCCACCAGCCACCGGCGTCAGCACGGTCAGGCCCTCGCCCGAGGCCGTCGCGTCCACTCGCTGCCACACCACCTCCCCTTCCTCGCCCAAGCCCACTGAGACCAGAAAGGCATTGCTTGCCAGATAGAACACACTCGAAAAACGCAGCACAACTTGGGACTCTGGCTCCCGGACCACCTCGGGCAGGCGCACCCACAACGAGTCAACTCCGGTTTTTACCTCCAGTTCATCCGCCGGGTATATCTGGCCGCCCCCTACCTCCAGTTCGCTCTCTAGGCCCACGGTCACATCCACCAACTCCACTTCGGCGCTCGGAGGCACTTCAAAGAGTACTTGATCGAACCCCAAACCCGCCGAGCCCGCCTCGTTGGGCGGGATCGTCAGCGACAACGCGAACGCTTCGCGGAGACCGCTCTGCTGGGCGCGGCGCGGCGCGATTTCGCCCAGAATCTGATGCACCAGCGGATCCCTCAAGCCGATATTGAGGCGGCGCAACACGGCCGCCTGATTGGGATCGTCCGAGAGCAGAGCAGCCTCAATCATTATATAGCGCCGAGGACTAGGCGAGGTGATGGCCGCGCCGGATCGCTCGTAAAACTGACTCCACGGACTCCAATCCCCCTCGTCGGGCACAAACGCCACCGTCGAATCCCCCCGCATAAACGACAGCGTCTTGCGATAGTCGGCCTCAGGAATTTCAACCCCCTGTTTGTTAAAGAAATGCTTGTCCTCGGTGAGTCGGTTTCCGGTTCGGGTGCGGATCTGCAGTTGGGTGCCAAGCGGCGTTTGTGCCTCCCAAGAGATGGTGGAAAGGATGCGGGGAATGTCTCCCAACTCGATCGCCGGCGTTTGCAGAGTGACCTGTGGAAGAAAACCAAAGCCATAGAGCAGCAACTCCTTTACACCAGAACGGATCAACCCGGTAGTGACGACGCGATAGTCGAACCTAAAAAAGCGTCCCTTGATAGGAGAGAAGATATTGGCCTGCATGAACGTATTCGTCGGCAGCGACCCGGCGGGCGCAAGAGCCTCGCGGCCAAGCGTGACATCGTCTCTGCCGCGCGACACCACGGAAGTAAAGATTTGACTGCCGTCGGGTGCCAGACTGCCATCCGAAAAATTGAGCACATAATTGGGGAATGTGGCACTGCCATAGACAATAAAGGCGCGATCGACCCAGTACCAGGTGCCTAGGTCCAATAAGAGATCCCGGTCCCGGTTCTTGATCAACACAGCGAAATCGTCATCTCGACTGCCTATGCCCTTGGTGGAAAATCCCGCTTCTGCACTCCAGACGGTGGTATAATCGCCGTCGACTGCATTGGAATGTCCGCCCGCTTCCCCAAATCCCTTGATCGACCCCCCGCGCTCCTTCCAGCCCAGACTAATATTCTCCCCTACCGTCCACACCTCCACTTCCGCCAACCGAGGACGCTCCGAACGATAATAGCGGATCGGCCCCTTAAAACGATCCTCCCGAATCGCCGCATACTCCGCCTGAGATACCGCCCGATCCACTCCCGACGACTCCCGACGAAAATAAAGCACATCCCCCCGATCCGACGCCGGCAAACCCTCCCAACCAGACGCGCTCACCTCCGCCCCGCGACGACCATCGCTAGCCGTGGCCACGATCTGAACATACTGGATCAAATCCCCACTCAAACCCGGGTCCGCCGACTTGGCTGGACGCAAAGCATATTCGAATACCCGCTGCGTCTTGTTCAGCCCCTCGCTACGACCAGCCACCCGATAGTCGAGGCTCTGACTGCCCTGGAAAGCCTCATCGCCATTGGAGGTGAGCACCTTGAACTGCAAAAAGGGATCGCCCACCCCTTCGGCGACGAATTTCACCACCGCTTTCTCGGCCCATACCACCCGGCCCAAATCCACCTCGACCCACCAGTCGCGCAGCGGCGCGTCCAGCGCCGGCTCCCAGTAGGTTTCCTCCAGCCCGTCCATCAGCTGCGCCGCCCCGTCAAAATTGGTTCCCGCCCGTCGGATGCCGCCGGTCACGTCCTCGCGGCTGAAGGCCCCTGCGTTCAGCGCAGCATTGATCTGCCGCTGCACAAAATGAGGCCGAACCCCTTCGTCGCTAAAATCCACACTGCCGGCGGGGAAATTCCACCCCGGCCAGTCGCTCTCGCTGATGATCAACTGGTTCGGCTCAAGGCGATAGCCCTGGGCCCAGACCGGGGCGCTGAGTAGCAGGGTATAGAGAATGAGGCGCAGGTTCATCGCACTCTCTCCTTGTCCAGCCGATCCTCAATCCTTTCGAGGAGCCAAAGCGCCTTAGTATGCGCCGGCACCTCGGCCAGTACCTCTCGCGCAGTCCGCTCGGCCAACTCCAGTTGCCCCGCCTGCAAGGCTTTGTCGCCGCGGTCGACGATCAGATTGGCCAAGGCGTACAGATTTTGTTTGCGCATTTGTTCAATGCGGGCCATACGCCTCCCATCGAGCGCGGCAGAGGCCGCCTTGCTCAAGGGTTTCTCGATCTCGAGCAAGGCACCCACGGTGCGCACCTCGATATCTTGATGCGGGTCGAGTTCGTAGTCAAACCTAGGCACGTCATCCGCGAGAATCCGCCCACCTTGACTTAGGGTGCGCAGATCCTCAGCCGCCGCTAGGAAGCTCCCCAAGACACTGTCGGACTCGTTGAGCCACCCCGTATTCGCGTCCAGCGGATGCCGGTAGTGCAGATCGCGGCGAATTTCGGGCCTCCCCAGCCTCTCTTCAAGAGATGAGATGTCGAGCGCAAAGGCATCCGCCCGGCGACCGACCAAGACAAACTCTGGCCCATTGAACCAGAGCTGACTCTGCGGAAAAACACTGATGAAGGTGGCGACGATGTCGAGCACCTGCGGCGTGGAAAGCATTCGCACCGGCACGAATTGCGTCACTAGACCGCCTGACTCCAGCCGCTGTCTAAGGCGCTGGTAAAAATCTTGGGTGTAAAAGGAAATGATACCCGGGCGAAAGAGTTGGCCCACTTCAATGCCGATCACATCGTAGCGGGCTTGGCTGTGGCGGATGTAATCCCGGCCGTCTTCTGCTAGGGCGCGCACTCGAGGGTCGTCCAGCCAAGCCGCGCCAAAGTAGCGGCGGGCGAGATCGAAAACAGCCACTTCCACATCGAGGCAATCGAGCCTACGGACATCCCACAACAGAAATCGCCCCGCAGCTTGGCCGGTACCCATCCCCACTACGAGCACATCCGTCCCGTTGCCATCGCCGCGCAAAAGCATGGGCAGATGGCCGGCAAAGGTCTGTTGGTTCTTCTTGTTTGAACCCTGCCACAAGCGGTCAATCCCGAGTAGCACCTTGTCTTCAAGTTGCACTACGGCGAGGCTGGCACCTTGGCCCTCCACTACTTCGAGCAGGGTCCCCTCGGAAGACAGATGGTCGTGGGGCAGCCTCGTTTTGAGCAGGGTCGCGGCGAGCCCCCACCCAATTACACTGAATGCGATCAGCAAGGCAGCAACCCGCCGACCCAACTGACGGCCCACCCCCGCAGCAAAGGCCACGCAGCCCCCGACAATGGCCATGCCGGTGACCATCCGCAGTGCGAGGTCGAGCCCCAACCAAGAAAGTCCCCAAGCCATGATCACCGCGCTCGCAATGGAACCTGCGGTATTGATTGCCGTCAGCCGGCCGATCGTCCAACTCGCGTCGGCTACATTCCGCGACACCAGTCGGACCACGAGGGGAAACGAAGCACCCGAAGCCAGCGCACCCGGCAGCAACATGGCGCCGTGCAGGCCCATGAAGTGGTTGGCGCTTATCAACTCTGGAGCGGCCTGCGCGAGTGCCGTCCAGATGTCCCGGGGCAGCTTCATGGCGACTAGGACGCTCAGCCCAGTGAAAGCCTGGAGGCAGCCGAAGACGACAACTGGATACCGGCTGCGGTCGCACAGCGGCGCGATGACGAGGCTGCCGATGCCAATGCCGAGCAGGATCACGACGAGCGGCAGCGTGTACGCGTACACCGAACTGGTAATCATCAAAGGCAGGTAGCGCGCCCACAGAATCTCAATGGCCACGCCGACGAATCCGGTCAGAAAGAACAAGGGCAGCAGGACGGAGCCCCGCAGCGTCCTTCCCGCGTCTGTCGCTTGGTTTTCTCGGTCGGATTGCTCGGCAAGCGGCGCAGCGTGCGTTTGCGACTCGACTGAGCTCGCCGAAGTCCAACAGGCCAGCAGCACGGCGACGCCACACAAGACATTGAGACCGGCTCCCAAGTATATGGTCGCGGCAAGCCCCAGAACCGGTAGGGTCACAAAGCCAGCTAAGGCCGCCCCAGCGGCAGCTCCCAACGCGTTGATGCCGTAGAGGCCGCCCGCGGCAAATCCGAGGCTGCGGTGTCGGCGGATAATCGCCCTAGCGAGCAAGGGGACCGTCGTCCCCATCAAAACCGTGGGCACGAGAATCACGGCTGCCACCAAGACCAAGCGCGCCATAGCGATCCACGGTGCCGAGCCATCGGCCCAGCGATAAAGCATTCCATAGCCGTCGTCGGCCACGTCCAGCAGTGCGTTGCTCGCTAAGCCCAACACCGCGATAGCCAGTTCGACGATCCCATAAATCCGCAACGGACGGTGCAGCGACATCGACAGACGACCAGCGAGGACATTGCCCATGGCCAGTCCGAGGAAAAACACGGCGAGCACCGTCGCTAGGGCAAAGGTCGTACTGCCAAAAAACAGTCCGGCCTTTCTGATCCAGCAGACTTCGTAGAACAGGCTCGCAGCCCCCGACAGGAACAGGCAACTGAGTGCCGTCGCCATCTCGAACGGAGAAGGACCGGACGCTCCTTTGGGGGAAGCAGGCTCTAGTGCGGCCACGTTGGGCAACTATACTTGGGTGAGGAAACTGTCCATGTGGCCGGTGAAGTAATCGATGACCAGCCAGACCCCGGCCGCCACAATTTCCCCCAGGATGAGACCGAGGAAAAACGGGCGCAAGCTGCGGTACAGTTTGGGACCGCCATATCTCAGGATGACCAATTTGAGGAACCAAGCGAGGACTACGCTGGCGTAAATGTGACTGGTCTTCCAATTGGCGCTGATCAAATAACCCAGCGGACTGAGAGGCCACCATAGGGCCTGATGTCGAACCCACATCAATCCCGCCATCACCGCCCCGCCAATGCCCATGAACAACCAAGCGTCGAGGCGAGGGCCCGTAGGCTCTGCGACAATGCGCGGAGCCATATCCGTGGGGCCAATGCCCCCCTTCCAGCCGAAAAAGAGCGGATTGAGGTTGATGCCGCCGTATTTATAGGCCAAGTACAAAACCATGTACGTAGAGCCTATCAGACTGACCACAATGGCGATGATCACGGCCCAGATCAGACGGCGCTTAGAGCCGCCGATGATTTCGCTCATTTTTAGCCCATTGGCCACCGACGCCATCACAAAAGAGCGGATTTCAGAGTGCCAGCCATAGGAAAAACCCAGCGCCACCAGCCCGGAAGCCCCTAGGACTTGGGTGCCGCCCCCCGAAATGACAAAGGTCGAACTCATCACCGGCGGTCTCATGGCCGGGACGCCGCCTTCGGTCACGACGCGGGTCAGGCTGAGAAAAATTACCATGGCGCTGAAGATGAACATCAGAGTGCCCAACAGCGGCAGGCCGCTCACCCACAGGCCAAAGCCAAAGAGGAACAGCGAACCGAACAGGCCCAACACCGCCTGCCGATAGGACACCACCTCGCCGGAGTCGTCTATTTCGGGGGCGCGTCCAATTGCCTTGCGGAATACATCGCCTAGGTGTTCGCGCGTCCCCCACAACATGATCAGCACGAAGACGATCATCGCCCCCATGCCCTGATGGGAGGTGTACGTATCGCGAGCGTAGTGGTCTATCCGCTCCGTACTCTGGATGCCGACGACGTTGAAGATCCCCTTCTGAATCAGGGTGAGGGTGTGGAAAATCCAGATGGACGCGGAAATGTCGAGACCGACGAAATAGAAGAAGCCGAGCCAAGATGGACTGAAGGAGAACCAAAGCGTGACCGTGTCGCGGAAAATGGGCAGCCTGAAGTCCCGCTCAATGGACGGAAAGGAAGGGGAATAAGAATGCAATCCGTTGATGCTTATCAGCATGAACGAAAAGGCAAAGGCGACCCACATTGATTTATTGGTAAAGAAGGACTTGCCAATAATTCCCTTTCTCTGCCGCTGGATCATCTCCATGGGCACCTGGACCAAGGGATAGACCAGTTTTTCGCGGTCCACCCACTGCTTGCGCAGAATGATCATCGCAAACGTCATGACCAGACAGAGCGAGAGGAAGAAACCGTACCAGTAGGCCAGCGGCACAACCCAAGGCTCCCAGGGAATGGGGGCACCCTGGGGCAGTCCTTCGTAGAAATAGCGAGCGACATCTTCCCCCTGCGGAATGAGCCAGTTGGGTATGAACTGGTTGTACACTTCGGCCCAGTCGTTCTCAGGAGTGGCGTAGTAAATGGGACCCACCAGTTGGGGCAGCAGGACCGGCGTCAATCCCATGCTGGGGACGCAGCAGCTCACTATCATCATGATGTAGATAGTGATCAGTTCGGTCTGGTTGAGCGCTAGGGGCCTGCGGATGAGAGCTACCAAACCGCTGGCCAGCACCAGAATGAAAAAAAAGAACAGGGCCGCCGGCGTGCTAAAATTCAGCGTCAGGTACGACCCGCGTATCATCAGGGTGCAATACACATCGAGGAAATTGATCAGAAAGGCGAGCACCGCACCGATCAATATGCCCCTCAGGGGAATGCCGGTGGCACTTTGCTGGTCAGCTTCCAAGTTGGTCTCTTTCGTCAGGTATTGCAGGTACTCTGCGGGGATTTTCTTTTTCACACCACCCTCTGTCCCAAGCGGCTATAGGGACCGGCTAGTACTCGCCCTGCGGTTGGGCCGGCGATGGAGGAATGGGATCAAAGGGACGACGTGCCACAGGCCGCCAGCCCCTGCCGGAGTGACGGCCTGCGCTGCGGCGACGCCGGGAGGAATTTGCGTCGATACTCTCAGTACACACTGGCCACGACGGTAGCCACCGTGGATTCACCAACACTCTCTGCGTCCACCTCTGGACCGACCCGACAGATATACAAGCCGGGCGGCAACAGCACCCCATCCTGGTCCCGGCCATCCCAACTCACCTCCTGCACACCAGCGACGTGCGCTACGGGCTGCGCCCGGCGGTGCACTAGCGATCCATCGAGCGCATAGACTTCCAATATCAGCGAGGCCTGCCCCGGCATCTTAAATACGGGGAAGACGAATCTCACCGCATCGTTGATGCCATCTCCGTTCGGCGTGAACGGATTCGCCACTACCTCCATATCGCCCACCAGTCCACCGGCCACCGGCGTCAGCACGGTCAGGCCCTCGCCCGCGTCGGTCGGATCCACCCGCTGCCACACCACCGCCTCTTCCTCACCCAGTCCCACCGAGACGAGAAAGGCATTGCTCGCCAAGTAAAACGCGCTCGAAAAACGCAGGGCTACCTCGGTGCCGGCCTCCTGCACGACCGCGGGCATGTGAATCCACAGCGAGTCAGCGCGGGTCTTGATCCCCAGTTCACTCGCCGAGTACACCTCTTGGCCCACGGTCACATCCACCAACTCCACTTCGGCGCTAGGGGGGATTTCAAAGAGCACCTGATCAAACCCCAAACCCGCCGACCCTGCCTCGTTGGGCGGAATGGTCAGAAACAGCGTGAACTCCTCGGGTTGACCGCTCTGTTGGGCTCTGCGGGGCGTTACTTCACCCAGAATTTGGTGGGCCAATGGATCTTTCAGACCAATGTTCAGGTTGTGCAACACCGCGGATTGGTGGGGGTCGTCCGAGAGCAGAGCGGCCTCAATAATTATATAGCGCCGAGGACTAGGCGAAGTGATGGCCGCGCCAGGTTGCTCGTAAAATTGGCTCCACGGACTCCAATCTCCCTCGTCGGGCACAAACGCCACCGTCGAATCCCCCCGCATAAACGACAGCGTCTTGCGATAGTCGGCCTCGGGGATTTCAACCCCCTGTTTGTTAAAGAAATGCTTGTCCTCAGTGAGTCGGTTCCCGGTCCGAGTGCGGATCTGTAGCTGGGTGCCGGGCGGCGTTTGGGCCTCCCAAGAGATGGTGGAAAGGATGCGGGGGGCATCTCCCAACTCGATCGCCGGCGTTTGCAGGGTGACCTGCGGCAGAAAACCAAAGCCATAGAGCAGCAGTTGCCTTATGTCAGCTCCCCACGCTACCCGCCCGACGTTGATCAGGCGATAGTCAAACTTGAAATAGCGCCCCTTTATGGGGGGGAAGGTATTGGCCTGCATGGTCGTCTCCGTCGGCAGCGACCCGGCGGGCGCAAGAGCCTCGCGGCCAAGCGTGACATCGTCTCTGCCGCGCGCAATCACGGAGGTAAAGACCCGGCTGCCATCCGGTGCCAGACTGCCATCCGAAAGACTGAGTATATAATTGGGAAAGATGTTATTGCCGTAGACAATAAACGTGCGGTCAACCCAGTACCAGGTGCCCAAGTCGAATAGGAGGTTTCGGTCTCGGTCCTTGACTTGCGCTCCGCCTACGCCGGAAAACGACACTTCTGCATTCCAAGCGGTGGTGTAATCGCCGTCGATTATATTGGATTGCCCACCCACGCCGCCAAAGGCCTCGATTGACCCCCCGCGCTCCTTCCAACCCAAACTTATATTCTCCCCCACCGTCCACACCTCCACCTCCGCCAACCGAGGGCGCTCCGAACGATAATAGCGAATCGGTCCCTTAAAACGATCCTCCTGAATCGCCGCATACTCCGCCTGCGTCACCTCCCGCTCAACCCCCGTCGACTCCCGACGAAAGTAAAGCACATCCCCCCGAGCCGACGACGGCAATCCCTCCCAACCGGACGCGCTCACCTCCGCCCCACGACGGCCATCGCTGGCCGTGGCCACTATCTGCACATACTGGATCAAATCCCCGCTCAACCCCGGATCCGCCGACTTAGCAGGACGCAGCGTATATTCGAAAACCCGCTGCGTCTTGTTCAACCCCTCGCTGCGACCGGCCACCCGGTAGTCTAGACTCTGACTGCCTTGGAAGGCCTCATCGCCATTGGAGGTGAGCACCTTGAACTGCAAAAAGGGATCGCCCACCCCTTCGGCGACGAATTTCACCACCGCTTTCTCGGCCCATACCACCCGGCCCAAATCCACCTCGACCCACCAGTCGCGCAGCGGCGCGTCCAGCGCCGGCTCCCAGTAGGTCTCCTCCAGCCCGTCCATGAGCTGCGCAGCCCCGTCGAAATTGGTCCCTGCCCGTCGGATGCCCCCGGTTACGTCCTCGCGGCTGAAGGCCCCTGCGTTCAGCGCGGCATTGATCTGCCGCTGCACAAAATGGGGCCGGACGCCTTCGTCGCTAAAATCCACACTGCCGGCAGGGAAATTCCACCCCGGCCAGTCGCTCTCGCTGATGATCAATTGGTTCGGCTCAAGGCGATAGCCTTGGGCCCAGACCGTAGCGGAGAGCAACAAGGTATAGAGGATGGCTCGCATGCTGTTCATAAGATCTGCTCTACCCCCTTGCGACCTAGTAAACCACTGCAATGGTTCCAGTTTGCTGATCGTCCCCGTTTTTGGCCTTCACGACGATGCGGTACATATAGAGGCCGGGTGCCACCAGGTCTTGCTGATCGTCTCTACCGTTCCACGAAAAGCTGAATCGACCGCTCTCGTGTAGCCCTTCCTGCTGGCGCAATAGCCGGCCGGACAGGTCGAAAATTTCCAGTCTCAAGGGCACATTTTCCGTCACCTGTAGCAGATTCAAAGAGAATCTGGAGATATCGTTCACTCCATCCCCATTGGGGCTGAAGGCCCTAGGCTCAACCAGTAGGTCTGCCAGCAGACGCGGGCTCAGCGAAGTGCGCACCGAGAGGGTTTCGCTCACGAATTCGGGCGCGGCATTGCCCGGGTTAATCCGCTGTGCCAATTCCAAGGGACGCTCGGAATCCCGAACCCAGCCGTCGAATGGGGTGCCATAGCGCAACACGGGTGCGCGAAAGTACACCTCGACTGGCCCACCTAGATCGCCCGCTTCTCGGCGCGGCGAAAGTTTCACGGAGAAGAGGGTCGAATCCGGGCTCTCGACCTGGACAGACCAATCCTCTAGACCCGTGGCCCGCACCGAATCGACACCGGCCAAGCCAAAGGGGGTCGCTATTTCAATCTGGTCGAAACCAGAGTGGTCCGGCGTCATGGTGGGGGAAATCGCGTACGTGAATTGCGAGACCTCTCCCAAAGGCACTTCGGGGGGATAGACCTCTCCCACTACATTCTGAGCCAAAGGAGGCTTGGTGACCGAAAACTCGACGAAATCCACCTCCCCGCCCTGCAAGGCATCGGGCTGGAAATCGACGCGGAATTGGAAGACGTTATTGGGGCTTGGGGAAATCACGGGAGTGCCAAGGCTGTCGGCGAATTCATAGGGGGGCGACCAGAAGCTCCAGTTTTCGGTATCGTAGGTAATTTCCGCAGCTTCGCCGGTTTTCAAGCCATCATAGCCCTTTGCATCCAGCAGCTTCCCATTCTCGTCAAAGCGGGAAAGCTCGTCCCCCCGTCCGGTATTGCGCCAGTACACATTGGGGTCCAATGTCTTGCCGGAGCGCGAATGGATGTCGATTCTGACTTTTGGGTCTTTCCGGCCCTGCCAGCGCATATCGCCTAAAATGGCCGGTTCCTCCAAGTCAAACATCTTGCTGACATAGGAGGCCCTATTGACAAAACCCTCTCCGTAGATCTCCACCTCGGCTATTTCCATATTTCTGCTGGTCGTCACGGTGATCTGCAAGCCCACCTCCGTGGCCCGCATAGTCGGAAAGACCGCTTCTACGGTGTCTTGGGTATTTTCTACTATGGAAAAAACCGACCTGCCGGGATCCACGCCGCCGTATTGCCCTCGCTCTACAATCTGGGGAATCGTGCTAGTAGTCACTAGGATCTTGTCTGGATAAAGGGAGGTGCCCTGCGTGCTGATGAGCCGGACCCGGTTTACGGAGAAAGCCCCCCCCAAATCGAAGATGAGCCAACTTGAGCGGTCCCCAGACTGAAACACAAAGCCGTAGGGCTGCTTTAGGTAAAAGGTACTGAGATCTCCATCGACCATCCGCGTAGCATTGCAACCGTCGAGGAGAAATTGGTACCCCCCGCACCCGCGCGAAAAAGGGCCGCCGCCGCGAATCAAACTAGTCAGGGCGATATTGTCCTCTGGGGTCAGGAAGAGGGGCCGCAGGATGTCCTCGGCAAATGCCTCGTCGTCAAAACCGTCCTTTTCTATAAAATCACTCCACGGCACTGGGGTGAAAGTGACCGCGGGATCCGACGCCTCCGGCGGCGGCGGAAAATTTTCCCCACCGATGCGGAAAATCTCCAAGGCACCGGATCGACCCGACAGCATGGCCAAGGCCAAAGCGGCTATAAGCAGCGAAATTGGCATCGTTCTTTTCATGCCGCTACCTCCGAGTGTATCCCGTTCGCGGGCCGCGCACTGGCGCACGTTAATCGAGTCCTGCGATTACAGTAATGAACTGCGATATGCCCGTAGAGGGATTTTGTCCCTTTTCGTCTATGCGGTTGATCCTCATGCCCAACTGGGTGGTCAAAGCATATCCCAAATAAGCGCCTGTATTGGAGTACTGGAGCGCCAGCACCAACTCCTGAAAATCTTCCTGCAGACCTAGGGCTTTCGCGTCTTCTTCGAATTGGTTGAATAGGGTGTACTCGACGCCCACCTGTACTTCCGAGCCGGTCAGTATGGGAGTCTGGCCAATGAGGAACAGAATCAGAGTGTCTTCTTTGCGCACCGGCTCGTTGCTCAGCAAGGGCGTTTCGAAACGCAATTCATTTTTGATCTTGGGAAAGAGCCGAAAGCGTCCCAACTGTTGCCGGTACTCGGCCTTGTTGATAAGGCCGAAAAACTGATACTTGTCGCGAAAGTCCGCCTGTTCCTCTCGCTGATGCCAGACGTCGTACTTCACCTTGCTGACCAATTTCAGCTTGGCACTCCCGGTGTAGTCAAAACCAAGATAGGCGGAATTTATCCACGTATTGGGAGCGGCCAACATATCTGGAACCCGCTGTAGATTCGCCTCGGTACCCGCCGGCTGCACCCACTGGACGACATCGTCCGGGATAGTGTCCTCGACCAGCTTGACCATGTCGAAGACCCGCAGTCGGCCTAATCCGGCTATATCCCGATCCCAAGTGAACATCCCGTAGCTACTGTTTTCCTCTCGGTCGCTGGCCAGCGTGCGCTCCTGCTTGCGGCCAACCGTCACCCGCATCCCAGGCATGATGTGAGCACCTACATAGATATTGCCCCCGCGGCGGTCGCGGTCGTAGGGAAAATCGGGCTCTTCGTCGTTTTCAAAGCGATCGATCCAGAAATTGTTGTTCATATCTACCCCGAAGAGAAACTCGGGGCGATCGACGCTGTAGCGCAAGAAAGGTTCTTCGTAATCGGGAATGTAATTCGGCCGAAAGTCGGTGTCGTTCTGGTTGAAATCGGAGATGAAATCGTTGTTTTCGTCCCAACCTGGGAAAATTTCCCGGTCCGGCCCCGCTTGGTTGACGCGCTGCCAGTCGGGCGTGCGATCCTGATCGTCGTTGTCCTCGACGAATTCGTAGAAAAACCGGCGTTCGTTGGTATAGTCGATGTCCCCGTTCGCTTCCGTGAGCAAGCCGGTAGTGCCGTAGTCGTAATCCATGCTGTAGAGTTCGCCAAAAAGGAAGAAGGAATAGCCCCGCCTCGCCAGATTGATCATCCAGGCACTAGCCTCGTCGGAGTCCATGAGGTGTTCGGTGAATTTGCGATTGGGGTATTTGCGGAAGCGCCGGCTGCGATCGAACTCGGCGTACAGGTCAAAGCCCAGCAGATCGTTTACTTCGATGGTGCCGCCGAAGATATCGTTGCCCGTGGGCAAGCCGTAATCAAAGCGCACCAATTGCAGATTGGAGCCGTCTTTTACATTGCCCGCGGCCCGCGCCTGAGTCAGGAAGACCGGCTGGCGCTCGGGCAGATTGGTCTGGCGATCCGACCCCATCTCAATGCGGTAGTCGTTGGCTACGGCCAATTCGATGGTGACCTTGCGGATGGTGGAGAGATCCGGGCCGTTGTACGAGCGGTTCTCGCTGGTGAAATCATAGGTCAGCACGATCTGTTCGCTGCCGTCGGCGGCGAGAAAGCCCCGCCGGCGAAACCCCCCGTTGATGAGGGCGTTGAAGCCGATCTCGCTGCCGCGCACCGTCTCTTTGCGAATTTCGATCTTTTCTTCGCCGTCATCTGTTACAACCACAACCTCGGTCTCGGCCTCGATGATGATATCGTGGGAAAACAACGCAGCTCCACCTTCGCGATCCGTGGGTGAATCATCGCTCAGACGGACGAAGATTTGGCTGATGGGTTCGAGGTTCTGCCCCACGGTCAGGGCTCCGCTTATGGGGTCGCCCTCAAGGCTCTCTAGCAGGGTCTGGGAATGATGGGCGTTGACATACGTGGCACCCACCTTGACAAAATCGCCGATCTGACTCGTTCCCCTAAAGCCGAGGAGATTGGTGCTATTGGTCCCTTCCACCGTTATAGTACTTGCTCTGCCCGGCGAACTGATACGCGACATCAACACCGTTGCCGCGTACTTGTCGGACTGGACATCTATCTGCACCCCATCGAAAGCCGGCTTGGAAAAAGTCATAGGCGTCAGCGTGGTGCGGATCTGTTCGCCAATAGTCAGGGCCGTGTGGTACTGGCCGCTGCGGTCCGAGGAGATGACCAGCCGGTTGAACCACGACCCAAATCGCGGATCTTTGAAAATGGCACTGCCGAACTGCTGCGGCTGCTGCTGGCGCCAATCGTAGATGAGCCATCCTTTGGTGATGAAAGACCCATATAGGTCGTAGAAATAATCCCCCTCTATATCGGGACTCAAATAACGCTGGTAGTGGTCCCGGGCATAATTAGTGTACTCCCATTGTCTCCAGCGATAGAGTAGGAAGAGTTCCTGCGGCACGTACCAGCGCCGCACGGCCGGGTCCAAAGCGTCAAAGAGCACGCCCGAACCCACTGGTTCGTACGACACCTCGCCGCCGCGCTGCAGGCCCAATCTGTGGCCATAATCAAGTCCTTGGGCTACGGCTCCTTCGGGCACTGCGGCAATACTCAGCAGTAGTGCGGTACCTGTAGTTGCGAGAAAAAGCTGCCGGCTCGCACGCGCACTCCATCTGGTCATATGGCCTCCCTGTTGATGCTAATAGATGACTGTGACAGTACTGCTGCGGCTCACTGTGCCGCTGTCCGTAGCCACTTTCACCTGCAAGACGTAAAGTCCCGGTGGCAAATACCGACCTTGGTCATTCTGGCCGTTCCAGTGCACCAGATGACGCCCACTCTGATTGTTTCCCACCGGCAATTCCGCCACTTGTCTTCCGGCTAGGTCGTAGATCCGCAAAGAAACCGGAACGTCGTTTATCAAGTGCAGTAGATCGTAGCTGATGGTCGTCTGATCGTTGATCCCGTCTCCATTGGGCGTAAAAGGGTTGGGTGTCACGGTCACCCGGTGGACGACTGGGTCCTGATTCAGCGGCACCCGCACGCTCAGATCGTCGCCGAGCATAGATCCCGACGCGTCTCCTTCTTCAATTTCCTGGGGCAAACCGTCGGCCTGGCTGTCGCGCAGGCGCCCACTGAAAACCGTCTCGTAGCGCAAAATCGCGGCGTCGAAAACCACTCGCAGATCGTGGTTGCCGCTCTGGTGGGGAAAGGTCACCCTCAAGCCGCCCTCGTGGGGCTCCGCAACGAAATCCTCCACCTCCAAATCGTCGAGGTGCAGCGACCGAACCGTGTGTACCGGAACAGAGCTATCGATCTCCAGGCGGTCGAAACCTCGGCCGCCGACCACTTGGACGGCATACGTAAAGGTCGTATCCACCCCGACCGGCACATTCTGTGGCCATATTTCCCCGACTATGGACTCCGCCACTGGAGCGGAAAATTCAAACGCCAGCGAATCCACGGCAGTGCCGTCCACCAGACCGTCGCTTTCGAAGTCCAAGCGGAACTGGAAGTACTGCCTCGGTGCCGGCGAAAGGATCGGGGTGTCTCCGCTCAAGTAGGGAGCAGACCAAGGGCTCCAAGCGTCCGGCTCATCTATAGGAGACGGACTGGTGCCGCTGCGAGTGCGGATGAAAAACCGGGACTTTTCGGGATGTCCCACGGCCTCGGCCGCCCAGTGCAGTTGGCCCCAGAGCGTGGATTGATTAAAATCGAAAACCTCGGACAAATAGTCAGCCTCGGGGACAAAACCCCGCCCGAAGACTTCAATTTCGTCAATTTCCCAATTGGATCTGTCTGTGGCCTGCAAGAGAAGATAGCGCACATAGCGCAGGGGGAACTGCACTTTTACAGTATCCTGGCTATTGCCGGTCTGCTGATCTACTTGGGCGAAGAGATTTTTACTCGGCAGCCCATCGATGGACTCGGCTACGAATTCAGCCCCGAAAATACCGTCGTTGATGAAGAGCGCGTAGCCCCTCATGAAGTCATTTGGAAAAGAAGTGCGCGGAAAAAAGCGGATGCGATTCACCCCGAAGCGAGCGCCTAGGTCGAAAATTACGAGAATGCCCGAAGCCGTTATGTTCTTGACCTCAAAAGCCGTCTGATGATCTCCGTCGACCATGCTCTCTAGGCTTGCTGCCAGCGTCTCCTTGTCGATCCGCAAGACAGCCTGGGCATTTGGCGAGACCACCTTGCCACCGCGCGCTAAAGTCTCCAAGGCGATGTTGGTGGTAGTATCGATAAAGCTGGGTAGGATCCACCCAGGGCGGCTGGTAAAATCAATGATCGGCGCGGCCGCAGCACTTTCCTCCCAACTCTCCCCTTCGGCACTGCCGCCGACCACCCGGGTATCTGCAGCCTGCGCGGCCGCCGCCAGCGCCAACCAAAGCGGCACTAGCAGGGGCCAGTAAACCCGCGAGATTGAACAATCTCTCCTCATCTGCAGCTCCTGCCCCTTTCGGTCCCTACAAAAATGCCGCCATGCCAGAAGAAACTCTCGGCATGGCGGCATGGCGATCATGTGCAGCCAAACCTCTACTGCGCCGTGCAACTACTCGGCAAAGGTGGCCTTTATATGGCCCCAGGTCTTTTCCTCCACTGCCGTGCCCGGTCGGGCTTGCGAAGCCCAGTCGATATCGGGATCAACCGGACTTAGAAAAAAGTCGCTGAGGAAATCGGCGTGGTGACAGCTATTGGTGTCGCCACTCAAGGTCCAATAGCCATCGTAGCCGCCGCCAGTGTCCGAATCTAGGACCGTAAAGTTGAAACCGAAGATCTCACCTTCTGTGAGAATATGTTGGACGCTGTTCGGTACGTCGGTCCAGCGCAGATCGTTCCACGGGGTATAGGCATACTCGGCATAGAAGTTGCCGGGCTCCCCTGGGTCGTTGGTGCAGGTGAAGGCTGCGTCGCCAAACGGTGGCAAGGCATGCTCGTAGGTCTTGTGCCAAGCGTAGCGTCCGTTCGGGCGCAAACCGTACCCCTGGGCCTGCTGGCCGTGCAGAATATCCTTTTCTTCCTGGGTCAGAGATTCGTCTCTCCAGGAGTTGAACTGACCGCCGCTGTGGTCACCGTCGATCTGGATCTCCAAGAAATCGCGGGCATTGCCGGTACAGCCACTGCCTTTGGCGTTTTCCCAACTGTGATCGCCCACCCAGACGGCGTCATCCCAGCGGTCTTCCATGATGTAAACTTTGTTGGTCTCCGGGCTCCAACCAACGTAGGCCCGCAGGGCCAGATCCGCGGCATCTCGCTGAGTGCCCAATCCGGTCACCGTCTCGGTCAAATCCTCGTGGGTGATCAAATAGGGATCAGTAATCACATCCCAATCGGACAGATCACTGTCGATGATGGGAAGGTGTCCGGTGGGGAAGTGAACAGCTGGCCTCACCACCCCTTCGGGTAAATGAGCCCAGCAAGTAGTGGAGACTAAAATAGCTCCAGCAATAAGGGTAAATCTCTTCATGGTTAAACTCCGAGGTTGAGGTCAATGCGAAACATCTGGGCTTAGGCCCAGGTACTAAACTGATCTACTCCGATTTACTCCGACGAAAAAGGGACACCTCCTTTCTGTCATAAGATATTAATTTTTAAAGTCTTATCACACCTATACCGGAAATATTCCAGTCCACTAGTGTATTCGACGTGATGTAAAGATATGGAGTTAGAATACAAAATCCGACTGGTTAAAATCAAGTCTTTTTTCCCGTGCTCCCGCCTGAGCTGCCCGTCCATATCCAATTTCGCATTGGCTTTACCAAGGAATAGCCTCGTACAGGAAATCCCCCGCTTCCCTATGCGCTCGGCTATTGGGGTGAAAATCCGTCGGGTGGACCCAGTAATCCCGTTCGTCCTTTCCGGCAAATTGCGCGAGGAGATCGACGTAGTGTATCCCCCCGTGCTGGGCAAATGCTCCGAGCGTTTCGTGCACCTCTGTTAGGGGATAGGCTTTGAGTTGGTAGAACACGGGAAAGACGACCAAAGATAATTCAATACCCTTATCGGCGCAGGATTTCCTCATCCTGCTGAGCAACTGCCGGGTCAGTGTCCAACCTAGGTTGTCTTTGTAGAGTTGTCGGTACCACGCAATGGTATCTCGGGAGATCTGCTGCCTCTCCAAGCGCGCGGCAAACCAACGCAGCGTATAGCTATTCCTCCCCGCCAGAAATCGGGTTGCCCCCACATTGGGCCGCAAGTGCATAAAATCGGCCAGTTCCTTTTCCATCTCGAGTAAACGCCCACTCCTAAATGGATCGTTCAGGGTAAACGAGTACACGACGCGCTCGACCCGAGCAAAGTACTCGACATAGCGCTCCATGGTCTTGGCGATCCGCTTGATATTCATACCCGGCACACAGGCATTGAAAAGCTGATAGCGCTCCGCTGGGTGCTCCTGATTCAATCGGAGCTCTAAGATATGCGAAAAACGCTCCGCAACCCGGACCCCCTGCCCAAAGCCAAAGGAGTCGCCGATCACTAAGACGATTTTGGCATTTTGCGCGTCGAACTCAGCCATCGGCCGTTCGCGCAACTGCTCTTCGTTGCGGCGCATCTCAATGGCATTGGGCACTTTGAATGGCAATAGATTAGCGAGGGTGGAATCATTGTTGGCATTGCCCAGATAGGTCAACTTCCCTTACGGATGTGCCTGCCGCAGATCCCAGTCGGGAGTGCCCGCAAAGTGTTCATCGTAGCACCACAGATCGAGGCTCGGCTCGGCCGTTTCGTAATAGACCAAGGGGTAGATCCGCTCGGACCGAGCAAAGAGCCAAAAAGAGACTTCAATGACGAGCGCGGTAACGGCCAAACTGGCAACTACCAATAGCAGCTTACCGCCAATCTCGATTCGATCCATTTTTAACGATTAAACCGATGGGACAATCGGGTCGAGTTGTATCTATTCCCCCACCAGCCTAGCCGCGCCCTTCCGCGGTCAATTCCCGACCCAACTTTTCGATGTTATCGTCGAAATAGCGCACCTCATCTTCGTACGAGGCGCGCAGGTCTTTCAACCAGCGCCCGAACAATTCTCGCTCGCTCTCCTTGCGGATATTAGCTCGTATCTGCCTCTCGCGTTCTTCATAGGGACGCGCTTTTGATTCCCGCCGACTGATAATTTTGGCAATAGAATAGGAAGGCCCGACCTGAATGGGACCGATGAGTGAACCGATCTCCCCCTCAAAGGCCGCGGTAACCAAATCCCCAAAGCGCGCCGTCTCGTACCAGTAGAGATGGTAGTGCCCCCCAGTTTCGCTAGCGCCCGGTCGCAGGCTGCGGGAGGCAGCCAGTTGCCGCATAATGTACTCCTCGGCCAACTCTTTTGGACTCGCTGCCGTGGTTATTTCCTCTAGGACTGTCTCTACTCCGCCCCGCTCATCCAACCGCTGGCGGAGCCATTCCAGAACCTCGAGATCGTCGTCCATTTTCCGCAACGCCTGTACCTCCTCTGTCAGGTCCCGCCCGGCCTGCTGCTTTCGTTTCATCTTGGTGAACAGGTCAATCAAAGGAGAAGCCCGACGGAAGATGCCGCCAATCTCGGCGAGCAGCGCCTCGGCCTCGGCCTCGCTGGCCAACTGGATCTCCACCACGTTCACCTCCGAGGCGGTCCGGTACTGGTCCTTGGTTTCTTCGTAGTAATCGAGTACCTCTTGTTCGCTTATCTCCTCGTCTGTCGCAGTGGCGATCTGGCGCATGGTCACAATCAGTACTTCTTCTTCCTTGCGCTTGACCCATTCTTCGAGTTCGCGGTCGAGCTCCAACTTATCCGCCTCCATCCACATGAGTTGCGGGATTACTACGTCGCGTTGCAGAAAATGATCCACTCTCGCACTGTCGGATACATCTCTGCCTTGGCGAATGAACGGGGATTGCAAGATGGCTTCCCCGAGCGAGATCTGTCCACCTGCATACCTGAAGAGGGGCGTCTCGGCCGCACCTTCTGGAATTTGGAACGTCTTTTTGTCGGTCTCCGGATCCTCCCGACCACTACGCAATATTTCCATCAGAACGCCCAATCCGTGCGGATCCGGCGTCAATTGGAACTGCTCGGCCAGCGAATCTGCATACGCCTTTCTGCGGGCGTCCAACCGTTCCTCGGACAGTGTCTTAAAGAGAAAATCCCTAGTTTGCTCGTAGGTCCCCTGTAACTCGCTTAGGACCTTGAAAATTTCGTAACCTTGGGGGACGGCTATGGGCTCTGATATTTCCCCTACTTTGAGACTGAAGAGTACATCGCGCACCAGCGGAACGGCGTGGAAGCGGCTGTAATACATGGGTTTCACGCCTCCGAGCGAGGCCGTGCGCGAATGGGTCGAAAATTCGCGCGCTACTTCCTCAAAGGGAGTGCCGGCCCGCAGAGCCGCCATCGCCTCCTCGGCGCGCTCCTGAGTGAGTACGACGATATGGGCGATTTTGATCCAGCGCTCCCAGTTCTGCTCGGCAAACACGCGCCGCATTTCCTCCTCGGTAATGACAACCTGGGTTTCGACAGCGCGCTGCTCGATCTCTCGTATCAGCCGCCGCCGCAGAGCCGTCGCCACCTCGCTGACAAACGCTGGACTCCGGTCTAATTTGCCGGCGCGCGCTTCTCGGAGGATGAGCGTCCTATCGATCAGCGACTGCAAGTATTCGCGGACCTTTGCGCCGCCCTCCTGCTCGCTCTTGGCCCACTCGGCCACATTGTCGATCAGGTAGTGTAGATCCCGATCCGTAATCAATTCTTCGCCTACCTGAGCCAGTGGCAATCCCTCCTTTTGGGCGGTCGGCTCCTGCTCTCCACAGGCGACGAGCGCCGCAATGCCCAGTGCGCTCCACATCGACAACTTTCGCAAGTACATATTCTCTCCTATTAACGTGGCCAGAGCAGTGCCCGCTCCGCGTCAATGCGCGGATACACGGTCTCTCCCGGGGCAAAACGCCGTTCCTTCGACGCGATGATGTGGATGGACGCCCCGGCCCAATCCACCCATAAAATCCACGCGGCTCCAGCATCCTCGACGACGCGCACCATACCCGGCACTGAGCCCCCTTCGGGCGCAATGTCCTCCGGCCGGACGCCGAGCAGCATCTCGCCTGCCCCATTCAGCGCCGGCATTCGCTCGGCTTCGTTCGGGCCAATCCACGCATCCCCCCGCCGCTGGACGTGGAGGATGTTGATCGCGGGTTGCCCCAATTGGCGTGCCACTACCGGTGAGACCGGCTGGCGATAAATAACCTCCGGACTACCTTGCTGCAAAATCCGCCCCTCGGCCAGCACGGCGATGGAATCGCCCATGGACAGGGCCTCGGCTTGGTCGTGGGTCACGTAGATCGCCGGGATGCCTAACTCCTGCCGCAACAGAGCCAGTTCTAGGCGGAGGGACTCCCGCAGCTTGGCGTCCAAATTAGTCAACGGCTCGTCAAAAAGAAACAGCCGCGGCCGCCGCACAATCGCCTGCCCAATGGCCACCCGCTGCATCTCCCCACCCGACAGACGGGCCGCCGGCCGATCGAGCAGCCGCTCAATTTTCAGCAGCTCGGCCGCCCAGCCGACGCGCTGGTCAATCTCGCCGCGCGCAAGCTGCTGGCGCGGTGCCTTGAGCGGAAATTCCAAGTTGCGCCGCACGCTCCAGTCGGGATACAGGGCAAAGTGCTGGAAGACCAACGCAATGTCGCGGTCGGCCGGCGGCCAGTGCGTCACCTCCTCGCCGTCCATTTCGACCCGTCCCGCGTCGGGCGCGTCCAACCCGGCGACGATCCGTAGCAGCGTGGTCTTGCCCGCACCGGTCGGCCCCAGCACCACCAGCATCTCGTCGGCCCCCAGCGACAGGTCGATGCCAGACAAGACCTCGGCCTTGCCAAAGCGCCGCGTCACTCCTTTTAGCTGCAACCAAGACACCTTAGAGCCGCTTACCACTCGTCGGGTCGAACAACAGCACCCGGGCAAAGTCCAAGCCCAAAGATGCTCCCACAGCCATCCCCTCTCGATCGGCCACCCGCATGACCACCCGGCCGCACTCGGCCTGCAGGTGGATGTAGCGGCACGCGCCTTGGTACTCGTCGCGCACCACCTCGGCCCGCAGCCGACCTTTAGCATCCGGCCGCACGAACTCCGGCCGCACCCCCAGCGTCACCGGCCCCGGCCGCACCGAATCAGCCAGCGGCCAGACCAGACCAGACGAGACAAAGCAGTCCTCGCGGATTTCCCCGGTGATAAAGTTCATGCTGGGACTGCCGATAAAGTCCGCCACAAACAGATCGGCTGGCTGGTCGTACACCAAAGCCGCAGCCCCACTCTGGCGAATCCGGCCCTCGTCCATGACCACCACTTGATCGGCCAAGCTCATGGCCTCCTCTTGGTCGTGGGTCACATACAAGGTGGCGATCCCCGCGTCGAGCTGCTGCGCGCGGATCATCTCCCGCATCTCCAGCCGCAAACCCGCGTCGAGCGTGCCCAACGGCTCGTCCATCAGGTAGATCTGCGGCCGCCGCACCATGGCCCGCGCCAAGGCCACCCGCTGCTGATCGCCGCCCGATAGCTGCCGGGGATAGCGCCCGACCAACGCGCCCAGCCCCAACCGCTCGACCATGTCGGCCACCCGCTGCCGTCGTTCCCGCCGATTCAACCCCATGCTCTCCAGCGGAAAGCCGATATTGTCCTCGACTTTCAGGTGCGGATAGAGCGCGTAAAACTGAAACGCGAACCCCACGTCCCGCTCGGCGGGCGAGCAGTCGGTGATATCCGCGCCGGCCAGCACGATCTGCCCAGCCGTAGGCTTTTCGAGGCCGGCGACCATCCGCAGCGTAGTCGTCTTGCCGCACCCAGAAGGCCCCAACAGCACGGCGAACTCGCCCTCGCCGCAGCGCAAATCAATGCCCTGGACGGCACACGTGCCGTCGGCAAAGGTCTTGACCAAATCCCGGCAATCGAGAAAGCTCATGGCTCTTCCATCTGCCGACGCGAAGTCACAACGTGCAACAGCGTGCTAAAGGCCGCGACAAAAAATCCATACTTCAGCCCCGTCCCCCAGAACGGTTGCAGCATCAACCCCACTCCGGCGACCATACCCACGCGGGCGCAGCGATCCAACCAGCGGCTCATCGCTTGATCGTCCCAAAGGTGACACCGCGCAACAGATGCTTGCGCACTAAGACCGTGAAGACGACGATTGGCGCGACAAAAATCAGCATCCCCGCACTGATCTGCGCCCACGGCAAACCCGACACATTGCCCTGCAAACCAGCGAAGTAAACCGGCACTGTAACGGCCTTTTGGTTGTTGAGCGTCATGGCAAACCCGTACTCGTTCCACGCCGAGATCAGGCAAAACACCGCAGTTACCGCCATCCCGGGCACGGCCCGCGGCAGCACGACCAAGCGGAAGGCTTGGAAGCGAGTATAACCAGCCACCAGCGCAGCCTCTTCGTACGCCGTGGGTATTTCGTCGATAAAGCCTTTCATCAGCCACACGGCCAGCGACATATTGAACGCCGTGTACAGTAGCACCAATCCCACGTGACTGTTCTGGAGATCGAATTCGCGATACATCATCAACACCGGCACCACCACGGCGAGGGGCGGCAAAAAGCGCGTCGAGAGGATGAAGAACAGCCAGTCTCGCCCCCCGGGGATGGCAAAGCGGCTAAAACCATAGGCCGCGCAGGTGCCGATCAGCACCGAACACAAGGTGCTGAGCAGGCCAATGACCAAGCTGTTGCCCAAGTAGTGGAAAAAGGCGTGATCCCCGCCGGCGTACACCGCGGCCAGCTCGCGATAGCCGTCGAGATTGGCGCGGAAGTAGATCCCATCGGCCGTGACCTCTTCGGCCCAAGTGGGCGCGAATTTCGGATGCACGGCAATGCTGTCGTCCCGCGTCTTAAACGAGGTCAGCAAGAGCCATATCAGCGGCAGCATGGCCGCGCAAAAGTAGCCCCCGACAAAGGCGATGCGCAGCGCTTTCACTGTGCCCCGGCCTCCTCGCGCCGCTGCACTGAACTCATGTAGCGCACAAACACACTGGCCAGCGCCAACACCAACACCAGCACCACGTACGAATACGCCGCGCCCAACCCCACTTTGCCGTCGCGGAACACTACCTGATAGAGCAGCGCACTCACCGTTTGCGTCGCCGGGTCGTTGGGGCCGGTGATGGCCATGACCAAATCGAACTGCTTGATCGCATCCGTGGCCCGCAACAATACGGCTAGCCCCAAAAGCGGCGCGCACAAAGGCAGGGTAATCCGGCGGAAGACCTTCCACCGCGAGGCCCGGTCAATGGCTGCAGCCTCGTACAGATAGCCGGGGATGGCGTTGAGCGCCGCCAGTGCAATCAGCATCATAAACGGCGTCCACATCCACACGTCAACCAACAAAATCGACAGCAGCTTGAGGTCGGGATCTGTAATCCACTGGGGTTGGTCCAGCCCTAGGGCACCGAGGCATTGGTTGAGGATGCCGTAGTGCCCGTTGAGCACCAGCTTCCAAAAGAGCGCGATTACGGCCGGCGGCAACATCATCGGCACCAAAAGCGCAGTCAGCGCAAACGCCCGGCCACCGAAGCGATCTTTGAGCGCCAGCGCCAAGGCAAAGCCCAAGACCAGTTCCACGGCCACGGCCACGCAGACAAAAAGCGCGGTGGTCCGCAGCGCAGCCCCGTACTTGGCAAACTTGAACGCCACGGCGTAGTTGAATCCCCCCACGAATTTCCACGCTCCGCCGACCAAATCCACATTGGTGAAGCTGAGCGCGATGCTGTACAGCAGTGGGAAGACATTGATGCCAATGAGCAAAATGAGGGCCGGCCCCACGAACGCATACTGCGTCCAGTCTCGGCACCGGCCCGTACTACTCCTCACGCCGCCTCCTATTCCATTTCTAGCAAGCCTGCTTCCATCAGAATCATCTCGTGCTCAGCGGCCAGCGCGTCGAGCGCATCGGTGCTCGCGCTCGTCCCGTCGAGGGCCGCGCCCAAATGGCGCACGGCTGCCGCTAACAGTTCGTTGTACACTGGCACGTTCCAAAAGTCCTGCAAGTGATCCAGCGACTCGGCAAACACCGCGTTGTACGGCGCAGCCGCAGCAAACTCCTCGCTCACTAACAATTCGGTATTAGCCGTAAACGATCCAGGATAGGAGATCCACTTCTCCTGGATAGCAGTCTGGGAAAACCAAGCGATAAACTGCTTGGCCCATTCCTGCTTTTCTGGCGTGGTCTTGGTCGAAATGCTAAAGCCCTGCCCACCCAGCGAGATAACGCGCTGGGCGCCGTGGCGCGGCACCATGAAAAAGCCGACCTGATCGCCCATGCTGGCGACGATGCCCGGATAGAACGGAAAGTAGTCCAAGACCATGGCCGTGGAGCCGTTGGAGAACGCCTCTAAGTTGAAGAAGTAATCGGCATTGGTGCCGCCTTCGGGTGTGAATTGCAGCAGGGACTTGAAAAACTCCAGCCCGGCCACGGCCCCCTCGGTGTTGAGGTGGCCCTGCACCTTGTGGCTCTGCGGGTCGCCCCAAGCGCCGCCCCAAGCCCAGAGAAAGGGCTGAAAACCCATGACGATAGAGTCGTAGCCCCGGCCCGTCAGCAGCGAGCAGCCATAGCGCTTTTGCTCTGGGCGATGGAAAAACTCGGCCACGTCGCGGAATTCCTCCCACGTGTCAGGCGCGGCCAGCGGGCGGCCATAGCGAGCGGCAAACGCTTCCTGCTCGGCTGGATCTGTAAACCAGTCGCGGCGATAGACAAAACCAATAGCATCCGTCTGGCAGGGCGCGGCAAAAAACCGGCTGCTGCCCGGCGGGTATTCGCATAGATAGCGGGCAGCCCGCGGATGAATCGAGCCCACGTCAACGGCCTCGGGCAGCCAATCGGTCAGCTCCAGATACAGCCCCTTGGTCGCGCCGCGGCCGATCCACTGGCTGTCGCCCACGACGATGTCGAAGTCGGTCTGCTTGTTGCCAAAATTGAGAAAGACTTGGTCTTGATAAGCGGGCCAGGGAATCTGGTACACCTCGACGGCAATCCCGGTCTCTGCGGCGAACTCGTGGCCCAGCTCTTGTAGCGCCGCGGCCGGATCCCATTGCGCCCACCAGATGGTGATCTTCTTGTCTTCGGCATGGCCCGTCTGTACCGCTAGCAGCAAAATCGCCGCCAGCCCGAACATCCGCATTCTCATACGGTTTCCTCCTCTTAGAAGCGTTTTTTTAATGTCGACACAAGCGCACTTATCGCACCCTGAGTACAATGTGCCCGCTCAATATCCGACCGATTGAACCGACGTGCAATGGCCATCTCTATGTTCCTGCAAAGCTCCACACCTGCAAAGCCGTGCGGTGGAAGAGCCACGCCTTGTCGTCGTCGGTGAGAAAATCGACGTGGTCGCGGAACATCTCCAACGCAGGCCCGTACCCCACCTCTTTCATTACGCCAGGGAAATTGGTTCCCCACATCAGCCGCTGCGGCCCAAAGGCGTCGTAGATGCGGCGGAAGGCGGGAAACGTATCCGCGTGCGGAAAGGGCAACTCGGACTTGTGCGCCTGCGGCGTGAATTTCACGTACACCTTCGGAAAGCGCGCCAAGTCGAGCACGTGGCTCAACAGCGGAAAGGGCGCTTCCTCATTGGTCGGCGCTCCGCCGATGTGATCCAGCACTACCGGCACCTCGGGAAAGCGTCCGATGATGGGCTCCAAGTGGGGCAGATTCGCCGCCGGGCCGTGGACAATAAAACAAGTGCCTAACTCCTCCGACCGCCGCCACAGCGGATCCTGATCGGAGGCGGCCCATGCCGAGGGGTGGTCGAGCCGCGACGAGTGGATGCGCAAACCGCCAAAACCGTCCTCGCGCACTAGCTTCTCCAGCCGATCGACCGCGTCCGGAGCCTTGGGATCGACCAAGCCAATGGCGGCAAAGCGTCCCGGGAAGCGGCGCAGACAGTCGGCCACGTACCGGTTGTCGAACAAATAGTAAATCGGCTGTACAATGACTGCTTTGTCGACCCCGACCTTGTCCATGGTCTGGTTGAGCAATTCCACGGATCCACCGCCTACCTGAGTCCGGCCCTCGGCAAAAGGATAGCGCTCCGCATCGTCGCTCCACACGTGCAGATGAGTATCAATGATCACGAGTCCCTCCTATGGGTAAAAACTGAATCGCATGAGCAATCCCATTAACTACTGTTATCCACCACGCACTCGGGGGCCAGCGCCCCCACGGCTAGGCGGGTGATCTCGGCAATGGCCTCGGCAGCAGCGGGCCCGTCGTCGCGGGCTAGGGCAAAAGCCACCACGACCAAGGGGCCTCCTGGCAAAAACACAAGGCCAGCATCCCCTTTGATGATGCCGCTAGAGCCATACTTGTGAGCCACCACCACATCCGACTTTAGATAGTGCCGAATCATGCGGGTATCCCGCCCGGTTTTGAGCAGCTCGATAATGGCTTTGGAGGCCGCCGCACTGACGATTTGCCCACGGTATATAGCTGCCAATAAAGAAGCTAACTCGCCGGGGGCGGCCACATTATTTTCCAGCGAATCCCCAAAAGATACGCTGTTGTAGTCAAGACCCTGAGTGCTGACCCGCTCCCTGTACACTGCATCGTTGGCTCGATTGGTCGGCACCTCGTCCATCCCCACCATGCGGTAGTGATAGCGGCCCATGGTCGCAGCGGCCCGCACATTGGCACAGCCCAGGCGGGCGAGGGTGGCGTTGATCTGGTCCAGCCCCAGCAGCCCCATGAGGAAATCAGTGGCAATGTTGTCGCTGATGCCCATCATCAGGCGGGCGTAGTCGCGCAAGGTCAACTCGGGCTCGTCTTGGGCGATTTGCAACACCCCCGAGCCGTGCGTTGAAATATCGCCCCGCAGCCGGTGCCGGTCATCCAGCGACAATCGTCCTGTCTCGGCCTGATGGAACAACTCGACCAATACGGCAATTTTGATGACCGAGGCCGTGGGAAAGCGCTCGTCAGCTCTGTACTGATGCACCTGGCCGGTGGTCAGCTCTTCTAGATGCCAGCCCATGCGGCCGTCAAAGGCCGCGG
This sequence comes from Gemmatimonadota bacterium, assembly GCA_009840005.1. The sequence continues at coordinate 181,946 of VXOR01000083.1, forward strand.
CTGTCTGGCGCAGGGCCGCATCGGGAAAAACGCCCATGTCTGGCTCTCCTTTCATTCTCCGTCGGCGTGCAGCCTTTCCAGCACCTGCCACTGTTGGCGCTGACGGCTTTCAGCCGAGTCGAAGACCTCGCGGACGAAATGGTCCCGGCTTTTGCCACCGGCCAGTTCGGCCAAGCGGTTTTGCAAGTCGTCGGACGAGGGATCGCGGTCGAGTGCCGCGCGATAGACCCCGCGCACAAAATCCGCCTCGGCCGCTTCGTCGAGCAAGTCTTGGGCCTCGTAGGCGAAGGCTTTGAGAGTATGAGCTAAAGAGGCGGCCAACCAAGCCTTGTGCTCTTCAAATGGGCCCAAAGTGCGGTACAACTCGGTGCACAGTTCCGAATCATCAGCCATCTGCTGAGCTTCTTCAGCAGACTTGCCTTCAGACCAAGCTCGTAGAGTTTGCACATAGGTCTTGGCCCGACTCCGGCGCTGATCGTCCATTTCCCAAGCCCGAGTGAGCACATCGACGGCCGGCTGACCCGGATAAGTGCCTTCGCCAATGGCGCGGACGATCAGGTCGAGATTGTCAAAGGCGCAGTAGTGGGTCAGCGAGTCGAAGCGCGAGATCAGGGCGCGGATGTGGCGCACCGCGTCGGGCAGTTCCTCCAGCGGAGCAACTTGGGCGTCAATGCGCTGCATAGCTTCGTCGGGTTCGTCGTGGTGGTGCAGAATATTGCGCCAGTGGGAATCAGGCATGATGTCTCCTGTCGAGTTAGGCATTGAGCGGATTGCGAATTATGCGCGGAACAAATGGCCTTCGAGAGGTAGGCTCACTTCAATGCCCGAAGTAGCCGCCTGTAAGCCAGCCTCCATAATCTCCTGGGCGTGGCGCGATTGGGTGGCGTTGGTCGTGCCCTGGGGCGACTGGCCCGAGCGAATGCAGTGGAGGAAGTGCGTGGCGGCATTGCGCTGGGAGGCAGACAATTCATCGAGTTCCACCTCTGTTCCCTCCCGATTCTGGCGGGTGTACACCGTCACCTGATTCCCCACCACCATAGTCCCCTCGGTGCCGTAGAGTACCACGTCGTGAGGCGGCACGTGCGGCACGGCTTCAGTCCAACTCATTTCCAAGCGGCACAAAGCCTCGGGATAGCGCAGCACCATGATGCCGTTGTCGTCAACCGGCAGATGGGTCTTGAGCAAGCGACCGGCCATAGCCACGACACTGTGCGGCCGACCCAAAAAGTAGAGGCACAAGCTGGCGCCGTATCCGCTATAGTCGTTGAAGGCCCCGGCTCCGTTGAGTTGGGCATCGAAGAGAAAGCCACAGAATTCGTCGGAGCAGCCCAACTCGTCGGGGCCGCAGTGACCGCCGCGCCAGGTGAGCTGCCACAATTGCCCAATGGCCCCTTCCCCGACGAGGCGGTGAGCCGTGTGCAAGGGCCGCGACCAAGCCGTGGGCCAGTTGACCATCAGACAGGTCTGGTGGCGCTGGGCGGCGACCAGCATGCGGTCGGCCTGTTCGAGCGTGGCGGCCATGGGTTTTTCGACCATCACGTGAATACCCCGAGCCGCGCACAGCTCGACGAGGGGGGCGTGGTGGGCAGTGGCCGAAAAAACGAAAACTGCGTCGGGAGTTTGCGCGTCGAGCAGGGCTTCGTACTCGCCGTACACTTGGTCGCAACCCGTGCGCTCGCGGAAGCGGTCCTGCAGCACGGGGTTGGGGTCGGCACCCCCCACGAGGGAAGCTCCCTCCTGGTCGGCTAGTTCCTTGAGGTTGCCCCACAAGTGATCGTGGGCCATGCCCAGCACGGCGACTTTGATCGGGTCAGTCATGTAATAGGCTCCTGAGTGTTGTTGAGGTGTGCGGTATGAGGACGCCAATGGCTCTGGTCAATCTATATCCCTGAGGATGATGGAGGCAAGCCTCCTTGAAAGAGGAAGAGCTGCCCGCTATAATACCCTTGCTATTGTAGCGCGGAGAAGTGCTTATGAAGATCGTTGCCCCACTTTCCCCAATCGCCTAATTTTGACACGATGGTATCTTGCTCAGCAAAAACGAGAATCAGCTCAATAGGACGCTCGAAATTTAAGGGCATTCCCTCCTGTGCAAATTCTTTAACATCTATGAATAGTATCAACTTAAGTCAAAGCGAGACAGCATCTGCAACCGAACTAGCAGAAAGCTATCGCCTGGACATATCCCGAAAATTAGTTCCCAGAAAACGTTCGGAAATGGGGCAGTTCCTGACTTCTGTCTCTATTGCTCGGTTTATGGCCTCGCTTTTTGACTCTGTCGAATACGGTCAGATCCGCCTTTTAGATGCCGGTGCCGGAGTCGGTTCTTTAACGGCCGCTTTTGTAGAGGAATTTTGCTCTCGTACTGCTCACCCCCAGGAGATTTACATCAAGGCTTACGAATTAGAGCCGACGATGATTGAGTATCTACAATATACGCTTACCAACTGTCGCCGATTGTGCCAGGACAACGGAATCGACCTTCAAGAGAAAATTGAAGTTGAAGATTTTATCGAAGAAGGGGCGAAACAACTGGCAAATGACCTATTTCAGTGTCCTCCAGCCAAGGAGTCTTTCACTCATGTAATCATGAATCCTCCCTATAAAAAAATCCACTCCAATTCTCCACATAGAAAATGGCTGCAAGCCGTGGGTGTAGAAATCTCAAATTTATATGCAGGATTTCTAACAATCGCTATCGAGATGCTAAGGCCGGAGGGTGAACTTGTAGCCATCGTACCCCGTTCGTTCTGCAATGGTCCGTACTTCAAATCCTTTCGCAGATTTTTACTCAAACAGATGACGATCAAGCGTTTTCATGTATTTGAATCTCGCACTCATGCCTTTAAGGACGATGAAGTACTGCAGGAAAACATAATTTTCCATGCGGTAAAAGGAGGTGCCTTAGGAACTGTCAGAATCACCTCAAGTCATAGTGTAGAATTCTCCAAAGAGTACGGAGAAATGATCGTAGAGGATATGACCCAGAGGACAGTCCCCTATACCAGCGTCGTCAAGCCCGAAGACCCAGAGAAATTTATTCATATAGCCACTACTGATTTTGAACAGCATGTAGTAGATCGGATTTCAGTATTTAATTATACGCTAGAAGATTTAGGCATCGAAGTATCCACTGGTCCCCTAGTAGATTTTAGGCTGAAAGAACATTTGCGCCAGAAACCTGGACCAGGTACGGCACCCTTGCTTTACCCTGCCCATTTTGATGCCGATGGACTGACATGGCCCAAGGATGGGAAGAAGCCCAATGCCATTAATATTACACCTGATTCTGAAAGGTGGCTTTGGTCTAATGATGGTCACTACGTAGTGACCAAACGCTTTACTGCCAAAGAGGAACGAAGGCGCATCGTAGCAGCAATCTATGATTCATCTCTACCTACCCCTAAAGTAGGCTTTGAAAATCACCTAAACGTATTCCACCGACAAAAGCAGGGATTATCTAAAGAAATAGCCCTGGGGCTGGCCGTCTATTTAAATTGTACCCTAGTTGATAAATACTTCCGCCAATTTAATGGCCACACACAAGTCAATTCTGCAGATCTCAGGACTATTCATTATCCAAGCCTAGAGACCTTAGCTAAATTTGGTTCTCTAGCTAAAGGTAAGATTCCGCTACAAAAGGATATCGATTATCTAATCAACCAAGAAGTCAGTAGAATGGGAAAGAAATCCATGATTGATCCAATCCAAGCGCAACAGAAAATAGATGAGGCACTAAGTCTCTTGATAAACTTCGGCCTTCCCAGAGGCCAGCAAAACGAACGTTCCGCACTGACACTGCTTGCCATTTTGAATCTCAAACCAGATGGAAGCTGGCAAGAACTAGAACAACCGCTGATGGGTATCACCCCTATCATGGAATTTTGCCGAGCTTTCTACGGCAAAGAGTATGCGCCCAATACTCGTGAAACTTTCCGCCGTCAAACCATGCACCAATTTGTCGAAGCGGGAATCGCACTGTATAACCCAGACGAACCAGATCGTCCCGTAAATAGTCCCAAAGCATGTTATCAGATCAGTCCGGAAACTTTTGCAGTCATTCTCACCTATGGTACAGACCAGTGGAACCAAACCCTTTCTTCATACTTAGAAGAGCGAGAAACCCTAGCTCGACTTTATGAGATGCAGCGAAAAATGCAGATGATTCCCGTAGAAGTTGAAGAGAACTACGAAATTGCTCTCACTCCTAGTACACACAGCAAACTGATTAAAGATATCATCGTCGAATTTGCACCCCGATATGCTCCGGGAAGCGACGTGATTTATGTAGGCGATACGGGAAGCAAAATTGGCCACTTACAACAAGGCAGGTTGTTAGAGCTAGGAGTTGAGGTGAATGAACATGGCAAAATGCCGGACGTAGTGCTCTATTATCAGGAGAAAAATTGGCTTTTTTTAATTGAGGCCGTGACAACCCATGGGCCTGTAAATAGTAAAAGACACCGTGAACTTTCTACATTATTTTCCAAGGCTGTACCTGGTTTAGTATATGTTACGGCCTTTCCAGACCGCACGACAATGGGAAAGTATATAACTGAGATCTCTTGGGAAACTGAGGTATGGGTTGCGGAAACACCAACGCATATCATCCATTTCGATGGGAACCGATTCCTTGGACCCTACGAAACTTCCTGAAATCCCGCAGCTAGTATTCGGAGACATCGTCACCTCCCACGCCGTCCATTCTCAAAACAAAAAAGAAGGATCAGCTATGAAAATCGCTTTGGCACTCGGACCAGACGCCAGCGCCGTATCGACCTTCGGTTCCCAGTGCGGCGTCGAGCACGCCGTCGGCACCTTTGGCCTCGCGCCGATACCGGATAAACCGATCGACGACGAAGCGCAGCCGTTCAGCCGCCAGTCCCTGGCTCATTTCAAAGCGCAGTACGAGCAAAACGGCTACCACCTGTCGGTCATTGAAAGCCGTCCACCCATGGAAAAGATCAAGCTAGCCCAACCGGGGCGCGAGGAAGAGATCGCCGTCGTCTGCGAGTTCATCCGCAACATGGGGGCGGTCGGTATCCCGGTGTGGTGCCCTGCGTGGATGCCGATCCTCTTCGTGATCCGCACGTCGTCCGAAATCCCGACGCGAGGCGGCGCCAAGGTGACCGGCTTCGACCTCGAGGAATTCAACAAGACCCACCCCTCTGGCGAGCATGGCGAAGTCGCCGAGGAGGACCAGTGGGACAACCTGAAATACTTCCTCGAACGCGTTGTCCCGGTCGCCGAAGAGGCCAACGTCAAGCTCGCCATGCACCCCGACGACCCGCCCTTGTCGCCGATCCAAGGTATCGCCCGCATCATCAGCAGCGTTGAGAACTACCAAAAGATGGTCGATCTCGTTCCCAGCCCGGCAAACGGCATCGGCCTCTGTCAGGGCAACTTCGGCCTGATGACCGACGACCTGCCAAGCGTCATTCGCCATTTCGGCGAACAGCAGAAGATTCACTTCGTCCATTTCCGCGACATCCGGGGCACGCCCGAGAAGTTCGACGAGGCCTTCCACGACGACGGCAAGCACGACATGGCAGCCTGTGTCAGAGCCTATCGCGACACGGGGTACGAGGGGGTCGCACGCCCCGACCATTTCCCGCAGTTGACCTACGAGGATTTCGTCGATGTGCACTCAATGGAGCGCCTCTACGCCATTGGCTACATGAGGGGCCTAATCGAGGCGGTGTACAGCGAATGAATGCGGAGTGCTGGTCTCACCCTAGCTGCGCTACCATTTCTCAGGAGAATTGCTCGTGAAAGTAGCCATCATGGGTGCCGCCGGATGGGTCGGCCGGGCCGTGCTAGAAAACTTCGCCGGTCGCCACCAAGTGCGCGCCTTCGACTACAGTCCTGAAGCTTGGGAGACGTACCACCGCTTTGACGGCGACTGGGAGGGAGAAAAGCTCTACGGGGACATCGCCGACTTCCACGCCGTTCACAAGACCTTGGAAGGCATGGACGGCGTCGTCCATCTAGCCGCCTACTTTGGCTACGAAAACCCGCCCGAGGACGATGTGAATCCCTTTCTCATCAACCTCAAGGGGATGTGGAACATCCTAGAGTCGGCCCGTCGCCACCAGCTCAAACGAGTGGTACACATGGGTTCCTGCGTTGTGCAACATCCAGACGGCCTTTTCCTCTCGTCGGATGTCCGCAGCAAGGAAGGCAGCCCGTACGGCATCTCAAAGCGCCTGCAGGAAGAAATGTGCCGTCAGTACCACGACGCCTACGGCCTGCGGATCATCGTCTTTCGGCCCTGTAGCATCGGCGACAGCAGGCTCGGCATCAGTCGAGACGGCAGCCCCGCCCGCAGCAGCGTTGGCTGGGTCTGTCGGCACGATTTGGCGGAAGCCTGCCACCTAGCACTCACATCCGAGACCATTGACTTCGACATCATGCACACGGCTAGTCATCCGGACGCGGATAAGTACTGCAATGTCGCCCGGTCCCGTGAGTTACTGGGTTTGGAATACAAAGGGCACTTTCCCGGCGATTAAACAAGAATTAGGAACTGATGTTACGCATGGGTCTAGTACTTGCGATCTTGCCCGGGGTCATTCCCGAGCAAGCCACCTGTTTTCACGGGCACTAGCTTTAGGCGAGACATCCTCCTATAGGGGCGAACTCTCTTCGGGTGTTGGCTCGGCCACCACCTGCGCGACCGTACCCGCGCCAGCGGGATTAGCCGCCCGCACTTCAAACACACACTCCACGCCGTTTGTTAGTCCTTCGACCGTATGCTCCCGTGCTGCCGCCCCCCCGGCCACCGGCTCCCACGCCGACCACGCACCCCACACCGGCCGACCGCGCCATTCATAGCCCGTCAGCACTGGCCCCGCACTCGCCGCCGCCGACCACGTCAGCACCACCCACCCGTCGCCCGCCACCGCCTGTAATCCGTCCGGCGCAAACAGCCGACCCGGCGTGGCCAAACCCCACGCCGCATCACTCGCACCTCCCTCGTTGACTGCCCGCACCGCTACGGCATACGGCTGCCCATGCTGCAAGCCGCCGACGGCAAAGGAAGCCATCGCACCCACAGCTTGTCCTAGCACCATCGGCACCGCCACGCCCGCCGTGGTCCAATCCAACAGCCGCTCGGCCCCGGCGTAGAGTTGATATTCATAGCCGGTTACAGCAGACGCGGGCTTGCCTACCGACACGTGCAGCCGACCCGACGTCTCCAGTGCTGACCACGCGCCAGCATACACCGCCACCGTCGGCGCGTCCGGCGACTCCGACGCTTTGGCATCGCGCTTGCTGGCGTTGAACACGTCGCGCAGGTGATGCAACACGCCGCGCACCGCCCAGCCGACCACATCCTTATAGAAGTGGACCACCGCTCGCACCATCCCACCGACCGATTCGGCTTGGGTGGAGGGGGTCTGTTCGGGCGCGGTTAGCACCGGCATGGAGCTACTTTCTTCTACATCGACCACCTGCACGCGCACCGGGTAGGGGGTGGCCAAGGCGGGTGGACCGGGGGCCGTGGCGACCACACTCACCTGATAGTCGTTGTCGGTGGGGGGAATGTCGGCGGGTTGTTCGTAGTCGGGTATGGCTCGAAAGAACAGGGTCATCGTCTGGTGCTCTTTGTCGGTGGTGAAGGTGAAGGCGGCGGCATCGCGTCCGGCCAGCGACCACGCGATGGAATCGCCTAGGGCATGGCCGGCAGTGTAGGTGGCGATTGGCGCGGAACTGTTTTCGGCCACTGAGACCCTTTCAAGGCCGATGATGTTGGGCGGGTTGGTGGTGGTCGGGTCGTCGGGGGCGGGTGCGGCTCCGGCGGCGAGCAGGCTGGATAGTGCCGTCAGGAGTAAGCGCATTTTCTTGTTCCTCTTCATGTTCGGTTGTCCTTGTTAAGCGATGAAAGCAGTCGATTCGGTATCCGTAGCCCGTGGTTGGCAAGCAACCCGCAATCCCAACGGGGTAGCCCCCGGCGGCGTCCGCTGAGCCTGTCGAAGTGGACGCTTCGACAGGCTCAGCGTCCTGATACCTAAGACGCGGCGTACTCAGTTAATC
>VXOR01000056.1 GCA_009840005.1 Gemmatimonadota bacterium
ACACTATTTTTTTCACCCCCCCACCCCCCACACCCCCATTCCTATACGTCTCGGGGGCGCGGATTTGTCTAAAAGCTACAGCGCCCGGGATGATCGTAGAGGTGAAACGTCCGGTTGATATCGAGTCCATCCGGCAGGGGCCGGTCGGCACTGTCAACATCGTATATGGGATTTTCGTGCGACCCGCCGATGCGCTCGTAATCCCGCTTCCCCAAGTCGTAGAGAAACCCCATCCACCCGAGACCGATGACGCCAGCGCGATATTTTTTTTGCTCCATGCGAAATCAATCTCCTCGTCCCGCTCGTCGCCTACTCGCCACGCGGCGGATCAACTCGTCAGCGATCACTCCCGCCAAAATCACCGCGCCGATAATGGCAAATTCGAGTTGGGTGGGGATGCCCGACACATTGATGGCATTGTAGAGCAATCGCATGACAGCCGCGCCAATGACGACCCCCAAAATCGATCCCTCGCCGCCGCGCAGGGAACAGCCCCCCAACACGGCCGCAGCAATCGCATACAGTTCGTAGAAATTGCCGTGCGCAGCCGGCTGCACTGAGTTGACGTCGAGCGCGAACAGGATGCCCCCCAAGCCAGCGGTGCCTGAGCATAAGACGTACGCCAAAACTTTCATCCGCTCGATTTGGATTCCGCTGTACCGCGCCGCGGTCTCATTGCGGCCCAGTGCCAACAGGTAGCGGCCCCAGATCGTGCGGTTGAGGAAGAGGGCAGCGAGAACCCCAGCAAGCACTAAGAGGAAAAACGGAATCGGCAGCGCAAAACCGCCGCCCAGCGGGACCTTGCCAATCGCCAGTTGGCGCAGGCCCTCGTAGGACGAACCAAAGCCCTGGACTTGGTCGTGGGTAAGCCAGCGGGCAAAGCCGCGGTAGAACAGCAGGCCACACAGCGTGACGACAAACGGCTGTAGCCCCAGGCGCGTGATCAACAAGCCGTGCATCAACCCAATCGCCAGCGACAAAACCACAACGGCCAACAGCGCAACGACCGGCGAGTACCCAGCGGCCAAGAGCATCGGCAGCAGACAACCCACCAAGCCGATCAACGAGCCAATCGACAAGTCAATACCGCCGGTGATGATGACGAAGGCCACGCCAATGGAAATGATGCCAAACAGCGAAGTCCAGCGGATGATATTTTGCAGGTTATAGGCACTGACAAACTTGGGTTCGACGATCCAAGTGACCACAAAAATCGCCAGCAACAAGCCGAGGATACCCAGTATCTTTTTCATCTTCTAAGCTGCCTTCCCCGTCGCCAAGCTCATAATCGCCTCCTCGCTGAGCGCGTCTCGCTGGAGCTGGCCGGTAATGCGGCCCTCGTGCATGACCAACACTTCATCGGCCATCCCCAGAATTTCCTCCAACTCACTCGACGCAAACAGTACGGCCACGCCGCTTTCGGCCAACTCTTCCATCAGGTGGTAAATCGCTTGTTTGGCCCCTATGTCGATGCCGCGGGTTGGTTCGTCGAGCAGCAACACGCGAGGCGCTAAAGCCAGCCACTTGCCCAGCACCACCTTTTGCTGGTTGCCGCCGGATAGGTATTGGACGATTTGGGCTGGGCCGGGGGTGCGGATGGCGAGGCGTTCGATCATCTGATCGGCGTCCGCAGCTTGGCGAGCAAAATTGGCCCAACCAGCAACCCGCTGGTAACGCCCCAAGCCGGGCAGGCCGATGTTGTCGCGCAGGGCCATTTCGAGGATCAGGCCCTGTTGCTTGCGGTCTTCGGGCACGAGGGCCAAGCCAGCGCGGATGGCATCGGCCGGCGAGCGGACCGCCTGCGGTGCACCGTCGATGAGGACGCGGCCACCGAGCGCGGGAACGATGCCGAAGAGCACCTGCAATAGTTCGGTGCGCCCCGCGCCCACGAGACCGGCGATGCCGACGAGCTGACCACGCCGCACCGCAAAGTTGAGCTGGTGCTCGGGCCACGCAGGGATAACCAAATCCTCGGCTTGCAGGGCGATGTCGCCAGCCGGATGGGATTCGTGCGCGTAGTACTGGGCGACGTCGCGACCGACCATCTTCGCCACCATAGCGTCGTGGCTGATCTCCGCCCGATCCAACTCGCCAGCGTTTCGCCCGTCGCAGAGGACCAAGACGCGATCCGCTAGCGCTTCGACCTCTCCGAGACGATGGGAGATATAGATGATAGCCACGCCGCGCTCGCGCAGCTCATTAATAACCGCGAATAGAGCCTCGGCTTCTTGGCTGGTGAGGCTGGAGGTCGGCTCGTCCATAATCAGAATCCGCGCCTCGGACTTCGGCGAGCTCAGTCGAGTCGTCGAGAGCGCCTTGGCGATTTCGACGAGTTGTTGGTGGCCAATGGGCAAGTCGCCCATCAGGGCGTCCGGCGACACCTCAAGCCCGAGTTGCGCGAGGGCTTGAACAGCCCCTTGACGGACGGCGGCACGGTCGATCAGCCCCCACTGCTGCGGCTCGCGACCGAGGTAGAGATTGGCAGCAACTGAAAGATTGGCGCAAAAGTTGAGTTCCTGATGGATCAGAGCGATACCGAGCGCAGCGGCGCGGCGCGGCGAGTCAATGATTACCGACTCACCATCGCGCAAAATCTGGCCGCTGTCCGGCGTCTCAATACCAGCGAGAATTTTCATCAGGGTGGATTTGCCAGCCCCGTTTTCGCCGATGACGGCGAGGACTTCTCCTGCCTCCACCGCCATATCCACCGCATCGAGGGCCAAAACCCCGGGAAAGCGCTTGCTAATGCCGTGGGCCGCCAACAGTGCCATTAGTTAGTGCCGGTCAGAGTTTTCAGTTCGTCCCAAAAGGCTTCGACATTGTCGCGGCGGATGGATCGCGCCGGCACGTCGAGCACCCCCCCCTCGGGCAAAACCGAGCGGTCACCGCGGGCGAGAGCGGCGAGGATGCGCACCGACTCGTACCCGTAGCGGTATGGATTCTGCACCACCGTACCGTAGATGTGGCCGTCGATGATGCCTTGGAGGGTGGGAGCTTCCTCGTCAAAGGCGATGATTTGGATCTGGCCGGTCTTGCCAGCTTCCTTGATGGCTTCGAGACACATCGGCGGATTGTAGGCAAACAGGCCGACGACGCCGTGGAGGTCCGGGTACTTGGCCATGGCGTCCTCAACTTGGGCCTTGGCTTTGGCGTAATCGAACTGGTCGGTGCGCGTGTCGAGAATGGTGTATTGATCGCCGACAATCGGCCCGCTGTTGGGGTCATGGCGCGTCGGGTCAAAGGAGCGACCGAGCAGTTCGTCGATGAGGCCCTGGCGGCGCTGGCGGGCGTTGAGCTGTTCGAGACGACCGACGAAGATCATGATATGGCCGCCATCGGGCAGGGCTTCTTTGACCAATGCCCCACAGGCGCGACCAGCCGAGTAGTTGTCGATGCCAATAAAGCAAAGACGATTGCTCTTTGGAGCGTCCGAGTCATGGGTGAGCAGGTTGGTGTGAGCGGCGGCCTCGTTGAGCAAGTTGGTCTGATTGTCCGGGTCAATAGGGCTTATGGCCATGCCGTCGATGCCGCGGGCCAGCAGGGCTTGGACGATGCGCTTCTGATCGGCGACCCCTTCGCCGGGCATTTGTACCTCAGCATCAGCGGCAAACTCGGCAGCAGCGGCCTCAACTCCCTTGGTCGCAATGGTCCAAAAAGGTCCAACGCCATTGGTGACAAAGGCGATTTGGGGGTTGGCCGCCGGTTGTGGCGCGTCGCTACCACCACAGGCGACAAAAATCAAGGCAAGGAGCAAAAAGGGCATTTTCATAGTTTATCTCGCTAGAAAATTTAGGGGACGACGCCTGCTCATGGCCGCCGCGCCCTCGACGAGGGCAGGATACTCGCAGAAGCAACGCTCGTGGTTGCCCCCGCGAATGCAGAATGCCTATGTTACGTCCGGCAAAAAGGAAGCGCAAGCACAACAACCCAAGGAGGGGCCATGCAAAAGCCCAGCGCAATAGTACTGGCGGTCGCCTTGGCCGCCACCGCAGGAGAGGCCAACGTGAGCAAAGACAGCTTTGGAACGACCGCAGCGGGACAGCCCGTCGATCGCTACACCCTCGCAAACGACCACGGCACCATGGCCCGTGTCATCACCTATGGCGGGATCATCACCGAACTCCTCGTGCGCGATCGCGCTGGCACGCTGGGCGACGTAGTGCTCGGCTTTGACCACTTGGAGCAGTACGAGCAGGAGAATCCGTACTTCGGCTGTATTACCGGGCGAGTCGCCAATCGCATCGCCGGCGGCAAATTCTCTATAGATGGCCAAGAGTACACACTCGCCGTCAACAACGGGCCCAATCACCTGCACGGCGGGCTGGTGGGCTTCGACAAGGTCGTATGGGATGCCGAAGTAGTGGACGACAAACGCGGACCGGCGGTGCGCTTGCACTACGTGAGCCAAGATGGCGAGGAGGGCTATCCGGGAACCGTGCCAGTGAGCGTGACGTACACCTTGACCCACGACGACGAACTAGTCATCGCATACGAGGCGACCACGGACAAGCCTACGCCGATCAATCTAACCAACCACTCCTATTTCAATTTGGCCGGCAGCGGCTCCATCCTCGGGCATATCCTCACCCTCCACGCCCGCTACTATACCGAGCCGGACGCCAACCAAATCCCCACCGGACGCATTTTGCCGGTCGCTGGCACCCCCCTCGACTTTGTCAAACCGGCCGCCATCGGCGGGCGAATCGGACAGATCGCGGATATCGGCGGCTACGACCACAACTACGTACTTGACAATGGAGGCCGGGCCGAGCCGGGGCTGGTCGCTGAGGTGTACGAACCGGAGAGCGGACGGGTGATGGAGCTGTACACTACCGAGCCGGGCGTGCAGTTTTACTCGGCCATCCACCTCGACGGCGTGATGGGCAAGGGCGAGACAATCTACAATCAGTACCACGGCCTTTGCTTAGAAACCCAGCACTATCCCGACTCAATCAACCAGCCGGGCTTCCCGTCGGTGGTATTGCGTCCGGGGGAAACCTACCGGACGGTTACAATACACAAGTTTTCGACGCGGTAGGGGTGATCCGCAGCGAGGTCTTCCAGCACTTCTTTAGTTTTCCCATCGCTCCCATCCCCGATGCTCGTGCGTGCCGCCGAAGTGTTGGGGATGGAAAATCTCGGCGAGAATTTCAGCCGACTCCACCAAGCGCGGCCCTGGGCGATTGAAAAACTGATTGCCGTCAGTGAGGAACACCTGCCCCTGCTGCACGGCTTGCAGCCGAGACCACATAAGATGCTGGGTAAGCGCAGGCAACTCGCGTCGGGAGCGGGCCATATCAAAGCCGCAGGGCATCAGGACGATAATATCCGGCTGGGCTTCCACTAAGTCCTCCCACGACAGCCAAGGGGAATGCGTCCCTGCCGCTGCGAAGAGGTTGTGCCCCCCGGCGATCTCCACCAGTTCGGGAATCCAATTGCCCGCGGCCATCAGCGGCTCAAACCACTCTATGCAGGCAATGCGTGGACGCTGGTCGATTTTGCGAGTGCGTGCGGCAATTTGGTCCAGCCGATTCCGCAATTGAGCCACCAAGATGCGCCCCCTGTCCTCCACTTCTAGCGCCGTAGCCACCCGTTCGATATCGCCCCACACATCGACCAAGGCATTAGGCTCCAACGATAGAATAGCGGGCCGCGAGCGCACCAATTGACAGGCAGCCTCCTCGACATCTTTGAGACTGACAGCACACACTTCGCACTGCGATTGCGTCACCAACCAATCCGGTGCCAACTCGTCGAGCAGATCGGCGTCCACCCGGTACACCGAAGTAGCTTCCTGCAGGATGGCTTTGACTCGCTGATCAATCTGATACGAGGTCCCGTCCGGGTCGAATTTGGGGGCCGTGCAGGCGGGCAAGTCGCCGACGCCGGGCGGATAGTCGCACTCGTGGGAGCGGCCGACCAGCCGTTCACCGCAACCGAGGGCGCAGATGATTTCAGTGCTGCTGGGCAGGAGAGAAACGATGCGGTTCATGGATAGAGTTGCTCACAAATGGAAAATCAGTGCAGTGCGATCTATTTCTATGAAGTCGTACCTACCAAATGATTCAACGATTTGTTCGATATTTTGGTGAGACAACAGTTCCAATTCGGCATTTCTGATATTACCCGTTGATACCAACAGCAGTTTATACGGCTGACGGTGAATCAAAAAAAAGAATCGACAAAGTCTTCATCTTTGGTGACAACTACTCGCCGTTCGCGCAGAGAAATTTCATTCACGGCAAAATCCGGCGTCCGGTTTCCCAAGGGTAAGTCCCTAGTATGCACTCCGTCATGTCCTGCTTCGCGCAGCCAGTGAGCCAGACGGCGGGGGAGTTGAGCATCGATTAAAAAATTCATCCTCTCAGTTTCCGCATCCGTTTGACGTGGCTCAAGCGGGCGGCAAAGTCCAAAGCGGCGAGTATGTCCTGCGCCTCCAAATCGTCGTAATCAGCGAGTATGTCCTCGTGCGTCATCCCGGCACTCAATAGCTCCAAGATCGTCTCGACGGGATACCGCAGACCGCGAATGCAGGGTTTCCCATGACAGATTTCAGGATCGATGGTAATTCGGGCGCTCAGATCTGTCGAATCGTTCAATTGCTGCACCATGGCTATGTCTCCATTTTTATTTTTTCGCTAGCGATACGCTCATGCGCTCCTGCATCCTCATCCTCTGCGAATGCAAGCTATAAGGTTCCTGAAAGATGCGCGATTTGCCCGAGAAGCGTCAAGCGATTGTCCTTAGTTTCAGGCATTTGACTAATTCGTACAGGGTGGCGAAGACGCGATCGCCGGTCGCCGTGTAAAGCCGCCAAGCCGTGTCACCATTGTCGTGGATGATCTCAACGTGCGTCGGCGCGTCTTCCGCCACGCGAAACCCCGCCCGTTCCAACGCGCGCGCTGTCCACAGGGCATGGAGCCCTCCCCCCACTAAACCAACTTCCCCTTCCGGCTCTTGCGCCAACTGAAAAGAACCAATGGCCGGGTCGAATTCCACATCCGCAAACGCCCGCTGAAAAGCCCCGCTCAACACCAAGTCTTCCGGTGCCCCGGTTTGCAACGGACCGTCCAGCGGCAGCAACCAGAGGCGGTCGGCACAGCGCAGGGCCAAGTCCAAATCGTGCGTAGAGAGCAAGACAGCGCGATCGCGATCACCGGCCAAGCGGCGCAACAACTGCACGATTTCGACGCGGCGCGGCAAGTCCAAAAAGGCCGTGGGTTCGTCGAGGAGCAGCACTGCTGGTTCCTGCGCCAAGGCGCGGGCAATCATCACCTTCTGCCGTTCGCCATCGCTCAGTTCGCCGACGCTGCGCCCTGCCAAGTCCCTAGCCCCCACCGCGTCTATAGCCCAGCGCACCACCTCTTCGTCCGCCGCAGAAAGACGGCCATCCCACCCCGTGTACGGGTAACGCCCCAGCGCCACGAGTGCATAGGCCGACAAGTTGCCCACATCTACCCGCTCGGTCAGGACTAAGCCCAACAGCCGCGCCCGCTCGCTCTCGGTCAACCCGTGCAGGTCTCGGTCCTGAAGAAGAACCTCGCCAGCCAGCGGCTTTTGCAGGCCAGCCAGCGTGCGCATGAGCGTGGATTTGCCAGCGCCATTGGGGCCCAACAAGCAGACCAGTTCCCCCTTGAGCAATTCCACGCCAATGTCCGCGGCCACTTCAACGCGCAGGCGTCGCTTGGGCGCATAGCCAATGCACAGATTGCGCGTTTGTAGAATGGTCGCAGCCCTTCGGCTGAGCTCAGGTCGAAGCACGGCATTCAAGCGGCAAAAGCCTGCCGCAGCGTGCGGCGGCGCAAGATGATCCAAGTGACCACGGGCGCGCCGATCAGAGCGGTGACCGCGTTGAGCGGTAGGGTGGCCTCGCTGCCGGGCAAACGGGCCACTAGATCCGCAGTTAGGGCCAAAATGCCGCCCAAAAGTACGCTGGCCGGCAGCAGTACGCGGTGGTCTGAAGTGTTGAAGAGAGCGCGGCACAAATGCGGCACGGCCACGCCCAAAAAGCCAATGGGACCGCAATAGGCCGTGACCGCACCAGCCAACAGCGCAGCGCTCGCAATAATCCACAATCGCGCCCGCCGCGCACCCAAACCCATGCTACGCGCATAGGTTTCGCCGAGCAGCAAGGCATTGAGCGGTTTAACCAGCAGGCCAGCAATCCCCAAACCGACCACCACCACCGGCGCTAAAAAGGTGAGTTGCCCCCAAGCGACCGCGCCAAAGCTGCCAAAGGTCCACAGGACGTAAGTCTGCACCTGTTCGGGAATGCTGAAGTAGAGCAACACGCTGACCACGGCACTGGTCAGATAGCCAAACATGAGGCCGAGAATGAGCAAGGTCATGGTGTGCTGCACGCGCCGCCCCACCAAAAGCACCAAACCCAACACCAGTGCTGCCCCGGCCACAGCCGCGACGACTACACCAACCTGCCCCAAAAGCCCCAGACCGACCAGCAACCCGGCCCCAGTAACGCCCGTGCCCAAAACTACCAACGCCACGCCCAGACTGGCTCCGGCGCTGATGCCGAGGATGAAGGGATCGGCGAGAGGATTGCGGAACAGAGTCTGCATTTGCAACCCGCTGGCGCTCAGAGCCGCGCCAGCCAACAGCGCGGTGAGCGCACGCGGCAAGCGGATCGCATAAATAATGTGGCTCCAACTCGACTTTTGGTCGGCTTCACCCCACAGAATGGCGACCACCGCATCGAGGGGAATGGACACCGACCCCACGCCTAGACTGAGCGCAAAAAAGCCGCACAAGGCCGCGGCCATCGCTAAGAAGAGTCCCCAGCGCGGACCCAGCCGAGGCCAAGGAGTGGTGGTGGAAGCAGTCGCCACGGTGTCTCAGTCTAGTTTTTTATAGAACTTGAGCGCGTGTTCCGGCAAGAGATCAGGATGTATGATTTTTATCAAATCAGCCAGCACGATGTGGGGTTCGATAAGGCCATTTTCCCAGTAGTCGTTGCCGCCGTGTGCGTTGAGCCGGGCGTTGGCATTGTACACTCGTCCGCTGGCGAACGCGGCAAACGCTACATAGCGCTCGTCCGCAGCCTGCACCTCGGCCAGCGAATGCCATTCGTTGCGCATGGTCAGCCACACGTCGGCCGCGTGGGCCTTTTCGTACACGGCCTCAAAGTCCAAGGGCAGGCTCCCTTCGGAATCGTCGTCGGCCCACAGGTACGCGCCACCGGCTGCATCAATCAATTGCGCTGGATAGCTCTTGCCTCCGGCGACGTGCCAAGTGTCGCGCCATAAGGAACCGCCGAACACCGTGGGACGCTGACCTGTCGGCACATCCTGCACCAAAGCCGCATACTGTTGGTATTGGGCCACAATGTCCGCAAAGCGCTTTTCCGCTAGAGCCTCGGCATTAAAAAATGCCGCAGTAAACTTGAGCCATTCCGTGCGGCCCAACAGCGACGGCTCGGTGTACTCGGCGTTGATGGCCACGGCCACGCCAGCTTGTTGCAAAACCGGGTGGGCATTGTACTGGGAGTGGGCTGAAGCCACGGTCATCACCACATCGGTTTCTAACTCTAGCACTAATTCGAGATTGACTCCGGCACCGTGACCGATTTGGGCAATTTTGCCAGCCGCAAAGCGCTGGTTGACGCCGGGCGAATTCACCATCTCAATGTCGCTGACTGCGACTAGGTTTTCGAGGGCGTCGAGCAATTCGAGGTGCGGCAATTGGGTCGTCGATAGGGCCGCGAGGCGGCGGATGGGCACGGTAATGCGCTGCATGCCGTCGTACCCGTCCGGTGCGGGAGTGCCGCACTGGACAAGTACATACTGGAAGGTCTCTTTCGCACCGGGCCACGGGGTATATACGGTGACCACTTTGTAGTTGTTGAAGTATTCAATCGAAAAGCTCTCAGCGTATTGCAGCTCGGCCTTGTCGGGGAAATAGTCTTTCGCCGGGTCGTAGGTATCGACGCAATCATCCCCGTTCGCCACCGACGCGCCAAGAACTAGCCATGCCCAAAAACACACCTTGCGCATCAAACGCCTCCGCAAAAAATCGGCCACACCAAGAACTTCTTACGCATCGTCCGCGCCCTTCCCCGGCTTCCACAATACATCTGCCTCCCCACCGTCGTTAGCCGCCCGAGCCATGGCAAATAGCAAATCGGAGAGCCGGTTGAGATACAGCAAAACCGGCTCGCCGACTTGCTCTTGTTCCGCGAGTTGCCAAGCTGCACGTTCGGCGCGCCGACACACCGTACGCGCCAAGTGGAGCCAAGCAGCGGGAAGCCGTCCTCCAGGCAAGATAAAGCTCCGCAAGGGAGCCAAATCTTGCGTGAGATCGTCAATTTGCTGCTCTAGGAAAAGCACTTGCTGCGGCTGCACGCGCAGGCGCTCTTCTGCACCATCCGCCTGCGGGACGCACAAATCCGCCCCCAAGTCGAAGAGATCATTTTGCACCCGGGCGAGCACATCGTCGTGCTCAGCGCCGCTGGCCCTCGCCAGCCCGATCACCGAGTTCAGCTCATCCACACACCCATAGGCGGCGATGCGAGCGCTCGTCTTGGGCACTTGCGACATATCGCCTAACCGCGTCATCCCACCGTCGCCCGTCTTGGTGTAGAGCTTAGATAGCGTAACCATGTCTGTTGCCTTTCTTGTTTATCGGCCTTATCGGCCTACCCAAATGAAGGGCGTCCACAAGGGTTGCCCTAAAACCCCCTGTGGTGGCCTTTCATTTAATCAACATCACCTTGCCCACTGCCCGCTGACTGCCAGCGCGCAACTGCACCAGATACGCGCCATTGCCCACCGGCTCACCCGCTGCATTGCGACCATCCCAGTGGAGCACGTGTCGCCCGGCGGCTACCGGACCGGAAGTTAGCGTGCGGACGGTGCGGCCCAACACGTCGTGGACGGTCAATTCGACCGGAGTATTGGCCTGCCAGACTGCAAAGGGAATCTGCACCGAGGCGTTAAAGGGATTGGGATAGGCCGCTTCCAATGCGAATTCCTGCGGCAAACTGTCGGCAGTCTCCTCAACAGCCGTAGGAACAGCCGCATCACTCAAGACCACGATATCCTGCGGCGGCAGGCCAGTGTCGATAGGGCCGCTCAGGAACGCGCCAGTGGCCGCGTCGTATAATTTGAGCCCCGCGCTGGCCGGGTCGGAGAAAGAGCCGCGATCGGCGACGATCAAGCGGTCACCATCTACCGCCAAGTTGGGGATAAAACCGCCGCTGATATTTTCCAAGGGCACGCCCACGGTGCCACTAGACAAATCAAAGGGCCGGACGCTGTTGGCGAAGTTTTCGTCCGCGACCACGGCATAGCCCCGATTTTGATCGACGAGCACCATGGACGTAATATCGCCGCCCAAGTCCTCCTCGCTAACGACCAATCCAAGGCTGCGGTTGGTAGCCGTATCAACGATTTCCACGCCGCCGGCCCGGTCGCCAAAACCGACCACCACCCCCACGGCGATCTGCTCGCCGATCACAACCATGCTGTTGGGATTAGCAACACTCAGCGCGATGCCTTGCACGCCCTCGGCGTCCGGGTCCACATCGACCAAGGTGTCAGTCGCCAGATCAACGACGATCAGGTAGCTAACATCAACCGGCCCCCAGCCGCTGTTGCGGTCGAGACGCTGGCAGCTCAAGTAGAGCCGGTCGCCCACGCGGACGATTTGCGACACTTCGGGTAGGCCATCCGCGTCGGCGAACGCGCTCAGATCAATCTCGCCCAATTCCGCGCCGTCTTGGGGATTGACGATCAGCAAAGATGCCGTCTCGTAGCGCGTTACATACGCCCTGTCAGGGGTGACGATTTCAATGTCGTGCGGGTTGGCACCATTACCCACCGAAAACTGAGTCAGCGGCGTGCGCAAATCCATCGCGTCTAGCACCAAGATATTGTCTTGGCCCAAGCGATTGACGATATAGATGCGGCCGTCGTGGTAGTGCCCCACTGCGTCCGAGTGGATGCCCAACAGATTCACCTCGGCCTCGGCCGCATTTGCGGCTAAAAAGGCCGTGCTGCCGGTAGAAAAGTCCGTGGTGATGACAAAGAGATCGCTCTGTGCCGACGACGAATTCGCCAGCAACAAGAGAGAGACGGCTAAAATGGAAATGCGATACATAAAAATCCTCCTTGATTGTAGGGGTACCCAATCGATACCCTAGGAAACGAACGAGTTGCTACTAATGGTGGGCTTCGACAAGCTCAGCCCGCGTTGCGCTTTATCGAAGCCGGGCACTGAGCCTGTCGAAGTGCCCTACCGGTACATACCATAGCGCACAGCAACCCCATACGAGCGGCCCGGCAGCGGGTAGCCCCACAGATCGGCTACTTGATTGTCGGTCAGGTTGCACAACTCCCAAGACAAGGCAATGCCCTCGACCAGCGGCACGGTGCCGCCGAGATTGTACAGGGCACGGATGGGTACGGTCCGCAGGTTAGCCCGGTCGAGAAAATGCCGACTTTCGCGGCTGAATTCGCCGTAGATTTCAGCGCGTCCTAAGTCGAAGGAAATGCGCGCATTGAGCCGATGGCGCGGCGCATTGGGCAGGTCGTTGCCCCGTTCAAAAGAGAACGGAGTGCGGTTTTCAGTGCGCTGATATGCGTAATTGCCGCGCAGCGACAGCCTTGGCAACAACCGCGTCTCAACCCGCATTTCCACGCCGCGCAGCAAGGCTTGGCCCAGATTGTAAGGCCGCGACACCCGCTGCGAGTTTTGCATAAAGCGAATGAGATCTTCGACTCGATTGTGGTAGTACACGACCTCCGCCAAGGCCAACCCCACTCCATCGGCGGCCCCACGGAAAACCAAACCCAGATCCCAGTTATTCCCCTGTTCACTGACGAGGTTGGTATTGCCAATCACCGCGCCCCGGTCGCCGAAGAGTTCAAAGAAATTGGGCGCACGTTGATAGCGGCCATTGTGGGTCTTGAGGGCCAAGCCAGCGCCTAAGTCCAAGGCCGCGCCCATGCGGTAGCCCCACAGGATTTCGCCGTTTTCCCGGCTCGGCAACACCGCGCTGGGCGCGAAGTATTTGCGATCGAAAAAGCGGTCGCCGAGCCCTTCCGCCTGTGTACCCGCATTGAGCGTCAATCGCTGCCCCAACGGCACCTCCACCTCAGTGCCGACAGCCAACGCCCGGCGGCGACTGTGCAAGAGCCGACTTTCAGGACGAAGTAGATCGTCAGGCGAAAAGGTCTCATGTCGAGCCGCGACAAAAGCGGTCAGCAGGGACTGGCCAGACAACAGGGCATTCACCTCGCCGCGCAGACCCAAGCTCTGAGTGATATTGCGGTCGTGCTGGCGGCCTAAACCCACTTCGCCATGCCGATCCTGGTACTCGTCTTTTTCGCGCGAATGGTGAGCTTTGAGTCGGTATCCAGCGCGACCGCGACCCAGCGGACCGAAAAGCGCCGCTTCCGCAATGTTCCGCCACGTGTCGTAGCGGGTGTGCAGAGACTGGTTGTTGCCAATGCCGGGGATACCCTTGTGGCTCAGGTCAAAGGTGTTGTGAATCTGCAAGCGGCTAGCACCCAAGCTGCGCCCGATTTTGGCCAAACCGCGCAAGCCGCGAAAATCGCTGTTGAGCCGTCGCGCCCAGCCGTCGTCTTGGGCGTTGTACTCAGTGCCGTTGTCGTCCCAAAAGCGGAAGTCGTTGCGGCTGGCTCGGTAATTGACCAAGCCCAAGTACTCCCAGCCCTTATAAGGGCCGCTGAGCGAAGCGCCCAACTGGCGGGTGCCGTACGAACCGGAGGCCGTGTGCAAGCGCGTGCGAATTTTGCCACCGAGCGGCTGCGTACGGATGTGGACCACGCCGCCGAGGCTGTTGCCGCCAAAGCGCGCTGGCACTGCGCCCCGATATATATCGACGCTTTCAACGCCGCCGATGGGCAAGCCACCCAGATCCACGCCACCGCCAACAGCCGAGTTGAGCGGCACCCCATCGAGAAAAACTTGGACCTGTTCAGCGGTGGACCCGCGAATGGAAAGGGTGCTAAAACTGCCCAACCCACCGTAGCGGCGGATGTTGACGCCGGTAGCGCGGTCGAGCGTCTGAGCTAAATCCGCGCCGGGAGCGTGCTGGTCGCCTAAGACAATAGTTTCGACGAAAGAGGCAACGTGCTTGCCCTCGGGATCGCGGCGGGCGCGGACCACCAACTCGTCCATAATCATGGGCAGAGATTGCAGGTGTAGCTCGACTGAGGTGGGAGCTGCGCCGATCTGAATGTGGCCGTGCAGGGGCTGGTAGCCCAGCCGTTCCACGCGCAAATCCCAAGTGCCTGTTGCCAGATTTTCGAGATGGAAGGTGCCGGTCGTATCGCTGCGGACGGAATGGACTGCGCCAGATGGGGCGCTCAGCGTCAATACAGCACCGGACACGGGGCGCCCCGCGTCCTGATCGAGCAACCGGCCCTGTAGGGACCCGGCCAAGAGCGTCGCGGGATGCAGAGCCAGCAAGAAGAAAACAATAAAAAAGCCCGCCCTCGAATGAGTGCGGGTCTGGGTGCTTGTTCTAGGCACCGGTGGACCAACCTTTCTACCGAAGGGTGTCGTTCACCTCGGTCGCAGGCAGGTCTCCTGACTTCCGGTTATGTGCCCTCCGACTCCTTCCCGATCCTCTTGGGAATCAGTGGCTGATGTCGGGGACGCGACGGCCGGTGGGCCGTCAACCGGTCACAGTGGCGGGACCGCGGCAGATTTGCACTGCCTTCCCTATTCTTCCGCTGCCGTACAACAGCGGACACCTGCGCCGTTATTTGCTTGGGCTATTAAAAGGGCTGCGTTGAGATCTGTCAAGGGCGTATTGAAAAACTCAGTCTTCAGACTCTTGGACTTTTCCGCGGAGTAGTCTGGCCCGATACTTCTCGTCTAACTCCTGATAATGGCGGACGAGTTCCTCCGGATCGTTCCCAACTTCTTCGGATATCTCCCGGCGGATGGCTCGAACTCGATCTATCACATCTTTAGAGTGCTTAGACATCATCCTCATCTCCTTTTCCATACACATCCTCCACCCCGGCCCGCAACAACTCGGCCACGCTCCACGCTTGGGCGATGCAGCCGCACGGAGCAAAAGGCGGCTCAGCGTCAAATATCTCCGAGATCGTGCCCAAGCCCGCCTCATTCAGGTGCGCGGCAAAGCCGTCGAGAAGCGCGCGGCCACGCTGGCGGCCCTCACTGCCGTAGCAACGACAGAGGGCAGTGATGTACGGGCCGACGAGCCAACCCCACACCGTGCCTTGGTGATACGCACTGTCGCGCTCCCAAGGGCCGCCCGCATACCGGGCGCAGTACGCCGGGTCGTGCGGCGAGAGGCTACGCAGGCCGCGCGGGGTCAGCAAGTGTTCGTCAATCACAGATAAGATCCGCCGCGCCCGCTCGCCTTCGACGAGCGGAAAGGGTAGTGAAAGCGCGAAAATTTGATTGGGGCGGATCGCCCAATCCGGCCCCTCGGGCGCGACCACGTCACATAGATACCCCCGCTCTTCACACCAGAATAGGCGCTCAAAGGACGCGCGCACCGCAGCCGCGCGTTGGCCGTAATCGGCACGCCGACCAAATGTATCGCCCAAGTGCTGCAAAATTTTGAGCGCATTGTACCAAAGCGCATTGACCTCCACCGGCTTGGCCATGCGCGGCGTGACCACCCAATCGCCGATCTTGGCGTCCATCCACGTCAGTTGCACCCCCGGTTCCCCAGCCGAGAGCAAGCCATCGGCATCAACCCGGATCTGATGGCGCGTGCCGCGCTCGTGCCAAGCGGCTATGTCCTCTAACGTCGGCCACAGCTCGCTGGCAAACTCGTAGTCTTGGGTGTATTGCAAATACTTGTAGAGCGCGACAAAAAACCACAAGGTCGCGTCAACGGCGTGGTATTCCGGCTCCTCTCCCGCGTCGGGAAAGCGGTTGGGGATCATGCCCTCGCTGACGTGCTCGGCAAACGCCGCGAAGATTCCCCGCGCCTCGGCAAAGCGTCCGGTGACCAAGCAGAGACCGGGCAGGGCAATCATGGTGTCGCGGCCCCAATCCGTGAACCAGTGATAGCCCGCGACAATGGTGTTCAGACCGTCGCCGCGCCGCACCAGAAACTGATCGGCCGCCCGCGCCAACGACCGCAGCAAAGGTTCGGCGGTCCAAGGAGCGCGCACCCCCACCTGCTGACGGCGGTCAATTTCGTTGGCGAGGAGTGCGAGAGGGTCGCGGCAGGCGGGCAACTCGGTGGCCGCAAGTACGCCAACGGTGGCTCCGGGGGCGAGTTGCAGGCGCAGGCGACCAGGTGTGAACAGGTCTTCGCTGTGATCGAGGCCGCGCTCTTCCTCGTGCGGATATTGGAAGTTGTAGTACCAGTCCGGGGTCGCTTCCCAGCACGCGCCTGGGGCGAGGAGATGCGCGGTGGGCTGCTCCCGATAGGGCCGATAGATCAGCGCGTCTTCAACCCAATCGGCTGTTGGAGCCACTTGATCGTTGGCCTGCACCAAGTGGTGATAGTCCCGGCCTGCGAAAAAGGGGCGCAATTCCAAACAAAGGGGTTCAGACGCTTCCACTAGCTCGTACGCAACGACCAAGGCGTGCTCACCTGCGAGCAAAGCCAGCCGCTTGCGCAACACCCACCCATCCCCCGCGTACGTCCACGTCGGCACCGGCTCGGGCGCAAAGGCCGTCAGCCATTGGTCGCCCCGTGGATAAACGACCCCGGGGAAAATGCTGCAACTTAGCTCGACGCGGGCCGTGGGTAGGACCAAAGTCTCGTCGAGCCGCGACAGCAACACCACGCGGCCAACCGGCGGACAGGTCGCCACAACCAGCAGGCCGTGGTAGCGCCGGGTGTGCGCTCCGCTGACCGTGGAGGAAGCCCAACCCCCCAAGCCGTTGGTCTCCAGCCACTCGCGGGCAAAGCTGTCCTCGCTGCCTTGAGGCAGTGCGAAGGCGTCGGTGGTCACTTACTGACTGACGTTACATACGGTCATCGAGGTATATGATGCTTCGACTCCGCTTCGCTCCGCTCAGCATGACAGCGGTTGGTGCTTGTCATGCTGAGCGAAGCGAAGTATCCCATACCTAATCGCTTTTGCATAACATCACTTACTTATTAGCAATAAGCGAGTCCACGACCGCTGGGTCCGCTAGCGTCGAGGTGTCGCCAATGGAGTCGGTCTCGTCGGTAGCTATTTTGCGCAGGATGCGGCGCATGATCTTGCCCGAGCGCGTCTTGGGCAGGCCCGGCGCCCAGTGGATGACGTCCGGGGTGGCGATCGGGCCGATTGCCGTGCGCACCTGTTGCTTGAGCTCGTCTTTGAGCGCGTCGGTGTACTCCTCGCCGGCGTTGAGCGTCACGTACGCGTAAATGCCCTCGCCCTTGATGTCGTGCGGGAAACCAACGACTGCAGCCTCGGCCACCCTGGCGTGTAGCACCAACGCACTCTCAACCTCTGCCGTACCCATGCGGTGCCCAGAGACATTGATCACGTCATCGACGCGGCCGGTGATCCAATAGTAGCCATCCTCGTCGCGCCGACAGCCGTCGCCCGTAAAATAGTAGCCTTTGTACTGCTGGAAATAAGTCTGCTCAAAGCGCTCGTGGTCGCCGTACACCGTGCGCATCTGCCCCGGCCAGGGAGCGCGCATGGCCAAGACACCAGTGACGCCGTTGCCTTCTATCTCCGTGCCTTTCTCCGGGTCGAGCACGACCGGCTCAATGCCGAAGAAGGGGAAAGTGGCCGAGCCGGGCTTGGTCGGAGTCGCCCCAGGCAACGGCGAGATGAGGATGCCGCCGGTCTCGGTTTGCCACCACGTATCGACGATAGGGCAGCGCTCCTTGCCGGCGTTTTTGTGATACCAGCGCCAAGCCTCGGGATTGATCGGCTCGCCGACCGTGCCCAGCAGGCGCAGAGAAGGCATCTCGTAACCAGCGGGCCACTCCTCGCCGGCCGCGGCAATGGCGCGGATGGCGGTCGGGGCGGTGTAGAACTGATTGACGTTCCACTTCTCAATGGTCTGCCAGTAGCGGTCCGGATTGGGATAGGTGGGAATGGCTTCAAACATCACGGTGGTCGCGCCGTTGGCCATTGGGCCGTATATGATGTACGAGTGGCCGGTGACCCAGCCGATGTCGGCCGCGCAGAAGTAGATGTCGCCGTCTTGGTAGTCGAAGACGTACTTGTGCGTGGTGCCCGTATAGACCATGTACCCACCCACCGTGTGCTGCACGCCCTTGGGCTGGCCCGTGGATCCAGAGGTATAGAGGATGAAGAGCGGATCCTCAGCGTCCATAACCTCACAATCGCAGTCGGCGTCCGCATCGGCCATCAACTCGTGCCACCAGCAGTCGCGGCCTGCCTGCATATCCACGGCAAAGTCCGCACGATCAACCACGATGCAGGTCGCTACCTCGGTGTCCATGCGCGCATCCGCGTCAGCCATGGCTTGGTCCGCCACGGGCTTCATCAGGATGGGCTTATCGCCGCGATGGGTGCCGTTGCAGGTGATGACGGTGGTGCAGGTGGAATCGACAATGCGATCGGCGAGCGCGTCCGCGGAAAAGCCGCCGAACACAATCGAGTGGATCGCGCCAATGCGGGCACAGGCCAGCATGGCAATGGCCAGTTCGGGCACCATCGGCAGGTAGATGGACACGCGGTCGCCCTTGTTGACGCCGCGTGCCTTGAGCACGTTGGCGAATTTGCAGACCTGTTCGTGCAGCTCTTTATAGGTCAGCGTGGCGTCTTCCCCCGGCTCGTTGCCCTCCCAGATGATGGCGACCTGATCGCCTTTGGCATCGAGGTGCCGGTCGAGGCAATTGTAGGTGACATTGGTTTGGCCGCCGACAAACCACTCAATCGCAATCGGCCCTGCGTCCATGTTGTAATTGTACGATCGCACAGTATCCCACTTCTTGAACCAGTGAAACTCCGCGGCCTTTGCAGCCCAAAACGCCTCTGGATCGGCGATGGAGCGTGCGTACTCTTCCCGGTACTCGTCCATGCTTTTGACGTGCGCACGGTCGCGTAAATCGGCATTAGGTTCATAGACTTCAGACATGCGAGCTAACTCCTCATTCGGGTGTAAATGGCCATCAATAGCGCAAACTAAAACGATCCTCGCCTACAAGGGTTTAAGATCAACATCGCATAGCGGGAAGATAACCCTTGCTGCGCCTAAAGGCGATAGTCTCGGCTAAGGTCTCTGCCCATTCGATTGGCCCAACCCCTCTATCACGTAAACGTCCCTGTTGTCGTTGCGATTGGAGTAGAAGACGATGAAACGGCTGTCCGGCGACCACGAGGGAGCAAAGTCCCAATCATTGTGGCTGGTCAGGCGGCGCACGTTATCCCCGTCCGCGTCCATCACGTAAATCTCAGGATTGATCCCCTCGATCGCAGGGTCGGAGTCGCGGAGGGAAAAGAAGGCGATAGAGCGACCATCTGGAGACCACGAAGGAGATGCGTCTTGCTCGCGGTGGTTAGTCAGGCGACGCAGGTTGTCCCCATCCGCATCCATCACGTAAACGTCCCCGATTCCGTCGCGGTCAGAGTCAAAGGCAATGGAGCGACCGTCGGGAGACCACGTAGGATCCGCGTCGTCGCTCGGGTGATTGGTCAGGTTTCGCAGATTGTCCCCCGACGAATCCATCACGTAAATCTCATAGTTGCCGTCGTCGAAGGAGGTAAAGGCGATGGAGCGTCCATCGGGCGACCACGAAGGCTCCCGGTCAATTCCCTCGTGTTTGGTCAGGCGACGTGCGTTTCCCCCATCCGCATCCATCACGTAAATCTCATTGTTGCCGTCGCGGCGGGAGGCGAAGGCGATGGAGCGACCGTCGGGAGACCACGAAGGAGTCATGTCTTGGCTGCGGTGTTTGGTCAGGCGACGCAGGTTGTCCCCATCCGCATCCATCACGTAAACGTCCCCGCTGGTGCCGTCGCGATCAGAGGTGAAGACGATAGAGAGACCATCGGGAGACCACGAAGGACACTCGTCATCGCCGAGGTCGTCGGTCAGGCGGTGTATCTTATATCCTTCCTCATTCAACTCAGTACTGATGCCAGTCACCGATGAGATTCCAACCGGCGATGAAGCGGAATCACCGCAGCCACCGACCAGCAAGGCCACGCAAAACGCCGAAACGAATTTCAGCACCATCCACATTCGGCCCGAAAACGCACTCTGTTTCGCATCCATCGTTTCCTCTCCTTCTGAGGTTATACCGCCTTATGATATTGTGTAGATATAATATCATAAAATCAGCGCGATTTCGGCGATGCACCCAACACTCCTACAGCCCCCCAATAAGTCTCTCGACATGCGTCTCGACTACTTGCTACCAGCCACCGGTGGCAAGGGCCACTCGTCGCCAGCCATGAAGCCGCCATCGACGTAAATACACTCCCCGGTGACGTAATCCGAGGCTGGCGCGGCGAGAAAGACGGCTGTGCCAACCAAGTCTTCGGGCGTCCCCAAGCGGTTGAGCGCGAGCCGCCCCTCGCCCCAAGCACGCATGGTGTCGTCGGCCCACAGCTTCTCACTGAGCGAGGTGATTATAAAGCCCGGGCAGATGGCGTTGACCTGGATGTTGTGCGGCCCGAACTCAATGGCTTGGCCCTTGGTAAGTTGGCCGACGGCCCCCTTGGTCGCGGTGTACACCGAGACCTTGGCAAGGGCGTAGCCCGTGGTCAGCGAGCCGATGTTGATGATCTTGCCGCCTTGGCCGCGCTCGATCATCTGGCGGCCGACCTTCTGGCTGAGGAAGTACAGGCCCTTGAGGTTGACGGCCATGATCTGGTCGTAGTTTTCCTCCGAGACCTCGACGATGGGCTGGCGGATGTTCATGCCGGCATTGTTGAACAGGATGTCTATAGGCCCGCATTGCTCCAAGGCCGCGTCCATGCCCTCTAGGTCGGCCATGTCCAACTCGACCGCGCGCGCCTTGCCACCGGCGGCCTCAATAGCGGCGACGGCTTCGTCGAGCTGACTGCGGGTGCGAGCGGCGCAGATGACCGTAGCTCCGGCCTCAGCCATGCCCGCGGCCACCCCACGACCAATGCCGCGACTAGCGCCGGTGACGAGGGCGACTTTTCCCGCTAGCGAAAATAGATTCACAATACACTCCTTCGTTGTTTGTGGTTGCGTTGGTTAAATGATAATCGGGGCTGGCGTTCCAGCAAGGTTTTTCAGGCGGGTACGGAAGCGATCAGGTACTCCAGTCTTTCACCTCCCAGCGGCGCGACCTCGCACGCACGCCCAGCCGGCACTAGCGCGGTCGCACCCATATCCAAGGTGCACTCCCCCACGCGCGCCTGACCGCGGACGACCGTCAGCGACAAAAACGATCCCTCGGCCCGATGCTCAGCCTGTCCACCGTTTAAGCCGCAGCCGCGCAGCACAAAATGATCGGACTCTACCAGCACTTGGCCCCGCAGCACGGGATGCGGCACTGGCCCGGGCAAGCGTTGGGCAAAGTCGATGACCGCAAGAGCCTGCTCCCAGTGCAGCTCGCGCGGCCGACCGTAGTCGTAGATACGGAAAGTCAGGTCGCTCGTTTGCTGCACCTCGTACAGGACGACCCCTTGGCACAGAGCGTGTACCGTGCCCGGTGGCAAAAAGAGCACATCCCCCGGCGCAACAGGGTAAAAGCGGACTACCTCAGCGACGCGATTAGCCGCGTGTGCGGCGACAAACTCCGCGCGGCCCACGCCCTCGACCAATCCGCAAGCCACGCGGCCGCCGTCCGATTGCAGCACGTACCAAGCCTCCATCTTGCCGCTGTCGACCAACCCATTGCGTCGGGCGTACTCATCGTCGGGATGCACTTGGATCGACAGATCTTGCTGAGCGTCGAGCAGCTTAATAAGCAGGGGAAAGCGCCCACTGTAGCGCGCCCACACCGCAGCGCCCACCAAGTCGGCGCGGTGCGTTTCCACCAACTCCCCCAGCAAACGACCATCCGCCGCCCGACTCTCGCGGCCCTCGTACGCCGACAGTTCAAAGGACTCGCCAATGAGCGCATCGTCTGGCAGGGCCTTGCCGTAAAGCTCGGCTAAGCGTCGTCCGCCCCACACCATCTCCCGGTAATAGGGCGTCAAGGGAATGACATCCGGCAATTTATCCATCGGCTACAACACGTTCACAGCAGTCTCACAAACTCTTCTACGCCGAGGTCAGCTTGTCTGATAATACCACGCAAGGTGCCCCTATCCAGTTCTCTGTGATCGGGAATAACGACTTGAGCGAAAGGATCATCTCGACGCAAAATTATATGGCTACCATGCTGTCGCTTCTGGTAAAAACCAACTTTGCCCAAGGCATTGACGCAGTCTCTCCCCGAAATTCTCGGCAATCTGCTCACACGGCTACCACCAATGCCTCAAATTGTTCTCCAGGAACCGCTAGCCCATCCTTCTCAAGAGAAACAATGTATCCTTCAATCGCCTCTCTGATGTTGGTGATCGCTTCTTGCTTTGTTTTCCCTTGGCTGATACAACCGGGCAAGCTAGGACACTCAGCAACCCAATGGCTATCTTCGCCTCGGTAAATAATCACTTGTCTCATTGTTTCATCTCCTTACTTAACGCCCCAACACCAACTCCCGCGAGGTTGTCAACAGCGCCTCCTTGCGCGACAGGTCAGCAGCTAGCGGCAACTGAGCTACGCCGATGAGCCGCCGCATAATCTCCATGCCGGCAAATTGCAGCGCCAAGCTACGGGAAAGCGAGGGATCGGTGCCGTAGTGGGCAAACGCCGACTGCGCCAGTTCCAAGGGACGACCGGCGAGCAACAAGTGGCCGACGAGAATGCCCACATCGAATTCCGGCGGGCCAAAGAAGCAAAACTCCGGGTCGATGATCCACACGTCCCCGCCAGCGCGCACCCAACTGCCCGGATAGAAATCCCCGTGCAACAGGCAGGTACCATTCTCCAAGTAGAGCGCACCCAACTCGTCAATGGCGCTGCAATACGCTGCATCATCTTGCAAGGCCCGAGCGGCCCGCGCTAGCCCGGGCGTGATCGCGTCGAGGTCGAGACCGTTGTCCGGGCGCAGCGGGAAGCAGTACAGATGCTCGTGGTTGAGCTGGCGCATGGCGCGGTTTTCCAAGCGCGCTCGGGTCGGCTCGTCAAAGGTCGCCTGGTGTAAGGCCGCCAACCACTGGCACAGACCCGGTAAGGGCGCAAATGCGGCCTCGCCATCATTGTACAAATCGGTACAATCCGCGGTCTCCCCCAAGTCTGCAAACGCGGCGACAAAATTCTCCTCGTCCCAACCCAAACAGCCGGGCATGCGCTCGGCTACCAGCGGGCAACCGGCAACGGCTTGGTAAAAGGCGGCCTCCACCAGCACCCGTTCCTTGGGCGCGGGAATGTCCGGGTACTTCTCGACCCAGGGCCGCGCCTGCTTGAGTATGAAGGAACGCTCCTCGGTCTGCACGCGCAGGGTGAGGTTCATATTGCCTTCGCCAGCGCGGCCTAGCCCACATACCGATTCCGCCGGCAAAAGCCATCCCCGCGAGCGCGCGTACGCGGCCAACTCTTCGGGCTGGTCGAGGTGCAGCAACGTGTAACCTGCGCGGTTTTCCATTTTATATCGCGTTCACCTTTTTGCTTGCATTAAAGTATAGGACGACGGAGGCGAGACAATACCAGAGGCGGGATACACACACTCCAATCGGCTTGAAGTGATAAGTCCCGGTACATTGCCAACGGGACTAAAGATGGCCGAACTCGGTCGCGAGAGCATCCGCCGCAATCCACTAATCGCCGACCTGCTCCACCGCATCGAATTCATCGAGAAGGCGGGCACTGGCATTCGCCGCATTCGGGACGAGGCGCGAGAACAGGGCTGTCCAGAGCCAGAATTCAAGATCCGGGGAGCGTTTTTCGTCGTTGTTTTCCGGCCAGATCCCGAGGTGCGGGCACTAGAAGATCAAGTCACCGGGGAAGTTACCCCCAAGTTACCGGAGAAGTTACCGGGGAAGTACGTCTGCTAGAGGTAATATCAGGAGAAATGAACAGACGAGGTCGTCTAAACCCCCGTCCCCTGCGCCAACTTCTCGCCCTCAATCAAGTATTCCTCCCGCACCTCGGGCGCAATCGTCCGCCAGACCAAAAAGCGCTTGCGCAGCACGTTGAGGAAGCTGGTGTTGAGCCGCTGCCAGCTCACCACATCGCCGCTGACGCGCTGCAAGTGCATCTCAATGCGGTAAATGCCCGGAATGTCGTCGGTCGGCAAAGTGCGCAGGAACACCCGCTGGCTCACGCCCAAATCGTAGGGCGCGAGCCACACCATCAGTTCCAACAAATAAACCGGCTGCGCGCCGCCCTGCTCCAAGTGGAAATCCACGCCCTCAGTCATAAAATCGCCCACCGACCCCTCGCCATACGACGAGAAAACCCGGTGCAGGTACGCGCACGAGCCTAAAGCATCGCCCTTGCCCAGCGTAAAGGGGAAATCAAAGCGCCAGTCGTCGCCATCGGGCGGCGGGAATTCCCAGCGCCGCGTCACGTCGGGCACAGCCATGGCCGCGGCCTTGCGCGCTGGATACAGAGTCGAGAGCACCACTACCACCATCACCACCAAGGTCGAGAAAATCGCCGACAGCGACGAGTAGTTGAGAAACATGCCGCCCAACAGCGCGTAGTGCGCCAGCAGCAGCGTCGTCGTCTGCCCCACCAAATAGCCCAGCACCGCGCCGACAATGGCAAACACGAGGGCCTCGGCAATAAAGAGCGCGGCAATGTGGCTCGGTGCCAGCCCCACCGACGAGTACACCCCGATCTCGCCGGAGCGCTCGTACACGGCCCCGAGCATGGTGTTGAGTACGATCAGCGAGGCGATCAACAAGGGCACGAAGAGATTGCCGATCCCGGCCAAGGACGCCGATCCCATGGAAGTGTACACCCGCACGCGGTCGCCGGCCCCGACAAAGAGCGGCACAGCCACCCGCGACACGAATTCCTCCACCTCGGCGAGCAAGGTATCCCGGTCAGCAAAGCCAGCAATGGCAATGGAGCGCAGCGTACCGCCCAAATCGACGACCTGCTGGTAGGGCAAAAACGCCACGTTGTTGGCCAACAAGTGGGTAAAGGTCTCAATCGCGGTCGTGTCCATCAGGCGCGGGTCCAAATCGGCCATTTGCTCCATCTTCTTGGCCTCGGCGACCGTATCTACCGGCATCGGACTCTCGTTGTCCAAGTCGCGCAGATGGTCGATGGCCTCGCCATCGATTAAGCCAATGACCCGATAGGACCGCCCCATCAGCCATATCTGGGCCGTGCCCACGTCCTCCGGGCCAATGCCCAAGATCTCCGCCATAGCCGCCGGCAGGATGCACACATCGCGCTCGCCGGCCGCAAACCAACGGCTCTCCGGCCCTATCAACAGCTCTTCCAGCCCCATCAGCGCACCCTCGCCCGAGGTCACCCCGAGGAGGGCCGAGGCAAAGCTCTTCTTCTGCGCCTGTTTGTGTTCAATGTCGATATAGGCCCGCTCGCCAATGACCTTGGAGGTGATCCACGACCTCGGCAGCACCTGCGCTTGGTCGCCAAACGCGCTCTTCGCATAGTCGAGCACCGATAGCTGCAAGCCCTTCCAGCCGCGATCGCGCAGCAGCGCACCCTCGTAGCTGGGCGCATTCGGGCGGGGAATCTGATAGAACTTGAGATAGCTCTGTACCGAGGTGAAGGCCTGGGCCGTAAAGGTCAAAAGCGTCAGCGTGACAACCGTCAGCGCAGTGCGCAACTTGCGCTTGCGGAGATTGGAAATCCCCAACGACGCGGCCGCGGCCGTGGCGCTGAGGCGACCAATGTCCGCTTCGTGGACGCCAGCCGCGGCCCGCTTGCGCTGGCCAACGGCGCGGGTAAAGCGGCCTAAGATCATCATCAGGGCCGTGCCGCCGATGGCGAAGATGACGAAGGCCAAAAAGATGATGTACGGCGACGAACTCAGCTTGAAGGCCGGGTGGATAAAGCGCATGATGAGAAAGATCGCCAAAAAGAAAAACGCCGCGCCTGCCACTTGACGGCGGATATCGGCAAAACCGAAGAACAGCCGCTCGCAGCAAAACGAAAACGGCAACAGCAGCGCAAAGTAGAAAATCACCCCATAGACCGTGTCGTCCGCAGTCGATTTGATATCTGGATAGCCCCGCCCTTCGAGACCCCACGCCTTGCGCGTGGCCCGCTTGAACTCGCTGTAGCGCTGCGCTTGCAAGTGCTCTTCGGCCTCCAACAGGGCCAAGCGCGCCTCTTCGTGCAGGTGCATGAACTTGTCGTTGCGCACCCCATAGCGCGCCAACTGCTTGATCCGCACATCGTCGAGGACCCACATGTCGCGCGCGGCCGCATACCCGGGGCGCAGCACCACGCCTTGATCCACGAGATAACCACGCCCGAGCGCCTGCTTCATCGTCGCCTCATCCACGTCGGCTGGGCGCACCGGCTCAGCCACCCATGCGGCGGGCGCACCACTCAGCAGGTAGCGCACGCCGAAAAGGCTCGTGCTCATCAGGGCTTTGACTCGGGTGCCGGGCTGGGCGTACACCACCGAGGCGAGCGTTACCTTGCCCTCCTCATTACTCTGCCTTTCGACAAAGTCGGCTCCCCACGACTGCGGCACGCCGTCGCGCTCGTCGAGCACGGTGACGTGATCCAAAACCGACAAGTAGCGCGAATCAACCGTCTCGAACAAACTCAGCGCCCGGCACTTGAAGAGCACTTGCAGCATCTCGTTTTCCCACCAGCCCCACGGATGCTCGGTCGGGTACGTCTCGTCGCCCTCTTGGCCCATGTCCGGTGCCGAGATGATTTCGCCGTAGGGATCGAGTTCGTACGCACGGATCGCGTTGCTCAGCCTATTGCGCATGATGTCAAAGCGAAAGCGGCCCGCGTCGTCGGCTTCTTGCGCGATCAAGGTGCGGACCCCGCCGACCGAGTTCGGGCCGAGCTGCTGATAGGTCACCAGCGCTTGCGGCACCGGCTTTTTGGGCACGGCAAAATTGACGTCGCGGTCGAACCAATAGATCGCGCCCGCCAAGCTGTGACCGTAGTCTTCCAACTCCAACTTGGTCGGCTTGAGCAACTCGGCGTCGCGGCCAGCCCACGCCAACATGGCCGCGAGCGTTTGGATCTGCCGAGTGAGATTTTGCACGTCCACTGACTCCGGCAAGTCGAGCGGCGTGTCGATCCGCTCGCGCGCGTCGTTGGCCGTGGCGAGAGCGAGGGCCTTCTGGCCGACGAAGGCCGCAGCCTCGCTGGCAAAGGCGAGCGGGATGGACATGAAGTTTTTCCACGTGCGCTTAGGAGGGGCAATGCCCTCGTAGTGGCGCGTGGTATCGTCAAAGGTCTCTTCGACCGCGAGGCTCAGCCGCTTGGAATAGGGCGTCAACATGTATTTGACGTAGTTGTCAGTGCGCCACTTGGGATTGTAGAAGGTGCCCATGCCAAAGCTGGCCGTGCGGTCGGCGTGGCTCGACAGATCCAGCGATAGCATCAGGTCGAAGTCGATGCGCTCGGCCGCGCTCATGCGCTCGCGAAAATAGTCGCTGCGGCGGCTGTGCCGATAGAGAAAATCGTTGATCCCGGACAGGCCCTCAAAGTGCCCGGAGGTCGCCAAAAAGAGCACCGAGTAGTGCGGGCGATATTCTTTGAGCAGTTCCACTAGCTGGAGCAGGGCGACGATCCCGGCCGCGTTTTCCGCTCCGGGGGCGAGGGCCGGCACGACCGAGATGGCGTCGTAGTAGGCTTGGATGACGATGGTTTGATCCTGCCACGCCTGCGGCTTTTCCCGGCTCTTGGCCGGCAGCATCTCTGGCGATCCGGGCAGGTAGCCATACACATTGTGCGCTTCCACCCCTTCCCAATCCATCCGCGCATTCAGGTGGACGGCAACCGGCCCGTCTTGCAGACGCGCCAACAATTCGAGCGCGTCTTGCCGCTCAAGCCAAAATCGCGGGATGTCAACCGGCACCTTGAGGAACTTGTCCGCGGCCTGCTCGCGGTTGACGCCGCCATTGTCGAAAAAGACGATGGCCTTGGCCCCCAGCGATGCGGCGTGGAGGTAGTTTTGGCCGCCGGCAAAATCCAAGAGCACGACGCTGCCCTGCACGGGCTGGCCGTCCAACGATTCGAGCGCGCCTTGACCTCCGTAGATCAGAAGGCCGCGCACGCCGTCTGGCCCCAGCGAGGGCGTGCGCACCCCATTGGGCCACAAGCTGTAGAGCCGCTTGCTATCGCCGCCTTGCACCACTAGCTCGCCGCCGCGGTCTATGGGCACGGCCACCTTAAATGCCTCGCTCTGCACGTCCTCCAGCCCCAGCGCCTCAAACTGCTGGCGCACGTAGTCGCGGGCTTGCCGCTCCCCGGCATAACCCGGCACCCGAGAGCCAAAGGCAGCAAAGCGCGCAATCTCAGCGGCAATGTCCGCCTCGTTAATGCCAGTAACCAAGGCGCGAAGCTCGGCAGCTTGCGCAGGATCCACCATCCGCGCCTCTACGGGCGGGTTGGGTGCCCAGCCGAAGAAATCGTTTACCGCACGATTGACTGCTCCCGGATCGCCGAAACCGACGACCGCAATCATGGCGGCAGCGAACACCAAGAAGAACGCATTGAGTAATTTGGGTTTGACCATGAAATTCGCTTTGTCTGTAGAATGGGACGAGCGGCTGTCAAGATAGGGTATCGGCGAGGGGGATTCAAGAACGGGAGGAGCAAAATCAATCGATGCCTAGGCCACAACACGTACTAGGAGCAGAAAGAGCGTCTTTTTTCGCCTGTTAATTCTCACGGCTTGATTTGCTTGACATGGCTCAACATGGGAAGTAAAATGAGAGAAAGTCGCTACAGGATCGTTAGATAAGAATCTATTTGAGAGCTTCTCAAGAGATTGCAGCTAGTCATACATGGAGGTTCATACTGTGGAAATTCATACAATAAGACGCGTCGATATTGCGGTGTACAGTCCAGATAGGAAACTCCAACTTGTCGTCGAAATCAAAAACAAACTTGGTGCATCCGCTGAGTGGGTCACCCGTATGCGTCACAATTTATTGGTTCATTCGTTCATACCGCATGTGCCTTACTTCTTGCTCGTGCTCCCTGACTTTTTTTATCTGTGGACAGACACCACGCCTATGAATAATCTGGCAAAACCTGACTATAAAATAGAGGCTGCGAAAATACTGGCACCGTATCTTAAGCCAACCCGATCTCTTGATAACCTAAGTGGGTATGGACTCGAACTGCTTACGATTTCATGGTTGGAAGATATGGTTCGTACAGATTTGCAACAAGACTCAGTTGAGCCAAATCTCCAATGGCTCTTTGGCTCAGGTTTATACGAAGCGATTGCACACGGTTCTGTTGCGATTGAAGATACAGTATGATTGTGTATGTAGAATCTAATTTTGTCCTTGAACTCGCTTTTCTCCAAGAAGAACATGAAAGTTGCTTGGAACTCTTGAGCCTATCAGAGTCAGGAGATATTTGCTTGGTGTTACCCGCCTTCAGTATTGGAGAGCCGTATGAAGCGTGGGTACGTCGCTCGAAGCAAAGACGAGGGCTACATGAACAACTTATTACGACTATTCATGAACTCTCTCGTTCGAGACCTTACCAAGGGTCATCAGATGAGTTTCAGGAGCTCACAGATTTATTGCTCAGAAGTGATGAAGAAGAGAAACACCGACTCGATGATACTCTGCAAAGAATATTACAGACGGTTGGAGTGATACCCATAGATTTAAGCATCATCAGAGCCGCGATAACATCCCAAGAAAGTCGCAGTCTTTCACCGCAAGATTCGATAGTTTATGCATCGATTCTCGATCATCTAGCTACAGAGCCCGAGAATTGTAGCTGTTTCATTACTAAGAACTCCAGAGACTTTATGAATCCAGATATTGAGAATGATCTGAAAGCATATAATTGCCGACTATTGACAAATTTTATTAGTGGCTTGGGGTATGTCCGTAGTAAGTTGTAGACCGCGAGTGGTAGGTCTGTAGCGTACTTTCTGGATCTGAAGAGCACGGCTGTACTAGGAAAATGCCAAGCGCATGTTCCTTTGTTGTCTGCTGTATCACCTCTTTCAACCGTGAAAGTACGCGTGCCCCTCGCCCATAAACCAGAAAATATCCGCCAAATACGACAACCCAATCCCCAAGAAATACCCGGCAATCAATCCCATAAAAAACGGCCGCGCCTGACGGTACGCCGCAATGCCGCCATAGCGCATAATCGCGCTCTTGGCCACCCACGCCAGAAAGACCGAAAACGCAATGAGTCGGGTCATCCACAGCGGGGCTACCGCAATGCCCACCGGATGCAGCGGCCACCAGTGCAAGCGATACTGGAGGAAGGCCAAAATTGAGTACGCCACCATGCCGATCCCAAAGTACGACAGCTTGTTCCAGTCGGTCGGCCAGGGATCGTTGAAATGGCGGATCACTCCGTTGTACGCCATGCCGCCGGCACCACCACCGGCGATAAAGTACCAAGAGCCAAAATTGCCCGCGCCGTATTTGTAGCACAGTGACAAAACGAAATAGAGGCAGGTCGTAAAGCCTACGACTGCAGCAATGCCCAGCGCCAGGGCCATCGACCGGCGAACCCGGTACAGTTCGCCGAGCCGTGCGCCGTGCGCCGCCGCTGGCATAAAGAGCGATTGCACGTCCCCGAACCAAGTATAGGAAACCCCCAGCGCCACCAAATTGTGCCCGCCGATACTCGTCCCGGTTATCGCCAGCGCAAAAGCCTGAGCACCCACCGGCGGCGTCAAAAAATAGACCCCAGCCTGCACCACCAGCCGCGTGATGCCGTAGTAAGCGACCAACACGCCAAAGACAAAGAGCGCGGCAATGTGCAGATCCATCCCAGACCGCCACAGCCAGCCGAGGATATAGACCAACGCGGCCATGAATCCGCAAACCGCCGTGCGATAGGAAACCATTTCCTCGCGGTCGTCTAGAGTCCGCCGTCCCCCCAAGGCTTGGCGCACGACCGCCACTAAATGACCTCGCGCCATCCACAAGCTCAACAGCACCATCGCTGTAAATCCGCCCCATGCCTGCCAAGAAAGCGACTGCATCCCCCAGACGAAAGCATCGGGCCGCGTCACGTCGTAGCCGATGCGGTTGGTAATCCCCTCTTGCACCACGGCCACCAAATAAAAGAACACGATGCTGAACGAGACGCTGGTGCTAACCAAGTACATAAAGCCGATTACCGGGAAGTAGAGCATCAGGCTGATGGTGGGAAACTCCCGACTCAGTTGTAGATTGACGGCGTGATTGAAGTTGATCTTGGGAAAGCCGATGTAGAACGAGCCAATGATGTTGAACAGAATAATCCCCAGTGGAATCGCCGCGCCAATCCAAAACCCCTTGGAGCGCACAATCGCCCGCCCATCGTCGTCGATCAACAACCTCGGCATCTCCATCAGGGGGAAGACCAGCCGCTCGTGCTCGACCCACTGGCGGCGAAAGACCACCACCAAGCAAAAGCAGGCAAAGTACACGGTCAGGATCAGGCTCAACAGCCAAAACAGCGGCCCGATCCAGACATCAAACGGCAGGGCTTGCCCCTTGGGCAGCCCCTCGTAGAACCAACGCATGGCGTCGCCATCGGCGCGGGGCACGATCCAATCGGGCAGGTAGGGATGGATATTGCCCGCCCAGTCGTTTTCCGGGGTGGCTCCGTAGTACGGTGATGAAATAATCGCCAGCAGGGTGCCGACGATAAAGGTTGGAATCCCGGTCGCCGCCAAGCCCATGATCACAACGATAGCCAACTCGGCGGGCCGCAACGCCCACGTGGGCCGCACCCACCGCACCAGCGCATTCGCCAGCAGAATTACCACAAAGCAAAAGCCAGCGCTAGTCGGGAAATACGACCACGTAATCTCGGACGAGCGCACCATCCAAATCGAATAGGGCGCTCCCATGACAATGGCCATCACGACCACAATCCCCAGCACGGCCGAGCGCAAAGTCACGTTATACCGTCCCTATGCAATCGATGATTTACAGCGTTCATTTTTTTGTATATTTAGATGTTACGCACTGTAGGGGCAACCCTTGTGGTTGCCCTTTGGGTTGCCCTTTGTGGACGCCCCTACATCTATCCGTTCGATGTCGCTGTGTAACATCAGCATTTAACGTTTCGCATCAATGTACTGAACTATGTCCACGAAACACTTCACCCCTCTCCTCCTCGCACTACTGCTGACGGCTTGTTCCAAAAGCACCGGCCCGGACAGCAGCCCGCAAACCCGCTGCACGGATGTGCCCGGCACTATCTGCACTTGGGCCGGCACGGGCGAAGCTGGCTTCAACGGCGACGATCAACCGCTGCTGGCTTCTACCCTCTACTGGCCCGTCGATCTCACCTTCGTCCCCTCGGGTCAGCCCTACCTCCTCGACTGGAACAACCACCGCGTGCGCCGCGTGACCCCAGAAGGCACGCTCGTCACCGTCATTGGCACGGACTTTGTCGGCGATGGCCCCTACGACGAATCCGACCAAGTGCCTCCCGGTGCGCCCGGCACCGAGGTCCACCTCAACCACCCGACCCACCTCCTGCCGCTGACCGACGGCACCCTGCTGCTGACGGCTTGGCACAATCACAAGCTGCGCCTCTACGACCCGCAGACCGGGCTCGTCCAAGTCATCTGCGGTGCAGGTCCGGGGTTTGCCGGCGACGGCGGTCCAGCCCGCAACGCGCTGCTGAGCCAGCCGCCGCAAACGGTCTTAGGCCCCGACGGCGGGCTGTACATCCTCGATCAGCGCAATCAACGAGTGCGCAAAATAGACCCCGACGGCATCATCACCACCGTCGTCGGCACCGGTGAAGCCGGATTTGCTGGCGATGGCGGCAGCCCGCGCGAAGCCCAACTCCAGATGCCAGCCGGAGCCAACCCGCCGCCAGCCGGGGCCTTAGTCTTTGGTCCGCAGGGGCGGCTTTATATCGCCGATGCCCTCAACCACCGCATCCGCCGCGTTGATTTCGACCTCGACCAGATCGAAACCGTAGCTGGCACCGGCGTGGCCGATGGTGGCGGCGACAGCGGTCCGGCCCTCAGCGCAGCCCTCAACAACCCGC
Source organism: Gemmatimonadota bacterium (assembly GCA_009840005.1). The sequence goes on from VXOR01000056.1 coordinate 33,076, forward strand.
GCGACTTGGCCTTTGGTCCCGACGGGCGGCTCTACATCGCCGACGAATTCAACCACCGCATCCGCGCCCTCGACCTAGTAACCGGCATCATTGAGACCGTTGCCGGCAGCGGCGAGGAAGGCTTTTCCGGCGATGGCGGACCCGCCCGCAGCGCAGCCCTCAACCGACCGGCCGGACTTGACTTCGACTCGCAGGGGAGGCTCTATATCGCCGACACGTATAACCACCGCATCCGCCGAGTCGTCTTGCCATGATCTACCTAGCGATCTTACTCATCCTGTCCGCCTGCGGAGAAACGCCTACTGGTCCTAGCGCCCCCTACGGACGCATCGAAACCTTTGCCGGAACCGGCGACGCCGGCAAAGGCCCGGAAGAAGCACCGCTGCTGCAAGCCCTCTTCTACCTGCCACAAGACCTGACCTACGGCCCCGACGGGCGGTTCTACATCCTCGACTGGAACAACCACCGCGTCCGCGTCACCACCAGCGTCACCACCCAGACGCTACAGAGGAATCCACGATACCGAGGCGACGACACCAAGAACAGCGTCCGCACCTTAATCGGCACCGGCGAACTCGGCGACGCTCCAGCCGGGCGGGCACGCGAGATCGGCCTCAACCATCCGACCCACATCTCCTTCGATCCGCTCGGACGCCTGATACTCTCGGCTTGGCACAACTCAATGATCCTGCGCTACGACTTTGCCACCGACTATATCGAGCCGATCTGCGGCACCGGCGAGCGCACCTACAGCGGCGACGGCGGCTCTGTCACCCAAGCGACGGTCAACTTGCCGAGCTCTACCGCCTTTGACCCGCTCGGACGCATGTACATCTCCGATCAGGAAAACCAGCGCATCCGCATGGTCGATACAGACGGCACGATCCACACGGTCGTCGGCACCGGCGAGCCGGGTTTTTCCGGCGACGGAGGGCCAGCGGTCCAAGCCCAGATCCGGTCCCCTGTAAGCCAAGCCGCCCCGCCTACCAGTCGCATTGCCACCGACGAATTCGGCAATCTCTACCTCGCCGACACCTTTAACCATCGCATCCGCAAGGTTGACGCAGCCACCGGCATCATCACCACCATCGCCGGCAACGCAGCGCGGGACATCGGCTCCATCGCTGACTACACCTCCCCACCCGAGCCCGAGGACAGCGAAAACGGGGCCGACGCGCTCGCGGTTTCGCTGTACTGGCCCTGCGATGTGGCCATTGACTCCGAGGGCCGCGTCTTTATCGCCGACACCTTCAACCACTGCGTGCGCTACATTGACCTCGACGGCGCACTCTACACCGCGGCCGGTCAGTGCGGCAAATCCGGCGATACGGGCGACGGCGGCCATCCGCAGTCCGCCCTGCTCAACCGCCCCTATGGTATCGAACTCGACCCGGACGACAACCTTTACATCGCCGACACGCGCAACCATCGCATCCGTATAGTGCGGAAGTGAGGTCAGTGATCCGCGACCCGTCCTTCCCCGCGGCCCGGCGGTGCGGGGACTGACCACTGGCCACTAACCACCAACCACTAATCATCCCGATTGCCTTGGACGATCACCGCCCCCGCAAATCCCTCAGCTACCATCCGCTCGGCAAAAGCCCACACCTCGGATTGGGGCAGCAGTGCATTGTTGCTGATAATCAAATCCGCCCCCACGTGGCTGATGCCGCGCAACCCGTCTATACTTTGCAGTGCGCCGTTGCCGCTGACTTCCAAAAAGTCCCGCACTCTAACTAAGTGGTGCAAACCCTCTAGGCTTTGCAGCGCGTCGTTGTGCCAGATGTCCACACTGCCTTCGATCTCCACGAGGTGCGGCATGTTCGTCAGGGACGCAAGCGATTCATTGCGGACCAGCGCCAACCCTCCGTTGACGGAAGCCAAGTTCTCCAACCCTTTGAGCGAGCGCAGAGCCTTGTTTTCAAAGATCAATAGGCCTTCCACCACGTGAGCGACTTTGCCGGCCGCGGGCGTGGGTAGGGGCGGTGATGCATCCGCCGGACCTAGCCCCGCTCCGACGCTTTCAAGCCCTTCCAGTCCCGCTAGGCTTTCCAAGCGGTCGTTAAACCAAATCTCGATGCTGCCCTCGACGCGCCGCAGCCCTTCCAAACCCGTCAGCGCGACTAAGCTGCTACCGGCGATCTGCAAGTCGCCATCGATGATGTACGCATCTCCCCCTCTTTCCCGCAGGGCCTCGATGTCGGCCGGCGATGCAATGGCAACGCCCTCTTCCAAGACGATCGGCACTACCGGTACCACTGGATCTTTACCACAGCCTACCAGCGCGACGAGCAACGGCCAGATCAACCTATAGCAATCCTGAAAGGCTTGAACGATTCGTATTCTGCGTCCATCTGCGTCCATCTGCGGATGATGTAGAACTGCTATAGCACCCAACTCAAAAATCCCGCGCACACCGAATTCCAATATCTATGTCGGTCAACAGCGGATGATAGGCTTCCCGATTTGCCGCCGGCAAGGACTCCTTCTCAAACCACCATGACCCACCCCGCAGCACCCCAAATTCCCCGCGCAACGGCCCCTGCGGATTGTCCCGTGGGCTTTCGGCATAGTACGTGTCCCCGTACCAATCGGACACCCACTCCCACACGTTGCCCGCCATGTCGTGTGCTCCGTAAGGCGACACCCCTTGGGGACGACTGCCCACCGGCTCGGTCGCTCCGGCGATAAAGCGAAAGTTGGCCTCGTCGCCTGCCAACTCGTATCCCCAAGGATATATGCGCCCATCAATGCCGCGCGCGGCCTTTTCCCACTCGGCCTCGGTCGGCAGCCGCAAGCCAGCCCACGCGCAATAATCGAACGCGCTTTGGCGGTTCACGCAGTTGATGGGATGCGTGTCGTCTATGTCTTTGTCCCAATTGCAGTTAGGGGCATAGGCCGGTTCTTCGCAGGCATCGGCTTCCACGCAGCGCCGATACAGTCCTATGGTGACCTCGAACTGGTCGATGTAGTACGCGGAAAGAAAGACTTGGTGCGGCGGCCGCTCGTCTGGGTCGCCCGCTTCCCAACCCATCACAAAGAGACCTTCGGGCACGAGGACCATGGCGTGATCGGCTTTGTTGACCTCGGTGCCTACAGTAGGGGAATCGTCTTCGGTAGCGGGAGCCTCTTCGGGCGAGGTGGGCGCAACCACGCGATCTCCGCTCACTTGCCCCGGGTTCTTTTGGCCGCAACCAAGCACCAACAGGGCCATGCACACCAGTACGCGACTCACCGTGAGGTCCTCAGAGGCCGTCTGAAAATTCCGGGTGTACTCCAAGCCACGTCATCCCACGTTCATCTGCGTTCATCTGCGGATACCTTCTCAGAACACGACCTGTGACACGGCCTTGGAAATAAGCGCAATGGCAATGGACGTCATGCCGATCAGACCCACGCCGCACGAGTACCCGGCCAGCACGATGGGCGCGTACGCGTACCAGCGCTCGGGGCCAAAGCGCTTTTGCAAGTAGAAGCGGCCCAGCAGGGCACCGACGAAGTTGAGGATGGCAAAGTGCGGCCAGCCGCCGAGGCCAGCGACAAAACCATAGAAGATCCCCAGCGGCGCACTGAGTGCGCTCAATAGCGCGTACAATGCGCCGCTAAAGACCAGCCCGACCCCAATGTAATCCCAGCGAATAATTTGCGTCACCAAGCTCTGGCCCGCGCCCGGCAGCGTTGACTTGGCCCAGAACGCCTGCATGGTGGCGTGGAAGGGCCACATCTTTTGCACAAACGGGTACGCCGAGGAGGGAATCGGCCCTAACTTCCATATCAGCGACCAGAACAGAAAGCTACACACGAACATCACAGCCAAAGTCAGGGCCGTCATCTTGACGATGCTGCCAAAGCGGGTGCGCGTCAGCTCTAGCTGCTTGAACACTTGCGCCTCGTAGCCCCACTGGAAGATCGGCACCGGCGCGAACCAAATCCCGGCCCCTTGGTAGCCGGACAAATAGAAGCTGGCCTCGCGCAGATAGGGAAAAGTCACCCCCTGCGGCGATCCCGTCAGGCCGATCATCCGCGTGCCGATGTACGAGTAGATCGGCGTCCACACAAAGCCAAAGAGCGCAGTGATCCACCAGGGAAAATCGGGCACTAAATAGTACACCATCAGCACGAAGCCCAACGTGCTCACCGCCCAGATTCCCAAGGCCATGACAATGCGGATGTCGCCGCGCTCGGGGTTGGGTCCCGGACCAGCTTCCCGATCTGGGGTGCGCTCCTTACTAGCGGCGAGCAAGACCTTGCCCGCGGTATAGAAGCCCACAGCCGCGACTACGATGGCCCCACCTAGCGAAAAGCTCAGCCAGAAGTCAAACGTATTGGCGATCTGAGTGGGAATCGACGACATGCCTGGCTCCCAAGTGTGCAGGATGCCGTAGGCATAGAGGATGGGGTTGGCGATCAAGTTGACCACAATCGACGAGGCAAACACCCCTACTACGACCCAAAACGGCAGCACGAGGCCGAATAGCACGTGGATCAAATCCGTAGCCAAGCCGATGACCGCAGCGGGCAAAACCGCCTTTAGCGGCACGGTGAAGTCGATGAAGGGAATCGGCAAAATCGATACGGTCTCGGTCAGAAAAACCGACGACAGCGTCGGCACCACCACGTAGAATACGCCCCACACCGCCCCGATAAAGGCCCCAGTGCTGAACACGTGCCAGCGCCAGCCCTCCTGCTTGGACGAGGTCTCGGCGAGAGCAGTAGCACCTCCAGCCTGTACATACGCCATGGGAAAAGGCAGGCGCTCGACATCGTGGGTGATGCGGAAGAGCACGTAGCCCAACGACAGGGCGTTGACTCGCTGCAATGCAACGGCGCAGAGGAGAATGACGATGGGCTTGAGCCACGCGCTGTCGAGGAAGCTGCGCTCTAAGAGGGCCTCTGAACCACGCGGGGGCACGACCCAAGTTGGAATGTGTTCGGCCAGTCCGTCGGCCTGGGGCGATTGGATCAGATATTGATCCCAGATCAACACGCCGAATGGGCCGCCAAAGAGGTCGGCCCCAGTGCCTAACTTGCCGCCCATCATCACCAAACCACCGGCCACCCAGTAGAGGATGATGATCTCCTGAGTCCGCAGGGATACGAAGGTGCGCTTGGCCATTTCGATAAAAAGGATAAGCGTCACCCACTCGGCACCCCCGGCCATGCTCATCCCAGTAACCAGCCCGAGGTAAATCGCGCCGGGTAGCATTACAAAGCCGACGAAGAGCGCAGCCCACAGAGTCTTTGCATTGAAGCCCGGTTCAAAAGGGGCGTCGGCGGGCATAACCGCGAAGCGCTCCTGGGCGTTGGCCTGTGACAAAAATCACTCCCCTCGTTTGCTCAGTTCTGCACCAACTCGTCGTCCAAGTACCGCAGGTGCTCTTCGTACACGTCAATCTGCTCGGCGTATTTTTGGCGCAAATCGCGCAGATAGCTGTTGAAGAACTCCCGCTCCATGCGCTCCCGCACATCCCGCTCCACCGCATTCCGCACCCGATCTAGCGCTAGGCCGTGATAAACCTCTGGAAACCGTTCGATAACCCGGAAGATCGAATAGCCTCCCCTCGTCTGGAGCGGCCCTTGGAGTTGGTTCAGCTCGGCGTTCATCACCGCATTCATCCAAGTCTCCCCCAAAAAGGGGGCCTGTGATTCGGAGACGTACAGGAGGCCATCTTCGGCGTTGCGGCGCTGGCTGTGGGCGCGGGCCAACTCCGACCACTCGGCACCGGCCTCAATCTGAGCCGCGAGCTGGCGCGCCTCATCTGGGGTCTCGAGCAAAATTTCCTCTAATTGCGCGTGGGGGGGGCTGCGAAAGCGGTGCTTGTGCTCCTCGTAGAAGGCCCGTAGCTCGTCCTCCGTAGGCTCGGGAGCCTCCGCCAAGATTTGCTCGCGCAGTTTCATCAGCATCAGGTTGCCCAACGCTAGTTCATGCGACCGCGTGAAAGCCTCGGTTTTATCGAGGCCCTTGCGCCGGGCATCGTGAGCCATGATGCGGGTGGGAAAGTGACTCTCAGATAGCTTCTCGTTGACGGCGTCGGCTGTGGCTTCCAGCCACGGTCGGCCCGATGGCCGCACGGCCTCTAGGACCTCTGCCACATCCATCTGCAAGCCCTCAAAAGCATAGACCGGGCGCTGGCGCTGGGTCTCGTCCAAATCCGCATAGCGGACCGCGCCCTGTAAGACGCTTACTACAATATCCATGCCCTCGGCGTCAAAAACCGTCTCCAAGTCCCACTTGAGGTGCCGCAGGTACGATTCGCGCAGTTGCTTTTGTTGCTCGTCGCCGAGAGCCTTGCGGATGCCGTCTTCGATCTCGACCAATTCGGCGCGGCGACGTTCTGCTACTTTGGCGATGACGAATCCTCCGTGCAAGGGGAGCGGCTCGGTCACGCCGCCCGCGGGCAGGGCGAAGACCGCTTGTGCTAGGTCGCGGGGACTATCGAAGGGCGAATAGGCTACCTGCCGCATTTCGCCGGTATGCACTCCGTAATAGAGGTCGGCGGCGAATTGACGGCCTACTTCCGCAAAGTCCTCGCCCTGTGCCAAAAGCGTTTGCGCCTGACGCGCCTGTTCCTCGTTGGGCACGAAAATCTCCATGGTGACGACCTTTTCTCCCCACCCGGGCCGCGCGTAGGCTTTTTCGATGTCGTCGTCAGTTACTGAAACCTTAGCCTCAACATTGCGCCGCAACATCGCGTCGGCGAGGGCCTTGGTCTCGCGCTTGGCAAGTTCGGCTAAGACCTCTTCGTCGCGCTGCAAACCCCGTTCGTTGGCCGCCAAAAGCAACACTTGACGGTCAATGAGCGTCTGCAAATTGTCCCGGTGCTGCAAGCGCATGGTGGCCGTTTTGAGGTTGGCTTCAAAGGTGCGCAGATCGGCCGCGGTGATCTCGACTTGGCCGACCTTGGCCAACAGATGGGCGTTGTCCGGCCGCTCATCACCACAGCTAATGCAAGTCCAGATTAGTAGCCCGGCCAACAGTGGTTTGTGCATAAAAAGAGGAGCTAGACGGAAGGTCCAGCTCCTCGCAATGAGATATCCTACCATACGTTATCCAGATGCGGCGCAGCGCTGGGGACTCAGCCCGCCCCGCCCGCGCTGGCCTTTTCCCTCGTTCCCTGGTCCACTGCAAAGCGGAACTCGACGTCGATGGTCTCTTCGGGATTGCCACTGGCGTCAAACGAAAGCACGAACTCGTGGAATGTGAGCAGCAACTCGTCGTTTTCCGGCAACAACGGATCGAAGACTAACATGCCTTTTTGGCTACTATCGCGGAAGATCGGTCGATGGCGGTGAAAGACCGTCTTGTAGATAATGCCCATGCGCTCCAAGTTGATTTCGCGCTCATTACCCGAAGTACCCAACTCCATTTTGTAGTACTTGGTGAAGCTGTTACCCCCCAACACGACGGCCCCCTCGCGCCCGGGATCGTAGTAGCGATGGGTCTCGCCGCCCGATTCCATGGTCGCCTTGGCCGGATCGAATTCGATCTTGGCATAGGTTTTGTTTATGACCTCGACTTCAAAAACAGTAAACCGCGGCGGGATATAGCCCTTTTCAGGATCGATGTCCTCCCGGGTGTAGGGGTTGACGTGACGACCGTCGTACAGGGGCGGGAAGCGCTCGTTGAGCTCGGCGTCGCTCAGGTACCGCACCCGAATTAAAAGCCCCTCTTTGCTAAATACCATCGAACTGTCGTCTGGGTCGATGGTGTAATCGCCGCGGCCTTCGGGCAGAATAGACATCACGTGCAGGTCGTACTCGAGTTGGGGCGGTACCAGCCCCCCGCAACTCCAGACCAGCCCGATCGCCACTAAGCCGATGAGCGCCATGTACCTCGCTCTCATAAAATTGCAACTCCCTTTTTGCTAGCTGTTGTCAATTGGTTGGTTCCTCGGTTTCGATGTCGATCTTTTCTATGCCCGCCATGGTGGCCGTTTCCATCGCGTCGATAATATGGCCGTGTGCAGCATCCGCGTCCGCAGTGATAATCAGCGTCGATGAGCCGCTGCGGACCTTCTCGCGTTCTAGCCAGCTCGTTAGCTGCCCCATGGCCACTAGCTGCCCGTTGATCTCGAGCTGGCCCTCACTTGAGATGCGCAGATTCAGCTTCTTTTCGGATTTGAGCTGGTCGTAGTGAACCGAGTCGGGTAACTCAATCTTGAGCTGAGTGGCCTTAACAAAGACCGTGGTGGTCATAAAGAAGATCAGCAGCAGGAACACTGCGTCGATCATCGGCGTCAGGTTCAGTTCAAATTCGCCGGCTTTTTCGGCCAGCGATTGTCTCCGTCTAGCCATGCCGCTATCCTTCTCCGCTCTTGGCGAAGGCGATGGCCTCAATGCCCTCGCCGCGGGCGATGTCCATCACCTGTACCACATAGGAGTGCGGTATTGAGCGCGCGGACTCCAAGATCACGTTCTTGGTGTTGTCAGTCTCAATGACTTGCCGGATCTTTGCCGCCAATCTCGCCTTATCCGTGACCTCGCCGTTGACTTGGATCGTCTGATCCGGGTCAATCACGATGTTCATGTCCTTGGTCGCTCTCGACTCGCCTTCGCCGCCGGGCAGATCTACGCTCAGGCCCTTGGGGTTGACGAAGGTGGTCGCCACCATGAAGAAAACCAACAGTAAGAACATGCAGTTGATCAGCGGAGTCAGATCCGGGTTTTCCGAGGTCTTAAAGGCGCTTTTGCCGAATCCGCTCTTTCGTCTCTGCCGCATCGCCGCGTCTCTTTCTGCCTAGCTGGCTTCCTGCTGACTGGCTTGGAAGCGCACCAGCAGGGTATTGGCAAAGGCGTGGCAGTATAGCTCCACGCTCTTGAAGACCTTTTCCGCACGGCCGGAGAGGTAGCGGTGGAAGATGATGGTCGGAATGGCGACGATGAGACCACTGGCCGTCGTGATCAGGGCCTCGGAGATGCCACTGGCCACAGCCGCCGGATCGCCAGCCCCGGCGCGAGCAATGGCGTCGAAGGCGTTAATCATACCCATGATCGTGCCCAACAACCCCATCAGCGGAGAAAGGACGCCAATGGTTCCGAGCGCGTTGAGGAGGCGGCCTAAGTACATCTCGCCAGCCTCTTCAGTGGCCAAGATCAACTCTTGGCGCATGTCTTCTAGATCCGTGCGATTTTCCAGCACCAAGGTATCGTAGCGCTTCACCAACGCGGCGAAGATAAAGTTGAGCACGCCACTGCCCTGCCGAAACAGCTCAATAGCCCCGCCTTCGCCTTGGCTTCTGAGCACTTCCTCGGCCTCATTGAGCTGCTGTTCGGCTTCCTCTTCGCCCGGGACCGTCAGCAGACGCCACAGCCGTTCGATGATGATGGCTAGGGCGATCAGCAAGCAGAGCAACAAGGGCCACATGATAGGCCCGCCTTTGAAAAACTGATCAACTAAAAAATTCTGCTCCATTACAACCTCCCGGTATTGTGTTCTACTTTGCGTTGCGTTAAAAGCTCACTAGAGCCGGTTTTCCACAATCCATTCTCGGTGCAGCTTGGCAAAACTGACCACGTCGGCGTTTTCCGGCTTGTCCCCACCCTTTTCTTCCACTACCTGATAGTTTTCCACCGCCTGCGACCACTGGCGCGTGATTTCATAGACCAGCCCCAAGTTGCAGTACGCAGCCAATTCCGTATAGGTGCCGGGATAATCGCGGATAATTTTCTGTAGCGCTGGCACGGCCTGCTCGTAGTCTTTGGCTTCAAAGAGCTTCATGGCCTCGTTATAGCTAAAGCTGGCCTGGATCTCGCTTAGCTCTTCCACTAAAGTTGTGGCCCGTGACGCCTCCTCGGAGTTGGGATATAGCTTGAGTACTTGCTTGTAGGTCGCCATAGCCTCGTCGTAAGACTGGATATTGTAGTAGTAGTCGCCGATGGTAAACTGCGCTTTGGGAGCGAATTCGCTCTCGGGGTAATTGGCAACTAGGTCTTGCATCGCGCCTACTGCTTGCTCCATCTCCTCTTGTTCGACAAAGGACCAAGCCAACGCGTACTGCGCCGACCCGCCGTATGGCCCTTGGGCATATTTGGCCAAGAGGGCTTGGTATGCGGTCACGGCCTCGGCAAAGGCTTGCTCGTTGTAGTAGTTTTCGCCAATGAGAAAAAGCGCTTCTTCCTCGTATTGGGACTGGAGATAGCGCTCGACCAGTTCGGTAAAAGCGGCCGCGGCCTCCTTAAACCGCGTCAGGGCTTGGAGACTGTGGGCCAGATAGTACTGGCCGTGAATGCGGTTGGCATTGCGCGGATATTTTTCAACAAAGGATTTGAAGCTCTTGGCTGCTGTCTCGTAGTCGCCGTAGCTGATTTCGGCAAAGCCTTTGGAGAAAGCCAAGTTGCCGCTCTCGCCCGAATTCGGATAGCGCTTGAGACCTTGGGCAAAGATGCGGGCGGCTTCTTCGTATTTCTTCTGTTGCAGCAGTGCGTTGCCGATGATGGAATAGGCGCGTTCCTTGCGGTAGTAACCCGCCTGATTGTCGTCTTCAAACTGCATATCGAGGAGCTGACGAGCGAATTTTTCGGCTTGGACAAAGTCCTGCTGATCGTAGTACAGCTCGGTCAGGAGCATGCTAAAGGTCGCCTGCTCTTGGGGGTCATCCGACGCGGCGATGAGCTCTTGATAGTAGCTAGCCGCCTCTTCTTGTCGCCCCAAGCGGATCATGCCCGCTCCCAGCGTGCGGAAGGCGCTGTCCTTTATCTGGGGCGCAGGGTCGCTTTCGAGCAGGGCCTTCATATCCTCCAGCGATGCCTCATAGCTTATGCGGGCTTGGGCCGTATCGCCGACGGCGTCTTGCTGTTTGGCGACCTCGTAGTACGCACCGCCGCGGGCCAGCAGCGAATTTTGCAAGATGTGCACGGGCGGATTCAGCGTAATGGCCTGACCCCAAGAGTCGATCGCGCCCGCGAAATTGTCCTCGGCAAAATGTACCCGAGCCAAGGTGTAGTGCATTTGGCCTTTTAGGGTGTCGTCGCCGGCCCGGTCCAAGGCGCGAGATAGGGCCTTGCGCGCCTTTTCGTATTCTTGTTTGCCCATGTACAGCTCGGCCAACTCGACCTGCACGGTAGGCCACTTGTCCCAATCCGCTTCCACCATCTCATAGGCGGCAATGGCGCTATCTGTATCCTGGAGGCGCTTGTAGGTAAGGCCCAGCTCCATCCGCGTCGTGTTGCGCAGTTCCGACTCTGGGAAGCGGTTGAGAAAGGATGCATAGATATCCTCGGCCTGTTTGAGTTCAGATGCGGCATAGGCGATGCGGGCCAACTGCAAAAGGCCGTTGGGAGCCGCCGGATGGTCCGGATACTCATCGACTAACTGCTGGTACAGCGGCTGCGCCGCTTCGTCTTTCTTTAGAAGCTGATTGGCAAAGCCAGCGTTAAAAAGCACGTCCGGTATCAGGGCATTGTCCTCGCGCTGGCTCAAGAGCTGGTCGTAGCTTTCGAGCGCCTTGGCGATTTCCGCGTCCGTTCTAGCCGGGTCTTCGCTGCGGATCTGCCGCCCGTATTCTTGGTGACACTGGGCGATGCGAAAGAGAACCTTGTAGCGGTCAAAGCCGATGCGCCGGGCCACATCGCCGTAGGCATTGAGATATATCTCGTATTCTTGCGCCGACTTGAGGTATTCGTCTTGGTCGAAAAGCATCAGGGCTACCGTTAGCTGCGTACGGGCCTGGAAGAGCTTGTCCTCGACTTTTTCGATGGCGTCCTTGTACGCGGCGATGGCCGCTGTCGTGCCCTGCTCCTTCTGCACCAACTCGGCGATGCGGATATAGCTATTTTGTACCAAGACCGGCTCGGCCGCGTATTCGGCCGGAAGCACGGCATAAGAGGCGAGGGCCTTTTCAACCTCGCCGTTGCGCGCGTAGATATCGCCCTTTTTCAGGTGGGCTTTGGCGACTAGCTCGCGCGCCGTCTCTTTGACCAACCCCTTGAGCTTGAGGGTGGTCATCTCGATGATTTCTTCCTCGGTCATCTGCGCGAAGTCGTAGCGGGCGATGAGGCGATCGAGGTACTCCAGCGCCTCCTCGTACTGCCCGAGCTTGTCGTAGCTCTCGGCAATTTGGAAGAGCGAGCGATCGGCGTTAGAGCCCCTAGGGGCCAAGATCAACACCTGCTTGAAGCTAGCGATAGCCTCCTCGTAGCGCTCCAATTCAAAATAGGACCACGCGCGGTCGTAGTGAACGGATGCCTCATAGAGACTATGGGGGAATCTGCGTAGTAGCTCATGCCCTTCCTCAACGACCTGCTCGTACTCCTTGAGTTGGTAACTCGTCTGAATCATCTGGTACTGCGCCATCACTCGGGTTCGATCATCGACGAGTTCGTCCGCGGCTAGGGTGCGGAAGTGGTCGCGGCTCTTGTTTAGATCTTGCAGTGCCTCCTCGTAGCGATCATCGGCCTCGACCTCTTTTTGCTCTGTGCGCAAAAACTGCGAGCGCTGCAATTTTTCGAGACCTAACTTGTTGTAGGTATTGCCGAGCTGGTAGGTAGCACCCACGCGCACCGGCAGAATAAACTCGTCAACCGCTACGGTTACATCCTCCACGTTGATCATGGCATTGCTCTCAGTGGAGAGAATGACCTCATAGCGCTCAATGGCTCTGTCGTAGTCCCCCAGCGCATAGAGTTTCTGACCTTCCTCAAAGCGGTCTTGCAATTCCACCGGCGAGAAGAAACGCGTGCTCAGGCTGGCAGCCACGCCGACCGCTGCGATTAGCAGCAGATTTACCAAAATCATGGTGTCAATCTCCTAAGCCTAGAACCCGGCCACAATATCAAAGAACAGGCGCGAGTTGTCGAAGCTATCGGAAGCGCGAGTGGCATCGTCGTACTCCCGGCTGGTTCTAATGAAGCCAAACTGGGAGGCGAGATTGTAGCCGTAGTGATCTGAGCGGTTGCTCATCATCAGCACCAGCGTCCACTCCTTAAAATCGTTGCGCTCGTCCACCCGGTCCAAGCTCGTGTGCCGCCAGAAAGGGAAGCCTTGGAAGCCCAGTTGCAGATTAGACTTGGTCGTCAGGTCGAAGCGAGTTCTGACGATTGGTGCATAAATCGAGAACGAGCGAATACTGCCATCGCCCGTGGCGTCTTCGAGCACGCTAGAATGATCGCGCAAAAACAGGTGCTTGAACATCGGGCGGATGTTCAGGTTACCAGCACTGATCGTATAGTCGAGTCGGTTGACCATGGTAAAGGTCGAAAGCACTCCGGCTTCCTGCTGGGTGCCGTCTTCAAACTCGTCCTCGGCTTGGCTGTTGCGAATCCACTGGACGCTGTTGATGACGTTGAGGTTGGAAAGCTGCCGAAAGGCCGAGCTGATGAACAAGGTGTTGACCAAGCTATTGCGCATGTTCAGCGGATCGACATCCGGCGGGAAAATCTGGGAATTGAGATCCTTCGCCTCAATCATCGGGCCTTTCAAATGTGGGAAGGGGCTGGGGATCCGCTGGGTAAAACCCACATCTTCCCAGACGTACACGTCGTCGCGAATACCGTCTTGGACCTGCTTGATGTCCTCATTGATGCGAATTTTGCCCAAATAGGGCGAGGTGAAGTTGTGCTCGTAGCGGGCGTAGATGGCCTTAGCCTTGCCGCCGCCGGCCGGCTCCTCCATGGTGTAATAGCCGACAGAGGCCCATTTGCCCCAACGCCCCAAGCCTTCCTTCGTGGCCACCAAGTGAACCCCTCGGCGGTCCCGTGGATAGGGATAGTCGGGCAGCGCGTCGTTTTCGCGGTAATCGACTACGCCGTTGTTGTTGAAGTCGATGCCGTAGATGAAATCCGGCGGATCGGCGTCGTAAAAGAGGATCGGCTCAGTCCAGTCGGGAATGCCGTTGAAATTCTGGTCGCTGTCCGGGATTAGGTCGTTGTTTTCGTCCAAGCCGGGGAAAATGCCCGAATCCGACTTCTCCGCGCTGGGCAGCTCGTTGATCATCTCGTCTGGCCACTGGTCGTTGTCGTCATTATCGGTCATAACAAACATTTCCTGCATCTGTGGACACACAAAGCAATCGTCGCTAAAGAAGGCTACGCCGCCACGGATGCTGTCATAGTTGCCGCTGTAGTCTGGATCTAGGTTGAAAAATTCGCCGCCTATCTCGATCGGGCCTACTTCCTTTTGGGCCGTGAGGAAATAACCGAGAGCCTGCTTGTCAAAGCGTTTGCCAGCATTGCTGCCCACCGGAAAGAGGAAGTACTGGGGATTGGCTACCAATTCGCCCTTTACTTTCAGCCCTTTGAGGCTTAAGTCCCAATCCAACCCGTAGAGCGCCTGACCGGTGGGGATGCCGTAGTCGAACTCGACCACTTTGCGGCCCGAGTCGCTGCCGTCAGAGCGCAAAACCGTATAGCCTACCCGGGTCGGATCGAACAGATCCCATTTGTATTGCAAAAACGGCTGCGCCTGAGTGAATGTCGGATCCGGCACCACCGGCCAATGCTGGAAGGCGTCGGGATTTTCTACTAGCACATCTTCGAGGGGTTTGATTGCGTCGTCGCCTTTCAGCCCGGTAAAGGGATTGACGTAGCTCCTGCCGCCCGGAGCGTATCTGTCGTCCCCGTCGGCCACTTTGTCCACGTTCTTTTGGTGGGCCCGCTGGTCGAAGAACAAGTGCTGTTGGCGCACCAAAATGCGATAGTCGCCCTCGACATCGGCCAAGAAGCGCACGGATTTCATCGTCAACCCCGGCGCAAAGCCGTCGGGATCGGCCGAGTACTCCGAGGCATCCGGGAGGTTGAATTGCGGCATTTGGAAACGGAAGACCACTTGGTCGCCGCCAGCTACGCTCAGCCCACCCCCGGCCCCACCAACCGGATCAACCATCTTCAGACTCGAATCGTACTCGGGATCGCCTTCGATGCTGGTCAGGCGCACCCGCTGCCCCTGCGACTCGCCGATAATCACTATATCTACGTCATAGACCGTAGCTGCCCGGCTTATATCGTCGGGCGAATCGTCTTCGATAATGACTTCGATAAAGGAGGGCGGCAGCATGCTGTAGGGGGTGTCGCCCTTGAGGAAAGAGCCGTTCTCATCGGCAGTATTGGCCATGTGCTGATTGAAGTACGTGGCACCCATGCGCAGCACATTGCCCAGCTTGGTCTCCCAGTGGCCACCAAAGATCAACACCGGCGAAGTCTCCCTGGTTGCCTTGAAGGTCGAAAACTTGGCGGCGTTCAACAGGTCGCCACCTTGGCTCAACATCAGGGTGAACCTGTTGTCTGAGGAAGCGCCGTCGAGCAGGATGCCGAAGAAGCGCGGGTCGCTAAAGGTCAGATCTGAAAACTTGGCGCGGATGTCCTCACCCAAGGTCACTCGGTAGTTCCAGCCCTTGTACGAGTCGTTGAGCATCACCAAATTGGCGAACCATCCCAAGTACTGGGCGGTACGGGTGTTGATATTACTTTCCCCAGGGCGAGAAAATTCCCAAGTGAAGACATTGAAACCGCGCGACAAGTAATTGCCTAAGCGGTCGTAGCGATTGCGTGCGTTGATTACCGAGGGATAGGGATCGTACTCCTTGCGCCCGTAGTTCAGATACGGTTCGGGATGGCCGAGGTTAAGGAAATCCCGGTTGCGCAGAAAGGTCTGCGCTTCGGCTTCGGCACCCAGCATTCCCAATCCCACAAGCGCTAGTAGCGCGGCCCTTACCATTCTCTTTCTCGCATTACTACTCATGGCAGCTATCCTCATGCAGTGTAGAGATTCGATCTTCAGTCGCCTTCCAACTCAGTGCTGGCGATAACCAACGCTGAACCGATGCACACCTCCATAGCCGGACAGGTGCAGCGGATAGGAATAAGCATAATCGAAATGCCATTGCTTATAGTTGTGTCCAAGGCCCATGTTGAGCTCTCTTTCGTCAAAACTTGCACCAACCGCAGCCCCGCCCATGCGGAACCAAGCACCGTTAAGGCTCACCGTCCGCGTCTCGAACCCCATCTTGAACTCGGTTCGCCCATCGCGGCGCTCAATGTCGAGCAGGACTTCCCGTCCCGCCAAGTTGAGCAAGGCCGCCGCAACCACGACCGGCTTTCCTTTGCCTGCGACTTGGCCGCCCGCTGCGATATTCGCGCCGTTTAATCCTTTGGCAACCAAGGCCAATCGCAGGTACGCCCTCGGGTGTATGAAACCCACTTCCCAAGTTGCACCTACGTCAAGGTGCCAAGCCCGCTGCGACAGATCGCCGGCTTTCCAAGCGCTGGTGCGCAAGCCACCGCCCAAGGCGAATCGCTCGTGCAACGGCTGCCCGTAGCCTAGGGCAATCACTTCTTCGCGCCAGCCGTCGACACCTAAAAACGAGACACCCAGTTGGAAGCCGCCGCCCCGTAAGGGACCGGTCACCGACAAACCGTTTAGGGCTGGGCTTTGGTCCAACCCGGGATAAATCAACGCGTGGGTCGTACCAGCCTGCCACTTTTGCTGCTGGGCATTACCAGCCGGATTGTACCAAACGGCCTCGGCCGTCTGAATGCTAGCGGCGAAAGCGCCACCCAGTGCCGTGCTCTGGGCACCCCGTCCCACAAATTCAAAAGCAGCGTCAACCGGGGAGACGAGGATCAGCAATAGGACGCTAGTACGCCACCACAAAAGTACCTCGACGCGCCTTATCGCTTCCTGCGACCCCAACCTCATACAGATAGAGCCCCGGCTCGACAACGCGACCACTCTCATCGCGGCCGTCCCATTCGAACTGATAAGTTCGAGCACTTCCAGTCTGTGCCAATTGGCGAACCGGCCGACCAGTCAGGTTGTAAACTTTTAGCACGACTTCCCGGCCCTCTTCGATATTGCCGACGACAAAAGCAAAGCGCACATACTCATCCGCAAACGGCGAAAACGGGCGCGGCTCCACCTGCACTTCGCCCAAGAGCTGCAACGGCGTTCCCGCAGCCAGTACCGTCCAAGTGGCACCCGGCATTTCTCGCCCCTGCTGCCAGTTCACGTACCCGTCTCTGTCGCCTTGGGCCTTGTTGCCAGCCTCAAAGCGCAAGGCGGTCTTGTCGCGCACAAAGAGCGCCTGCCCCTCAATTTCGACGGTCGCCATTGCGTTGATCTGCTCGTTAGGTGCAAGCTCTATCAGCATCCCCTCTCGATCCAGCGTCGATTCCCAGGTGTAGCCATCTGTAGGCACGAGTTCTCGACCATCGACGCGCACGGCTGTTACGCTGAGCAAGGGGCCTTGTACGCGCAAGAGATCAACTCCGTAATCATCGACGCCGGCCGCGATCTCCACCCGGTAGATCAGCGTCGATTCCTCACCCTTGCGCAGTGAATCGGATACGACCACCTCCGCCAAGAGTTGTTGGGCGACCAAGACTGGATCGTAGTCAATGGCAATGCGCTTGAGCACCGGGCTGACAAAAGGAGCCGAGTTCGTCAGACGAACCCGGTACGCCAACTGCGCGACCGGCTCGTCCCCATTGTAGAAAAATTCCTCATCCGTGTGCGCGGCAACGCTTCCCCAAGGCCCCTCTGTTCCCTCTGCGCTAACCCCACGCACCTGCAACTCAATACTCGTGCGCTCCGGGCGCTCTACTTGCCAGCGAATCTGCCCTACGTTGACCGGAGTAGGCGGGGTGAAGCTATCCTCTATGAAGCCTTCGCTAACGTAGCCCACGCCGAACACTTCGATTTCGCCGATGGCGACCCAGTTGCTGCGGTCTTGGCGGATTATTGTCAGCCGCACGAAGCGACCCTCGCGCGGAATCGCCTCACCGCGCTCGTCAATCGCAACCCAAGTAGAATCTGCGCTTGTATCTACATTGAGGACGAAATTGTCCGGCTGTTCCGCCAACAGATGCCAGACTTGCGGTGCCGCTTGGGCGGCTGTTTCGAGCCTGTACCCACGCACGAAATACTCGGGCTGGTTCAGCGCCGTCTCGCCGGCTAGCAATCGCACGCGCTTGATCGCCCGGTCCAGCCCGAGATCGACAGTAAACTGCTTGTCGAACACGTGATTGGTGCCCGAGATCCACTCGCTCCGCACGAGGTCAATCGCGCCGTCGGTTAGCGGCATCGGCTTGTCAAAATCGTCTATCACGGATCGTCCTAAAGCCACATTTATATTCGCGTCCAAATGCGCCAAGATGACGAGGCTATCTGAATGCACCTGTACACCTTGGGTCGTTCCCAAGGCAAATGTATCGACCGTTTCTACCACCCAAGTCTTTAATTCAGCACGGCACGGACTGAATTCGAGCAATAGCAAAAGTGCGCCCAGCCCCAGCACTTCAGAATAGCAGTTTCTGCGTCAGACTGGTCACCACGGCGATGGCGAGAGCCTCCTCCAACTCCCTAGAGTTGAAGGTCATGACAATGCCGGCATCGACCGGACTTTTCGTGCTTACTTTGCCGGTTTTGAGATCCTTGACTGAGACCTCGACCTGCACTCTTTGCGTCTGCGGGGAGAATACTTTGCGCACCCGCTGACTGGTAATCAGAGCCGTGCCACTAATTTCCAAGTCAGCCTCGTCCGAGTCCGCCGACACCAGCGCGAAAGGATTGTTCACTTGCCGCACGCTGTCTTCGTCTAGCACCTCGACCCGATCCGTCTGCGTTAAGATCCGTACCTTGTCCTTGCGGAGCTCGCGCAACAAGGCCCCCGACAAATCCTCGATTCGCGAAGGCCGAGAAATCTGCACTAGGCGATTTCCCGCGCTGGCGAGGGCGTTTGTAACGTATTGGGTACCTCCTTGGCTACCAGCCGAATTGGCAGATCTCGGATCGACTACGTTAGCCTTGCTCTCGACCGGGAATTCTTTGACGTATATTTTAATCGGCATCGACGGCGGATTGGGCAAACTGGTGTCCTTGAGTGCCTCGTATTTCAAGGTACAGGCCGTCGAGCCAACGAGCAGCGCCACCCCGAGATATTTCACCATCTTTTTCATTTACTCATTCTCCACCCAGCGCACTCCGTGATCGACATTGAAGTGGAATTTCAAATCGGTAAATTCCACCGGATTGCCGTACCCTACTTGAAAGCGATCAAAGGCCAGAATGAAGTCGTTTACTTCAAGGGTGAACGACTTGGTCTCTGCCGGTAGCGGTGGGAAGGTCAACTTGCCGACATACCTAGAGCCTTTGCGCACGGGCTTTTCTCGGTGATACGCGCTTCTAGTCCAGATTGGGCCGCGATCCAAGCTGGCGTGATAGCGCACATTGCCTTCTTGTCCCCCCCACTTTAAATAGGAATAGTCGTAGTACTCGTCCTTGTCGTACCAATTCCCCGCCCCTTGGCCACAGAGCAGTCGACGGCCGTCTTCCAAGCGCAGAACAGTCTGCGTGGGATCTAGCTCCACCCGCTCCCTGGTGCGGTTGATCACCGTCATTTCGAAAACGGTCCACAAAGGCGGCGTATAGTCCAAGCCAGGAATTTCGACCCCCGTGAGCGTATAGGGCGTGAAGCGAGCGTCGTATTCGGCGTCGAGCATGGCGTCGTCGTAGAACTTGACCTTGACTTGCACCCCTTGCTCGCTCCACACGACCGAGCTGTCGATTGGATCGATGTAATAAGTATCCCCATCGGGCAAGACCGGCTCTAGTTCGATGAAGTACTCCTGCTTTGAATGAGATTCGAAGGATTTGAGCGTAGCACACCCTCCGGCGGCCAACACCAAGCACAGGAGGACGTGAATGTATTTTGCGATAGGTCTCATCTGCATTCGCATCCTAGAAGGGTGATATCAGCTCTACGAAGAGGATGCCCTGCTTGGAGTCGGGCCGTCCTGCATGGCTATAGTCCCGCCGCGTGCGCTGATAGCCGAAGAATATCGAATTGTCGCGGATGCCAAAGTAGTCTGCGGTGATGCTCAGCATGGCCAGATAATCGGTCTGGCTGTACGTCCCGGTTTGGCTGTACGCCCCGATCTGGCTGTACGTCCCGTCCTCAGAGGCGCGATCCCAGTGCTTAAACGGCAGCAAGGGTAGCCCTTGTACGCCTAGCTGGAAGCTAGTCTTGGGCGTGAGTTTATACTTTCCCATTACGATGGGGATGAAGTCGCTGTACGATTTCCTCGGCGCATCTTCGCTGTCAACTTGCTCAAAGATCGTCCGATGCTTCAGCTTAGGCGTAACGCTGAAGGCACCCCAGCTATGGGTATAGTCGATCTTGTTGACAATGGAAAAACGCGAACGCACATCAGCGGGCTGCAACAGCCCGCTGCCGTCTTCAAGCTCAATTTCGGCTTGGCTGTTGCGCTGCCACAGGAAGCCATTTTCAATGTTGAAGCCGCGGAAGCCCTGATAAGTGCTGTCTAAAAAGAGGAGTTGCACAAAGCTGTCACGCATCAACAACTCGTCCGGCGTCGCTGGTCGCCAAAAACCCGCGCGTTCGGGCGGACCGTCCGGCTCGTTAAACCAGTTGATGACCTCGACATCGTCAATGGGCACTCGGTACACGTAGGTGTGATCCGGGATGTCGTCTTTGACCTGCTTGGCGTCGTAGTTAATTTTCAGTTGGCCGACGCCGCGCTTCTCTGCCGAGTATGCATAGCGGAAGTACAGTGCCTCGGACTTACCGGGGCCGGCGATCTGACTGTTGTCGTAGCGGCCTAGCGTGATGAACTTGCCCAAGCGCCCCAAGCGGTCGTAGCGGATGAAGATGTGCTGGCCCTTTTGGTCACGCGGGTAGGGGTAGTCCGGCTTATCGTCGTTCTCGCGGAAGTCGGGTACATTGTTGTTGTTAAAGTCAATGCCATAGACAAATTCGGGGGGTTCCGAATCGTAGGTCAGAAAAGCCTCGTCCCAGTCCACAATGAAGTTCTCATTGCGATCCATATCCGGGATATTATCGACGTTCTCGTCGAGGCCGGGGTACACTTGGGCACCGGGATTACCTGGATAAAGCGAACGCGGCTCGGCAGTCGCCGTATCATCGCTGTGGCTGTCGGGTAGGGTGTCGTGATCGTCGTTGTCTTCGTGGAGAGGGAACTCCTCGGTAACCGTAGAGATCCTCTCGCCAGGAGCAGGCTGCCCGTCGTAGTGGAAGGCCATACCACCTCGGTAACTATCGTACCCGCCGCCGTAGTCAGGCTCCATGCGGTATACTTCTCCACCCAGTGACAGGCCACCGGCTAGATCCTTGACGCCTTTGACCCACCATGCAAAGGCGCGTTCACTGCTGCGCTGGCCTTCGTTATTGCCGATTGGGAACATGAAATTTTGCAGATTGTGCGCCACTTCGCCGCTGAGATCTAGCCCTACCAAATCGACCTGATAGTTGATTGAGGCTAAGCTCTGTCCAGTGGGAATACCATAGTCAAAGGAAACCAGCCGTCGATTGGCCCCCGTGCCGTCGCTGCCATCAGCGCGTACTACGGTATAATAGATCTCCTCGTCTTCGTCTGTGTACCACTTAAATGGACGCCGGATGGCCCGCTCACCAGCGCTGGCGATGGGAGCAGGCCAAGCCGACTCGGTGATAGCCGCATTGCCTCGGCGATCGATATTGAAGAAGTCGTGAGTTTGGCTGACGCCGACCCGATAGTCGCCGGCCACATCGGCGACAAAGCGCGCCGAGCGCACCGTCACGTCCGGCGGAAGAACGAAGGTGTAAACCACTGGCACCTTGCCCTCGGCCTCGCGCCCGCCACCAGCGTGAACGGCACCGCCCTCGGGTGGGCCGGCTTCTAATAGCGGATCGTAGTCTGGGTCGTCGTCGAGGCTGGTCAGGCGCACCGGCTCTGTGTTGCGCTCGCCTTCAAGGACGATGTCCACGCCATAGACAATGGCATTGGCCTGGGCGTCTTCGGGCGAGTCGTCGGCCACAAAGACGCGGATGGTCTTGGGACCGAGCATCTCATAGGGCAAATCGCCGCGCCAAGCACTGGAGCGCGACAGCGCCGGCGCAGCCATGATCTGGTTGATTAGCGTCCCGCCAACACTGGCGAAACTACCTACTTCGTGCTGATAGTGGCCACCAAAGAGCAGCACTGGTGAATTATCCCAAGCGTCATCGCCCTCTTGACCAAACGCCCATTTGGAAAACAACTGGGCACCGGCGTGATCACCACCGCGCGAGTAAAGCAGAGTCGCCCGGTCTCGCTCCTTGTAGTTTATATCCATGCGCAGCACATTGAGCTTGCTGTTGACCAAAGTAAGCGGCGTGAAAATGGTGCGCACATCCGTACCACCGTCCGGTGATCCCACGTTGCCCAACGTGGCAATCCAGTGCAAATCCTTGTGAGTATAGTGGCCGACCCGGAACGACCGATACTTGTGGTCAATATAGCTAGCTCCACTAAAGTCATTGCCACTGCGCGACTCTTCTATCGTCAGGAGTCGTCGATAGCCGCCGCCCATGTAGTTGCCTATCCGGTCCCAACCCACATTACGGGTCCTTAGCGTGCGGCCTGATGGGGTGGCCCAAGCAACCGTCTCGCGGAGGTAAGAAATGTACTTTTCGTCGGCGTAATTGAGATAGGGGACGCTGACTGCGGTGTTGAGGAAGGCCCTCCCCAATCCTCGATCATAGCGATCTTGGGGACCACGCAGGAAAGGGGGGCGCTTTTTCCACGGGGGATCTTGCGAGGTACCAGGAGCAGGGTTGTAATAGGGCAGCGGTCCACCGGATTCGGGGTGGCGCTGCGCATCCGCTGGCGCGGACAGGCCAGCGCAAACCAGTGCGGACAGGAGTACCCAGCGCTCGACAACACGGCATTTTAGAAAACACAGCATGAAAACCCCTCGCGGGTCATATTGAGCGCCCCAAAAATCAACGGGCGAAAAACATATATTTGCCAAAGCTCGCGGGTCAAGAAAAAAAAACGGGAAGCAGGCGTCAAGCCCACTTCCCGTTTTTGCTATAACCTATCCAGAAGTCATTGACTATTGGACGAAGGTCTCCTTTACGCGGCCCCAAGAATCTTCTTCGACCGCGGTACCTGACGGACCAGCCGGCGTATCCACGAAGACCCAGTTGGCGAACTCGGACATGTTGCCGCCCGCCCAAGCGACGCACTGGATCTGACCGCCATAGGCATCTTCGCCATCGGGATCGATCGGTAGCCAAGCAAAGCCCATCTCAGAACCGACCGTAGGAGCTTCAAAGAGGTTACCGTTGCGCAGGAAGGTATCCCAAGGCAACTTGCCTTCAATTACGTAGTCCGCATCCCCCTCGTCGCCAAACTCGTCGCCGGCGTCGCGGAAGCCGTACTCAAACCCCTCAAGCGCATCGGGATCATGGACATCCACGCGCGCCTTATCCACGGTGGTGATTAAGCAGACAGACCACTCGTGCGAACCAAAAGGCAGGGCCATAAAGTTGACGACATTTAGGTTGACGAACTCTCTGGTCGGGTCGCCTCCTGGGTGATCTTCGTTGTTCAGGTCGAGGTAGAGGGACACGGAGTCGCGCTCCCACCAAGCCCGAGCCTCACCACCACCCTCGGTGTCGCGGACGTTATCGCTGATCTCGGCGAGGTAGTACAGGGCTTCGTCGTCCCAAGCCTGCAAAAGCGTCGACTCAAAATCGGCGTTAGTGCGCCCCTCGCCCGCGACTTCGGTCTCGCCGTTTTCGCTGAGCTGGTTAGCGCTTACTTCGCTGGACCCCTGCTCTTGATTCCGCCAGCCAAACTCTTGGCCATCAAGCTGGATCTGATCTGGCGAGCAGGGAAATTCTAGTGTGCCAGCCCACTCGTCAGCAACGGTTGCGCGGTCGCCGTCGAGCGTGGGAGCTTGGGTAAACTTCGGCAAGTCAAAGTAGCGCACGGGTGGCTGGGCGCTGGCCAGCGTGGTGAAGCAAAGGGCCGCGATAGCGGCTAAGAGAGTCAACTTCTTCATTACTGCATCTCCTTTATTTGAGTTGAGAAGTGAACGAGCGATTTGAACGGTCGATAATAAACGCCCACTCAAGGGCTGTCAAGAAAAAATTGGCTTTACAAGACTGTGCAAATCGTTCTTCAAATAAAATTTGCATTGCCGTTTTCGTTTTTTATATCCTTTTATATCCTTACAATATGCAGCGGTTGGTGCCCATTTACCCAAGAGGACAAGATGGTTCTACCGAAAAACACAGCAATAAATCCGGCTGTTTTTCCCCTATCACTGGCGGCTGGGGTACTGCTGGCCTTGTGCATCGGGGTGGGAGTACGTCTCAACAAGGAGCGTCTTCCAAATCAGCATTCCCACCACTATAATCACCTGTTCGACAAGCCCGCTCCATCCTTTGAGATCGAAGGATTGAGTGGTGGCCGTGTGTCCTCCCAAAAGGGCTCAGAAACATGGCTCCTCTATTTTACTGATTCGGGCAGCAAGGCATGTGATGCGGCCTATCCAACCCTTAAAAAGATTGCTCAATATATACCCGTGACTGTTATCGGCTTGGGTAATCGAACTCAACTGAGCGATAAACTGGCTCAGCATGGGATTGTAGCGACGGTCGGCTACGATAGTCTGCGGAGCGTTCCGCCGCTCTATCAAGCCGATGTGTTTCCCAGTGCGATGCTCATTGATCCAGAGGGCATTGTGCGCCAAGCGGCGATAGGAAGCAACGGCATTGAACGGATCGTGATAGATGTCGTTCAAAAAGAGAAAGGGGGACGTTAGTGGTTCAGCAGTACCGATTTCATTTAATTGGCCTCGTCGTCGGACTTGTGATGTTGGGCGTTCTGGCGACTGCGGAGGTTCCAGAATTTTCGCTGCTCCAGCATCCTGCCGGTCAAGCGGATGACCGCCCGGTAGAGAAGGAATAGAGCATGAACTTCTTTTTTGATCCGGTGTTTTGGGTAGAATGGCTGATGCTCTCCGCCTTGCTAGGGATCGGCATATACGTCAGCTATACCGATTTGACGATGCGGCGGGTGCCCAATCGCTGCACGGTTGCGTTGCTCGCGGTCGGGCTATTGGGGCAGGCCCTGATGACTCTCCTAGGGGAGACCACTCTGGCGCAAATAGGATGGGTCCTGCTGACTAGCTTGGTCCTTGTGGTGACGCTGACCTTAGTAGGCTTATGGGCTCCGGGGGATGCCAAGCTATTTTGGGCGGCCAGCGCGGCGTTGCCGCCGACCTTGTGCCCCACCGTGGAGCCCTTCTCGCTGCATTCTACGACTCCCGCACTACTCATAAATGCTCTTTGGTGCTACTTGTTGATCCTGCTAGTCATATCCTTTTCACGGAGGGACTGGAAGCAAGTAGAGGCACAGGGTCGCCCGAGTATGCGTCATTTTGGGCTGGCTGCTTGGGCCTTGGCCGCGCTGTTGGGGTGGGTGCTGTGGATTCCCGTACTGATTCTGAACCGACCGCTTAGCTATTTGGAAGCGTTGGCGGTCATCGCAATTGGGTATCGGCTGTTGGAATGGGGGCTGAAGGAGAAATACTGGCCAGTGGTGCTGTGGCCGGGGACGCTCTCGTTACTCTATTTGGTCTGGGTCGCCGACAAAAAATGGCCCTACTTCTTGTTCTGGGGGACGCTGTGGCTGTTTGAATTGGGGTACTTGCGGCTACGGCACTGGCACAGCCGAGGCTTTGTGCAGGCGTTCCCGCTGGGCGAAGTTCGGCCGGGCGCAAGCCCTCACGATACGCTGCGGGGGCCAGAAGAGGAACTATTGTGTGAATCGGGTATGCCTCTTTCGGAGGATCAGGTTGCTCGCCTACGCAAGTTGGCTAGCGAAGGCCGCTTGCCTAGTGGATATACACTGATGTTGGAACATCCGTTTCCATTTGTGCCCTTTATCGTCGGCGGTGCGATGCTGACGGCTATTTTCGCTGGCAATACGGTATTGCCGCTTACTCGACTGATAGAGTGGCTCAGAGGATAATGTCTTTTTATAAAAGAGAAAGGAGGGGGGAGTATTGGCCGTGCAGTCCGCCTTCGGTGCGGCTTAGTTTTCTGAAGGCGCGTTCGCAAACTTCTCAATTTTTAACCAAGGAGTAGAGTATGCTGCTTTACGCTTTGAATTTTGTGCTAACTTTTCTCCATCGGCTGCTGACGAGCGAGTCGGGGGTTGTCCAGCCGTTCTTGGCCAACGAGTCGGGGTTTATAAGCTCCCGTCGCGGGTTGCCGGTAGCTTGGACGGTTGGAGTACTAGTGGTAGCTTCGGCCCTCTTGGGAATGCCGGAGACTGTCAGGGCCAACGACCATTATTGTGGTGACGTTAGTGCCACTTCTTATTGCGCACATCTCTGTATAAATGCGTACGGTTGTCCCAAGTACGCCACCTGTGGCAATCATTGTAAATGCTTTTGTAGTGAAGGTACACCTACTTGTAACCCTTAGCTAAACAGGTAGCGGGTGGTTTCCAATAGGGAAGCCACCCACTTTTTTAACTGACGTCACGCAGCTTTATCCTCCAACCCTCCATTGCTGTATCCTTTCCGCTACACTCCAGCACCTCATAACCCCTCCTCCCCTCTGAGCCATCGCCGTGGCACGATTCTTGCCCGTTGCGGATACCACCGCACCCGCAACCCAAGGCAGAGTTCATGGCCGAATTCGATACCATCGCCAAACATCTCATCCACACCTACCCTGCTGATTTCGCTCGCTTCGCCCTCCAACAAGACGACGTCGAGGTGATTGAGGTGATCGACACCGAACAACCCACCGTCGAGGCCCACCGCACCGACAGCCTCCTCTGCGTGCAAATCGGCGGCGAGGAAGCATTAGTGCATCACGAGTTTCAAACCACCGACAGCACCCCGCCCATGCCGCAGCGCATGATCGGCTATATCGGCCGCAGTATTGAGCAGCACGGCCTGCCGATTTATTCCACCGTCATCTATCTGCGTCCCGACGCCGGCCGGCATGATCCGGGGCACTATCTTCAAGAGCGACACGGCTTCCGCGTGTTGGTGCAATACCAAGTGATTCGGCTGAGTGCGTTAGACGGTCAACGCATCCTCGACGAGGGGCCTTCGGGCTTGCTGCCGTTTGCACCGTTGATGCAGCGGCCAGCAGGTGTGGAGGCCGAGGCGTGGTTGCGCCAGTGCGTAAGCCGGGCGCAAGCTGTACCGATGGACGAAACCCTCAAGGCGAATTACTTGGCCGATCTTGCCATTTTGAGCGGATTAGTGTATGAATATGAAACAATAATGACCATCATCTCGGAGGCGACCATGTACGAATCGTCGGTAGTGCAGTATTTCACGGAGAAGGCCCTTGAGCAAGGTATTAAGCAGGGCATCGAGCAAGGCATCGAGCAGGGAGGCCGCGCCCGCGCCGTTGAAGATCTGCTTGACGTGCTAGCGATTCGCTTTGAGCTGGCCGCGTCGGATCCGTTGGCTGTGCGCCTTGGGGCCATTGGCGATGTACAGCGCCTTAAGCAGTTGTTTCGTGCGGCCCTACAGGTGCCCAGCCTTGAAGCCTTTAGCAACCTGTTAGACGAAGCCGAATAGGGACATCGCGTAACGTCCG
>VXOR01000084.1 GCA_009840005.1 Gemmatimonadota bacterium
CCGCGACGTCGTCTTGCTGGAGGGCGAAGCGGGCGAAATCGCGGGGATAGGTGTGAATGAGATGTTTGGCGATGGTGTCAAATTCGGCCATGTGCGCTGCCTTGGGTTGCAGGTGAGGTGGTATCCACAACAGGCAAGAATCGTGCCACGGCGGCGACTGAGCGGGTAGGAGGGCTAGGAGGCGCTGGAGTGTAGCGGAAAGGATACAGCAATGTGGGGTAAGAGAAAAAAGCTGCGCAACATCAATTAATTGACGCCCGGTCAACCCGTGCTCGACAGCGGGTCAGTGGGCTTGCTGCCGCTTGCACCCCTGATGCAACCGCCAGCCGGACAGACCGAGGCCACGTGGCTGGAGCAATGTGTAGCCACGGCTTGGGACATGCCGCTAGAGCGGTCGGTCAAAGCCGATGTTCTCACCGGGTTGACGCTTTTGAGCAGCTTAGTGTATAATCCTCAGTTGCGGCCATTGACGACGTGCCGCGTCTCAAGCAGTTGCATCGGGCGGCCATACAGGTGCCCAGCCTCGAAGCCTTTAGGAACCTGCTAGACGCCGACGAGTAACCCCAACCAAGAGGAATACCCATGAGCCAGTACTGGATTGAAGACGGACAAACGCTGTTGTTCATCGGCGACAGCATCACCGACTGCGGCCGGCGCGGGGCCGAGGCCCCGCTGGGCAACGGATACGTGCGCCTGTTCACCGAGTTGGCCACGGCCCGCTTCCCCGAGCGGCGGGTCCGCTACATCAACAAAGGCATCGGCGGCAACCGCGTCACCGACTTAGCCGACCGCTGGCAGGACGACGTGCTCTATCACCGGCCAGACCGGCTGTCCGTCAAAATCGGCATCAACGACCTGCACAGCCATTTGCGCGGGGCCGAAGACGGCGTCGACCCGGCCCGCTTCGCCGCCGTCTATGAACAAATACTAGCGACTACCCAAGACGAGCTGGGCTGTCCCCTCGTATTGCTCACCCCCTTTTACATCTCCACCGACCACAACGGCCAGACCTTCCGCAGCCAAGTACTCGAACTATTGCCTCGGTACATCGAAGTAGTGGAGCAGCTAGCCGAGCGCTTTGACGCTCGCTTAGTGCGCCTGCACGACATCTTCCAACGGCAACTCCAGTACCACGACGCCGATACCTTCTGCCCCGAACCGGTCCATCCCAACCAAGCCGGACATTTGGTAATCGCCCAAGCCTTGATGGACGCTCTGACCGCGTAGGAAATGTACGTCAGCTAGTACCTGATGTTACGCATTGTAGGGGCGGCCCTTGTGGAATCCTGCTGGCTGAATACGGCGGTGTCGCATGGGTGCCACAAAGGACGCCCTACATCGACCGGTCCGGTACAGAGGCGTAACATCGGTAGG
The DNA here is from genome assembly GCA_009840005.1 of Gemmatimonadota bacterium. The sequence goes on from VXOR01000084.1 coordinate 1,375, forward strand.
GGGCGGTTTGAAACCGCCCCCTACTTCCATCCCCAACCTTTCACAAAACGGCCATTCGGCGTACATTTTTAAAACTTCTCCCCTTAACTTAGATCAGACCCATTACCCACATCGCCATCTCCCGCTTGAACTGCCCACACCGCATACACCCTAACCTATATAGGAGAGCATGTAATATGCCGATCCGTTTAGCCCTACTCGCCTTCGCCGTTGCTCTTTGGAGTTGTGGAGACGACGATGCTGCCCCAACGGCGGCGGCCGTCGATTCGATGATCGCCACCGCGGATTCCATGCTGGTCGCTGCCAATACCATGATGGCCACTGCGGATTCGATGATTACGGCGGCCAATGCCATGGTCGCCGCCGACGCCGATTCTACTATCGCCGCCGACGCCGCTGCCATGCTGGCCGCTGCTAATGACATGATGACTACCGCGAATTCGATGGTCGTCGCCGCCAATGCCATGGTCGCGGCCGACGCGGATTCCACCATTGCCGCTGATGCTGCTTCCATGCTAGCCGCTGCTAATACCATGATCGCCGCCGCTGACTCTATGCTGGCGTCGGCCGGTTCCATACTGGCCCCAGAAGCGGTTGTGCGGCCCACCGGGGAGTTAAAGCCTTGGGATCTTTCGGTGATTGTCACGGCTGACGAGGTCCGGGCCATGCCGCCGGGCACGACCGTATTCATGCGCACTGAATTTGCCAACGGCGAACTGGCGGACCTCGAAATGACCTTCGTGCAGGTGGTCGATGATTTTCTGCCGCCCATGCCGATTTACATGTTTGAAGCCTCCGACCCGGCGCTGATACAAATCGGCGGCGTGGCACAAGGCATGAGCGGATCGCCCGTTTTTACCGAGCAGGGCACTTGGGGGGCCATTGGGTATGGATTTAACGGCCAGACCAGCCCGCCGTACTACGGTTTTGCCACCCCCATCGAATGGGTCATTGGCACCGAGGGGCTCGTGCCAGCGGCCAAGCCCACCGCCACGTGGGAAGGGTACAGCATCAGCCCCCTAGAAATCCCCTTGCTCAACACCGGACTCAACGGGGTGCGTCGGCTGCCGGAAGGACGCTCGTCCCTGCTGAGCAAGACTGTCGCCGCGGGCCTGACCCAAGAGCGCCAAGCGAGCTTTGAGGCCGGCCGGCCCCTGACGGTTGGGTTGCTGCTCGGCGAGCTTACGCTCGGCGCGTTGGGCACCATATCGTACGTCGATGGCAACCGGGTCTATGGATTTGGGCATCCAATGAATAGTTCGGGGCCGGTGGAGCTTCCCATAATTGAAGCAAAGGTGCTCGGCGAAGTTTCCAATTTGTCCTCTCCATTTAAGTACGGGACGCTCAATCCAACAGTGCGCGGGACGCTGACCGAAGACCGCTTGCCGGCCGTGCGCGGCGTCCTCGATCAGGAACCAGACCTAGTACCTATTAAGAGCGTCTATACATTTCCGTCGGGCAGCGAACTCGAACTTACGCACCGGATGGCTGTTGGCATCAGCCCGTATGCCTCGCTCGATCTCGTCGCCAATGCCTTCTTTGCTCCCTTGGTCAACCGGGTTGACAACGATCCTGAGCACAGCATCCGCGTTACAGCGGATATTGCTTTTACCGGCTCCGATTCAACCCTCACCCGCTCCCGGCTCTACTCTTCACCGGGTGGACGGCTCTTAGCTTCCATCTACGATGCCTATGGCGACGTGTCATTCGCACTTGAGGAACTTATGACGCGCAACGATTACGCCGTCCATGTGCGCGAGGCTGAGGTGCAGGTCGCAGTGATTCCCGGAACCCGTTTCGCCACCATAGCGAAGGTTACGGCTGATTCGGTCGTCAGTCTTGGCAGTGCGCTTAACATTACCACGGCGCTACGCGTGGGACGCACTGAAGACCGAGAAATCGCGCTAGCCCTCAGCGTGCCGGATACGCTTTGGCCGGGCTTTTACCAACTCGAAGTGGGGTCCGCCGCAACATTAGGCGACGATGCACTGCTGTTTGGGCCACCACCGGGCTATTTTGAGGACGAGGAATCGCTCGACGATGTTTTCGCCCGCCTGAATAAACCCGACGAAAACGTCCTCTTAAAAGCCCGTCTGACGTTTCTCGCGCCACCCGAGCCCGAGCTGCCGCCTGAGTTTGAAGCGGAGGAGGGTGAAGGGATGCCGGAAGAGGGTGAGACCGAAGGAGAAGCAGGCGACGGCGAAGGGGAGGAGCCTGAAAGTGAAGGCGATCCCGAAGGCGAAAACGGTGAAGGCGAAGGCGAAGGTGAAAGCGAAGGAGGCGAAGGCGAGGAAGGCTACGATGGGCATCTGCCTCTCGAAGCTCTTCCTCCCGGCCCGCCGCCCGCGCCCCCAGCACCTATTTCTACGCAGCAAGACGTCGATCTATTGCTCCAAGGTATCCAATTCCTTGAGGTAGAAGTGGTGGTAGGGGAAGAAGAAGTAATAGAAGAATAGCACCCATGTAGGGGGCGGTTTGCAAACCGCCCCCTACACCTGCCGGTTCGACGCCGGCGCGTACTATCCGTTAATAATCCGCCACTGACCCATCCCGCAGCCGATTATCCGGCCACGTAAACTGCCGTCCGCGCTCCTGCCCCACGGCAATGGCCTTTTCTTCGTCGATCTCCACGCCCAACCCCGGCCCTTCCGGCAGCGACGCATATCCCTCGGCATCCAACGTCCACGTCTTGTGCGCCACGCCTGCGGGCAACTGGTGCTCGTAGCCCTCGTGGATGAGGAAAAACGCCACCGCGGCCGCCACGTGTAGGCTCGCCGTCAGGCCCAAAAACGACATGGTGCAATGCGGGGCAATCGGCACGTGATGCGCCTCGCACAGCGCAGCAACCTTCCGCATCTGGCTGATGCCGCCGCCGTGGCCGCAGTCGGGCTGCAAGATATCTATTACTTGGGCCTCCAAAATCTCGCGCACCTCCCAAATAGTGCGGTCGCGCTCGCCAGTCGCCAACGGCACGGGCACAGCCGCGCGCAGCTTGTGCATGGCCTCAATGTTGCCCGGCACCCACGCCTCTTCCAAAAACAGCAAGTCGTCCGGCTTGAGATAACCGGCAAACTGCTTGACCAGCGGCAGCGGCAACATGCTGTGCGCATCGAACATCACCGCTCCATCCGGCCCCACCTTGGCGCGCGCATCGGCCACCCGCTGCACCAACTCCGCCACCTCGGCCGGCGTCCCCGCGTGATATTGCGCGCCCCCAGGGCCAACCTTGATCGCCTTGGGACTGGGATACATCCACACCTTGTCGCGGCAGGGGCCGCCCAACAGGCGATACACTGGCACCTGATGGAGCTTGCCGGCAAGGTCCCACAACGCCATGTCAATAGCCGAAATCACGTGTACCATCAGCCCGCCGCCGCGCAGATTGCGATGAGCGCGGAACATCCGCTGCCAGTGGTGCTCAATGCGCGTCGGATTTTCGCCGACGATGAGCGAGCCCAGCGACTCGGCCAAGGCACAGGCGACCTTGGTCTCCATGTTGTTGATCTCACCCCAGCCAACCACCCCCATATTCGTCTCTACCTTCACGTAGCCCTTGGCCCCCACCGGAATGGCCGTCAGGCGCTCGACCCGAATGGCCGAGCCGCGATCTTCTACTGTCATCTGCTTCCTCCTAGTTTTAAAATTTGCCTCTAACGCTATTCTGCTGTGGCTACAACTCTTTCAACCTCCGCTGCCAGCCGTTGGAATGCGGCTAATCCGTATAGAGGGCTAAAATCGCCGATCATTTCAGCTACGCGATGGGCGCTCGACCGCCAGTTGAAACGCTTTAGGCGACGCCCTTGGGCTGCATATCCTCCCTATCGACTACCCGTTTCTGCTTTGATACCTCTATGTAATTCTTAGGCAGCACCGGATTCAGATAAGGGAGCAGATCGCCGCGAGCAGCATCTTCGCTCACTTTGGCTCGCCAAGTATCAGACAGGCAGAGAAAGTGAGCCTTTTTACAAAGGCGTCCTTCCTCGTCTATGGCCTCCCTTGTCTTTACAAATACAACGCTATCATCCGGGACTTGTTGGAATACTGAAGGCGAGTGAGTATTGACAATCACTTGGCGTAGTGGATTATCCTCCCCAACAGGCTCTTGGGTATCCACCGCAATATCCCTGAGCAGTTGCAGTATGGCCGGAATTCGCGCCGGATGAATACCGTTTTCCGGCTCTTCCAAACAAATCACTCCCTGCATCTGCGGGTCGCTCTCCAAGACGGCCAGAGCGAGGAAGCGTAAGGTGCCATCCGACAAGGCACGTGCTGGATGAAAGGTACCCTCCTCGTTTTTTACATGTAATGTCAAAAGCTCCCGCTTCTCATCCCGATCTATCTTGATCTCATGTACACCGTCGATGAGTTCGGCTAAGCGGTTGGCAATCTGGCTATATACTCTTGCCACGTTTTGAGTTGTGAGTTCAAGTTGACTCGCCAAGTCCCGAAGCTGTTGTGAAGTGATGGCTTGGCCTTGACTCTCTGACTCCGAGCCCTCGACAGTACTGACATGTTGTCCATCATGGCGACCCAAGCGATACAACGTAGCGGCCAGATGGCGACCATCCGCTTCTAAGCGTGTAGAAGCACTAAATTCATCGGGCTTTCTCAGGGCCGAAGGTTCTAGTTGCAACATCTGCCAAGATTCCATTTCTCGGCGAGCAGCCAATACCGTAGGGCTTTCCGCCGCATTGGCTATGGAAAGCACCGTGCGAGGTAGGTTAGTAGCTGATCGGGGCAAGGGACGACCACTGCTGCCACCATCCTGATGTAGTTTTATGACTTTATTTTCCCCCTCGCCGGTGGTTGAAATGAAATAGGGGGCGTGGCGCTTGCCGTACACTGCGGATTTGCGCCAATCCTTTGCGCTGTGAGGAAATAAAAGAAGTCGGGGGGCGTTGCCGTGGGTGATATGGACTAATTCTTCTTTAACGATAGCGAGATTACCTCGCACCAAGCTGTCAGCCGTCTCTCGGTAAGCAAGCTCTAGGGAATAGCGCAAAAATGTAATACTGGCTTCGGCCTCCTGCCCCAAGTCGTCAATGGCCTGCCGCGGCACGATCATCTCTGCCTCAAAGGTCATACGCTCAGCATAGTGGTCTCCTACGCGGTGGAAAAGGTCGCGCACGTGTGCCGTACGGCTGTCTTGGTCGCGCACGGCGGCGGCAGCTTCCATGAGCGTGTGATTGGCCAGTGCGCTCAAAAACCGAATCGCGTCGAACAAGTTTGACTTACCCACCCCATTCGGCCCGACCACACAGGTAAACGGACCGAGGTACAAATCCACATCCACCAAATTTTTGAAGTTAGAGACTTTCAGTCTGGTCAACATAGATCATCTCCTCATTGGGAGGACTCACCTCTCTTGGTTCCTTCACGACCGCTCACTATGCCAGCTATCCAATAATAGGCAACCCCTTAAACCCCTGCTACCTCTTGGCATTGGCCCTACCGACGCCTCGTTCTTAGCTTAAATGGAATACCCGCACTTAACGACAGGAGATATCATGGTCGAAACTAACGACATCCAACGCCCCTCCAAAGACCTCATCGATGCCCTCGCCCCCATCTCCAGCGCGACCGCAGCCGGCGAACTGGCCCGCTTGGGCATCCGCGACCCCCACATCCAAGGCCCCGTCGCTCGCATCCCGGGCAAACACGTCGTCGGCCCAGCTCTGACCTTGCAGTTCATGCCCAAGCGCGAAGACCAATACTCGGTCGATGAATACGCCGACCCAGAAAAACAACTCCACCGCCACGCCCTGTACCACACCCAACCCGGCGACATCATCGTCGTCGATGCGCGCGGCGATATGCACAGCGGCGTCTTCGGCGAGATGATGCTCACCTTCTTCATGGGGCGCGGCGGCATCGGCGCGGTCATCGACGGCTGCATTCGCGACTTTCCCCAAGTACTCAAAGACCTCAACATCGGGCTTTGGCTGCGCGGCACAACCCCCAACTTCCACACCCAAACCAACATCTTTCCCTTCGCGGTCAACGTGCCCATCGCCTGCGGCGACACCCTCGTCATGCCCGGCGACATTATCGTCGCCGACGACGACGGTGCCACCGTCGTCCCAGCCCAACTCGCTCCCGAACTAACCGAAAAGGCCCAAGCCCACGCCGAGTGGGAGGACTTCAGCCGCATGAAGCTGGCCGAGGGCGGCCACCTGCGCAAGTACTACCCGCTCAGCGAAGAAGCCCGCGCCGAATACGAAGCATGGAAGAGTGTTCAGTGACCAGTGATTAGTGGCCAGTGCCCCTCCCCACAGGGATTGAGGGAACTGACCACCGACCACTACCTTCCCTCTCCCTACAGGGGGTTGAGGGAACTGACCACCGACCACTAACCACGGACCACTACCATGACCTCGCGCCCCAACATCGTCTTCGTCCTCACCGACGACCAAGGCTACGGCGACTTGGGCTGCCACGGCAACAGCGCAATCCGCACGCCTTGCCTCGACCGCTTCCACCAAGACGCCGTGCGCTTCACCGACCACCACGTCGGCTCCACCTGCGCCCCCACCCGCGCTGGCCTCCTCACCGGCCACTACTGCAACAGCGCCGGCGTCTGGCACACTATCGGCGGCCGCTCGCTGTTGCGCGCCGACGAGTGGACCCTCGCAGACGCGCTTACTAGTGCTGGCTACCGCACTGGCCACTTCGGCAAGTGGCACCTCGGTGACAGCCCGCCCTACCGGCCACACGAGCGCGGCTTTGCCGAATCCATCTACCACGCTGGCGGCGGCATCGGCAACACGGGCGACCCTTGGGGCAACGACTACTTTGACGACACCTATTTCAAAAACGGCGTCCCCACCCCGTACGAGGGCTACTGCACGGACGTGTTTTTCCGCGAGGGCCAGCGCTTTATCTCAGAAAACGCCGACCGACCCTTCTTCTGTTACATCGCCACCAACGCGCCGCACGGACCGCTCAACGTCGAGCCGCACTACGTCGAGCAATACCGCGACGCCACCCCACACGAAGAACGCGCCCGCTTCTACGGCATGATCACCAACATCGACGAAAACTTCGGCCACTTGCAGGCCACGCTCGACGAATTGGGTATCGCCGACAACACCATCCTCATCTTTATGACCGACAACGGCACGGCCACCGGCGTCGAGCTAGACGCCGATCAGTTCCCCCAAGAAGGGCCGGGTAGTTACAACGCCGGAATGCGCGGCAAAAAAGGCTCCCAGTACGAAGGCGGCCATCGCGTACCCTTCCTCATCCGCTACCCCAACGGGCACATCGCCGGCGGCCGCGACATCGACGCGCTGACCAGCTACGTGGATTTCATGCCGACCCTGCTCGACTTGTGCGGCGTCGAAGTGCCAGCCGACCGCACCTTCCACGGCCAGAGCTTAGTGCCGCTACTGCGCGGCGCAGCCGATTCCGCTTTGGCCGACCGAGTCAACGTCTGCGACACCCAGCGCGTGGCCGACCCGGTCAAATGGCGCAAGAGCTCGGTGCTGAAGGGCAAGTGGCGGCTCATCGACGGCCGCGAACTTTACGATCTCGGTACGGATCCCGGCCAGCGTCAGGACATCGCCACTGAGCACCCTGACACCGTCGCTGAGTTGCGCGCGGCATACGATGACTGGTGGGATCTCATATCCGAACAGTTCGACCGCGACGAGCCAATGGCTCTCGGCGGGGACGACCAACCCGCGAAACTCACCACCCACGACATCCGCAATGAGGCGTGCAACGCCGTCTGGAATCAGCGCCAAGTCCGCGCCGGGCAGATCGCGAGTGGTTTTTGGGCCGTTGATGTCAAAGAAGCGGGTCGCTACCAGATCGAACTGCGGCGCTGGCCCGAGGAAACTGGCTATGCGCTTACTGCAGGGATTGAGGGCGACGACAGCGGCTGGTACCGCGCCGGCATCCAGCCGAAAAATGCGCCAGCCTACGAGGGTGGTGTCGCCCTCGCCCTCGGCTGGGCCCAGCTATCCATCGGCGGCCAAAATCTCCAGCAAGAAGTCGATCCCGACGCGACGAGTGCCTGCTTTGAGATCGACCTCGCCGCTGGCCCCGACCGGCTCTACGCCTCGTTCTACGACCGCATAGAGCGGACCATCGCCCCTTACTACGTGTACGTGCGGAAGTTATCGGAGCAACCGATGTAGTCCTGCTGTTGAGCGGTGTTACGCATACATTGGCCTGCTCCTGCCTTGGCCGGATGCAACCGATTGTGCTGTCCGAAGCACTCTTGCCGAGTTGGCGTTCCTGCTACTTGACATGAAGTAGCCGTCGCGTCTTCACCCCGTCGGGATATTGCAGGCGAACGAAGTAGACCCCCGACCCCACGCCACCGCCGCGCTGGTCGCGGCCGTTCCAGTAAACCTGGTATTGGCCTGCGCCCTGGAATTGGTCTACGAGGGTGTAAACCTCCTGGCCCAAGATATTGTGGATTCCCAGCCGCACCGGTCCTGCAGCGGCCAGACGGTAGGAGATCAGCGTGGTGATATTGAAGGGATTGGGAGCTGGGGCATCCAAGCCGCTGGCCGTCGGAGCCATTTCTTCACCTGGACCTGGAGCAAGGATAGGTGTGACGTAGGGCGACATATCCCACAGCAGGATCGTGCCGTCCCAACTGGCACTAGCCAGGGTGGCCCCGTCCGGCGAAAAGGCCACGGACTGGGTCCAATGGCTGTGTCCTTTCAGGATGCTCTGGAGCTGGCCGGTGTCCACATCCCACAGCCGAACCGTGCCGTCATAACTGGCACTGGCCAGGATCTGGCTATCCAGCGAAAACGCCACGGAATAGACGGCACCAGCGTCAACCTGGGAAGTCGCTTTCAGGCGGCCGGTGATCGCTGACCAGAAGCGGATCGTGCCGTTCCAACCGCCGCTTGCCAGGGTGTAGCCATCCGGAGAAAAGGCCAAGGAAAAGACCCCTTCCCTGTCACTTCTGAGGGAAGCCAGGGGTCCGCCGGTGTTTGTGTCCCACAACCGAACTGCCCCGTCCCCACGGCCACTTGCCAAGATGTGGGCATGTGGGGAGAAGGCCACCGACCAGATTCTATGCTTCTGTTTTTCGAGGGTAGCTACCAGGCGGCCAGTTTCCGCATCCCACAACGAAGTTTCCTCCCCATATATCACAGAATCCTCCTCAAACCAACCCCCCTTCTCGATGCCTAGGATGGTGCCTCCGCTGCTGGCCAGGGTAGTTCCGTCAGGCGCAAACGCCACGGACCAGACATTATTATAATGCCCGCGAAGGATGGCCTTTTGTTGACCACTGCCTATGTCCCACAACCGAATCGTCTCGTCCCGACTGGCACTAGCTATGGTGCGGCCATCTGGCGAATACGCCACGGAATTAATCCTACGCACATGTCCTTTGAGGGAGACTTTTGGCAGGCCCGTTTCCACGTCCCACAACAGGATCGTCTCGTCTTCACCCCCACTGGCAAGAATGTTCCCATCCGGCGAATAGGCCACCGAACGGATAGCCCCCCCATGGCCATCTATGGTGACCGTTGGCTCGCCCGTGTGCGCATCCCACAACTGGATCGTGCCGTCAATACTGGCACTTGCCAGAGTATTTCCATCCGGCGAATACGCCAAGGACCAGATTTTGTCCGTATGCTTCTCCATTGTGGCTTTGAGTTGTCCGCTGTTCGCGTCCCACAGCCAGATCTTGCCGTACCAATTTCCACCGGCCAGGGTGTTGCCATCCGGCGAATACGCCACGGAACGAACGGAATTTCCCCCCAGGGAACCCTTTACCCTGCCGGTGTTGGCATCCCATAACTGAATCGAGCCGCCTTCCGCATCGGAAACCAGAGTGTTTCCGTCCGGAGAATACGCCAAGTTACCTACGCCGTACCTGAACCCGCCCAGGGTAGCCATTAGTTGTCCAGTATGGGCATCCCACAACCGGATCCTGTCGTTGCCACTGGCAAGGGTGTTGCCATCCGGGGAAAACGCTAGGGAACAGGGATGGTACCTGTTGTCGGTAAAGGAAATTTTCAGTTGGCCGCTGTCCACGTCCCACAGCCGAATGTCATCGCTGTTGAAAGCACCAGTGGCCAGTGTCTTCCCGTCCGGAGAAAACACCAGGGAACAGACGCCTTCCCTGTCCCACTCCAGATTGTGCTTCAGTTTACCACTATTCACGTCCCACAACCTTACCGTGGAAAACCAGTTATCAGCGGTGGCCAGGGTGCGCCGGTCCGGAGAGAAGGCGGCGTTATTGACATTGTTCCTGTGTTCCACCGGCAGCAGGGCGGTTTCGCCACCTGTGTAGACATCATAAAGCCAGATCCCGATGCTGGTGGCTGCCGCAAGCCGGCCGTCGGGCAAAAAAGCGATTTCGAACAACGACCCCCTACCCAGGCGCGCTTTGGCTCCCTCGGGCAAACCCACCCGGGTATAGTCCTGGCTGTGGCTGCCTTGGGCGAATAGGACGGAGCCCAGCAAGAAAGCGGCGCTGAAGGACCGGATCTTTTTCAATGGGTAATCCTCATTTTGGAGGATCGTGGTAAATCAAATCAGGATCAGCCGGCTACTTGAAAATATCTTTTTCGATGATAAACGGAAAAGGATCCGCACCGTGAAGAAACCCAACCTGCTGAAAGGTTCCCAAGTAGCACGGACCCGCTTGGATTCATCTCCTACTCCTTGTGAACCCACCCCCATAACAGATTATCGCGCTCATTCCCCGCCGCCAAGTATGCAGCCTTGAGCTGCGACAGCGCATCGCCAGCATAGTCGGTCACAGGTTGACCCTGCTCGTCCAGCGCGAGGCCGTATTGCCCAGCGGCGTTGATGCCGAAGATCGCGTTTTTCACCGGGCCGTCAGCCGGGCCAAGCGGCGCTAGATCGAGTTTGTCCTGCAAGTCGGGCGGCAGCTCAATCCGGCGGAACGCCTCAATCTGCCATTGCGGTGAGCCAAACCAAATCGAATCCGTCCCCCACAACACGTGATCAACGCCGAGTCCCTTGACCAACTTGGCCACCATAGCCGCGGCTAGGCGCGGATGCGTGATCGCCAACGCTCCGAACGACAGGCCAATATCCGCGTACACATTCGATACCCCGTATTCAGCGGGGATAGCAGCCAGTTCGTCAATCCAAGCCAGCCGCCCGGTGCGCTCAAATTCCTCGCTCACAGACTCGGCATCTCGCCACATCTTTAAGCCCGCGTGGTAGATGTGGAAATTCAAGTCGGGCCACGCTGCCGCCGCGCCGCCCACATCCTCGACGCTGGCGTATTGCCAATTGGGAATGCTCTCGTAGTCGACCGGCAAAACGCCCTTGTGAATGCAGATGTTAGGCACGCCGAGCTGGCGGGCCTTTTCGTAGGTGGGCCACGTTAGTTCTTCGTCGTCGAGGTGCCAAGGCCGGTCAAAGGTAGGGTGAAAACCCAACACGTCGCCGATGGTGTAGCCCTTCCAAGAGTCCACCTTCAACTCCGTCGCCGCCGGTTCCATCAGTTCCAAGTACTCCGGCGCACTCGGCCAGATGACCCCGTGGGCGAACATCCGCCGCGTGCCAGCGATCTCGTTGACTTGGTCTCGCGTGGCGACCATCTGCCGATCGGACAACAGCGTCTTTTCCGGATCGACCGAGGGCGAAGTGCTCAACAGCGAGAGCGTGGTGTCGCTGTCGAAAAACATGTCTTTGACGTAGTAATCGAACTTGTAGTACTTCAGGTCGAGTTCCTGCTCGACCAGCTCTGGATTCCAAGGGACGCGAGCTTGGTTGTTGCCCCGCGCCGCATCGCGCAACCAGAGCTGGCCTTCCCAAGTGTAGTCCTCGCGCACGTGATGGGTGTGGACGTCGAAGATAAACTGGTCGCGGGTCTGACTGCGCTGGTCGGCGGCAGCCTCGGGGTCTTCGGCCTCTGCCGGATCGACGCGATATACATCGCCATAAACTTGATTCATCGCCATAAACGCCGCGGCCATCCCGCTGGGGGAACGGAGATAACGCTGGTGAGGCATCCCCTGGCGACCTGCGTAGAAATCGGTCGTTTCGCGCATCAGCGCCTCGGCTTGGGCCTGGCGGCGGGACTGCGGCGGCGGGAAGCACTCGCCACTGGATACGACTTGAGTCGGGATGGGCGTCTCGACCCGCTTGCGATACCCGCGTTGCAAGTGCTGCAACTGTCTTGTGGTAAGCCAATCAGACATAGTTCGAATCCTTTCTCATGCCTGAATATACGCTACAATAGCCATAGCGCATTAACCCGCCGCGTCTTATCTTCCCGCGCACACTTCACCCGGAGAATTCATCATGCGCATCGGCATCATGGGCGTCCACTACGGTCACATCGGCGGCATGATCCAATCCGCCTTGCAGGCAGCAAATGGCCAAATCGTCGGCTTGGTTGAAGACGACGACGCGCTCTGCGAACGCTATTCATCCATCCCTCGCTTTGCCACCTTAGAAGACATGATCGACCGCGCCCAGCCCAAACTGATTCTCGAAGGCTTGATCCACCACGAGAAAACCGCGCTCGTGGAAACCTGCGCCCGCGCTGGCATTCACCTGCTGCTCGACAAACCCCTGTGCCACTCGCTCGACGACTGGGAGCGCATGCGCCGCGCCGTGGCCGCTAGCTCAATCCACGTATCCATGTGGTTCACCTCGCGCAGCTATCCGCCGTTTATCGCCCTGCGCCAAGCCATTCTCGACGGGGCGCTCGGGACCATCGCCAGCCTCATCTCCACCCATCCACACAAGATCCGCCGCGACACAGCCCCGGCCTGGTACTTCGACCCGGGGCAGTACACGGGCGCGTTCCACGACTTAGCTTGCCACGGCGTCGATCAAATCCGCTGGCTCACCAATGCCGAATGCGTCGGCGTCCACGCCCTCACCACCTGCAAGCGGTTCACAGAGGAGCCGCGCTTAGACGACCACGTGCAGGCTTCCTTCGCGCTATCTGACGGCGCATTGGCAACCCTTACCGCCGATTGGCTCACGCCCCAAGCCGCGCCCTCGTTTGGCGACACCCGCTTCATCATCATGGGCACGGCTGGCTCGGCACATCTGCGTGCCTATGCCGACAACCACCTACTCATCGCCACCAACGAGCGCGGCCCGTACACACCCGATTTGCCCGCAGACCAAAGCAGCGCGTTCGTCGCCAACCTGATCGACACCATCGAACGCGGCACCGACCTCTTCATCCCCACCCACTCGGTGTTCGCCACGGCCCAAGCCTGCCTGCTGGCCCAAGAGTCCGCCCGGCAAGGGGGCGCATTCCTCCGCATTCCACCCTTTGCGCTATGAGCAATAACCATGTCCACCGACCTCATCGATCCCCAAAAGCACCACCAGCTCTTCCTCGACAGCCGCGCCTTAGTCTCTGAGCAAGGCACCACCCGCACCCTGCACCCACCCAAAAGGTGCGGCCCCCTCATCACCGGCGGCATCCAGAGCCGCAGTGCGCCCTTGTGGAACCCGGACGAAGCGCGCTACGAATGGTGGTACAACGGCCCGCAAGCCCGCTTGGCCACCTCACCCGACGGCGAGCACTGGGAACAACCCTCCCTCGGGCTATACGAGTGCAACGGCAGCAAAGACAACAACATCGCCTGCGACCCCAACGGCCCGGGCCTGTACCACATCGTCCGCGATGAGCGCGACCCAGACCCGAACCGCCGCTACAAGGCCCTGTTCGGCGTCCACGGTCGCGGCGGTGCCACCTCGCCCGACGGCTTTGCCTGGACCCCGCTCCCCAACTCCTTCATCCCCAGCCAAGACGAATCCCAATTTGTGTACGACCCCTATACCGAGCAATTCCTCGCCATGGTCAAGCAGCCCACCGAATGGGGCCGCTCGGTCTGGCTGGCGACCAGCCGCGACTTCGACCACTTCACCGAGCCCGAGCTCATCTTCCACGCCGATGAAACCGATTGGGAAAACTGCCGCCAGCGCGTCCGCACCATCATCGACGACCCAGCGTACATCACCCCACCAATCATCGATGACGAGGACTACCATGCCGAGATTTACAACATGGCCGTCATGCCTTATCAGGGGCTGTACATCGGCTTCCCCACCGTCTTCAACCCCATCGGTGCCATCCCGCCGCCGGCCACCAACTTCACCCGCATCAACCAGATCGAAATGGCCGTCGCGCGCGACCTGCACACTTGGGATCGCGTGGCCGACCGCACGCCCTTTATCGGCATCGAACCTTGGGACGGGGAAAACTACGGCACCAGCCAGCTCCTCATGGCCGGTGCGCCGCTGGTGCGCGAAGACGGCGAGATTTGGATTTACTACAACGCCCTCCGCATACCAGGCAGCGTGGAAATGTACCAGCGCTTCAACCGCTGCAAGGAGCTGTTCCGGCTCGGGGTAGCAGAGCGCCACTTCGCCGACCCGGGTGCACTCTGCTTGGCCAAGCTGCCGCCCGACCGCTTCGTCTCCATCGACGGCGACGAAATCGCCACCCTCGTCACCCAACCCTTCCACTGGCGCGGCCAAGACCTCTACCTCAACGCCGACGCCCGCTGGGGCGAAATCTACGCCGAAATCCAAGACGCCGAGACCGGCAGACCCCTCCCCGGCTTCTGGGTGCCCGGAGAGGAGCCGCCGCCCTTCACCGGTGACAGCCTACGGAGTAAATACGAGTGGAAGCAGCCGCACGATCTGGTATTTGAAAAACCAGTGCGCCTGAAGTTCTACCTGCACCAAGCGCGGCTATATGCCTATTGGCTGGAAGACCGCAATGATGCACGACGTGCTGAATAGGAATCTACCCGCGTCGAGACCTACCGCCACGACTGCACAGCACCGACAGTGGGATTTTCTCGCTGCCGCTACGTGCCTTGACCTGCTTTTGAAGTACTAGAAATTCGTAGGGGTGGGTTTGTGGAAGTACGGTAACACTCGCTTCTATACGGTAACAGTTTCGGCTAGCCCGAAAAGACCTTAACGGTCACCGTCACGAGCAAGCCCATCATCGTCGCCCACATGCCGATCATCGTGCCGAGCAGCCAGCGAAAGTCCCGTCGATGGCTATCCTCTAAGCGGTCTATGCGACGCTCTAAATCGCTCTTCAAGCTACCTATCTGGGCCTCTAAATCGCTCTTCAAGCTATCTATACGACGCTCCAAGCTGCCTAAGCGATCGTTGGTCTGCTCGGTGATGCCTTCGAGGCGGCCTATGCGGTCGCTGTAATCGAGGGGGGAACGTTCTGCCATGCCTGCGATCTCCTACTTATAGGTTCAATCTACTCACCATGTTAGGCAAAAGCAAAATGCGGACCAGAAGCACCAACTTCAGCGCACCAACATCATCTTTCCGCTCCGCACCCCACCTGTAGCATCCAAGCGATACAAGTACACGCCGCTAGCCACCTCCCGCCCCACGTCGTCGAGCCCATCCCATCGCGCCACGTGCCACCCTGAGTTCGCCACACCTTGCACCAGCGTCCGCACCTGCTGGCCGTTCAGCGCATAGACCGCCAGATGCACCGGCCCGGCGGCCGGCAGTGCGTAGCGGATCGCGGTCGTCGCGTTGAACGGGTTGGGATAATTCGCGGCCAACGCCAAGGCGGCTGGCTGCGACGCCGCCTCGTCGAGCACGGCCGTCAGCGCCGGTCCCACAACCCGCAATTCGTCAAACCAGAACTGAATCCCGTCTAAGGCGTGATGCTCAGCCACGATGTCGAACCGATCGACGGCCTGCCAGTCGAACGCGCCGATCGGATTGAACCACTCATTCTCCCAAGCCCCGTGCTCGGCAAAGTCGCCAAGCGGCACCCGCACCTTATGCCACGCGCCATCCCACGGCACCACCTGCTCATCTATCGTATGGCGCATGCGCCAAGGGCGATCGTCCGGGTCTTCGGTATCCGTATCGACCAAGCGAATGTCAAACGACGATCCCGGCGTGTCCCCCCGCACCCAAAACTCGACCGCATAGCTCGTCGCCGCCAACGCAGACAAGTCCTTGAAGGGCTTGAAGTCGAAGCCAATGAACCCGTAGAGCGGCACCCCGGTCCAGCGCATGCAGTAGCGTCCCACCGCTGGATCCTCATCATCATAGTAATCGACCGTGCCTGCACTGAGGTGGTTGGACTCGGTCATGTGCGGGCCGAGGGAGTCCTCGTAGAGCACAAACCCCTGCTGATCTGGCTCGGCGACAAAATCTCGCTGCGGTGGCACGTTCAGCCCCAGCGCCTCCAGAAGCGGCACGTTCAGGTCAAACTCGAACAACTCGTCCGACCCGCGCTCAAACAAGCCAAAACCACCGCGATAGTCCCAAATCGTCCACGCAATACCCCGCTCCTCCATGTGCTGTCGCACCACCTCGTACCACAAGACGCGGTCGCTGCTGGGGCTGTTGGGACTGTACACCCCAAATTCCCCGCAAAACAGCGGCACGCCGCGATCCTTCTGAAAGGCTGCGGCCTCGTCAATCAGTATGCGCATCTGCGTGATAGTGCCCTCTTGGCTGTAATTGCCCAGCGCCGTGCCGACCCACGTGCCCTGCAAGGACGAAGGCAACGCCGGCATGCGCGCCCGCTCGTAGGGAAAGGGCACACCGCGCAGCGGCACCAAGGAGGGATTGGTCCAGCTAGCACCTTGGTGGGTAAAGACAAAAGGCTCGTAGAAGTGAAACGTGTACACGAGGTTATCGTCGGCAAAAACCGGCATCCGGTTCAGGTTGCGGAAGCTGTTCCAGTTGGCCGGGCCAACGACAATTGCGTGCCGCTGATCCACCTGCCGGATCGCGTCGATTACCTCTTGCTGAATCGCGTTCCAAGCCGCGGCGCTAATGCCGTGCGGCTCGTTGAGGATCTCGTAGTAAAGCTGGGCCGGATGTACGGCAAAGTGCGCGGCAAGCTGGCTCCACACCGGCACCAACACATCGCCGATGTCCGGCGACGTACTCACCGCCGGATCAAACGAGTGATTGTCCAGAATCAGATGCAGCCCCAACTCGTCGGCCCAATCTGCAATCTGATCGAGAAAGTCGTAGAGCAAGGGATCGATGCGATAGTCCGGCGGACCGCTCGTCATGGCGTGCAGATTGATCGGCAAGCGCACCACGTCGCAGCCAAGCTGTTGGATATGCGCGAAATCGCTCCGGCCAAACTTGGCAAAGTGCACGTTCTGCGCACTGGGCGCTTGCAGCCAATTGGTCAGGTTGACGCCCCGGCTAAACGGAGCCTCGGCACTCCACGCAGCAACGGCCCCCACCAACAGGAGCCAGAGACTGATTGCTTTTGATTTTAACATGCCAGGAAGTTAGATGCACCGCCGCTTCCAAGCAACGCGCACGGCACGGGAGAAAATTACAGGCTTTCATTCCCCGCCTGAATTGCCTATATCTCTGGCCACAAAATCGCCTCCCATGCCCACAGGAGCCACGCCGTGAAAATCACCGACATTGAAGTCATTCCCCTGCGCGTTCCCTACGAGGATCGCATCCGCAAGGCGTTCTACCACTTCGGCATGAACGAAGAGGTGACCGTGTACAAGTTCCACACCGACACCGGCCTAGTCGGCTTGAGCGAAAACCCCGGCCCGCCCTTTGAGCAGAGCTTGCTCGACGCCTACCTCGGCACCAACCCTTTCGACCACGTCATGGGCACCGGGCGCTTCAACCTCGACATGGCCTGTTACGACCTGATGGGCAAACACCTCGGGCTGCCGGCTTGGAAGCTAATGGGTCAACAGGTGCGGGAGTGGGTGAACATGGGTTGGTGGATGCCCTGCATGTCGCCCGAGGACTCGGCTGCCGAGGTACAAGAAGCCGCCGCCCGCGGCTATCGCGGGCTGAAATGCAAAGCCCGCGCCTTCTACGATGTGGTCGAGCAAGCCCAAGCCATGCAGGAAGCAGCCCCACCCGACTTCCGCATTGAATTCGACTTCAACGGCGCACTCGTCAACGTGGAAAGAGCTTTGCCCATCCTGCGCCAGTTGGAGCAAATTCCCATAGTCAAAGGGATCGAAGAGCCAATCTTCGCCTATGACATCGAGGGCTGGCGGCGCCTGCACCAAGAAATCCGCATTCCCTTCTACCTTCACGGCGTCAGCACCATCTTCGACGGCCCCTCGCGCCAGCCTTCCGGCCCCTGGCTTGGGCTGCGCGCTGGCGATTTCGACGGCGCACTTTGCAGCCACGAGACCATCCGCAACGCGCTGGCCGCTTCTTGGGCCTTTGCCGCAGCCAATACCCCGATCCTCTTGCAATACGTCGGCACCGGCATCACCGCGGCCTTCGCCTGCCACCTCGGCGCAGTCATGCACACGGCCACCCTGCCAGGCGTAACGGCCCATCACACGTACGAAGACGACCTAATCGTCGAGCCGCATCAAGTTCAACGCGGCTTTATGCAGGTGCCCACCGGCCCCGGTTTAGGAGTGGAACTAGACGAGAATGCAATCGAGCGCTACCGCGACGTACCCGCGCCACAATGGCCGCGCCACTTCTCGGTCGTAACCCTGCCCGGCGGCCTCGAACACTACTACCGCAACCTGCGCCAAGCCGAACGCCTAATGAAACAAGGCGTTGACGAAGCCTTCGCTCCCGGCGTCCGCCTCACCGAGCGCGAAGACGACGGCAGCGCGGACTTCGACAAACTCTGGCGCAAGCTCCAAGAAAGCGACTGGCCACTGTTCAGTGGTCAGTGAATAGTGAATAGTGACCAGTCCCTCCCCTAACCACCGGCTACTGACCACTAACTACTAACCACTAACCACTAAATAGGAGGCTCCCGTGAAAATCACCCGCATCATTCTCCACATCGTCAACGTGCCCGAGCGCCACTGGTGGTGGTCGGACGACGTGTACGGCCAACCCCTGCACCAGCGCACTGAACACGGCGTCGCCGAAATCGAGACCGATCAAGGCTTGACCGGCCTGACGCTGATCGGTCGCTTTACCGCCTTGGACACTATGCGCCAGCAGTTTGAGACTTGGCTGGGACAGGACGTCCTCCAAGTCAACTTGGCCCAAGGCAACGGCCCCATGCAGGGCGCTTTTGAACAGGCCGTGCTCGACCTGCGCGGCCAAGCCTTGGGCGTGCCTATCTGGCAATTACTGGGCGGACGGCTGCGCGACCGCATTCCGGTCACCCAATGCACCGGATACAAAACGCCCGAACACACCGCAGAGGACGCCCAATGGGGATGGGAGCAGGGCTTCCGCGCGTACAAGATGAAGTGCATCACCAGCCGCGAGCAAACCCCCGAAGAGCGCATCCGCTACGTCACCGACCGGGTCGAGGCCATCCACCGCGTGGTTCCCGACATGGTGGTGCGCCCAGATATCCGCTGGCGCTTAGAAGAAGTCTGGGTGGCCCAAGAGCTGGCCCGCCGCCTACAAGGTCATCGCATGGACTCGCTCGAAAGCCCCATTGCCAAAGGCGCGAGCGCCGGCACGTTTTCCGAATGGCGCCGCCTGCGCCACACTATCCACTTGCCCATTGGCGACCACGTCGGCGACGCGGCCGATATGTTGCACCGCTTTCAGGCTGAGGCCCTCGACTACGTCATTGTCGGCGGAGCCAGTCACTTTGAAACCCTGCACCGCTCGCACCTCGCGCACGCGCTGGGTCTGGGCGGCTGGTCGCAGACCGTAGCCTATGGACCGGGCGCTGCTATGGGCCTGCACGTGGCCGCCTGCATGCCTCATTTGACCCAGCCCTACGACATGGTCGGCCCCATCGCCTGGCAGCACTCCTTGGTCAACGAGGAATTCGTCCTCGAAGACGGCAGCTTCCTAGTCTCCGACCAGCCGGGTTTGGGCTACACCCTCGACCGCGACGGCGTCGAGCGCTACTTAGTGGAACGCCACATTTTCCCTTAGAATACAACGCCATGTCCGAAATTCCCGAATACCGCACCCGCTCCAACGCCCCCTTCGCCCTCGACTGCTCCCTCGACAAAGCGCTGACGGTCGCCGCTTGGGTCGAAAGCCCCACCGCCCGCGCCGAAGCCATGCAGCCGCTGGTCTCGCAGTGGCAACCCCGCACCGCATTCGACGCCTTCGCCGCCTACGACGCCGGCTATACCGACGGCCTAGTGACCCAAGGCTACTTCGGCGCGGTATTCGACGGGCGCTACACATACTTCTGCCCCATCCGCGACCAGAATGAGCGCACGTCCGTCCACGGCCGCGTCCTCCGCCTCGACACCCAAGCCGATTTCAAAGACCCCGCCGCTTGGGAAGCCTACGACGCCAGCTACACCGACGGCCTGCACACCTCGGGCTTCTACGGCGGGGCCTTTGACGGGCGCTACGTGTACTTCAACCCCCGCGACGACGGCACCGTCCACCACTCGCGGCTCTTGCGCTACGACACCCAAGCCGACTTCAAAGACCCTGCCGCTTGGGCCGCCCACGACGCCCAACTCCCCCACTCGGGACAGGGCCTCGCCTTTGACGGACAGTACCTCTACTTCTGCCCAGGCTATACCCGGTCGTCAACGGGCGGTTTGGACAACGAGCACAGCGGCCACATCCTCCGCTACAACACGCGCGCACCCCTGAAGGATCCCGCGAGCTATGCCGTCTTCAACGCCCAACAACTCCACCCGGAGGCAGCCTGTTTCGACGGTGCCGCGTTCGACGGACGCCATATCTACTTCGCGCCGCTCAGCAGCGGCCACGTCCTCCGCTACGCAGTCGCCGGGGATTTCGCTGACCCGCAAAGCTGGGACCTGTACGACGCCCGCCCCTTGGGGATGCAGATGAACGTCGGTGCTGTATTTGACGGGCGGCACCTCTATTTTTGCTCTTACGGCAACAGCACAATGCTGCGCTACGACACGGCCGCGCCGCTCGCCGACCCGCAAAGCTGGAACACCCACGTTCCCGTGGAAAACAGCGGCTTTGACGGCGGCTTCTTCGACGGACGCTACGTGTATTACGTGCCCTTCACCCGCGCTGCTGCACCCGGCGAGAGCGTCTTCCACGGCTCTTGGCTGCGCTACGACACGGCCGCGCCATTCGACGACCCAGCCGCTTGGGACACGCACGACGCCAGCTATACCGACGGCCTGCATACCACCGCGTACAACGCCGGCGCGTTCGACGGACGCTATTTCTACACCGCTCCCTGGCGCGGCGACCGCGACGGCAGCCACGCCCACGGCCGCGTCCAACGCTACGACACCCTCGGAGCAGACGGCGCGTTCTCCCTGCGCTACGGCGACGTGGGCCACAACGGCGGACTCTGCGCCGCCGTACCCGGCCCCAGTTTCATCGTCAACACCACCGGCGGCGCAGTTAGCATTGCCACTCACCAAACGACTCGACTGAGCTCGCCGAAGTCCCTCGCGCCCGGCGTCCATCACCTTGCCGGGGTGTACGACGGCGCGTGTATCCAACTCTACATCGACGGCGCGCTTGCAGCCTCGCGTGCCGCTTGCAATCGTCCCTTGCAACAGACGGATATCCCCGTTACTATCGGCCATATCGCCGGCGGCAGCGCCCGCTTCCAAGGCACCATCGCCGAGGTATATCTAGCGCCCGTCGCCCAAAGCGCCGCTTGGGTCGCAGCAACCTATAGCAATCCAGAATGATTAAACGATTCTAAATGTGGATCGCCTCGTATATCCTATTCTGCGTCTATCTGCGTCTATCTGCGTCTATCTGCGGATCACCTTGTAAATGTAGGACTGCTATATCACGCGCTACCCCAACCTTCGGCTGAGCTCAGGTCGAAGCCTAAAGGAGTTCCTTCATGGACAAAAAATACACAGTCGCCATCATCGGCTGTGGCCGCCTCGGCCAGCACTACGCCGAAGTCTATCAAACCCTGCCCAACACCGAGCTAGTCGCCATCGCCGAATACAACCCCGAGCGCCGCCAAGCCGTCGGCGAGCGCTTCGACATCCGCGCACTCTACCAGGACGCGCAAGATCTCTTCCGGCACGTCGTCCCCGACATTGCCGTAGTCGTGCTGCCCGGCAAGTACATCAAGGAGGCCGTCATCGCCGCGGCCCAAGCTGGCGTCAAGGGCGTCTCCACGGACAAGCCCATTGAGGCCCGCCTGTCGGATGTCGATGCCATGGTCGAGGAATGCGAAACGCGCGGCGTGGTTTTTGCCGGCGGCAACCTGCAACGGGCCATGAGCGAGGTGCAAGAAGCGGCCGGCTGGCTACACGCTGGCGAGTACGGCCCCTTGCGCGGGGCCAGCGTCCACGGCTGGGGCGGCGAGATTTCCGGCGGAGGCTGTCAGCACATCGCCGTGCTGCGGCTCTTTACCCAAGCCGAGATCACCCAAGTCACTGCCTGGGGCACACCGCCCGAGGCCCTCGTGCGCGACGACGACGAGGGGCTGATAATCAACGGACAATTTTCACTCAGCAACGGCCTCGTCTGCCCGATCTTTGGCCAACCGACGCCCAGCCGCGGCGTCGATGTGTGGACCGACGACGCGCTCGTCCGCTGGGATTGGGGACCACCCGAAATTTTCCAAGGCCGCGACGCGCAGGGTGCCCGGATAAAAATCGACCGCCCCTACACCCCACTCGAATACCCCCGCTTCTCCTACATGGGTACTTCGGTGCTGTCGTTTTTGGATGTATTAGAAAACGGCGGCGAGCTGTACATCTCCGGCCACGACCTACGCCAATCACTCGAAGCGGCCATTGCCGCCAAGTACTCGGCGCTGTGGGGCAACGTGCCGCTCGACCTGCCGCTTGCCGACCGCTCGCTCGCGCTCTATCCGAGGGCTTACCGCTGGCTCGGCGGCGATCACTCTGGACGGTCGCAAACCTTCGAAGAGGCGCTGGAAGGAGAGCTTTTCCCTCGGTCTTCTTAGAGCAACGCCACCTCGCCGCCGTGTGTGCGGTGGTTTCTAGTAACCTCTTCCATTATACTTCCATTCATGGACGCCTACAGGTCGTACATCGAGGCTTGGCAAAAGCGCCTGCGCCAAGAGCGAGAAGCCCTCGACCAAGCCGCACAACAAGCGCGAGAGCAGGCGCAGGTCTGCGCCAAAGCCCTAGTCGAGGAGTACGGGGCCGAGCGCGTGTACCTGATCGGCTCGCTGGCCAGAGGTAGCGGCTTCCATCCGCGTTCCGATATCGATTTGGTCGTCTCAGGTATAGCACCAGAACGCTACTTTGCGGTGCTAGCAGACATCGCCGAGCGGGCGAGCCGCGAGGTAGATCTGATTCTACTTGAATCGGCGACGCCGGCCCTGCTTGAGTACGTGGCCAACGAGGGAGTGCTGCTGTATGAGTGCACAGAAATTCCTGCTGCTGCGAGCGGACATTGACCGCACGCTAACGCAGATTGCCGCCGTGGTCGCGGAAGGTCGGGAAACCCTAGAAAAACTCGACGGCTCCCCGACCACGCTGGAACTGCGTGGCATTGGCAGCATTCTGCACGACTTCTACACCGGCATAGAACAGCTTCTAGAGCATATCGCCAGCGAGCTCGATGGCGAAATACCAGTCGGTGCCGATTGGCACGCACAACTCTTAGGCCGGATGACGAGCGAAATCGAATCGGTGCGCCCCGCCGTCCTTGGCTCAGACCTTGCAGACGTACTGCGACCCTATCTGCGCTTCCGCCATCTCTTCAGGAATATATACGGTGCCCAATTGCGCTGGGAGCTGTGCCGCGGATTAGCCACGGAGATGGAGGATGTCTGGGAAAGACTCCACGGCGAAATGGAAGCGTTCAAAGACGTGTTGAAGAGTTTGCACGCCGGCTGTAGCTAGCCCCAAATCTATTTTCCTCAATCGAGGTAGGGCAGTTCCACCTCGTCGCCGGTCTGCTCCTGCCAAATACGAATTCGTGCGCTCAGTTCTTCACCAAATTTAAGTAGGAGTAGAATCATCAGTGAATGATCATGCCGATTTCAGCCCCAAAGAATACCAACAGCGGCTGAGCAAGCTCAGGGGGTTAATGGCGGAGCGCGGTATCGACGCTGTGCTGGTCACCACCGAGGCCAATCACCGCTACTTTACGGGCCATGTGACCCACCGCTGGATGCACCAGTACACGGCCATGTTCACCCTGCTGCCGCTGGAGGGCGAACCGCTGCTTATTGTGCCCCCGCAAGAAGCCTGTATGTGCGAGGAAGATTCCTGGATCAAAAGCATCCGAACCTTCCCATTAGAACATATTCTCCAAGGTGTCGATGCCATTACCGACGCCGTGCGCGAACTCGGGCTGGAAGAAGGCCGCATTGGCACCGAACTCGGCGGGATAGTCGCGCTCAGGATGCCTTGCGAAGATTTCGACCAGTTGCAGCAAAACCTGCCCCATGTTGATTTTGTCGATGCGTCCGCCCTATGCTGGAAATTGCGCGCCCGGAAATCGAGCGCCGAAGTGGAGCGCATCCGCGCGGCAGTGGCCATCACTGATGCAGCGTATCAGGTCCTCTTCGAGGAGGTCAAACCGGGGATGAGCGAGCGGGAGCTCTGTCGCCTGCTCGCGGTCGAACACCTCAGGCGTGGGGCCGAAATGCCGGGCTCCATCACCCTCGCTCCATATATACCCGACGACATCCGGGTCGCCAATAGCACCCTGCGGCGACCTATTGATCGCGTGCTGACCGCGGGCGAAATGATCACCCAAGACGCCGGCGGCGTCTATCGGGGCTACTGGTCAGACTATACGCGAATGTTTGCGCTCGGGCGGGCTAGTGCTGCACACCAAGACGCCTATCGCGTCGTCTACGATTGCTTGCAGGCGGCGATAGAGGCCACCCGGCCCGGTGTCCCCATCGCCGATCTGATCCACGCCGCGAAGGCGACGATGAGCGCCTCGGGCCATGCCGACTATGCCGCAAAGGTCACGGGTATCGGCCATGCGATGGGGCTGGAGATTATCGAACCGCCCTTTATCGCCTTTGAAAACGAGGTGATTTTAGCAGAGGGGATGGTCTTCACCATCGAACCCGGACTCTTCACCGCTGACGCTTTCTGTATGCTCGAAGAAGACGTGCTCGTCACGGATCGCGGCTACGAGGTGCTATCCAAACCCGCAAGCGCTGAGTTGCCGATCCTTTGAGACCATGTACCTCGCCTCGTTAGGTGTGGTCTCATGCGCGGCGATTGGACAATTAGGGCAACGCCACCTCGTCACCAGTACGCTCCTGCCAAGCGCGAATCCGCTCCCTCAGTTCGCCGACCCGCGCTTGGTGCTCGGACCGGTGGTATAGATTCTCCAACTCGTGCGGGTCCGCATTCAAATCGTATAGCTCGCCTTGACCCTTGCCGTACAGATTGAGCTTCCAGCCATCAGCCGCGACAACAGTGCGTAGGGGATGCACCAAGCTGCGGTTCGGCTCGGCCTCGCCGATTGAGGCCGGCGGATGACCGTCGGCACCGCTCCACTCGACAAACACGTCATTGGCTGCCAAGTCGTCGCGGCCGCACAGCACCGGCACCCGGCTCTGCCCCTGCAAATGGTCCGGCGCTTCCAACCCCAACAAGTCCAGCAGCGTGGGCACCAAGTCAATGTGGCTGAACTGGCCGCCGATTTTCCTTGGCTGCGCATCCAACATGGGCGCACGCAGCAGCAACGGCACCTTAATCGACTCCTCGTACATCAGAGTCTTGCCCAAAATCCCGTGATCGCCCATGAGTTCGCCGTGATCCGACGTAAAAATCACAATGGTGTCGTCGGCCTTGCCGCTCTCTTCTAGAGCTTGGAGGATCTTGGCCACTGAGCGATCCACCAGCGTCACATTGCCCCAATAGCGAGCCAGCAGCCCGCGCCAGCCAGCCTCGGTTTGCAAGTCCAACCCGTAGTTTTCCGAGGCCGAGTAAAAGGCCGCCATCAGCCGCACGATCAAGGGCGCGTCGTCCGGCGGGGGCTGCCTAAAGCCCGGCCCAGTCGGCAAAGTCTCCGGGTCGTAGTACTCATTGAGCGGCCCAGTGTGCGGCGGATGCGGCTCCAGATAGCTGACGCACAGCGCGAACGGCGCGTCGCCGCTCTGGCGGATGTACTCCGCGGCCTGATCGCCCAAAAACGCCGCCTTGGTGTATTCCTCCGGCATCGACGCCTCGGCGTGACGCGAGAACACGCGCTGGCCGAGGTTCTCCGCATCGGGTGCAAACCCCCGCTCGACCAAGAAGTGGTGATACGGGCTGAGCACATCCAGCCGCTCCGGCGTGGAATAGCCACGCCGATACGAGTCTTCGCTGCCGACCCACGTCTCAAACCCGTGCTGGGGAAAAATCTCATCCCCCAAGTGCCATTTTCCCATAAAGGCCGTCTGGTATTCCGACGGCAGCAGCTCGGCAAACGTCGGTACCTCGGCGCGCAACGGCACATTGCACGCGGGCACGCCAGCGGTGTGCGGCCACAGTCCAGTCAGCATAGTGGCCCGCGCCGGGCTGCACACTGGCTGGCTCACATAGGCGTTTTCAAAGACAAAACCGTCGTCAGCCAGCCCGTCGAGCGCCGGGGTCTCGATCTGCTCGTTGCCATAGCAGCGCAGCGTATCCACGCGCTGCTGATCGGTAAAGATGTAGAGTACGTTGGGATGTCCCATAAAACCCCCTATCCCGGCTGATCCCCGCGCCGATTCGCCTGCGCGCGCGGCGTCAGGTCAAAATAGGTCTGGTGGCCGGCGAAAAAGCGCTCTAATTCATCGACCATGAGGCGGAAGAAATGCGGGTATTCGTCGCCCACGCGCCCGGAAAAGTGCGGAGTCAAAAACACGTTGGGCAGGTCGATAATCTCGCTGTCATCCGGGATCGGCTCCGGGTCAAAGACATCAAAGCCCCCAGCAATGTCGCCGCGCTTGAGGCGCTCGATCAGGGCCGCAGAGTCGAAGATCGGCCCGCGCGACACGTTGACCAAAACCGCTCCCGCCGGAATGAGCTCCAACTCGCGCTGGCCAATCATGCCTTCGGTCTGCGGCGTCAGCGGCGCGACGCAGATAATCGCATCGCACTGCGACAGCACGTTGTCCAGCGACGTTAGCAAAAAGCCCAACGCCTCGGACAACTCCTGCGGCAAGTACGGATCGTGCACCCACAGCTCAACCTCAAAGGGCCGCAACAGCTTCATCAGCCGCCGCCCCATGTGGCCGCCGCCGATCAACCCCACCCGCTTGCCCGTGAGCATCCCGGCCATCGGCTGCATGGTGGACCGCTCCTGCGTATTCCTAGCGAGGATGCGGCGGAAGAGCGCACCGGCATTGCGCATGGCAATCAGCGTCAGCGCCAAGGCCCACTCGGCCACCGGATAAGACGAGCCGTTGGTCGTATCCACAGTGCGGATGCCTCGCGCCCACGCCGCGTCTAGGTCAATGCGCGTGGCAAAGCGGTCGCCTTCCAGTTCGCCGATGAAGCGCAGCCGGGGGGCGGCTTCCAAAACTGTTGCATTAACCCTCGGCGCACCGTGGCAGACGACGAGCGCATCTACTCCAGCCAATTCCTTTGCCAACTGAGCAATGGCCTCGGCGTCTTCGCTGGCCTGGTAAATGTTGCCGCCCTCGCAGGCAAACCACGCCCAATCGGCAACTTGCTCTAGGCGCGTCAGTTCCTCTGGCGGCAGGTAGCCATGGCGCACCCGCTCGCTACAGGCGATGAGTACTTGCGGACGATTTTCCATAAAAATCTCTCTTGGTGGATGGGAATGATTTGAACGATTCGAGTTGTGGATCGTCTTGTGCATCCTATTCTGCGTCCTTCTGCGGATTCTCTTGTAAGTGATGTAGGCTTGCTACAGCAGTTCGCACAGCACAGAGCTAAATAGCATATTTACACCCGCCCCACAACACCGGAGATGCCATGCTCGCCCTCGAACCTGTTTCCCCGGACGCCATTGACCGCGCTGCCGCCCTCTTTCACCGCGACGGTTTTGCCGTGGTCACCGACGCCCTGACTGACGAACAATTCGCCTATCTCACAGAAGGCGCGCACCGCGTCGTTACCGAGCAGACCGCCGCTATCCCGCTCGATAAAGCCAACCGAGGCTTTGCACGCTATTCCTTTGGCTCGCAGATCCACCATCCCGAATGGGCCATGCTCGTAGAATTGCCGACCATTTTGCCCATCATCGAAGCCATTTTTGCCAGCGACCAGTTTACGTGCAGCGGTGGCGGCGGCGATTATTCCCTGCCCGGTGCCAAAATCCAGCCTCTGCACCGCGACATGGCCGACGTGATTGGCGACCCCGAGCAGCGCGTCACCATCATGGACCTGCCCACGCCCTTTGTCGTGATCAACTTTCCCATGATTGACTTTAGCGCGGAAAACGGGGCCACGCGCTTCATCCGCGGCACCCACCGCTCGCGCCATCCCATCCCCAGTCTCGAAGACGAACCCGTCTATATGCAGAATTCTATCGCCTGTGCGCCGGCCCGCTCGGCTCTCATCCGGGACGTGCGCTGCTGGCACGGCGGCACGGCCAACACCTCTGAAGACGTGCGCATTATGACGAGCGTCGGCTATTACGCGCCTTGGTTTCGTCGGCCCCAACGAGATGGAGAAATGCCCCGCGCCCTGTACGACGGCCTTTCCGAGCGCGGCAAGGCGCTGTGCCGTTATCTTGTTGCGTTGGATTAGCCGTCATCCGGCAACTCAAAAGAAATACCAATACACCGCGCAGTACACCAACAGCAATCCCACCGCTCCCAGCCAATAAATCTGATCCTGTTTCCGGGTCGGCATCAGCGTCTCGTCGCCTTGTGCCGAGAGCAACGGGCCCTCGTCGCCAAACGCAAAGCTGAAACCGAAAAGCAGGGCACTGGCCACGGCAAAAATGACGAAGGCCGCGTGCAGAAAGTGCATTTCCAAGAAGGCCAGCCCCAAGCCCTCTTCGCCACAGACCAGCCGGTTGAGCACTGCCGAGTCGTTGACCAGCCACAGGAAGACGCCAAAGATGGAACCAGCGATCAGAGTCGCAAAAGCCCCTTTGCGCGTGGGCCGCTTCGACACCATACCCCACAGGAAACAGGCCACAATAGTACCTGGTATGTAGGAGGAAAACTTGGCCAGATACTCGTAGAGAAAGCGGAACTGCGGAATGACCACAATCGCCCAGAACACGCCGATGACAACTACAGCAGCGGCCAAGAGGCGCCCCGCCCATATCAAGCGCCGCTGAGTCGCCGCAGGCCGATAGGGCTGATACCAATCCATGGCAAACAGGCCCGAGGCCGCGCAAATTTCCGAGTCTAGCGAACTCATCAACGCCGCGATCAACCCCGCCAAGACCAAGCCCACCAAGCCAACCGGCAGCAGGGCTTGCACCATCGCTGGATAGAGCTGATCCGGGCTAGATACTTCAATCAGCGGCTGCGCCCCCTGTGCCATGACGTAGCCCATCAGCCCGGGAATCAGAATGATAAAGACCGCCACCACTTTTAATAGCCCGGCCAGCAAACCACCCATCCGCGCCTCGTGGACACTGCGGGCCGCCAAGGCGCGCTGCACCATGACGTGACTGGTCGCACCAAAGGCCAAGGCATGTATCGTCAGCCCCAGCACCACACCCGTCCAAGGCACGTTGGGATGGTCGATCGGCTGTATCAGCGCCAGCATGTCCCAGTTGTCCGCCCCTTGTAACTCCTGTATCCGCGTCTCGAAGACACCCCAACCCCCGAGATAGCCCAAACCCATCCAGAGCATGGCCACACCCCCGACGACCAGCAGCAAGCACTGGATAAAATCCGTCAAGATGACGGTGCGCAAACCGCCGGCCATGGCGTACGGGCCGGCTGCCAGCGCCAAGATCAACACCCCCGGCACAATCGACTCAAACCCAAATAGCACCTCCATCACCCGCCCGCCGGCGTACAGAGAGCCGGGGATGCCAGCAAAGGTGATACTCACCAAAGTGATCAAAGAAAAAAAGCGGCGGCTTTCGGGCCCGTAGCGCCGCTCCAAAAACTCTGGCGTGGTATAGAGGCCCAGCCGCATGTATATGGGTAGGAAAACCGCCCCCATCGCCACAAAGGCCAATACCCCGGCGAGCTGGTAATTGGCGACCGCCAAACCTACTACAAAGACCAAGCCCGCTTGGCCGACGAACTGCTCGGCGGAAATGTTGGTGGCAAACATGGATGCGCCGACAAAGGGCCAGCGCATACTGCGTCCAGCGAGGAAGAAATCGCTCGTGCCGCGGACGCGGCGGCTAGTCACAACCGCTATGGCGACGACCACGAGCAGGTAGGCTACAATGATCGCACTATCGAGCGCGGAAATATTCATTAGAACTCACCACAGCCCTTGCAGCGAGTCCTAAAGGGGTACCAAACAGCAAAGCGGTGTCGGCATGTTCCTTCCGACACCGCTCGCGTTAACAGATTACTGTTTTCTTTCACACTTCAATCCAACTGGCCTTGCAAATGGCTCTTAATCCGCCCCCACGAGACGTCCTCCACGGCTGTCGGCTCATCGGTACCTAAGCCGATCCAATCGAGCATCTGATCGCCCTTTTGATCCTGCGCGGCGGCCGCTCCCAAGACCAGCACGTTGTGCCGGAACGGCGATGCTTCATCCGAGGCCACTGGCTCGCGGTCGTTGAACTTGGGGCCGACGTGTATCACCTGATCTTCCTCAAACACGTGGCGCACGCTCTCCTCGGGCGTCGTTGCATAGGTATCCCACAGAGCGCAGCGGAACTCCATGGTCCACGTGACATTGGTCGATCCGTGCCCGGCCCCCGACGGCAGCAAGGTCCAGCCCACTTCAAACCAAGGCGTTGGCTCGCCGTTGTATATATCCGAGCTCCAACCGATCTCTGGCAGGTCGATGTATTCGAGCTGGCTGTTGTACGCAACCGGCTGACCCGGCCCCGGATTGATACGGAGATGGTAGCGCTGGCCATTAAACACATGGTCCAAGTTTTCGCCTAAGAAGTCGCCGCCCGAGTGATCGGCATCAAACGTGATCTGGATGATGTCATCCGACCACCAGCGCTTCTGATCGGATTCGAGCATCTTGAGCGTGTCGTCGGCCACCACAGCGTAGAAGTAGAACTGATTGTCCGGCGGCGCACTCCACGCCATCCAGAAAGCCGCGTTGAAATCCTCGCGCTCAAGCTCTTCGCCGTGCTGGCCAAACATCTGATCCGTGGTGATAGCAAATTCCTCTCGGTCGAGCCAGTCCCAGTCGTCGTCATTGCCATCCATGACCATAGAGGCTGGGTCGGGCACTTGCGGATAAAAATACTCGGTCCCCACGTGCCCCCAAGCAATCGTGCTGATGAGGAACACCAAGGCTCCTCCTAAAATCATCTGTGCATGCGTTCTCATGTAATTTTCCTCGTTTTAGAGTAAAAACAACTCGACAAAAGCATGCCGCTCGCCTTTTTAAAGTCCCTCCTTTCTCGGCGAGCAATGGAAACAATGGTTAAACGGGTAATATATAATATAGCCCCGTAGATCGGACAACCACAGCTATCGCTCAAGCCAATCCTTTCCTGTTACTTCACGCCGCGTTTTCGTAATACGGCGACGGTACTGTTGGATAGACGCGGAACACGTGCCGGAATACGTCGTCCGTCTTGGTTTCAACTTCGGCTTGCGAGTAATCGTCTGAAGGTAAGCCGGTCTCGTCGCTCCAGAGGAAATTGTGAATCGCAACACGGACGGCATCTCGGGTCGCCTCCTTGTCGCACCACTGATTCACGCGGAGCTTCCCGGCCTTCAGCGTGATGTCGTCGCGCTGGGTGTACGCCGCGCTGGGGTTCTCGTTGAACTTCTGGATCAGCGAGAAGACGTATGCCTTGTGCTCGGCTAAGAGCCGGCTCAGGTGTCGTCCGTCAGACGCCCGGCAGGGGTCGCGGTCGTGGTTCACCACGTCGCAGCCGACGAAGGTCTTGTAGATTTGGCTGTCGAGGTCGTCGCGGTCGGTCAGCACTAGAAAAGTGAAATTGCCGCCTAGCTTGCGGTGCACCTTGCGGGTGAAAATCACCATGGAATAGCTCTTGCCCGCGCCCTGCGTGTGCCAGAAGACGCCGAGAGCCCGCGTTTTGCGCTTGCGCACGGCCTCGACGGCGCGGTTCACGCCCAAAAACTGGTGGTTGCGGGCGAGGAAGCAGGTCGTACTGTTCGCGGTTAGCGGCGACGAGGGTCTGCGAAGCGGCGGTGGCGGTAATCTGCTGCACGGCGTCGTCATAAGCGGCGTCCGGCAGGCCCGGATTTAGCGAGCGCAGCGCGGTGGACAGATAGCGCGTCAGCACTACCTCGCGGTCAGAGACGCGGCCTAGCAGGCTGTTCGGGCCGAAGTCCTCGGCGTTATGGGCGTAGATGGATTCCCAGTCGAGTTGTTGCTCTAAGTAATCGGCAGTGGTCTGCTGGACGAGGGTGTCTTCGGTGTAGGGCGCGGGGGTCATGGGGTGTGCGTCAAGCGATCTCGCAACGCTTGGCCCTTGTCTGTTAGCCGATACTGCTGCTTGCTGCTTCTGGGTTTGTCGGGGATGGTCATTTCCACCAACTCTGCTTCAATGGCCGGACGCAGATAAAGAAGACGGAAGTTCTTTTCTGCTTTGAGTCCAAGAGCCTTCTGCAAGGAATTGCGGTCCATTGCTCCGCTCATAACCTGAAGAAGTCCCATAACTTCGGGTGTGACTTCGGGTGTGACTTCGGGTGTGACTTGGTGCCGACTTGGTCTCAACTTGGTCTCAACTTCTGCGGTCGGCCTGATAAAGGTCGTCGTCACCCAGTGCTCGGACACGTCGATCACTGGCTTCGCCACCCCGTGCTCTCGGCAAAGCTCCCGAATGCGCCGGATGCCGGAACCGATTTGCTCCACCACGTCCATGCGGTACAACATGCCGAACAGCAGCGGATTGCGCGGGATGCTCTTAGTGCCCAGATCTGCTTCCTCCATCCCTGCGGGCAATCCGCCTGGACTGACGATTTCGATCCGGTCTTTGAAGACGTAAATCTGGACGTTCGCAGTTGAGCGGTAGTCGCGGTGGGCCACGGCATTCGCCACCGCTTCCCGCAGGGCCTCTTCGGGCAACTCCGGCCGTTCCTGCCGCCTCACGTGCTTGATGATGTACTCGACATTGATTTTGGTGAGAATCCAAGCGACTACTTCGTCTATCATCGTCGGAATGTCGCTGTGGAAGTCCCGCCGATCGAGAATCCTCACCTTCTCGGTCCCCATGAACAGGGCACAAGACACTTGGGCAGTGGTCGTGAACCTCCGAATGTCTCGTGCCAGAAGCCATGCTCCGGCGTAGGTCATGCGGTCTTGTACATCGACTAGGCCGAGGTTGCGGAGGGCCACGAGCCGCTCCATGGCCGCTGGAATTTTGGCGCGTTCACTAAACCGCGCCCAAGTCTCGTCATCAAGGTCGCTTTCCATGGAGAAAATCTCACAGGGTTTTTTGTCAAAATGAAGACGCCCAACTGCGTAGAACAGGTTTTCCACTTCCTCATTCGACATCTGTTGACTATTCGCCCCGTCGCGTATGAAAAATCGTCCGCCAAACGAGTAGGGCTTGCGTTCCTGTGGCGGCACGACCACGCACAAGACCTCACCGACGCTCTCGACTTCCACCGAGATCGGCGGATCCGCCGACCGTGCAGTGCTTTGCACCCTCGACTTTAGCTGATTGTGGTCGGCTACACCAACGATCTCCCCGGCATCCGAGACCCCGAGCAGGATCACCCCGCCGGTAGCATTGGCGAAGGCGCACATCTCCCGTCCGAGGTCGGAAGGCATGGCCCGCTTGAACTCGGTGGTGAAGCCTTCGCCGAGGGCGATGAGGCCGGAGAGCGATTGGGGGTTCATATTATTATCTTGCCGTTCATCAGGCGCGGGAGGAGTAAGTCACGAGCTCTCGCAAGTTGGTCATTTATTACGGTCAATTGCTCAATCTGGTCGATGTTCGGGGCCACTGCTGAACTGAACTGATCGAGTATTTGTTGCGATGGAATGACTACTGGAATAGCAGAGAATTTGGATTTGTTGATGTTGGGCATTGTTGCGCCACCACCCACGCCTTCAAGTAACGGTCTCAAGGTCTCTGCCATAAAAAATGACCAGTATAGTAGTGAATCCGTTCGTGGAATAATAGCGTTAATCTGTTGATTGGTCTGAGCGACACTCGCATTCAGGGCAACAATCCCGACCGTACCAATACATGAGACTAGAATCGACCTTGGTGGCAGCATCTTGGTCGCTTGGCTACTTGCCCCTTCGTCGCTAAGGTTCTCCTCCGTCTTCGTGACAACGCTGTTCCCGTGCATGTCTGGGGTTTTGATAAACGGAATGTCGTCGCCGTAATAGGATACCATTTTCTTGCTCGGAGTCTTCCCGGTAACAATTTCGCCAAGACTGCCGATTACCCCAGAAGTCCATCCCTCCGGCACGCCGTCCTTGATCTTGACATGCTCATGGCCGGGGAAGCGGAGGTGAACAAACCACTCCTTGTAGAGCAGCCGCGCCGCCTGTTCCAGCAACTGAATCCGCCGCCGGTTGTTCTCGATCAGGTCGTCGTAGGCGGAAATAACACCGATTATTCGTTCCTGGTGCTCCCTTGGAGGTAGGACAACCGGCACTGACGCAAGAATCCTTTGGTTCAAATTCGGCATCGTCGCACCAATTGCATGCTGCGTCAAGTACGATCGTGTCTCATGGAAGCCCAAGAACCGAACCAGATAGCGATTATCACATTGAGGATGATTCAACCGTAGGAGCAAACATCCGGTGCCACATAACCAGCCGTCTTCCTTGCCTGTGATGTACGCACGACGTGTTACGTCACCACGCCGACTAAAAACAATGTCTCCCACACGCATTACATGTCGGGTCAGTCTGTCGCGATCTTGTTCATTGATTTGAGATACCCCGTATTCGCTGATCTCATTGTCACCAAGTTGTTGGGGCATGACAACGGGAATACCGTGCTCTACATAATCGTGAGCATGCAGTTGACTTCCAAAAGGACCTGTCTGAATAAATCCTTCGCCGCTCTCGACTAGATCGCCAAGGGTTGTTTGCAGACTGCCTATAGTAATTTCCCATTCTCCAGCCCCGACAACTCCACCTCTATCTTTTCAACAGTAGGCAAATTTGTGCAGCAAGCTGCTGCACTATTGCTCCTACTCCTTATACATCTCGGGATCCGGCTCAATCTCAATGACCTTGCCTTTTTCCATAACCACTACCCCGGTCTTGTGCTGATGCGCGATCTTGTGCGCACGTCTAGCAGCCCGGTGTAGCGCATTAAGAATATCCTGTGTTTCCTTGTCCTCATATTGCGAGGCAGGAGCATCTCGATTTCGTTCAGTCATGGGTTTTCTCCCTTATCAATCAATGTGGGAATACGACCGCTGTTATCAAGCCACCGCCAATAATCGACGATGTGGCGATACGTACGCTGACTTTGCCCTGCTTGTTGACACCAGGCAGGCCAAACGGCAAGCGCGGATCAACCTTCACCTTGTCGGCGTCAATCTCGTCCACATTAAAAGGCGGATTGGCCATGACATAGTCGGCCTGCCCCACCAGTTCGTGCGGGTCCTCGTAATACGTGATGGCCTGCTGAATGTCCCCTTCGAGGCCGTGGACGGCGAGGTTCATCTTGGCGAGGTGGATAGTGGTGGCGTTTTTCTCCAAACCGCGAAAAGTGAGCCGCTCGGTGGGGCTTTGACCATGCTCCTCCACAGTGCGGGCACTCTGCACGAACATGCCACCGGAGCCGCATGCCGGGTCCAGCACAGTGCCGCGCTGCGGATCGAGCCCATGGGCAATCAGCGACACCAGCGACACAGGCGTAAAGAACTCCCCGCCGTCGTGGGCCTTCTGATCGGCGAACTGCGTCAGAAAGTACTCGTAGATGCGGCCGAAGACATCGCCAGAAACCTGCTTCAACTCGTCCGGGTTGAGCGTACGCAAGAGCTGGCCAAGGACGGCACTGTCCAATTCCCGGTATTCGCTCTTGGGCAGGACGCCGCGCAAGCTGTCGTAGTCGTTCTCAATAGACTCCATAGCCGCGATGAGCGCTCTGGCCCGGTCCGCGCCGTCGGGCAGCGCGACGAGATAGTCGAACTGCGCCTCGGGCCGGAGGAAGATAGCGCTCTGCTGGGAAAAATCCTCCTTGGTCAGCGCCCGTTTCACGCCACCGCGAGTAGGTAAGTTGGCCTCTATGTCGTCCTTGACTGCCAAATAGCGGCTGTAGGCGTGGCGCAGGAAGACCAGTCCCATCACCGGCAGAAAGTACTCGTTGCTGGCGTGACTGGAGTTGGCGCGCAGCATATCCGCCGCGCTCCAGAGCCGTCTTTCAATAGCTTCAATGTGTTCGAGTTGCGACATACTTATCCCGCAGCAAAAGGAGGCTTACATGCCCCACGCAATGATGACTCCATATATCTGCGGCACTTCAAGCGAACAACCCTACATCCCCACCGCAAACACCTTCGCCCGGCCCATGTGCAGGCGAATGGCCACCTGCCTGCCGCGCAAGGCCGACAAATCGCTACTGCCCCGCCACGTCGCCACCCTAGCCAACTCGTCGCCGGCCAACACGTCCGCCTCCTCCAACCCAAAGCCCTCTATGGCCTGCACCGGTGCGGCCGGCGAAGAAGGCGGCTCGACCAGCTCGGCCTTGATCCAACCGCCTTCCCTTTGCGTCTGGAAATTGAGCGTCAGCTCGCGGCCCTCGCACTCTCGTTCAACCAGCGTTACGCGCCCCTCCACCGGCGCTTCGAGAGCGACCAGCCGATCCCGCTTCCAAGTAGCCCAACGCCATTCCGCGGGACGGCCTGGATCGTGCCGCTCTCCCCAGTCGTGCAAATCGTACTGGCCAATGAACATCACGCCCCACGTCTCCGAGTCGAGCGGAACCATTTCCGGGAAGGCAAACACCATGCCGTATCCTTCCGGCTCGCCGGAGATGATGGGCTTGCGCTCGGGCCGACTCCACAGCAAGCCGTCGCGGCTAGTCGCCAATTGCACATCTACCGTGGCCGTCCAGCGGTGGTACATGGCTGGGAACATCAGGTGGAAGCCGCCGTGGGGATAGCGGCAATAGCCCGCCGCGTACACGTCATCGTCTATGGGATCTTGCGGATCCGTGCCGAATACCGGGCGCGGCGGCGACCAGTTCCCAAACTCCGCGCCCTCAGTGCGGCGCACAATGCGGCGGCGGCTTTGATGGCCGCGCAAATAGGCTACGTATTGACCGGCTTCCGCGTCGTACGCGGCGATATTGTGGCTGTCGAGTCCGGTGCGGCCCACGTTCAAAAGCGGCTCCTCCAAGAAGGTCCACTGCTTGCCGTCGGGCGACACCGCACCTTTGAGCAAACCGACGAAATACAAGGCGGCGGCCCGCTGCTCTGGTGTGTAGCCAGCCTCTTCCATGGCGCGGCGAATGGCCCACTTGCGCTCCCGCGTCATCGCGGGCACCGGCACGCCCTCGTGATAGGTAATAGAATCGCGTGCCATGGCCTTGTAGCGAGCCTCCGGCGGGGCCACGGGATCCACAAACACGGATTGCAGCCCAAAGTCGCCGAAGCGGAAGAGCAGGTTATTGGCCGTGCTGCCGTCGTACTCTTGCAAATGCAGGGCCGGTCGCTCCCAACAAAAACCGTCCGCGCTCTCGGCGTACGCAATGAAGGGGAGTTGGTCGTCCCCAGCGCCGCGGGCGATGTACCACATCTTCAGCACTCCGCCATCGCAAAGCATGGCTTGCGGCGTTAGGCCACCCATCTCCCAAGGGTGCTCAGGCTTGATAAAGACCGGAGATTTACTCGCCTCCTGCACAGCCAAGCGCACGCCAACCGGCGGGTCTTGCACCCAAGCTTGGCCGCCTTCGATGCCGGCTTGACCGGCCCATACACCATACCAATCGAGAAAGGGCTGCATCATGGCTTAGGCCGGCCAGTTCTGGTGGGCCAAAAGGCGCAAGCGGTCGGTTTCGCTCAGGTGCTGCTTGATTTCTCCTGCGAACTCCGCCAAGGTCTGCTCCACTGTGGCGTCGGACGTGTCGAGGGCGAATTTTTTGCGGATGAGCGAATCGCGGTATTCCTCCTCAAAGCGCTGCAACACGTGCTCGATGTCCTTTTCCTGCACCACCGGCCGCTCGTGCGGCTGCTCGCGCATGCGCTGGGCAATGACTTCGGGCCGCGCGCGCAGCAACACGAGTACCGTGTCGGGCGCGTGCTGCATGACCTCCTCGTCGAAGGAACGAGCCAGTGCGGCGCGGTCGCCGTACTCGCCTCGGCCCCCGTAGCCGTAGTATAAGGGCGCGTACACGGCCTCCTCAATGTGGAAACCCACCAAGTTGTGATCCGGGTCGCTGTAGAAAGCGGAATGAAAGTGGTAGTTCATCATGTAGCGCTGAAACATCTCCTTCAACCGCGGGCTGAGAGCCAACAGTTGCTCCTGCTCCTCTACGGGGAACTCGTTGCACGGCAGGCTGAAGTGGTCGTGAAAGGTGCGCGACGAGCCAAAGGTGCGCTCGATCCAACCGACGATGGCGTTGGCCAAGGTTGTCTTGCCAGCGTATTCGCAACCTACGAGAATCAGTTTCATGTTCCGTTCTCCCGCGCCTGAACGGCGCTAATTGAGGTTATAGCTTCGCGTGATAACGCCATAATATAGCGCCAAGAACGGGTCGGACCTAAGAACCCCGGTGCCTGGCGTCAGTCCTCAGCGTGAGGCAGGTCGAACACTAACTCTTTGCCCGCTTTGAACAAATCGTGCAGATGCACATAGCGGAACAGCGAGCTTCTGCCCGTCAGGTAGAGATTCTCAAAGGTCTGGAAGTAGGCAACGAGGCGTTCTACATGCTCGGCCAATCCCACTTCGAGCACGGGATAGGCAAAGGGCAATTTGTAGGTCGCAAAGCATACAACTTCGCCTTCTGCAATCGGCTTTACGCGCTGCAACGCTTCCCATACGGAGCGGCGCAACGCCTCTGCCGACATGTTCCACACGGCATCTTCGCGAAAACAGGGCAGTTCAAGCACAATAGCGGTTTGCCCCTCGGGTGCCATGTGGCGGCTGCGATTTTTGGGTTCGTACAGGCGCGTAAATGGGAACTCTGCGCCGGGAAAATAGAGCGAGGCATTGGGCGAAAAACATGGGCGATCCAAACCGAACACGCAAAGAATCAAATTGCGGTATTTAACCGCATTGGCCGCGGCCAGCAACTCCGGGGGCGGCGGGGGATCCAGCATCTTCGCCGACAGGGTCAGCGGCAGCGTATTGACGACAGTGGATACCTCCACTTCCGAGTTATCGTTTAGGACGACGCGGTCCAAGCGCCCACGCGAATGCACCAGCCGACTCACCCGACTGTTGACGTGAATCCGCTTGCTGCCGATAAATTCGCTCATCTTATCGACGATCATGCCAAACCCGTACTTGGGGTACAGAAACGAACCGTCCAAATGGCCCGGACGACTAACCTTGCCTAATAGAACCTCCCGCACAAAACTGGCCAGATTCAGACCTTTCATCCGCCCCCCTGATACATCCGTGGAAAGTTGGTGCGGATCGGCCCCCCACAACTTTCTCGAATAGTTGAGCAAAAAGAGGTTGGCCAGCGTCTGGCCGTACTGATTCAGAGCGAATTCCCCAAAACTTGCCGCTGGCTTGCGGCGTTTTACGCGCAGGTTCTCGGCGGCGATTTGCAACAGGATTTTGCGGTCGAGTCGTTTGACCAGATTGCCCATTTGCAGGGGAAAGCTGAAAAACTCGTCTTGAAAAAAAATCTCGCTCGGCGCTGCGACGTCAGAAAGCTCGTCGCCCAAAAGCTCCTTGATCTCGCAGGTGACCTCCGGGTCTTTGTCGTGCAGGCGATGGGCACCGGTATCAAACAGAAACTCGCCCAAGCGCAGCGTCCGACAATTGCCCCCTGGCTGGTCGCCAGCTTCAAAAAGCACAAAATCCAAGCCGCGCTTTTTGGCGTAGTAGCCAGCAGCCAAGCCCGCCGGGCCGCCTCCTAAAATGTGTATGTCGGCGTCGAGTGTTTTCATTGCAGGGCGCGCAGGTGAATCAACTGATGTTACGCATCGTCCTGCCCGTGTGCTATCATTGGCAGGTATAGAGATGCTTCGACTCCGCTTCGCTCCGCTCAGCATGACCTAGGTAGCAAGACATCAGCACCTGTCATGCTGAGCGAAGCGAAGCATCTCATACCTAGGCCCGTGCGTAACATCAGTAAATTAATACTCGTACACTGTGAGTTCTGGCCACATGCGGTTGACATACGGGTTGTGATAAAACGTCTTGGTCACCTTCGGCACTCGATCTTGCAATGGGCTGCCGATGACCACTAGCTCGGCTGTGTCGTCGAGTGCGTCGAGCGCGTCCAAATCACCCTGGTCTCTAATAGGCATATAGACGGCCCGCAGCGCCTGGGAGGCCAGATAGTATTTGATCAGAGGCACTGATGCAATGTGCAAGGCATCGTTTTTCTTCGCTGCAAGGTATTGGTGTATCTGGGCGATGGCCGTAAGCTCTTTGTGCTGGACGACTAAATGCAAGGTCACATAGCCATAGCACAAAAAAAAGGCGACTACAACCAAGCGAAAAAACCGAGGGCCGTGGGTGGCGATCTGAGCACAAGCAAAAGCTGGGATGAGCGCCAAAAAAGGCAACAGCGGCAAGACGTGCCGACTTTTGTGCACCACATTTTGAAAGAGGAAAATCCAGCCCAGATAGAGGACGCAACCTACAAACGGCGCACTCAGCAACACCGAGCGGTCCACGGTGCGCCAATTAGCCACCATAATACCCAACAGCGCAACAGTAGTACAGGCCGTCACTACATGGCGTCCCTCCCAGTAGAGACCAAAACCATCGGCCCATATGCTCTCGAACAGCCCAATCGACCGCAGGGCGAAATCGGACTCAGTGGCAACCGTGCCGCCAAAGTCGGCGAAGTGACCCTGCGTCTGCGTCTGCGCTGCCTTTACTAGTTCGGTCCAGCCAGTGATCGCGATTAAGGGAATCAGCCAGACGGCGACGCCAGCCGCACCAGCAGCGACGAATTGCAATCGCGGCCCTCGCTCCTTCAACCTCAGCAACAGAGGCACCAACAACATGGGAGCATAAGAAAGGCGCACCCCGAGCGAGATCCCCGCGATAAAAAATCCCAACCCCGCTTTGCCCGACTCTTGCTTGGCGACAAAATAGCAACAAGCCAAAACGCCGGCGACGCCCATGGCATCGGGCATATAGCGATTGCTCATCAGCCACAGCAGCGGATTGAAGAATAGCAGCAAGACAGCGATCAGGCCCAAGGGCGTGGTGATTTTAACCTGAGCAATGCCGAGCGCGAAATAGATTATGCCAAAAGTCGCTGCGCCGCCCAGCATTGCAAACGCCACGGCATAGCGGTCGGTGAGTACGTAGATTGCCTTGGCGAGAAAGCAAAAGACCGGATAGGCTGGGAAGTGAGGTTGTAATTTGGCTACGTCGAAATCGACCACCCCCAAGGCGAAGCGCAAGCTATCTAAGTCTTCTATATAGTACACAGCGCTCATAAGCCGCGATCCCAGACACAGAATCAGCACCACACCCCATACCTTGCGCTCAGTCACGCCTCGCTTGCTCCTAGAAAGGGAATTCTGCCATGACGAAATCTAATAAGCTACCTAGAAATTTCGGTTGACAAATACAAACGCGGCGGTTGGCTCAACGCCGACCGCCGCGTTTGCAGCTACATAGGAAACAATTGCCTACCAGTTGGCCATATTGTCAGCGGAAAAGCCGTACGCTTCTTGCAGCACATCCTTGGCGCGCATGTAACTGCTCACAACCCCATCGTACGCATCACTACCCGGCGCCTCGTAGGAGGGCGCTTGTCCCATAATGCCGTGCAATTCCTCGAGCTGACCTTGGCTGATCAGGCGGAAAGGACTGTATTGCAACGCAACGGTAAATCCCTTCATTTCCGCCCAGTGCTTGTTCAAGTTGACCCGATTTTCATCGTCCGTGCCTAGGGCAGCCATATCGCTCAAGGTATCGTTGACATAGTGCACCACCGTGGCGGCGATGACCTTTTCCATGCCGTTGGCTGCCGCTTCGCGCTGGGCGGCGATCTCGCCGGCCGAGCCTTGATTGACGATCAGGGTGCGCCCGGCTAGGAACGCCGCAAAAATATCTCCGGACAAATTGACTCCACTGCCGCCCTTGTCGCGCTTACCGGCGTTCCGCGACAGACCAAAATTGTATTCCGATTTGAAGTCAATGCTACCGTCCCCATTGGAGTCGAAGGTGTAGTCGCCAACTCCGCCAGCTAGTTGATCGTCGGAGTAGCGGCTGTAGTCGCGGGCCGCGCCAAAATAGCCGAAGGCCTCGTCCCAATGGTGCTCCATCTCCGTGTACGATTTGCCCTCTACGGCACTGCCGTTTTCGTCCTCCAAAAGGCCGCCTAAATAGACGCCGGTGGCTTGGTAATAGGGCACGGCACCAATGAGCACTTTGTTGATCATCTGGGTCAGATCGACCCCGTTGTCATCAGTGTAAACCGCCGGGGTGCCCAGCTTGTCGGCGTCCTGCGAATTGGCGGCGATGATTTCAAACCACTCGCGCACCAGTTCGTCGGCCGTCTTACCATAGCCGATGACGACATCTTTCGAAATTTTACCGGATAGGTTTTTGCCCGTCGAAATGGAGGAATAGCGATTTTCGACCACCGGCATATCCCCGCCCGTGGTCAGCGATTCCAAGTTGAGGCCGTCGTCGTAGGCGTAGAACTGGAGCAAGTCATCTACCGTAGCAGACTCGGCGCCTTCTTTGCCCAGATTGTCGATAAAGATCTTCAGGTCTTGCAGCAGTAAATTGCGCACCACCTGACCGGAATAGGCGACGCTACTTTCGCCCTCGTTGAAGCGGCTGTCGAAGACGTAAGCCGTGGGAATATCAATGGTAGTGCTCCCGCCGCTGCCGCTATCGACCGGATTGCCATCATCGTCGCCACCGCAGGCGATGAGCAGGGCGCTGGCGAACAAAATACTGCATTTGAGGCTCCTCATGGATGCTCTCCTTTCTACAAGGTTGATGGAAGGATCGTTGTCGTCGTGTGGGAGGTTTTACAAGCCGCGCTTGATGCCGACGTTTATCTGTCGCCGCGGGCCGACGAGGATGCCCGAGCTCAAGTGGGCTTCGGGCTGGCCGGCATTGGAGTGTAGCCTAGATCCAATGTAGATCTCGTCGAGTATATTCTTGGCCGCCACAAAAACGCTCCAGCGCGCGGACAATTTGTAGTCGGCGCTGGCGTTGACGATGGAATAGCTGGGGATCGGGCCGGTATCGCCGCGATTGAAGGTGCGCTCGATATTCTCGAAGTCGGTGAAGACCTCATCCACAAAACGCACATCGGCCCGCAGGCGCAGCCCCTGCTTGGTCTGCTTGACCAGACTCACCGTCAAAGTGTGCGGCGGCGCATAGGGCAATTCGTTGCCGCTCAGATCCACCGCGACGTTGCCGGCCATGGTGGCCGAGGTGACAATGCCGCTCTTGATCTCGGTCTGCAAATAGGTATAAGCGAGGTTGACGTCGGGTAGGATCCAAGCCAAGCGCGAGGTCGCCAAGCTTAGGGCCAATTCAAGGCCATAGGTATCTACTTTGCCCAAGTTTTTAAACGCGGTCCCGCGCCCGGCGGCGACGAGGTCCTCGATCTTGAGCATA
The DNA here is from genome assembly GCA_009840005.1 of Gemmatimonadota bacterium. Next base: position 44,892 of record VXOR01000084.1, read on the forward strand.
AAGGCAGACGCTTCTAAGGTCAGCTTCGGCCCCCAGGAGCGCACGCCGGCTTCCATATTCCAGCTTTTCTCCGCTTTGAGGTCCAGCCCACCGGCACCGGCGTCCTGTCCGAAGCTGGTTACTTTTAGCGTGCCGCTCGAAGGTGGCGTATAGCCTCGATGGACCCCGGCAAACGCGTTGAAGCGGCCGAATTGGTAATTGCCGCCCAAACCGGGCAGTATCACCGCCGAAACTTTGTCGGCCAAGATGGAACCACGCAGGCGATCCACCCGGTCCTGTTTGAACACCTCAAAGCGCAGCCCTGGGTCGAGGGTCAACCGGCCCCATTCGATCTGCTCCTTGGCATAGAGGGCCAGCGCGGCGGTTTCGTAGTGGTGGCTCTGCCCCACGACTTTCACCGGATCGTCCGGGTCGTCAGGGGTGCCGGTATAGTACACGCCGTCGCGCACGTCTGGAGCGTCGCCAATTTTCTTGTCGTCGATAAAGCGCTCCCAATGGGCGCGGACTCCAACCTCGGCCTTTGCCAAATGACCGCCGAGGCTGTGTTTGAGCGAGTAGTCCTGTGCAATGCCCCCCACGTAGAAGGTCCGCAGAATGCCGAAGTTGCTGGCGTCGCCCCCTACCCGCACCAAGTCGCCACTCTGGAAGTAGGGTACCGGCGTGAAATCGCCCGTCTCCAGCGCCGAAGCGCGCACGAAAACGTCGTCTTCCCGCCACCAGCGGCGATCAAAGACATTCAGGTAAGCCGTGGTATTGCCCACTAAATTCGCCGTGATCTTGCTGGTGTACATCAGGTCGAGAGAGGCCCGCAAAACCTTGAAATTGTCGTCTTCTTTGGGATTGAAAGTGGGATTGGCGTAAAAGGAGTATTCCGTCAGACCGGTGTAAGTCGCATTGGAGTTTTCGAAATTGGCGTTGGCTTTCAGGTAGAGCACCTTTTTGTTGCTCAAGCGGAACTGCGTCTTTGTGGTTCCGTTGATTTGGTCGAAGGCGTTGTTGTCTCTGAAGCCGTTTCCGTGCTTGTAAAGCACCTGCATATCGGACATGATTTGCCTGCTGCCCAACCCCCTCAACTCTGCAAACGCGCTGTAATAACCATTGCTACCTACGGTGAGTTGATTGACCATTCCCTTGGTACCGTCGGGTCGCCGCGTCGCATAATTGATGACGCCCCCCATGGTCTGAGGACCAAAGCGGATGGCCGAACTCCCCTTGATTACCTCCATCGCATCAATGCGCTCTGACGGCGGGTTGTAATAGGCGTTGGGATAGATATAGACCGCCGGCTGGATCGGCACGCCATCTTCCATAATCAGCACCCGCGAGCTGCGGCGGGGATTTAAACCCCGGATGCCGATGCTCAACCGCGAATTGCCGAACCCATCGTCGGCGTAGCCGTTGATGCCGGGCACTAATTCGAGCAATTCTTGGGTGCCAACCGGCTTGATCAGTTCCACCGTCTGTGGCCTCAGCTTGGACGCGGTGCCGGTGCGCTTTTGGTTTATCAGCGGCGATTCGCCGATAATTTCGACCGGGGCCAATTGGATGGGATCGCTCAGCAGGGCGATAGCCAAAACGAGCGTGGCACCAGGCGCTAGGGAAATTTCCTCGTCATGCGATTCGTAGCCGATCAAACTCACGGCAATGCGCTTTGGTCCAGGGGGTACTTGCGCGAGGAAAAAGGTGCCGTCCTGCCCGGTCGTCGCCCCTTTCAGGCTTTCCCCTTCCAGCCGAATTTTGACGACAGCGCCTAAAATCGGCTGTCCCGTTTCCTTGTCGATCACTTTGCCGCTGATGTCTGCCGGGGCCAACTCCAAACTCAGAACAGGGCTGCCCATCGACGAGATCAACACCATGGCCAAACCCAAAAGCCTACGCATAATCTCGGTTCCCCTGCTTATCAGAACAGTTCTGGATTGGATGGGCGATCTATGGCAGCAACTTCGCCACCGGGGAAGGTACTCAAGCCGTAACTTCCCTCTTCTTCTTCCTCGGACTGCGGCGCTAGCAAAGGGTCGCTCTCACAGCCAGCAAGCAGGCTCCAGCACAAAGCGCACAGTAAAAATGCTAGCCCGCCAGAGGCGACTAGCGTCTTCCGTTCAAAACGCCTCTTTTTGGCCAAAATGGACTCCGCGATAGGTATGTATTATTAACCGACCGATTGTTTGATAGATAAAACAATCGGTTATCAAAATAAACTTATTTTTACCATAGTCAACACTTTTTTTAGCGTACATACTTTTCTTTTTTAGCGACTAATTTTAAAAAATACATTGACTTACATCATTGATTGACCATATTCACAGATGTTTTTCATACTAAACAGTTCATTGCTTAACTAAACTTTTGTTCTTTTTACCAACCCGATTCTGCCCTTGGAAGCCCGTGCGCTCTCACTCCTCACTTCTCGCCACTAATAAATCGTGCAGATTGTCGTAACAGGTGCCGCAGGTTTTGTGGGATCGCATCTTTGCGAACGGCTAGTGTCCCTCAAGCACAACGTAGTTGGCGTCGATTCCTTCAGCGACTACTACCCGGTCTGGATGAAGGAGCGCAACGCGCACGAGCTCGCAGATGCGGGGGTGCAGGTCGGGCGGCTGGACTTGGCCTGCGACAAGTTGGAGGGAGCGCTTGCAGATGCCGAATTGGTATTCCACCTTGCGGCGCAACCCGGCATCGCAGCTCGCGTTCCCCCGGACGCGTACGTTCGCAACAATCTAGTCGCCACTCACTCATTGCTCGAAGCATGCGCTAGCTGCAAACGCCGGCCTTTCCTAGTCAACATCTCTACGTCGTCGGTATATGGACGGCGTGCCACCGCAGAAGAGACGGCCGAGCCCGAGCCAATCTCCTACTACGGCGCGACAAAGCTCGCCGCAGAGCAATTGGCATTGGCGTACTGGCGCGAGCGCAGGTTGCCCGTGTGTTCCATGCGTCTGTTCTCTGTTTACGGCCCGCGCGAGCGTCCAGAAAAACTCTACATGAAACTGATAACCAGCATCTTGCAGGGCGAGGAATTTCCTCTATACGACGGCAGCCTGCACCACAAGCGCGCCTATACATTTGTAGATGACGCCGTAGCCGGACTCCTTGCTGTACTCGATCATCGAGACCGCTGTGTAGGTGAGGTTTTCAACATCGGATCGGATATCGAGACAACGACAAGGCGCGGGCTTGAGATCGTGGAGGAGATTTTAGGCCAGCAGGCTCGCCTGAGCGTTCTTCCTCCGCGCCCCGGTGATCAGGCCCATACGCGGGCCAATATCGACAAGGCGCACTCTATGCTCGGCTTCGCCCCCAACACCGGACTGGAAGACGGCCTCAATACCCAAATCACATGGTGTAAGAAATTGTTGGCAGACAGGCAAGACTACATATAACCCAAGAGCTACCCACATACCCCAGCTTCCTCAGGCATTCACCATGTGAATAGGACTTGCGCTTTCCGTGATAGATTGGTATGATTTTATGAATCTGTAATTCATATCGAGATCACATGCGAATATCTGAACGAGGACAAATCACCATCCCCAAGGAACTGAGAGACCGCTTCGGAATGAATCCCGATGTCGAGGTTGAGATCACTCCAACAGAGCACGGCTTGCTCATTCAGAAACGGACCTCAGCGAGACACCCGGTGGAGCGCGTGTACGCCATCTTGGGTAGGAGCGTAAGCACCGACGACTACATCGAAGAAATCCGTGGGCGATGATCACCGCCGTCGACACGAGCGTCCTATTGGACGTGTTTCTCCCCGACGAGCGGTACGGCCCTCGGTCGAAGGAGTTGCTGCGGAACGCCTACGACAGAGGGGCCATTCTCATCTGTGACGTAGTCTACGCAGAACTCGTTCCGGCGTTTGATGACCGGGCCACGCTCGACGGAGTACTGCGGGAGATCAGCGCGACGATCTCACCCATCGATACCGATATTGCGTACGAAGCCGGGCAGCGCTGGTCGCGCTACCGGCAGGCTGGCGGACCCAGAGATCGGATTATTACCGACTTTCTGATCGGTGCCCACGCGGTTGTTAAAGCCGAAACCTTTCTCACCCGGGACCGCGGTTTCTACGCGACTTATTTTCCGGAATTGCATAGAGGGTGAGGTATTTGCACATCTCGTGATATACGTGATACATTAGTATGATTTTATGAATCCGAAATTCACGAATAACCCGTTATACCATGAAGGGGAATGCGATGCGACTTAACCTCAAGGCAGCGCCGGCCCTTGCCGTTCTGGCATTGGTCATGTTGGCGAGCGGGGCTGCCAAGGCCCAGACGACTGCCGATCAAGTCGTGGACAATGAAACCCTCAAGGCCTTCGTCGAAGGGGCGAAGGCGGAAATCGAGGCGATCACGGACATAAACGAAGGAGCAAAGCTCAGGGATAGGCTGAGGACGGAGGGGCCCTGGAAGTCCGGATCGATGTTCCTCATCATCTTCCTCAAGAGCGGGGAACCGTTCATCCACGGGAACGATCGCACCGCGGAGAGCAAGAATCTGCTCGGCGTCGAGGACGAACGCGGAAAAAGGGTCGTCGAGGAACTTCTCGCGGCCGCTGCCCGAGGCGGCGATTTCGTCGAATACTACGACGGGGGGCTGAAGACGGCATACGCTGTCGAATACACCTCCGGGATCACCGCAAGACAATTCGTGCTGGTCGGCGGCTACTCGCAGGACGTCTCCCACGTCCCAATCCAGATCGCAGATGATCTGCCTAAGCCCGCCGTCACCGCGTCGCAGGTCGTGGACCGCGAGACACTCATCACCTTCGTCGAGGAAGCGGCCAAGGTGTACCGCGAAGCCGTCGAGTCCGAAGGCTACAGCGCCCTCACCGGGATCAGAAACGCCTTCCGGGTGGAAGGAGGGGATTGGAAATCAGGCTCCATCTACTTGTGGGTCGTCAGTGGCGCAGGCATCATCCTGTTTCACGCAACCGAGCCGTTCCGCGAAGGCAAGGAAACAGACCTGACGAGGACGGACATAAACGGGGTGCGGTTCGCCGAGGAACTGATCCAAGGTGCGCGGCGCGAGGATCGGAAGTTCTTGGAGTATTACTACGACGACCCAACCATCGAGGGAGACGAGGACACCGGTTCGCCGAAGCTCGGTTACGCGGTGGGCTTCTCGGTGGCCAACTCAGAACAGAAAGCCGTCATTGGCTCCGGCATCTATCTGGCAGGACAGACGAATGTCGCGCCCATTCCGTGGGGTAGCTTAAAAGGGCTTCGTCCCAAGTGATTGCCGCGCACCGGGACACTCAAGGGTTGATGTGGAAAGCGGAGGAGAGCACGCGATGAGCGACACGACCGTCCCGGAACAGATCATCGCCAATTTCATCATAGCGCCCGACCCGAACCGCGATTACGTGCACTGGCGCAGTTTCCTGCGTCAATGGTTTGTGCTGGGTCCATTCTCGTTCGCCGACCGCGAGTATGCCAAAGCTCATCCGGCCCGAGCTTTGAATGAGCCCTTCGTGGATGATGAGGCGCACTTGGTGCCGCATGAGGATCAGGAGGTGTCCGGGCGCACCTGGCGGCGGTACTCGGCGGTGGCGGTGATGAACAAGTGGTGGGAGCTCACCCCGGAGCGCGTGCTGCTGAAACAGCATCACGGGCTGCGGATGCGCAGCACGGATCCCGTACTGGAGCCGCCCGGCGGCGTGCACGCGACGATCGATCAGTTCACGGTCGACGATGAACTGATGCCGTGCTGGGGTTCGGACCCCGAAGGCACGCCACGGGAGCCGTACTGCCCGCGCTGTGAAACACCCATATCGGAGCGCCCACAGCGCTGCGGAGCGTGCGGTCAGCGCATCGGCTTCTACACGTCGTACAGCTCCTGGGGGTTCCCTCGCCGGGCGTGGGCACGGCCGTCGTATCCGTACGACCATTCGGTGACCTATCTGGCCGCTCTGGTGCATGCGCAGGAAGGGGGAGACTACGCCCTGCGGTGGAGTTCCACCACGCCCTGCCGCATCTGGGTCAACGACGAGGACGCGGCCCGTTTCGACGGCCCGTTTCTGTTCAGCGGCTTGAACCAGACCCGAAAGTGGGATCTCTTTTCAAATCCGGTACGCATCAAGGCCGGCTGGAATCGCGTGGTGACCAAGACGGTCCTGTCGACCTCGCATGATGGCGACCATTGCTTCTGCGCTAGGCTGGAGAAATCGGACCGTTCGCGGGTCTTCGTGAACAGCACACGTGGCGAGACGGTCGCTCCGGAACGCAGGCTGCGCGTCGGCGTGAGCGACCCGATCTACATCGGGGTAAGCGACTTCTCACCAGCGTTGATGCGCTGCTGCGACGGGACGCTGCTGGTCAGCGACTACATCAGCCGGGACAACGGAGAGACCTGGACGAAGGCGGGACCACGGCATCTTGCATCGATCGGAGGTGCGGCCGTGAACCCGCCGGGAGGACCAGACCTGGTGGTCGGCTCCACGGCAAAGCCCGCGGGAAGGGGAATAGCTACGTGCCCGGCGTATCGCTCTGTCGACGGGTGGCGAGCCGTGGAGGACATCGAGTTGACATTCCATCTCGGGCCGCATGTTCCGTCGATGGGTGAGGACGGGGTGGTGCGGATCAACACGCTGCATCGTGGCGCAGTCGTCATGCCCGACGGCAGCATGGTCGGCATGTGCTACGGGTACTGCGACCATGACCTAGTCTACACCGACATCATGTCCAGCGGGTGGGACAAGTACCCGCACGAGTTCAAGATATACAAGTACTCGAGCTGGTGCCTGCGCTCCGAGGACGGCGGCATGACCTGGCGCTATGCCGGCTGCGTGCCCCCGTTGCCGGAGATGGGCGACGAAGGCTGGGCCGAACCCGGCCTCACGCTGCTGCCCAATGGTGAGCTGCTGACCATCTTGCGTAACGGGGAGGGCAATGCTCCGCTGTATCTGTCGCGCTCGGCAGACGGCGGAAGGATCTGGAGCGACCCGGTCCGCAGCCGTCTGAATGGCCAATGGCCCGGCCTGTTGACCATGTCGAACGGAATGATCGTCGCCACCTACGGCCGGCCGGACAACCGCATCGCCGTGTGCCTGGACGGACGTGGCGAGGGATGGCCGTATGAGATCATCGTCTCGACCGCACCGGGTTGGCAGGGCGTGTCAGCGGTGGAGATCGGGCGCGATGAGCTGCTGGTCGTCTTCGAGGACCGACTATGGCGTCCGCAACGCGACGACGTGCGCAGCCAACCGTACCGGCATCTGGTTGCGCACAAGGTGCGTCTGGAGCGGTTGCAGTGAGCAGGTGAGTCCGATCCAAACAGAAGAGAACGAAACCCCCAAGCGCTAGTACGCCACCGCGACCACGCGCCGCCTGCTGTAGCTTTCCTCATCGCCTTCGACGCGCAATTCCGCTACGTACAGCCCCGGCGCTACCTGCGTATCCCAACTCCCCCTACCGTCCCAGACCCAAGCCCGACCACCAGCCTCGCCCTCCTCTTCCCGCACCCACACCAGCCGCCCCGCAAGGTCGAAAATCCGCAGACCGATCCACCGCGCGGCCAAGACATTGACTAGGTCGAATTCCACCATCAGCGCGTCGTTGACCCCATCGCCATTGGGCGTCAACGCCAGCGGCCCCATCGCCACGTTGGCCAACAGCCGCGCTCCCACGGGCAAGCGCACGGCATTTGTGCTACTGGCGATCTCTGCGTACGCGTCTCCCACATCCACTCGCTGCCGCAGCAGCGCGTCGGCAGAACCTTGGGCGATAAAAGCGTCAAAGCGCGTGGCATCGACAAATACAGTGCCGGTAAAGCGCAATTCCACCAACTGGCGGCTCTTGACCGGTGCAGTCAAGGCGATGGCCACCCCTCCTTCCGTCGGCTCAGCCGTCGCCTCCACCACTTCACCCTCCACCAACACCTCGACAAACTCAATCGGCGCGGAGCTCTCCACCTCCAAGTGGTCAAAGCCACGACCCGCCACCCGCTGCGGACGAATGTAATAGGCAAACTCGGTCCGCTCCCCAGGCTGCACTTCGACGGGGAAAATCTCCCCCACCACTTCTTGCGCCACCGGGTCGCCGAACTCGATCTCCAACCAATCTAAGGCCACCCCCACATCCGGCTGCTCAGACACCAAGGCGACCGCCAACTCAGCGTATTGCCGCGGCGAAGGCGACGCAAACGGCTCGCCCGGCTGCAAGTACAGCTTGCTCCACGGGCTCCAATTGGCCCCCGGCGAAAGTGCGGTGTCGATCCGGCCCTTAAAGGATGGGATGAGCTTGTTGTACTTCCGCTCGGTAACGACCCGGCCATTCTTGTCGTGATAGGTGATGTCCATTTGCAGGTCATTGCCCGTGCGGCTGCGTACCTCCACCCACGTCCCAGCGGGCGCGTCAGCTCGCCAACGAATCGCGTGTACCTGCTTGTCGCCGCCGAGGTCGATCAGGGGCGAGTGCAACATCACCCGCTGCGGATAGCCCTCGCCAAAAACCTGCAACTCGCGCGTGCCACCCCAAAACTGGCAGGGCGGCACAATGCCGCAGCCCACGCAAGCGGCCGCGCAGGCCGCATCCCAAAACACCCACTCAATCCGCACGTAGCGCGTCTGGATCGGCGCAAAGTGGTGGTTGGCGATCCCAAGCTGGCGATTGGCTGTCGTGGCCTTGCCCGCGAATTGCCGGTGCCAGATGCGCGTGCCATTCGGCGCCAGCGACCCATCCGAAGTCAGCACCTCGTAGCGGTCGAAGTTGAAGCGGAATTGTCCGGGCCGCGACAAAAAATTCCCCACGATGCGCACCAAATCCACCCAATAGACCGCGCCCAAGTCCAAGGTCATGCGCGAGATCACATCAACCGAGCGGTTGATGCGGCGGTTTTCTGTCCACAGGGAAAACCGACCGTCGGCCAGCGGCAGCGAATTGGCAAACGACGCAGCGTCGCCAAAACCGTCGATATCGACGATGATTTCCAAGTCCCCGCCCTTGGCTGCTAGATCCAAGGAGAGGTTGTCGCCAATAGCTTCGACCTCCACTTCAGCCAGCGCGGACCCAACTCCGCAGTCGAGCATTTCGACGCGGATAAATTGCACAAACGGATCGCGCACCGGATCCAGTTCCAGCGCAACCCGCTGCCGCTGATTTTCCTTGAAGCGCTCCTTCACGCGGTACACGAGGCTGCCTTCAATGGGGTTGCCAACCACGTCAATGGCTGGCTCCCCAGTGGAAAGCAACACGTCGAACAGCGCACACGGCGGCGCACTCTCCAAAAAGTTCAGCGCGACCCGGCGCGCCGCCACGGCTCGTCCCAAGTCGATTTCGATCCACCAATCATCTAAGTCGTCGGTCAAGTCGGGATTCCAACCCGTCAGCCGATCCCCGTCAATGGTCTGCGCCGCAGTTAGTGCATTAGAGCCAGCCGCGTGAATCCCACCGCCAAAGGCCGCGGCATCGCGCACTGGGTCGGGATTTTTGCGGATTTCGACCGGGCGAATCGCCCCAGCGTCGCCGAGCGCAACAATCCCCAGCGGCAAGCGCCAAGTCCTCCACTCATCGGCCGCGTCAAAGCGGAGTTGCTCGGCGGCCAGCGCACTTGAGAACAAAACGCTGACGCCCCACAAGGCGACGTGGAGTACCTTGCAAGCCATGGTGCCTCCTATGGCAATCCTGAATGAGTTGGCGGCTTGTCCTGTCAATACCATTCTGCGTCTATCTGCGGATTGGCATCGGTCGCCTCGGCTGGCGTTCCCCACCGCAAGCGACGCGAAGTCATAGTATATTGAATCGCACTTCTCCATCCAATCCGCGCTTGCCTCTTACGCATTGCCCTTGTTATTGTAGAAACAATACACGCGTCGCCCACCAACCGCGCACCCATCGGAGGAAAACCATGCCCGCGCTCACCCCCAGCCAACTCGACCACTTCGCTAGCGAAGGCTACGTCGTCGTCAAAGGCGTCCTCGATCCGGTCACCACCCTCGACCCAGTCATCGACGAATACGCCACCGTCCTCGACAGCTTGGCCGACGATCTTTACGCTCAAGGCGAAATTACCTCGCGCTACGAAGAGCTCGAGTTTGGCGACCGCTATATCCAGATCTGCGTTGAAACTGGCCGCGTCCACAGCCAGTACTTCGACTTCTCGCTGCCCTTTCAAAACGTCCAGCCCGACACTCCCTTCTGGGCCGGGCCAGCCGTCTTCCGCGCCTTCACCGACCCGAACCTGCTCGACGTCGTCGAGTCGCTGATTGGCCCGGAAATTTATTCCAATCCCGTCCAGCACGTGCGCATCAAACCACCCGAGCGCTACCTGCCCAAAAACCAATACGGCAACGCCATCCTCGGCGCGACCCAATGGCATCAAGACCACGGCGTCGTAACCGAAGAAGCGGACGACACCCAGATGCTAACGGTGTGGTTCTCGCTGCAAGACACGCCCATCGAGAAAGGACCGCTGATGGTCGCGCCCGGCTCGCACAAAAGCGGGCTGCTGCCGCACTGCCCCAACTACATGGACAACGCGCCCCAATTCGCGGGTGCAGCCCAAGTCCCGGAAAAGCTCTTCGCCGCCGATCGAGCCATTCCCGTGCCGGTCGAGCGCGGCGACGTCATCTGCGTCCACAAGCAGACCGTCCACGGGTCCTATCCCAACGTCAGCGACGAGGTCCGCTGGAGCTTTGACCTGCGCTACAATCCCACCGACCAGCCCACCGGCCGCATCGCCTTCCCCGGGTTTATCGCCCGCAGCCGCCGCGACCCAGACAGCGAGTTGCGCGATCCAGCCGAGTGGCACCGACTGTGGCTAGAAGCACGAGCCAAAATGTCCGCCATCAACCAAGACGGCCAAATCGACGTCCCCTTCCGCCGCGAGCAAATGGAAATGGCGCATCCTCTGTGCGCCTAAACGCCATGCAGCCATTCAATAGCTACGCCGACCTGCTCACCTGTATCCAGGACAACGGCCACACACCAGAGATCCTCGGCCGCGCACCCGACGGCCAGCCCATTGTCGCAGTCAAAAGCGGCGGCGACAAAACACCGGCCATTTTCATCAGCGCCGGCAGCCACGCCACCGAACAAGCTGGCGTCAGCGCGGCCTGTGCCCTCATCGATGAGATCGAGACCGAGCACCAGCTCTACACCATTCCCAGCCGCGACCCCATCGGCATGAACGGCCTCGCCTACGCGCTCGGCCTGAGCCTAGACGAAGCCCCGAATCTCGACGGCATCGACGAAGTCGCCCCCTTGCTCAAAAAACGCGGCGAAGTCCTCTATGAGGAAGGCGACACTGTAGTCGCCCTCATCGGCGAGTACGGCTACGCAACGAGCAACCTGTACAACCATCCAGTCGGGGACTGGATCGAACCACTCAAGGGCCGTCGGCTCTACTTCCCCGCCAGCAATCCTTCGGCTGAGCTCAGGTCGAAGCCCGGCGTCGAACGCGCGTACACGCTGATAATTGACCCCACCGGCGAAGTCCTCCACCTCAACCGCTTCCACGACACCCCTTGGGCACCCGTCGAGTCGCGCTGCACCCGCGACCTGATGGCCGCTATACAGCCCGGCTTGACGCTGGACCTCCACGAGCACGGCGGCGACTTCTTCTGGTTTTCAGCGCGGCACCAGCGCACTCCCAGCGACCAGCAGTGGGAGGAGCGCATGGCCGGCGAGATGATCGCCGCAGTTGCGGCCTCCGGCGCGCCGCTCGCCCCAAGCGACTATTTACCCGGATCTTTTTTCACAACAGGGCCGCCCAGCGTCTTCTGGCTCAATCCCCAGCAGCGCGGCGAGGGCCTCAACCTCGCCGATTTCGCGGCCCATACCTACGGCCCCGCTTTCACCATTGAGACCGGCATGGCCTTGAGCTTTGCCGACCGAGTCCATGCCTCCAAGCTAGCGGCGAAAAAGGCCGTCGAGGTCTTTGCAAGACGCCACGCCGGATGCCCGTCGGCCACGCCCTAAGCCGCTTTCGGCTGCGGGAATTCAACCGCAATGTCCGGCTGTTTTTCGCTTTTGGTACCTCGATCAACGCCGGCATGGCGCTCTTTTCCCTGCTGTACAACCTCTATCTACTGCGCCTGAGCTACCAAGAGGACTTCATCGGCCAAGTCGCCAGCATGGCACCGCTGGCGACCGGCCTGTTAGCACTGCCCACCGGCATCCTGAGCGACCGCCTCGGCCGTCGGCCCTTCCTCATAGCCTCGGGTCTGCTGCTGGCCATCTCCCAGTTGGGCCTGTGCTTGACCACGTCGCCGGGTGCCCTGCTGGCATTCTCGTTTGTCGGCGGCGTGGCCATGGCTTTCGTCTGGGTCAACCACGTGCCCTTCCTCTCGGACAATGCCCACCCCGCACGCCGCGCCGAAGCCCTCGCCATCTGGTCGGCTTTGCAAATAGTGGTTCGCATGCTTTTGAGCCTAATCGGCGGCTTCATGCCCGGAGTCATGGGCTATTTCCTCGGCCTTTCCACCGAGGTTCCGGAGCCCTTCCGTTACGCGCTGTTTTTCGGCGCGGCGTGTTCGCTCATCGCCGTCGTGCCGCTGTTGTACGCATCTGGTCAAACCCGCCGCGAAAAAGCTCCCGCACCAACCCGATCGCCGGACGAGGACGAGCCGATGGCCTCGCCGTGGCGCGTCTTTGCCGCGATTACCGCCTTGAGCGGCACGCGCGGCTTCTCTATGGGGCTGACGTACCCGTTCTTCAACGTGTTCTTCGAGGCCGAGCTGGGGGTCGGTCCGGCTGCAATCGGCGCGATCTTCTTCCTCAGCCAACTCGCTGGCTTACCGGCGACCTTTGCCGCGCCAACGCTGGTGCGCCGCTTCGGACCGACGCTGACCATCCTTCCATCCCGCATTATGGGCGGCAGTGCCCTTGGGATCATGGGGGCCTTTATCAGTCTGCCATTGGCCGTGCCTATGTTCCTGCTCGTGCGCATCGGCGAAGTCATCGACAACCCGTCCGACCAGCACTTCTCCACCCAAGTGCTGCCCCGGCGCTTCTGGGCGCGGATCCAGGGCCTTCGCGTCTGCGGCTTCCAGCTTCTAAACTTCCTCGGCAGCCTCATCGGCGGCATACTCATCCTCGACTATGGCTACGGGGCCGTCTTTGGCCTAGCCTGCGCGTCGCGGATTGCCAGCGGCTTGATCATGGCCGCTTTTTTTGGGCTGCGGCCAGCGCGTCCTCCTGCAACAGAGCGATAGTGTCAATCGCTCGCGTGGCAATCTAATAGAGCACTTCCCGCACAACGACGAAATTCCTATTGACACAGGAACTCCGTTCTGGTAGTGGTTAGGGGAAGTTTCTGTTGGCCACTAGCCACTAAGCTGCTGAAAATCTCCACAAGAGGTCCCCCATGCGATATGCGTTCGCTCTTGCATTAATGCTAAGCGGCCTATCGGTGCGCTCATGGGCAGTAGATGAGTTTCGCCTCGGCGGCACCGAGTCGTGGGCGGAGTGGACGTGGCAAAACAGGATGATGGACGACGCGACCGACCCGTCCGTACTCCAGCCGCGCGAACTCAAACCCGGCGAAAACTTGCTCCCCCAACTAGGGCCTTGGTATCGCTGGCGCTCCCCCGGAGAATCCACGTATCGCTTAGGCGACCTCCGCATCTGGCGCGGCATCAACTACCTCCGCCCACGCGCCGAGCCACGCGACTTTGTCGATGGCGATCTCACAACCTTCTTCTCAGCGCACGACTACTACGACCCCAACGAATTCTACACCATTGACCTCGGCGTGCCCGTGCCAATGGATCGCTTTGCCTTCTACCCGCCCGAGGGTCGTGACGCCCTCACCCAAGAGCCATATCGCCCCAATTTCGCCTTTGAAAAATACGAACTCTCCGGCAGCCTCGACCCCGTCGGCTTAGCCAAGGAAGAAGGTTCCTACTACCGACCCTTGGACGTCCTGCTAGCCAGCGTCGATCTGAACACCGAAGCCGTCGTAAACATCGAGTTCCCACTGCAATATCTGCGCTTTCTGCGCGTCTTCTTCTTCCCAGACAATGGCCGGTTTTACACCAAGTTCGCCTTGGCTGAGCTAGAGGTGTCCGGCCGGGGATTCCCACCGCGGGCTGTGTGGACATCGCAAGTGATCGACTTAGGGCAAATAGTCAACATTGGGCGCGTGCGCTTTGGCGCGAGCAAATGGCGGCGCGAAGGCGACCAACTCGTAGCCTCTCCCGACGCACCCACATCCGCGCAAGTAGAAATCAAAACTGGCCTAGACCCCACGCCCACTGGCTATCACGGATACGACGACATCGGCCAACTCGTGGAAGTAACGCAAAGCGCATACGAACGGCTCAAGCAACGCATCTGGCCTTGGGATCCCCCGGCCGTAGGCTGGCGCGGCCCCATTATCGACGACGCGGACAACTGGAGCTTTTGGTCGCCGCCGTTGCGCCGTTCCGGCGAACTGCCCCGCGTACCGAGCGGCCGCTACCTGCAACTGCGCCTGACCTTAGCAACCGAAACGCTGTGGGATTTTACGCGCTTGGATTCGCTGGCGATTGCGTATTCTCCGCTACTGGTCGAGCGGGTGGTAGGCGAAGTAGCCGCTGCCAGCGACCTACAGCCCACAGGCCATATCGCCGAGGTGCCGGCCGGGCAAAAGATCGAGTTGATCTGCGACTTGCGGGCCGAGTTTGCAGCGGACCAAGCCGGTTTTGACGCGGTGCGTTTAACCCTGCCTAACGCGGGTGCCCTGCTCGGCTTGGAGATGGGCGATCCCCTACAGTCAGTGAATGCCGACAGCGTAATCGCCGAACCCGAGGGCCTAGCCATCTACTTGCCCGAACCCATCCGCGAAGGAGGCACGCAAACGCTGCGCTTGCATTTGGAAACCATCATGTACACGGCTTCGGGCACGGTGCAAGCCGAGGTATTTGCGCGCGCTGAGCAGAGCCTGCCGCAGCAAGTAGAAGGGGGTGACGCCAGCGAGGCTTTGGGCACGAATCAACTGCGCATGGTCGCCATTGGGGGGGCATTGGATGAGGTGTTGGGCGCTATAGAGGTGCAGCCGACCGCGTTCACCCCGCAAGGCGACGGCATCAACGACCGCGTAACGATCCAGTACAACTTGTTCCGCTTGCTAGCCCCCGCCGAGGTAGAACTGGAAATTTACACACTCGACGGCCGCTCCATGTGGCGGCAAGCCCTCGGTGTACAGCGCAACGGCCGCCATCGTGCAATGTGGAACGGGCGCGATGAGCAGGAGCAACTCGTCGCGCCCGGGATATACGTCGTGCAGGTGCGCGCCCAAACGGACCACGGGCAATGGGCGCAGGAACGCAGCCTCGCCGTGGTCTATTGAAGCCGACCCTGTTTTATCTCAATAAGTGGTGTTACGCACAGGCCCGGGTCTAAGATGCTGAGCGAAGCGAAGCATCCCATATCTAGGGGCCTATGCGTAACATCAGTTAAGGAAGCTAGCAGGAAGGTATTGTGCGGTGGGTGTTTTTTCGCGGTTTCGGCCGGCGATCGGTCGGGGGGGGCGGGGGGGGGGGGCCCCC
>VXOR01000040.1:0-2888 GCA_009840005.1 Gemmatimonadota bacterium
TTGGCCGTTTCTATGCCACCTACCCAAGCGATTGCACTTACAAGTTGAATTCAAGAACTATTACACTGGCGAGGTAAAAGATCGGTACATTATCAACCAAGGACAGCTTCTATTCTCATGGTCTGGATCGCGAGGAACATCTTTTGGAGCACATATATGGAATGGTGGAAAGGCCATACTGAACCAGCACATTTTCAAGATCGAATTCGATCAAATCCGGGCAACTAAAATGTACTTGCTCTACGCGCTGAACAGAGCGGTCGCCGAGGTTGAACAGAATCTTCATGGTGGAGTCGGTCTTGTTCACATCACGAAAGGAAACTTGGAGAGAATACAAATACCCATCCCGCCGCTGGCAACTCAGCAAGCCATCGTCGCCGAAATCGAAGCCGAGCAGTCTCTCGTCGCCGCTAATCGGGAGTTAGTGGAGCGGATGGAGGGGAAGATTCGGGCGGCGATTGGGCGGGTGTGGGGAGAGGGGCAGAATGAAAACTAGAAACTCAAAAGAAGGAAGTCCTACCAGACAGTGGGCAGCAACAAAAATTATCGAACGAGAAGGCGATGGCTACGTTGCCCTCTGCCCTGAGTTGGACATCGCTAGTCAGGGCGCGACCGTGGCCGCGGCGCGGGAAAATTTGAAGGAGGCATTGGAGTTGTTCTTTGAGACGGCTTCAGCCACTGAGATTGAGTATCGGCAGCACGAAGGGATGTAGTACATTCGCTCGCCGCTTATCGGCGACGCATGAGAAGGAGAGGCAGATGAATAACCGTAAAGAGACCATTATGAGGTACAAAATTGCCCTTCACCAATCTGACGAAGGCTATAGCGTGTCGACCCCTGGCTTTCCAGGTTGTTGGTCTGAGGGAAAAACAGAAGAAGAGGCCCTCGCTAACATCGAAGCCGCCATTCGAGAGTATCTCAGCGTCGTAGAAGATCTTTTGGAGGATGCCGAAGTTCGAGAAATCGAATTGGCTGTATAAATATGCCCAAGATTCCGGGCGTCAACCATCTTGATGCGGTGCGAGCTTTGGGAAAGGCGGGTTTTCACATTGCACGTCAGGGTAAGCATATCGTCATGACAGATGGAGTGCGTATTTTGACTATTCCAAGAAACAATCCTGTTAATGCCTTTACTATGGGGGGTATTGTAAGAGACGCAGGATTAACCGTTGAAGAATTTCGTAACCTTTTGTAATGGAACTTCTTGAAGTTCGATAGGTATGCCAAGAGCAAAAAAAAAAAATCTACAAACGATAGCTGCAACTGCTCCGTGAACGTCCACAGGAAGGATAGAATCAGCCGGAAGCTCCGATGGACGATCAAGGGACCAAGGGCTTAAAATCCTCGCTACTCATTGGTTCGTACTGATCCCAGCAGCCGTACATCTCGATCAATACGCGCTGCTTCAACAGGACAGTCTGAGGGTTAATCCGAACCACTTTCGCCCCGAATTTACTAGGCCCTTCGGCCATTGCCGCAACCAGATCTGCTACCAAGTAACGCGGTGCCCATCCGATCATATAGTAGTCCGTCGTCTGCATTTGCACAGCCAACCCGGTCGCAGGATTGGTCAATTCCAGTGTGACGTACAGCTCTTCGCCGTGTGCAAGGCGGTCAATTCGATCTTTAGTTGCTTCATTAATATGTCGCCAGCCATGCAGGAAGAACCGGCAAGAGAAGCTCCCGGTGTCGTCTTTCTCGATCTTTGGAAAAACCTCGTAAGCGTCCGTTACGCGATGACCCCCGTTAGTGGACAAAATTTCAATAGGGTCAGCCTCTTCGGTTAGGTCAAGCCTGTGAAGATAGTCGGTAAAGTCCGGCCTTGCCCGATTCATAACCCGATTTTGGAATAGCGGAAACAACTCCGCGGCCTGGTAATCTTCGTTCAAATCGGGAAACTCGATCAACAGAGGAAACCCCACCTCTTCTTGTGCTCGCTTTGCGCCGCCGATGTAGCGAAAGCGATAGAAGGAACGTTCGACATCAGCATCCAGCCGACCCACCGGAAACCATGCCTTGCTAGGCTTTTTGTCCTGCCAAGCTAAAAATAAAGTTCTCGTGCTCATCGGAGCAGCTCCTGCAATTGTTCGAGATTATATTTTATAGCTACTACCCATTCGATCCATTATCGGTATCACCCGTTTCTTCCGGCTGAGGCGGTCAGGAAGCCACAGGAGTACCTTGCGCCGCTCTTGCTTCGATGCGCTCGCGAATATCCGCCGCGACCTCAAGGACTTCAACAGGCGCACGAATCGCTTTGCCGGTATGCTGGAGCAGGGCAACGATGAGGGGTACCAACCCTTTGGCTTTGGTCTTGTCGCTGGACAGGATCTCGACAAGGTCATGCGCCGAGGCACCGGTTGCGATCAACTCGGGCACAAGCCAGAGCATCTCGTGCATTGTATCGTCGTTAGGTAGGAACGCAGCATACGCAGAGCGGAACGCGTCCATGGCGGACCGACGTTTTTTCTGGATCATCAGCGCTAGCGTCCGCACATACATTGTTCGCCATTCAAAACAAGCTTTTACGTCTCCGGCGGGAAAGGTTCCGAGTCTTCGTTCAAGTTCCTCACACATGTGCAGAGCTTCTTCCGCACGGCTCATTTGGATTTGTATCATACCCTTTCTGAACAAAGCCCAAGCGACCTGATCTTGGAGGTTGTATTCATCGCTGGAGCTAAATCGTGAGAGTATTTCGTCGCAGGCTTCAATCGCCGCTTCGAACTCGCCGCGTTGCTCATGCACGGTACCCTTTAGGAACAGAACCCAAGCGACCGCAACTTGGAGGTTGTATTCATCGTTGGAGCCAAATCGTGAGAGTATTTCGTCGCAGGCTTCAATCGCTGCTTCGAACTCGCCGCGTTGTCCTTGCACGGCACCCTTTAGG
>VXOR01000040.1:2898-9950 GCA_009840005.1 Gemmatimonadota bacterium
GGCTTCAATCGCTGCTTCGAACTCGCCGCGTTGTCCTTGCACGGCACCCTTTAGGGACAAAGCCCAAGCGACTTGCTCTTGGAGTTGAGGTTCGTTGCTGGAGCCAAATCGTGAGAGTATTTCGTCGCAGGCTTCAATCGCTGCTTCGAACTCGCCGCGTTGTCCTTGCACGGCACCCTTTAGGAACAAAGCCCAAGCGACCTGATCTTGGAGGTTGTATTCATCGTTGGAGCCAAATCGTGAGAGTACTTTGTCGCAGGCTTCAATCGCCGCCTCGAACTCGCCGAGATGTCCTTGCATGATGCCCTTTAGGAACAGAGCCCAAGCGACCGTAACTTGGAGATCGGATTCGTTGCTGGAGCCAAATCGTGATATTGATTTGTCGCAGACTTCAATTGCCGCCTTGAACTTACCGCGTTGCTCGTGCGCTGGTGCCTGAATAAATGCCAGAGCGATCAGTGAGCTTGGTATTCGAGACCAATTGGCGCTTTCAGCAGTGAAAGCTTGGTCCTCGGTTTCGATAACCTTCTCGAATGCTCCCTCGTTGAATACTGTAGTAATCTCCTCAAACAGTTGTTTGAAGCTCTCGTTGTCGGTTTCCGCGGCAGGACTGGATGTCCAATCAATGCTTGGTCGTGCCATGCTAGGAAACAAGTGGCCCAATTGCGGCTGTTCGGCAATTGCTCTTTCAATGCCCTCGCGAATCGTCGGCAATCGCGTCGCCTCCGCAATTAGCTTGCCGGACATCTCTGCAAGTTCGGTGTTGCTGTAAAACACCGCCATGAAGCGGATCAGGTTTGCAACGACCGCCGCCTCGTCGCGCTCGCGCCGCAGCTTATAGTAGATGCTGTAGAGACGTTCCGCCGCCGCGTAACGCCGCTTCTTGCCGCTCCCTTCCGCGATGACAGCACCCCGTTCGACGAGCCGTCCAAGCAGAGCCGATACGGGTCGGACATCCATACGCGCTCGCGCCGCGACCTCGCCCGTACTCGACGGTTGCCAAAGGTCAATCACCGCGATATACACGCGGCGTTCACCCTTAGCCAATACCTCTAAGTGACCACGGAAGTACTCGGTGTGATCGTCAATCAATTCCACCAATTTTTCCATCAACTGGCGCAAGGAGCGGTGCCGCGCGAACTCGGCGACGATGACTAGGAGGCGGGGGCTGCCGCCGGTCAGGATTTCGAGCGGCCTAATCTCGCGCTGGCTCACCGCGTCGCCGCTGACGACCTGCCACAGACGACGACATTCTTCGGTGGCCAGCGGTTCCAAAGCGATGATTCGGAATAGCTCAAAGAACGGCTGCTCCGCGTCGTCCAGACCCTCAAAGCGACTCGTGGCAGTGGCAAGCAGCATGATCTGGGGTTCTGATTGCAACGAGCCGCGTAGTTTCCAGCCGAAATGTTTGTCCACGTTTCCGCAGAGCGCCTGTAGGTTCTCGACCATGAGGACGAGTTTTCTGCCCAGCCGGTCCGCCGCTTCCAAGACAGCGGCACGGGCGCGGTCTGCGAGCCTTTCCTCGTGCCAGCGATTGGTCAAGTCGGTGTGCGTCTTTCGCAACTCCTCAGCGAGTACGGGATCGTGCTTGGTGCTGTCCCGAGCAAGGTAGAACAAGGTATCGAGCCAGAAATCGGCGAGGCTGAATATCTCGTGACTTTCTTCCATGAACCGAACCGGCAAAAGACTCTCGGAGAGTTCATGGTTGGTGTTCAATTCTGCCGCGACGCGGGTTAGCAACATGGTTTTTCCCCGCCCGCGAGGCGCGACGACCAGAACGTGCTGACAAGATGGTGAATCTATGTTCCCACGGAGGACTTCAAGCACAATGTCGAGTTCGTGTTTCCTGACTACGAACTGCTCTATCACTTCCTCGTCGGATTGGAACGTCCCTGGATTGAATTTGCGAATTGGTAGATCGGACTTGTTCATGGCGCGTCTCCCGGGGATTCGGCCTCAGAACGGCGGCCTTTGAGGGGCCTGTGGTGGTCGCGGAAACGCGCCGACCACCAGTCTTTCAGCAAGCGCGACGGAAAGCGATGGCCACCGTCTATGGCTTCGAGATAGCCGTCGTGCATCAGGATTTCGAGGGTATCCGCAATACGGTCGGGTGCATCGTCAACCACTTTGGCGTACAGCCGTTCGAGGCAACGCCGTGCGCTTGGCGTGAATACCTCTTGGGTAGCTGCCTCGGCGAGGATCTCCATGGCGATGGTGTGGCTCTCATCTTCCAACGCCTCCTTGAGGCGCGTTTCGTAGTGTACAAGATCATTCTGCCCTGAAGGCCCAAGAAGTTCGGTGCGATAGACCTCCCCGATGTCCTCTACCGTCACTTGCTCTTGGCTCTGCATAGTGGCGTGGTCCCGCAACCGTGCGAAGAAGGACTGCACATGGTGGGGGATACCGACGCCGAGCGCATCGTACACCGCTTCTGCTACGCCGTCCTCAACTCGCAAGCCGCAACTCTCTGAGAGACGTTGAAAACACTCGATACTGGTATTACGGTCCCACGGCCCCAAGCGAAAGGGGTCGAGATGATTGATGCGGTCGGGTATGCCCAGTCGCTTTACGAGAGGTGCAAGCCCGATACTGCCGGATACGATGAGGACTGGGGAGCTGTCTCCAAGAGCTTGGAGTACGCGGCGCAACCAACTCAGGAACTCATCGGCCTGTCTGGCACCGTCGTCATCGTCAAGCATTCGCTTGAGAAGAATCGGCAACTCGTCGATGACGAGGAGCACAGGTTGTTCGTGTGCGGCACAATGCTGAAGCAACTCTTCCCCGTGACGCCGCCAGTTCCCCGCATTCAGACCAGCCCGGAGCTTCACGCGAAAGTCGTGTGCGCCGATCTCTTCGACACTACCAACCAAGCGTTTCATTGTGGTAGCGAACCGCGACATGATCGGGCGAACCGAGTGGGCCGCTTGAGCAATATCCGCGATTGCGTCCTCCGCGCAGGTCGCTCCCTCGACGTCGGCGAAGAGAAAGACCCAACCCTCAGCCTCAAGCCGTCGCCCGAGCTCTTGGGTAACACTGGTCTTGCCCATGCGCCGCTGTCCGGTCAGCAATACGTGGTTGTAGTCGCGGACTCGAGTCTCCAATATCTGCAACTCGCGCTCGCGATTGAAAAAGTCGCCGCCGCTTACCCAGCGGCCAGTCGATGATCTCATGGCTTCTCCTTTGTTCAACGATTCTGTTGTCAACCATTCTGTTGAACAAAGATAGCGTTCAACGATTCTGTTGTCAACCATTCTGTTGAACAAATTGCAAGGCGGCACAATTTGACCGTCGATCCTGTCTTGCCTATCTGTGAGATGGAGTTTTCTAGGTCGGTTGGTGGTGGTTTCGCTGCGGAAAGCTAGAGTCGCCACTCTCTGCTTGGCAGCTTCCTACCAGTAACTCAGCGCGTCCTCAAAGATCCCCGCCAGTTCCTCAGCATCTGCCGCTCGTGGCGAGAGCTTAGTCACCCGGTGTTGCGGCAGCGTACCTTCGACGAGGGCCGGGATGTGCTGGCTGCCGTAGCCGAGGGTGCTGAGGCCGTTGGGTGCGCCGAGTTGGCGCATCAGTGAGACGATGCGGTCGGCCAAGATCGCGCCCGCGTCCTCGTCTTTAGCCCCGCCGCAATCGGCTCCCAAGACCTTGGCTGCCCGCAGATGCCGCTGGGGGCAAGTCGGCGCGGTGAAGCGGAAGACCGCCGGCGAGTTGACGATCACGGCAAATCCGTGCGGCACCAGTGGGTAATCGATGGCGTATCCCTGGGGCACATAGCTTTCCACCATGCCAGCCACTGGATAGGACATGCCGTGCGGCAAGTGGACGCCGGCGTTGCCAAAGCCAATGCCGGCGAGGGCTGCGGCCAAGCACATGGCGCTGCGGGCCTCGTCGTCGCTGGGGTCGGCCACGGCGCGGGGCAAAAATTGCTCCACCAACCGCAAAGCCTCCAGCGCCCATAAGTCGCTGACGGGATTCGAGCCTTGGTAGGCCGGTCGCAGTTGGGGCCGGTCGGGTCGGGGCCGCTGGTCAAACGGCAGGGCCGTGTAGGACTCCAAGGCGTGTGAGAGCACATCGAGGCCAGTTGAAGCGGCTACCTGCGGCGGCATGGAGCGCGTGTTGTCTGGATCGACGATGCCCAAGGTCGGGCGCATGTAGCGGTGGGCCATGCCGGTCTTGGCCTTCATCTCGACGAGATCGAAAATCGCCACGCCCGTGGTCTCGCTGCCGGTGCCAGCGGTGGTGGGAACGGCGATTAGCGGCTTGAGCGGGCCGGGCACTGGTTCGCCCCGGCCAATGGGCGCGTTGACGTAGGTGAGGAAATCGGCTGGGTACGTGGTGTACACGTTGGCGGCTTTGGCCGTGTCCATCACCGATCCCCCGCCGATGGCGACGAACCCGTCAAACCCTTGTTGGGCGAATGCAATCGCCGCCTTGAACGAGGCGTCGGTTGGCTCGACGCGCACTTGGTCGAACAGCGCGTACTCGACGCTCGCCTCCGCAATGGCCGCCAAGGCCGTCTGCACGGGCGCTTGCTCGCGCAAATTTGGGTCGGTCAATACCATGACCCGCTTCAGGCCCCGGTCTTTGAGATCCATGCCGATCTCCTTGGTGGTGCCTGGGCCGAAGCGGATGTTGGAGGTGGCGATTTCGTAGGCAGTGTCGAGCAGCATAGGGTTTTGTCCTTTCGGGCGGGGAATATAGGCTTGACTTGGAGAGGGAGGCAAGGTCTAGTTAAAAGGAGTTTGACAATAGGAGATCGTCGTGGTTGAACGAGTGAATATGACGCATGAGGAAGTGGAGGAAGGGCAGCGGTTGGCCTTGGATTTTGGCAAGTTGCAGCGGGCCGCGGCCTGTGGCGAGGGGTTGGTGCCGGTGGTGGCGCAGGACGTGGATAGCGGCGAGGTGTTGATCGTGGGGTACGCCAATGAAGAGGCGTTCGACTATGCGCGGCGCGAGGGCGTGGCCGCGTTTTGGAGCACGTCGCGCAACGAGTTGTGGGTCAAAGGCGCGACCTCGGGCAATGTGCTCGAACTGGTCGAAATCCGCGTCAACTGCGAGCAGAATTCGCTGTTGTACCGCGTGCGGCTCAAAGGGGAGGGGGCCTGCCACACGTTGGATGCAGATGGTCGGGCGCGGTTGGGGTGTTACTACCGGCGGCTGGTGGGGGATCGGCTTGAGCCGGTTTGAATTCTAACTGACGTTAGGCATTGTAGGGGCAACCCTTGTGGTTGCCCTCGTCGGATTCCGCTGGCGGCATACGCGGTGTCTGGGCGCCCACAAGGGACGCCCCTACACGAATCGTTCAGATCATTCTGGATTGCTATATTTTTGCGGATAGGAGGATTAGGCGATGGCTAATGCCGTGATTGTCGTGGATATGCAGAACGGCTTTATGCGTCCAGACGGGACGCTCTACTGCGGGGACCACGCGAGGGAGATCATCCCGCGAATCGCCGCGCGGGTCGAGCGCGAAAAGGCCGCTGGGGCCGCGCTGTTTTTTTCCCAAGACAGCCACAGCGCAAACGACCGCGAGTTCGAGATGTTTCCTCCGCACTGTATCGAAGGCAGCGAGGAGGAGCGCATCATTGACGAACTGGCACCATTGACCCAAGACGCGCAGATCGTCAAAAAGCGGCGCTACAGTGCCTTTTTCGAGACCGAGTTGGCCGCGATGTTGGATGAGTTAGCGCCAGACAAGGTCGTGGTGATGGGCGATTGCACGGACATTTGCGTCCTGCACACCGTGGCCGGGTTGCGCAACCGCGACTATCCGGTTGAGGTCCCGGCCGATTGCGTGGCCAGCTTTGATCCCCAACAGCACGAATGGGCCTTGGGGCATATAGAGAAAATTCTCGGGGCACAGGTTACCAACCGCTGATGGTAGAGCGCGACTTTCGGCTGAGCTCAAGTCGAAGCCTATACGCGCCCTCGGCTGAGACGCTGGCGGGCGACAACGCGGATATTTACTTCCGCCGCAGTTGCGACATCCTAGAGGCTGAGCAGCTCAATCCGGTCGTGGCGGTGGAGGTGTTTACCCGGCGCCGCGCCTTGCTCTGCGGTATGCGCGAGGCGCAGGCTCTCTTGCGGCAGGTGCTCGGCGCGGAGGCGGAGGTGTGGAGCTTGGACGAAGGAGATTGGATCGAGCCACGCGAAGTCGTATTGCGGATCCGCGCGCCCTATCGGCAGTTCGGCCTGTACGAGACGGCGCTGTTGGGGATGCTCAGCAGCGAGACGGGGTGGGCCACGGCTGCGGCCGAGTGCGTGGCTGCGGCTGACGGGGTGCCGATCATCAGCTTCGGCGCTCGGCATATCCACCCGGAGGTCAGCGCCCGGATGGAATACGCGGCCATCGTCGGGGGATGCGTTGGATGTGCCACTCCGCAGGGGGCTGCCCTCGCTGGCATTGAGGCAACCGGAACCATGCCTCACGCCTTGATTCTGTGCCTCGGCGACACGCTCAAGGCGGCTGAGGCATTTGACCGCCACGTCGACGCCGAGGTCGAGCGTATTGCCTTAGTTGACACCTTTAAGGATGAAGCGGAAGAAAGCCTGCGGCTGGCCGAGGCTCTAGGCGAGAAGCTGTGGGGGGTGCGGTTGGATACTCCCAGCGAGCGCGGTCGCGTCACAGCCGAGTTGGTCGCAGAGGTGCGAGCGCGGCTCGACCAAGCCGGGCATAGCCATGTAAAGATTGCGGTCTCCGGCGGCTTAGACGCCGAACGCATCGGCTATTTCCAGGCGGCAGGAGTGCCCGTGGATGCCTTTGGGGTCGGCAGCGCGATCAGCGCCGCCGCGGCGATTGATTTTACTGCGGACATCAAGGAAGTAGATGGCCGGCCCGTGGCCAAGCGGGGACGGATACCGGGGCTTACTGAAAACCCCCGGCTCAAGCGATTGGAAACCTAAAAGCTAAAGTACACGACGGTAATCCAATGGACGTTACGTATGAGCATCGAGGTATTAGAAGCTGTCTGAAAACCCCTGGTGGCCTTCGCGCGGCTGCAAGCGCGGCGTCCGGCGTTGGGCAAAGCCACCCATATTTCGTCAATATGGGCGGCTTT
>VXOR01000089.1 GCA_009840005.1 Gemmatimonadota bacterium
CAGGCGACACCGAGATCGTCCTATTCGATTACGAGCAAACAGAATTAGCGCGCTACGCCATCCAAGTCGCCGAAGCTGGAGCCGAAGCTGGAGCCGAAGCTGAAGCCGAAGCTGAAGCCGAAGCCGGTACTGGCTCTTCGGCTTGGATCGAGCCGTCGCCTGCGTCGTTTTCATTCACGGCCGACGATTCGGCATGGAAGACGTTTACGGTTCGCACTTCTTCGGATGTGGATAGTGTCTTAGTCGTGGTCAATCCGACCGGGAAAGATAAGGCGTTAGAAGTGGCTGGGGGCAGCAGGCCGCCATCGCGCAATTACTGTCCTGCCGAGGGCAACGATAGTCCGACCCGGGCGCGGCGCGACGGCTGGCCGTTGTATTTGTCTGTCTGCGCAGCCGGCGACACTGAGATCATCCTATTCGATTACGAGCAAACAGAATTGGCGCACTATGACGTACGGGTCCAAGAACCGTCCGGAGAGAGCTTGGGCTTCAATATCGAATTGGTTTTTGCCGATAACATTCCGTCAGAAGATCGAGATATTTTCCGCCGCGCCGCCCAAGAATGGGAACGTGTTATACTGGATGATCTACCCGACGTAGTGCTTGAAAGGACGTTCCATGAAACGAGTCCTACTATAGAAAAGGGTAGGAAAGTGGACGATCTGCTCGTAGTGGTTTACCAGAAAGAGCCTAGAAGTTCACTTGCCCCCGTTTTTGGGATTGAGGCTTTTGCCCAATTGTTCTCGGCGCGCCCTGGGGGCTTGCCTGTCTTAGGGCAAGTTACGTATGGGGAAGATTCACGCAGCCACCTTACAGAAATCCACGAAGAAAGGTCCGAATTCTATGCAGTAGGAAATCGCATAAATGGTTATCCACCCTATGCACCTGTTGACGAATTAGTAGAACAAGAGATGCACACGATGGCCTTACACGAGATTGGCCATGTCTTAGGGGTGGGCACCTTGGATCAGTGGTTTGATTATATCAAGCCCGCTGAGTATTGGGACAATCCTTTACCATACAACATAATAGGGAATCCTTTTCCTATAAAGTTCTTCTATCTCTCGGACACCTATGCTTGGGAAGGCTTTCTAAGGTTGCGGCGCACTTTTGAAGCACACCTTGGCTCTGATAGTGGAGTATTCTTGTATTATGGCGAGGCCATTCCTATCCACGACGACAAGCATCACTGGGGTAGGATATATGAGGCCAACTTAGATGTTATGAGTCTTGCTGCTGGTGTTCTTGCACCCAATGGGACGGCGTTGCCCCCATATATTTCTCCTTTAACGAGAGGTGCACTCGCAGACTTAGGCTATGAAGTAGAGATGAGCACCCCTATTTACGATAGCGGACTAGATAGACTGTGGCTCTTACCTGAGCCAGCCGCAGGCAAGCCAACGCTAAGCCGGCCGACCTTTATATGCAAGGTGGTGCACTAGGGAACTTGGCTGCTTGTAACTTGTCCCCCTAGTTCTGCTTAGAACGGAAAAAGGGCCGCGATGCGGACTACATCGCGGCCCTCACTCTTGCCCGCGACAACGGCGATGCCGTTGTTAATACGCCATGGATCGCATTCTACTGGCAGGCTGCGGCGGCTTCATCCGCCCGGCTTAGTCGGCTTCTGCCGGTTCAATTACTTCAATGCCTGCCTCGCGCAGGGCCTGCGCCCGATAGCTATAGATATCCGCCGTGGCTAGAAGGACCCGCGCCGGAGCCACCCCGGTAGCCTCGGTGTACAGCCGACGCTTGCGCTCCAGCCGCTCTTGGATTGAGGCTCCCACACTGGCGGCGATTTCGACGAGAATGTGCTGATCGGAATCGACAATGACCACATCGAATTGTTCGCCTGCAATGACGCGCTCCTCGACCTCGGCCCCAAAAGATTCCTCCAACAGGGCCGCCATGGTGCGCCGGAACACGCTCTCGTTGCGGATGCCCCAGCGCGACCCCAGCCGATCGATGGCTTGCGAAACCCCGTCAAAGCGCTGGTCCATGTGCTCAAAGCGTTGATTCATCTCCGTCCGCACTTCGTCAAAGCGTTGGTCCATCTCCGTCCGCACTTCGTCAAAGCGTTGATTCATCTCCGTCCGCACTTCGTCAAAGCGTTGGTCCATCTCCGTCCGCAACTCCCGCAGTTCCTTCAACACCACAGCCACCTCTTCGCGGCGGGCAAACGCACCCAAGAACCCCTGGTAAATCAGCGGCTCGAGGTCCGGGCGGCGATCCAGCAAGTCGGGGAGTTGCCGATTGAACAAGTCGATCAGTTCTTCATCACTAAAGGTTCTCATCGCTCTTGCGCCTTTCCTTTATAGTTAAGGGAACATTCGCAAGACCCAGATATTTGAGAGTCGCAAGGTTGCAATACATTGTCAAGCACCTAATGGTGCAGGAGGGAGGTTTCAGCAAATGGATCGCATTCTACTAGTAGGCTGCGGCGGCTTCATTGGAGCCGTGTTGCGCTACTTGGTCTCCTTGGGGACCCAGCGCCTGTTGGGCACCCCGCTCTACGCCACCCTCGTAGTCAACGTGGTCGGCTGCCTCGTCATTGGCTTCTTGGGCGGCTTAGCCGAAGAGCGTCAATACCTAAGCTCCCAAGTCCGTCTATTCCTCTTCGTCGGTATCCTCGGCGGCTTCACCACCTTTTCATCCGTGGCCTACGAGACCGCTACCATACTGCGCGCAGGTCAGGTGCCAGCCGCCTTAGTCCACATTGGCCTGCAACTGCTGCTGGGCATTCCCGCCGTCTTCGTCGGATATTGGGCGGCCCGCTAGCCACCTAGTCCGCGCAAGTACGCCAAGCTCGCGGTCGCGGCTTCGCGCAAACTGGCTTGGCGATAGACCTTGACCGAGGCAAAACCCGCGTAGCCAATGGCGTCCAAAGCCGTGAGCACAGCCTTGAAGTCGAGGTGGCCACTGCCCAGCACGCCGCCATTGCTCTCGCACAAGTGGACGTGCCGCAGCGCTTTACCGCAGTCGAAAATGGGCTGGGTCAACGACTTTTCTTCAATGTTCATGTGAATCGTATCGACCATCGGCCTAAAAGCCGGCACGCCAATGCGCTCAATCAGGGCGCGCACCTCACCGACGGAATTGTTAAACCCCACTTGCAGGTGATTGATCGGCTCGACGACCAAGTCCACACCCGCGTCTTGCGCGGCCAAACCCACTTCGTGCAGGCCGTCCGCAATGCGCTCGTTGGCCACCTCGGCATCCGGCTCATCCGCGCGCAAGCCCTGCAAAAGCCCAACCACGAGAATGGCGTTGAAACGCTGGGCAATCGGCAGGTACTCCCGCAGCCTAGCGACGGCACCGTCGCGCCTTTGCGGATCGGCCACACTCAAGCACAGCCCCTCGGCATAAGCAGCCCCGGTCAAAAGCGACGGCACCACCAAGCCGCATGTCTCCACCGAGCGCTCAATCGCGTCTAATTGACCGAGCACCGCAGGCGTCAGGTTCAACTCGACGCCCTCGTACCCACAGTCCCGAATGAAGTCCAACCCAGCGGCGAAATCGCCCCCGAGATCCGCAAAGTCGATTACCATATAGCTGTAGCGCATCGTTGTCTCCAAGTGAGTGGAAAAGTGGCGGCCAACCGCCGCTGTGTCTAAGTTACTGACGCTACGCATCGTCCTGACCGTACGCTAGGTGCTAGCAGGATAGAGATGCTTCGACTCCGCTTCGCTGCGCTCAGCATGACACTGAGAAGCGGAGTGCCAACACTTGTCATGCTGAGCGCAGCGAAGCATCTCATACCCAAGAAGTCGGTGCGTAACATCAGTAAGTTACCTCATTCCTTTTAGCCCCAACAGCGGAGCACGCGTGCGATACCGACGATTCGGCAAAACGAACTGGCAAGTCAGCGAAATCGCCATGGGTGGGTCTTGGTTCTACGGACGCCCAGAATACGGCCTCCTGCCAGTGGCGCACGGAGTCGCCATGGTCGAGCGCGCCCTCGAATTGGGCATCAACTACTTCGACACCGCCCCGCTCTACGGCCAAGGCCGCAGCGAAAAGGTCCTCGGCCACGCCCTCAAGGGGGTTGACGCGCCCTATTATCTGGCGACCAAGGTAGGCTATTTCCCCGCGCCCTTCGACTACACCCGCGACACCGTGTGGCGGGGATTTGAGGCCAGCCTCCTGCGCTTGCAGCGCGACTCGGTCAATCTGTTGCAACTCCACGAGGCCGAGCAGGCGGGCTGGGACGGCATCTTCGGCCGGGGACGCGCCCTAGAGGCCATGCTCGAAATCCGCGAGCAGGGCCTCGCACAACACATCGGCCTCACTGGCTCGGATCTCGTGCTAATGCGCGATGTCCTCGCCGAATGCGACGCCTTCGTCTCAGTGATCACCTTCCTCAAATACGACCTGCTGGTGCAGACGGCCAAGGAAATCCTCCTGCCCACCGCGGCCGCCCGCGACGTCGCCATCATCCTCGCCTCGCCGCTGCACGCTGGCCTGCTCGGCTCCAAGCGCGACGCCTGGAAGGAGGCCGGCCGCTTTGCCGAGCTGTATCCCAAACTCGAAAAAATCGAAGCCCTGCTCGCCGACGAACCCGGCGACATGCCCGACCTTGGCCTGCGCTACTTGCTGTCGGATCCCCAAGTCTCCGTACTGCTCACCGGCGCTGCAACGCTAGGCGAACTCGAAGTCTCCACGGCTGTTTCCGACGGTCGCTACCTGTCACCCGAACTCATCGCCCGCATCGAAGCACTCACCCCTTGAGAAGGAATTGCCCATGAAACCTTCGGCTGAGCTCAGGTCGAAGCCTGTCCGCGTCGGCTGCATCGGCCTCGGCTGGATCACCCAAAGGGCGCACCTCCCGGCGTTAGCTGCCCTCGCCGAGGAAGGCCAAGTCGTCTTCCAAGCATTCTGCGACAAAAGCGACGAAACCCTCCAGCAACAAGCGGCCATCTACAAGCCTCATTCGACCTATACGGATCACCACCAGATGTTCGCGGAACAGGAACTCGACGCCGTGTACCTATCCATTCCGCCGACCGCACACACCGACGAAGTGCTCATCGCCGCAGACCAAGGCGTCGCCCTCTTCGTCGAAAAGCCGCAGACCCTCGACCTAGCCCAAGTCGTCGAATTCAACGCCGCAATCGAAAAAGCCGGCATCGTATCCCAGGTCGGTTTCGTCTCTCGCTACGAGCCTTCTTCCGCGCCGACCGTGGAGCTATTGCAGCAGCGCACGCCGCGCCACGCCCAGATCCAAAGTTTCTACAGCGGCCAGCCCATCCGCTATTGGACCAGCCGCTACGAACTCTGCGGCGGCTCCTTCGTCGAAAACACCATCCACAGCGTCGATCTGTTGCGCTACTTGCTCGGCGACATTGAGGCAGTCTCGGCCTTCTACGTCGAATCCCTGCCCGACGAGCGCATTGAGCCGATGAACCTGCCCCACGTGTACAACGTCAACTATCGCTTTGAGAGGCGCTTGACAGCCAACGCCAGCGTCTCGCGGGTAATGAGCAACGTCTCGTACTCCAAGCGCGAAATCCTCGTCATCAGCGACGACTCGATCATCGAGTGGACCCCGCAAAAAGTGACGGAAAACGGCGAGGTTGTGTGGGAGGCCAAAGAAGAGCCGCAATCTCGCGGGGCTTTCTTCTCTCAGGCTCGCGCCTTTATCGCCGCCGTCCAAGCCGGCGACCCTTCCATGCCGCGCAGTCCATACGTCCCTTCCCTCAACAGCCTAGCCGCCGTTTTGGGGGCCAATGCCTCGGCCGAAAGCGGCGGCGAGTTGGTCCTCCTCAGCGACCTAATAGGCGCAGCCACCCAAGGTTAGATCACCATGCAGCCCCAACTCACGCCCTTTCTCGACTGGTACGGCATTTGGCCCTCCCATCGCAAGCTCGAAGACGACGGCACCGTCTGGTCCCAAGACCCGCCCCAAGGCATTGAACTCGTGCCCGAACTAGCGCGCAAATCCGAGGTCTTCTTCCACAAGGAGCGGCCCTGGGAGCAAGGAGCCAATCTCCACACCAACGCCATGCTGCACGACGGAGGGCGCTACCGCCTCTGGTACGGCGTGCAACGCTTGGAAGACATCACGCGCTCGTATGTCTGCTACGCCGAAAGCGACGACGGCTTTACCTGGCAGCGGCCGGAGTTGGGCTTGTGCGAGTACGAAGGCTCGACCCGCAACAACATCATCTGCGCGGGCCGCGACCATCCCCTCGGCTGGGTGTTCATCGACCCCAGTGCCCCGGCGGCCGAGCGCTACAAAGCCGTCGGCCCAGGAGCGAACTACTTCCGCGACGGCAAGCCCGACCCGGAAATGGACTCCACGCGCTTCAAGGCCCTGCTCGCAGCCCGCGACTTGGGCGATGTGTCGGCCGGGGAAAAGGCCCAGGGGATTGAGATTCGGCAACAACTCCACGGCGCGACCTCTGCCGACGGCATCCACTGGCAGAATCTCAGCACACCCGTCTTCGACGCCGGCTCAACCCAGCTAGACACCCACAACCTCTGCGTGTACGACCCCCATCAAGAGCAATACGTGGCGTACTTGCGCGGCCATATCGACCGCCGGCGCTTGGTGCGCCGCGCCTCAGGTCCGCAGTTTGAATCACTGGCCGACCCGCACCCCTGCCTCCTGCCCGACCCCTTGGACGCGCTCGACGACGACATCTACAACCCTTGCTACACGCCGTATCCCGGCACGCAGCCGCGCTACCTGATGTTTCCGTCGATATACCATCGAATCGCCTCTACGGTCGATGTCCAGCTCGCGGTCAGCCGCGATAATCACCAGTGGATCCGGCCATTCCGCCAGCCCATCATCGACCGCACCTATGAGGGGGGAACGTATGGCCAGCTCTACGCCAGCCCGAATCTCATCGCCGCCAACGGCACTTGGCGGCTGCCTTTTAGGGGTTATCAACGCCGCCACGACTTTCTCCGCCGTGGCGCTGAATCGTACCCCGAGGATGGAGAATTTCGCTGGGCCTGCTGGGAGCCGGATCGGCTCGCGGGGATAGAGGCCAAAGGCGAGGGGCGAGTCACGCTCATCGAGCGGCCCTGCTCCGGCCGCGAGCTACTGCTCAACTTTCGCACGGCTCCGGATGGCTGGATCAAAGCCGAAATCGTCCAGACCATTCACACGCCTCCCCAGCCCGTACAAGCCCATCCCGGCTTTTCGCTCGCCGAGGCCGAACCCCTCACCGGCGATTCCATCTCTGAGGCCGTGCGCTGGCGAGGCCAAGCCGACTTATCCGCCCTCGCAGGCGAAAACGTCGGCCTCCGCTTTCACCTGTACAAAGCCAAGCTGTTTTCAGTATCTATTTGAGGCGACCCGCGAACA
Source organism: Gemmatimonadota bacterium (assembly GCA_009840005.1). The sequence goes on from VXOR01000089.1 coordinate 7,313, forward strand.
CCTCGGCGAACCGCTCCTCGGCAATACCGCCCAAGCGCTGCGCCATGCGCTCGAATGCGGCGCGGCGATAGTCCCAATTGCCCCACCGCGCCACCTGCTCCAGCCAGTCGCACAGGTGGATCGTTGCTAGTAAAAACCCTTGACGGTTAAAGAAAAAATTATATTTTTATCTAAACCGTTAGGGGTTTAATATTAAAAACAAGGGATTTTGTATGACCAAGAGCCAGCATCTGTGGTCAAAGGCAGCTAGGTTGTTGTCGGACCCTCAATTTTTTAACTCGGAGCGCGAGCGCGTTTTGACAGACTATCCCTTGCTCAATTCGAATGGCTTGGGAACGGTATATCGCCACCGTCGTATTCTCTCGGAGGATGGGCAGTATGAGGGGCAGTGGGAGAGGGTTTGTATTCCCGATAATTTGGATAAGGCGCGGGATGAATTGCGAGCAGGCGGGCAGTACGAAGGGGGTATTCGCAACACGCTGGAGTACTTTGTAGAGGGACGGGTATCTCTTAGCTATCGGTTGAAGGGGTGTGGTTGGGCGCGTCGTTTCAATGGACCGGCCCCACCGAAACGTTCGAGTTATGGCCTCAAGCACGCTGTCGAGTCGTATTTGCGCACAATGGACCGGCAGCGCGAGGAAAGTGGGAGGACAGCAGAGGAGGACCGCTATACGTCCAATGGGTCGTTTGTTTGTGCGTCCCTCATGGCGGGATTGCGAATATGGACTTATCAGGATTCCATAAATCCCGATCTTCGTTTGGGCAAGCCTTGGGCGGTTGCAGGGTTGCAGCCGGAAGATTATGGCCATCCTGACGATGAGCGTATGGCAAGGTTTTGGCGGTGGGCTGTGCAGCAGGACGTCGACGACCCCTATGTCGAGGATTTTATTGCTGATACGGTGGAGCTTCTTTATGAAGGAGCGGATCTTAATCGGCTAGATGAGGCTCTTGGGCGAGCGTGCACCGAGGCACTAGAAGTGTATGACAGGCTGCGGCGTGAGTTTGGCTTTGAACGTTCCGCCCAAACAGCGGCTTCTCGTCGGTTGGGTTTTATGGCCGGACAGATCAAAGTCCCCGACGACTTCGACCGCATGGGCGGGCCGGAGATAGAAAAAATGTTCGAGGGAAACGCATGACTTTATTGCTGGATACCCATCTATTGCTGTGGGCGGCAGGCGACCCCGGACGGTTGTCAGTAGAATCCCAAGACCTTCTCGGCGACCCTGCCACGGAACTGATGTTCAGCACCGCAAGCATTTGGGAGATCGTCATCAAGAACGCGCTCGGCAGAAGCGACTTCCGCGTTGAACCGCGACTGTTTCGGGACGGTCTGATACAAAACGGCTACAGCGAACTTGCGGTTCGATCCGAACACGCGCTCGCTGTCGGTCGCTTGCCATCGCTTCACAAGGACCCTTTCGACCGCATACTCATCGCGCAAGCACAAGTCGAAAACGTTACGCTGCTTACCACGGACGACAAAGTGGCCTGCTATCCCGGCCCCATCCAAGCTGTCTGATCGGTCGGCGAAACTCTACTCGATCCCATCGTAGCTTATCCGCAGTTTTGTGCGAAGAAGAAACCCATAGGAGCAACGCCGTGACCGAGCAACTGACCTACCGACTAGACATCATTGAACGCGCCGTTACCGAGCTTACGCACCCACATGGACAGTCAATTCGTTGGTTCTTCGGTATTCAGATAACCAGCCTAATTGCCCTAGGCAGCCTGTCGTTCAGCATCCTCAGCAAGCTACCTAGATAATCAATCCGCTCATCACTAGCCCAACACGGAGCTTCCCAATGTATCTAAGCGACCTATTGAGTGACCTCAGCAAGAATGAGATCACCAAACTGTCAAAACCAGAAATCGCCATCATTTTTAAAAACCAGAAGCACATAACACTTAACCAGCGCATCGCCTTGTTCCATGAGCTGGATCTCCGAAACTCGGGGGAAACCCAATTACAGGTAGCTGTTAGGGCGGGCGTCTCAAGGGAGCTTGTAGCCCAATATGACGCGGTGATGAGTAAGTTGAGTCCGTTAAACGACAGTTTGCAGTCATCTATCCTTGACGCATTGTGTGCAGGCGAACTGTGGGAGGAGAAGCGGAGACTGGAGATTACCGGGTTAAACAAAAAACTCACAAACGGCTACCAGCCCCAATGCATCGAGCACAAGGGAGATCGATGGTATATCCAATGGAAGTCGCTACATACGGGACCTAATCAGCAAAAATAGCGGTCGGGGGCCGATTGGGATATGACCCCCCTCGAATGCCTGCCCCACGATTCAGTCTCCGCCTAGGCGTAGGTGAGGCCTTTCTACGAGAGGATGCACTATGCAGACCAAAGCCGTAGCTCTTGCCACGTTTCTCTTGCTCGCGGGTTGCAATGCCGATAGCCCACTGCGCCCGCAACGGTGCCAGCGTCCAAGCATATCGAGGCAGAGGCCGAACAATGCCCGTTACCGCTCTTAGGCATAGTGGGAACATGGGCGAGGGATTCGCTTCGTGAGTATGGGAGGTAGTTCATCAGCATCGCCGACACGTTGCGAATAGAGTTTGCCCCCGATCCGAATCCAGCAGGCGAACCGGGCGTAACGTATTACGACTACACGCTGCGTTCGTACTATCTCCCGTCTGATGGGGATGATTTGGACTGGCCCAACTTTTTGGAGGAGGAACGTGGTAAAATGGGCGTGTACTATGCGGACGGCGGTACGTGGGCTTTCAACCACACTGTAACCTATATCCGAACATGGGACGAAGAAACGAAAGAGTATGAAGAGTGGGAGCCGTATTCGCCGAGGTGGGACCTTGAGATAAAGATGTTTGATGGGTGGCTTGCTTTAGGCTGGAACTACTGCTCCGGATGACGCGACTACCTCGACGACAGCTATAGGCGCGTTGACGAATGACTAACCGCTGCCTTCTCGCCTGTTGCTGGCCGCTGGTCGCCGCGATCGCGGCCGATGAAAGTCAAAGGGAGACATTACCTTAAATTGGAAAAGAGAAAGATTATGTCTAAATCCGAAGTGGTTGTCGTGGAACGAAGTGATACTTGGAGCGAACAAGATCAAAGCGACTTAACCTCCTTTTCCTTACAGTATGCGGCGAAACTCTACCCAGAGGAAGAGAATCTTGTTTACTCCTAGCGACATAGTGGTGCTTGACTTCCCCGGTGTAACGGGTATCAAACTACTCATCGCGCAAGCACAAGTCGAAACGTTACACTGCTTACCACAGACGACAAGGTAGCCTACTATCCCAATCCCATTCAAGCGATCTGATGGGCCGACCCAAGGAGAAATGGCCATGGACAAACGCTTACTCCCCATCGGCATTCAGACCTTCCGCGAAATTCGCGAGCGCGAGTGCTACTACGTCGATAAGACCGCCTACATTCGTCGGCTGCTCAACGAGGGCAAGCACTACTTTCTGTCGCGTCCCCGACGCTTTGGCAAGAGCCTGTTCTTGGACACGCTCAAGGAGGTGTTCGAGGGCAACGAGCCGCTGTTTGCGGGGCTCTCCATCCACGACCATTGGGATTGGTCGGTGCGCCATCCGGTCCTGCGGCTCAGCTTCGGCAAAGGCAACTTCAAGGTGCCCGACTACGTGGAGATAAATCTGATGGCGCAATTGGACGCGGTCGAACGTCGCACGGGTGTGGCATCGGACTACCCCACCGGACCAGAGCGATTCGCGCACCTGTTGGAGGCACTGCACAGCCAAACCGAGCAGCCGGTGGCCGTGCTGATCGACGAATACGACAAGCCGATTTTAGATGCGCTGGAGGTTCCGGACATAGCTCGCGCCAACCGCGACTTTCTGCGCGGCCTGTATGCGGTCATCAAAGACTGCGACGCGCACGTCCGCTTCACGTTCATCACCGGGGTGAGCAAATTCTCCAAGGTCAGCCTGTTTTCTGGCCTCAACAATCTCACGGACATTACCCTTGAACCGGAGTACTCAGCCATCTGCGGCTACTCAGACGCCGATTTGGACGCCGTGTTCGCCCCGGAACTGCCCGGCCTCGACCGAGACCAAATCCGCGACTGGTACAACGGCTACCGTTGGCGCGGCGACGAGCAGGTGTACAACCCCTTCGACATCCTGCTGCTGTTTCGCAACCGCGAGTTCAGAGCGTATTGGTTTGAGACCGGCACGCCGACGTTCCTAGTCGAAACGCTGAGCAAACGCCACGTCAGTTCCCTAGAACTTGGTGAGATGGTCGGCAGCGACGAGTTGCTATCGACCTTTGACGTCGATCATATCGCCACCGAGGCCCTGCTGTTCCAGACCGGCTACCTGACGATAACGGAAGAGGACGACTTTGGCGGCGAGCCTGTCTATCGCTTGGGCTATCCCAATCGGGAGGTGCGCCAGAGTCTGAACCGCAGCCTGTTGCGCTACTTGGTGCAGGACTCGACGCGGCAGATGGCCAACAGCGTGCAACTCTACCGACTGTTGGAAGCCAACGACTTCGCCGGGCTTAAGACGCTGTTCCACGCCTTTTTCGCCAGCATTCCCTACGAGTGGTACACTAACAACGACATCGCCGGTTATGAGGGTTACTACGCCAGCGTGTTTTACTCTTATTTCGCCGCGCTGGGATTGGACATCACCGTGGAGGACAGCAGCAGCCACGGTCGCTTAGACATGGCGGTTTTGTCCAACGGCAACGTCTATCTGTTTGAGTTTAAGGTGGTCGAGTTGGCGTCGGCGGGGGCGGCGATAGGACAGCTCAAGGATCGTGGGTATGAGGACAAGTATCGCGCCTTGGGGCAGCCAATTCACCTGATTGGCGTGGAGTTCAGCAAAGATGAGCGCAATGTCGCGGCGTTTGACGTGGAGCGGGGGTGAGAGTGCCAAACCACCGTAGTCGCTTACCTCGCCGCCACCGCACCGGACACTGACCACTGTCTATTTGAGACGTCCCGCAAAAACCTCGGCGAACCGCTCCTCGGCAATGCCGCCCAAGCGCTGCGCCATGCGCTCGAAGGCGGCGCGGCGATAGTCCCATTGGCCCCACCGCGCCACCTGCTCCAGCCAGTCGCACAGGTGAATGGTCACTAGGTCGTTGAAATCCTGCTCGTTCATCTCGATGGAATCGCCAGTCAGGCGGTCCTGGAGCACGTAGGAAGCACCGTGCTGCTCCACGGCGGCATCGAACGTGTCGCGCACCATGGCGCAATTGACGTACGCCAAGTATTCGGCCCGCTCGCCGATCAGAGCCCGCACTTCAGCGCGGCGCTCAACGGGCAAGGTAAAATCCTGGAAAATCTCAGTGCCGTATATGGAGTGAAAGAGCGCGGCGTGGCACATCACATCGTCGCCGCCCCACTTCTTCATATCGCCATGCACGCCGATGCAGTGGGCCAAATAGGTCTTGTTGGTATGCCCCACGTTGGCAGCGCCAATTTCCTGGAAAAATCCAGTCATTTCTTTAAAACTAGCAGCCATAGCGTCGTCCTATTCGTTTGAGGATTCGTCCTGAGCTTTGTCGAAGGATTGGATCGGGCGGTCGGCAATCGGCAGGTGAAGCAGCGCAGCCACCACGCCGAGGGCAATCGCCAACCACCAGACGGGATTGTACGACCCCGTCGCGTCGTAGAGCAGGCCAGCCAGCCAGACGCCCAGGAAACTGCCGGCCTGATGACTGAAAAAGACAATCCCGTACAGCGTTGACAAGTAGCGCGCCCCGAATATCTGCGCCACCGTTCCGCTGGTCAACGGTACGGTGGCCAGCCACAAGAAGCCAATCAGGCCGCCGAAGAGCAAGGCGGAAAAGCTGGTCAGGGGAACGAAGAGAAACAGGCCGATGACCACGGCGCGGCTGAAGTAGAGCGCACTCAACAAATACTTCTTGCGGTAGCGGTCGCCCAGCCAGCCGAACAAAGACGAGCCGAAGATGTTGCACAGACCAATCAGCGACAAGGCCGTGGCCCCGATCATGCGCGACAGGCCACCGTCAGTGAGGAACGAGGGCAAGTGCGTGGCGATAAAGGCGACGTGAAAGCCGCAGACGAAGAACCCCGCGTTGAGCAGCCAATAGCCCGAATGGCCCCGCGCCCTGACCAGCGCCTGCAGCAGCGTGCCCTCGCCGTGCGGCCGAGCCGCGTGCTCGCTAGGACGACGCGGAAAGCCAAAGGCCAACAGTACAACCCAACCAATCAGAGCCGCGCTGACCGCAAAGGACGCTTGCCAACCCGCGTGGACAATCACCCACTGCACCGCGGGCACTAAGGCGAAGGTCCCAAACGAACCGGCCGCGGTGACGATGCCAAACACCGTGCTGCGATTTGCCGGATGGACGACGCGGGCGACGGCCCCCAGCACGACCACATACGTCGTGCTGCCGAGCCCCAAGCCGATGATGAGGCCCAGCGTCAGATACAAACCGAGCGGGCCACTACTAGCCGGCACCAGCAGGCATCCGGCCGCGTAGAGCAGCGCACCCCCCAGTACGACCCACCGCGCCCCATAGCGGTCGGCGATCATCCCGAACAGGGGCAGGCCGAAGACCACGTTTTGCAGTGCTATCGCCAAGCTGAACACTTCGCGCCCCAAATCTAAGCTGTCGCTAATCGGCTGTAGAAAGAGGCCAAACGACTGGCGAATCCCCATGCTGGCGAGGACCGTCAACGCACTGAAGAGCACGATGATCGTCGTCTGGCGGCGAGGGGTGGTCATAGGGGAATGCGAGTTGGGTGGATTGATGAGGGTTGGGTAGTATAGCTTCTTGTTGTGCTTAGATCAATCGTCTATTATCTCTCGACCTCGCCCACCACTCAAGAGCAACACGCGCCCGATACTTGGCGCGATCCGTCGAGTGTCATTTTACAAGCCGCAGCCGCTGCAGACGCTGGACGAAATTCGGGCGGAGATTATTGGGGACGGAGGCGAATGACGGAACCACAATTCGACATCACGCCGTTTCTGGACCAAGACGAAGGTCAACACTTCGACCGCAAGTCGCTGTTTGAAGGAGCGAGAGGGACCAAACAACTGCGCGACCGCCGTGCTGTGCGGGACCAAGTTGAAGAGCGCCCGCGTATAGAGGGCAACCTGCCCGCCGTCATTGAGGAGACAAGCGGCGTAATCAGCAGCCTGTTGCGCCGTCCATCGCGGCTCGTAGGCAACCAGTTTCGGGAGACATCCGAATACCCGGACTTCGCGTGGCGTGAAGCGCTACTCAATGCTATAGCGCATCGCGACTACGGCGTTGAAGGAGCCGGTACGGAAGTCTGGTTGTTTGAAGACCGTATGGAAGTGGTCAGCCCCGGTGCTCTGGCTGGCAACTTGACCACAGACGAGTTGCTAACGCTCCGACGAGTCCATCGCAGTCGCAATCCGCGTATCGTGCGGGTACTGGTCGATCTCGGCTTCGCACGCGACCAAGGTGAGGGCATTCCGCGTATGTTCGCGGAGATGAAAGACGCTTTCTTGCCGCAGCCGAGCATAGAGGCTACCAACCGCAGCGTTACAGTAGCCCTTCGCAACACCCTTACACTGAATACAGGGGAGTTCAAGGCGGATGCAGAGGAGTCCAAGGCGGATACAGGGGAGTCCAAGGCGGATACAGGGGAGTTCAAGGCGGATGCAAGGGAGGAGCTTCCACCTGCCATCAGGGAAGCCATTGACCAACTTGGCCCGCGTCCTCGCCGTGAGCGCCTGCGTCCCCTCATCCACGCGATATGCGATCAAGGTAGATGGGTGACTTCGGCTGAATTGGCCGAAGTCCTCAATTTCCGTCAACATAATCTAACGGCGGGTCATCTCGCCCCGATGGTGGAAAGTGGACAACTTGAGCGTCGTTTTCCAGGCCAGCCTAACCACCCTCGCCAAGCTTATCGGGCCGTCGCTCGATCACCAGTATGATGCATGAGGACGGTCCGTCGTGCGACGCGGCGAAAGCGACACCGAACAGGTGCCGCTGCTCGACGAGGGCGGCATCGAGGGCTTCTTACGCCGCGAGGTGTTGCCACACGCACCCGATGCTTGGTCAAGACGAGCGTCAAAATCGGCTACGAGATCAGCTTCACGCGCTACTTTTCCGTCATTCCTTCGCCGTCATCCTTGCATCGACACCCCGCGTCGTTAATTTAGCCTGAAAGTGGAATAGTGGATTTCGGAAAGCGAGTTTGAGCATGGTCACTCAACAACAGACCGCCGAATTTAGCGGCGAAACGGTCCGCAACGTCGCCGGAACATTGATCTGGTTGGCGCGGCCTCCTGAACAATCGGAAGCGCTAAGCCGGAACTGGCTCGTACACCTGCCGAGGAACCAGAACAGGGGCGAATTGCAAAGTGCAATAAAGATATTGACCGAAAATTTTCGCAACCGCCACGATGCCGTAGTCGATGTCTGCACCGCCTTTCAGGAGCGACTCCAGAAAGCGGCTGAAGATTTTCCTCCAAGCCGTGAAATGGACCCTGACGACATCGCAGTGCCCGAGTTGGAGAAAAGCGAGGAATACTTCCGCAAGGAAAGAAAAGAACTACGCGATGTCCGGGACGCCTTGCAGCGGACAGGGGGCGTAGAAGTATATGGGGCCGAGGTCTTTGCAGCATTGGAACGCCTAGACAAGCTGTTTGAATATCTCGTTGCATCGCTCCAAGAGCTTCGCTGGGCCATAATGATCCACGACGGGGCACTCGCTCCAAGCACGGGCGGAACATGCGCCAGCGGCTCAGAATTCATGGCGTCAATGGAAAACCATGCCCCCACGATGGGTGCGAATTACCAGGTTTGAACGCCGAGCCGCAAGTTCGCCAAAATGGTCAATCGTCTAAATCAACGGATGCAAGAGGAATTGGCACGAGTTATCGACGAACTATGCGCTGGCGAGTTGACTCCCGGGCGGAACTTGGAGCAACTGCGGGTCGGCAATCGTCTATACTCAGTGCGTTTGACTCGTAACTTCCGCTTCGTCTTCATGGTGATGGAGAACGGCATACTCCCGCATGGATAGTCAATTTCGTTGGTTGGTCGGTATTCAGATAACCACCCTAATCGCCCTAGGCAGCCCGCTATTCAGCATCATCCGCTATCTTATCCACGCAAACCCTCAAAGGAGCAAACCTCAATGACCGCACAAGCCCAACCCGTCGTCTTCGTCTCGCTCACCGGCGACGAAGCCATCAAACTCTACGACCTCGACCCCCAATCGGGCGCACTGGAACTGCGCGCCACCAGTCCGGCGCACGGCCCGTCGGGCGCGCTCTTTTTGCACCCGTCGCGCCCCGTGCTCTACGACGGCCACGTCGGGGACTCAACCCTCGCCAGCTTCCACCTCGACACCGCATCGGGCGAGTTGACCCTGATCAACAAGGTGGACACCAGCCTCGACACCCCCGCTCACCTGATTACCGACCCCGCCGGTCGCTTTCTCCTCACCGCTTATTACACCGGCGGCGGCGTCACAGTACACCGCTTAGACGACGACGGAGCCATCGGCGACCTCGTCCAGCGCATCGACACGGGTCCCAAGGCCCACGCCGTCCTGCTGACTGAGGATGAGCGCTCTGTCTTTGTGCCCCACGTCTATCCCAACAACAAGACCAGCCAGTTCCGCTTCGACGCCAGCACCGGCCAACTCTCGCCCAACGACCCGCCCGTGCTAGCTCCGCCGGAAGGAGAGCCTGGCCCCCGGCACATCTGCTTCCGCCCGCTCGGCGATGTCGCGTACATCGTCAACGAGCAGGGCAACACAGTCACCGCTCACCACTTCGACCCCGAGCGCGGCACCCTCTCCATTTTCCAGGACATTTCGACCCTGCCCGAGGACCATACCGAAGGCGGGCACACCGCTCACGTCGAAGTCCATCCCAACGGCCAGTGGTGCTACGCATCCAATCGCGGCCACGACAGCATCGTCGGCTATAAGATCGACGCCGACGGCGCACTCAGCCCGTTTGGGCACTACCCAGTACCGGCCAGCCCGCGCTCGTTCAACATCGACCCGACCGGCACGTACCTGTACGGCGCCGGAGAAGCCGCCGACCGCATGACCTGTTACCAAATCGATGCAACCAGCGGTGCCCTACAGCCTATCGCGGATTACGAAGTGGGTAGTCAGCCGTTTTGGGTCATGGTGACGACGCTTTAGAGGCCGTGTATCGGCGCTCATCTGCGTTCATCTGCGGATCGTCTTAGTCCAACCCAAGCGCTTCGTCAATGTCCTGCTGATAGGCCCGCACGGCCCCGCCCATAATCTCCTCCATGGACAGCGAACGCCCGGCATGCGCTGACTCATAGGCTCCCACAATCGCCGCTACGGCCTGCATCCCGCCAAAACCATCCACTTCGGGTTGGCCGCCGGTGAGAATGGCCTGGGCAAAATCGTGGTACTCAATGGCCAAGTGCCGCGAGTCGATTTCGTAGAAAGACGTTGCGGACGGATCGTATTCTACGCCGTCGGCACCGAAGAGGCGCTCGGTGATTTCGTCGAGGTGAAAATCCGGCAGGAGCGAGAGGATTTCGCGGCCTTTTAGCTCCTTGCCTTCCAAGCGCAGCACCGCGGGCCGGCCATTGCGGTCTCCGGGAGCATAGAGCGCCCCCCAGCGGCCGTGGACGCTGCGCTCCCAGCCCCGACCGCCGCGGCCCGCTACCAACACGAGCTGCGCCAGCGCACCAGACCGCATCCTATATAGCGCGACGACGGAATCCTCGCCCGTGGCCTCTACACTCTCGGGATAGGTTTTGGCCCGCTCGCGGTAGGATTCGAGGGGGTGATCGTCGTACCCTTCTGGCCGGCGCCGCACCGGCTCGACGATGAAGCCGCCGCCGAAAACGTGCGCGTAGTCCCCCATGTAGTATTGGATGATGTCGCCGTAGTGGACGCCCATGTCCAAGCCAATGGCCCCCTTTTCCTTGAGATGGCGCCAAGGCGTAATGGTTATCCTGTCGCTGCCACCGGCCGACGCCTGGATCATCAAAAAAGGATCCCCGAGCAGGCCGGACTCGACGATGGCCCGCGCCAAGCGGTTGGGTGGGTCGCGGCGGTAGTTTTCGGCGGTGGCCAGCACGGCATTGCCGGTGTGGGCTGCGTCGATCATGGCTTGGCAGGCGCGCATGGTAATGCCGAGGGGCTTTTCCACCAGCGCGTGCTTGCCGGCCAAGAGAGCTGGCACGGCCACTTGGTGGTGCGTTGAGCCGTCAGTAACCACATCGACGGCTAGGATATCATCGCGCTTGAGCATTGAGTCCATATCCGTAAAGATCAGCGGCTCGCGCCCGAACAGCCGCTGCACTTCGCGGGCAGCAAATTCGGCGTTCGCCCGGTTCACGTCGCAGACGGCCATCAATTCGACATTGCCAATGCCGCTATCTTCTAACACCTTGTAGGCCAAGATGTGGCGATGGCCCATGCCGCCGCAGCCGACGACGCAAAGCGGTACTTTTTCCATAATAGGGTCTCCTGTTGTGTATGCGGAAACTCGTGCGCGGCTGTGGGCATTGTCAAGGGGAAGGCAAAAAGTGAGAGGAACATGTTGCTAAAACGTTCTCCACCGATCATAAAGGGATGCACGCCCAAGGCGCTGATCGTCGGGCTGCTCGGTGCCGTTTGCATCGGTCTCGGCTCGACCTACAACGACATGATAATCAAAGGCTCCGGGCTGGCCGTGTGGAACCTGACCCCTGGGGCGACTTTTCTCTTTTTTGTCCTCGTCCTCCTCTTAAACCCGCTCTTGCGACTGCTACATCCGCGCCTGCCCTTGCAACGCGGCGAATTGGCCGTAGCCTTCTTCCTGATCCTGCTGGCCAACACCTTGTCGGGCCGCGGCCTGCCCGCGCAACTCCTGCCGGTAATTACTGGGGCCTATTACTACGCCACGCCGGAAAACGGTTGGGCCGAGATCGTCCAGCCCTACATGCCCGATTGGCCGGTGCCCCAAAGCCGCGACGCCATCTGGGGCTTTTACGAAGGCGACCCGACCGGGGCCGTGCCGTGGGCAATCTGGGCGGCTCCTCTGTTGTACTGGGCCGTGTTCGGCCTAGCCCTTTTTCTGGCGATGGTGTGCCTGATGGTGATCGTGCGCCGACAATGGGTAGAGCACGAGCGCCTAGCCTATCCCATGGTCCAGCTTCCCCTCGCCATGATCGACGACGACGGACGCGGTCGGACCATCAAACCCCTGTTCCGCAGCGGGTTGATGTGGCTGGGATTTGCCGTCCCCTTCGTTCTAGCCTCGATCAACGCCTTGCACAACTACTTCGTGATCATTCCCACCGTCAGCACTTCGCTCGGCGGCTTGTCGATGTTTCGCGGCGCAGTGTCGGTGGGCTTGAATCTAAACCTGTCGATGGTCGGCTTCTCCTATTTCATCCCCCAGAACATCGCCTTGGGCTTGGTCTTTTTTTACATCGTGAATGTGGTGCAGCGCGGGTTGTTGGGGATGCTAGCCTGGGGGGGCAAGGACGAAACCATGGGCGCGTACAGCCAGTACACCGACCCGATCATCATCCACCAAGCTATGGGCGGCATGATCGTCTTGGTGCTGGGGTCTTTGTGGGTGGGCCGACGTCACCTCGGGAACGTGCTGCGCAAGGCTTTGGGCCGCGCGCCCGAGGTAAAAGACGCCGATGAAATTACCTCCTATGGCGTGGCCGTGTGGGGAGCCGTGGTCAGCTTCCTAGTGATGGGTGTCTGGCTGTGGCAATCCGGCATTCCGCTGCCCTTTGTTCCCCTGCTGCTGTTCGGCGCATTTGTCGGGTTTATGACCATTGCCCGCGTCGTTGCGCAAGGTGGGGTCGCGTCGATGTTTCCGCCGACCAACGGACCGGACTTTGTCGTCGCCAATGTCGGAGGCACCGTGTTGGGCACTAAGGGCATGGCCGGCATGGCCTTGAGCTATGCCTGGAGCGTGGACACCTTGATCCTGCTGATGAGCGCCTGCGCCAATGGCCTGAAGCTCGTCACCGAAATCAGCCTACCTCATCGCCGCCGCCTCTTTGGGGCCATCGTTGCGGTGATCGTCCTGACGCTGGGCTGCGTCTTCGCCTTAACCCTCTATTTGGGCTATCAGTACGGGGCCATTAATTTGTCGCGATTTTACTTTGATAACGTCGCGCAATATCCCTATCGGTTCATGGAGAAGAGTATCCTCAATCCATTCGAGCCGCGACCGAGTACGTGGATGCACATCAGCGTTGGCGCAGCGATTATGGGCGGGCTGATGGCAGCCCAGCACCGGTTCCTGTGGTGGCCTTTCCACTCGCTCGGATTCCCGATTAGCTGCGTCTTTGGCTCGATGTGGTTCAGCGTGTTTGTCGCTTGGCTCATCAAGAGCACAATACTCAAATACGGCGGGCTGACGCTGTTGAACCGCCTCAAGCCCTTCTTTCTGGGGTTGGTCTTGGGCGAGGCTGTAGCGGCCGGGACTTGGATACTCATCGACTATGTAATCGGCATGCAAAACAATTATCTAGGCGGGATCGTGTTCCAGTGAGGTGCGCTTGAACGGCGCTGTTGAAACGGCTATCTTAGCCCCCCCAACAAAGGCCCAACCCCATGATGACACCCGACCAACGCTACTTCTTCGATTTAACTGGCTACCTCCACTTGCGCGGCGTACTCAGCCCAGAGGAACTCGCACCCGCGCAAGCAGCAGCCGACCGCTACATCAACATGCCGCCCGAAGAGTGGCCGCCCGAATTCGGCGCGGACCTCGAGCGCCGCGACCTCACCGGCTATCAGCACGGCTTTGCCTTTGACAAAAGCCTCGAAGTGCTCACCCGGCATCCGACGACTTGGCCGATCCTCATGGAACTCACCAATCGCCGGCCGCGCTTCACCGGCGGCACCCTCGGCTATAACCGCCACGGCCACAGCTTCCACTACCTGCACGCCGGATGGCAGCCGTCCAAACAGCCCGATGTGCGGCGCTATTACATCCAAGACGGCAAGGTCCGCTGCACGGACTTTATTTTTTTCTTCTACTTGAGCGATGTCTTCCCCGGCGACGGCGGCCTCATCGTCTTGCCCGGCTCGCACAAGGCCCATTTCGACCGGCCCCGAGCGATGTTTTATCCAGGAGCCGAAGACGACGAGGATCGGGATTACGTCGCCGACACCGTGCCCCCGGGCGTGCACAATGTCTGCGCCCGCGCTGGCGATGTGGTCATCATGCCAGAGCACCTCACGCACGGCGCGCTCACCTGGCAGCCCCGCGATCGCGACCGCCGCTTCCTCATTCTGCGCCACACCGTCCAGCACATGATCACCCGTCAGCGCCGCCCCGTTCCAGACGCCATTCGCCAGCGGCTCGACCCTGAGACGATTGACCTGATCGAATTGGCTCCGTACTTCGAATACAAAGACATCGTCAAAAAACGCGAAAATATCGCCTAGCTCGTGCTGAGTTACAGAGGTTGACGGGGCCACCCCGTGGGTTTGATTGTATAGGTAAATCAAACCGAAGAGACAGCCATGTGGAATAGGCGATTCACTGTGCACTTAGATTGACTTGAAATCTCCTCTCATCTTTCTAAAGAATCTTTTGAAGACAATCTATCTACCAAATAATAACCACCTATGATCTCTCTTTTTATTTTTTGCAGCTTCATTTTGCTTCTTCTAAATCTCTTTCTCTGAAGTATCGATTTCTGTGGTGGCCCTTCCACTCGCTGGGGTTTCCGGTCAGTTGCGTCTTCGGCAAGATGTGGTTCAGCGTCTTCATCGCCTAGCTCATCAAGAGCACAGTGCTCAAATACGTGAGGACTGACGCTCTTCAATCGCCTCAAGCTCTTCTTCTTAGGACTGGTTCTAGGTAAGGCCGTCGTAGCGGAGACTTGGGTGCTCATCGACTATGTAATCGGCATGCAAAACAATTATCTAGGCGGGATTGTGTTCCAGTGAGATGCGCTTGAACGGCGCTGTTGAAACGGCTATCTTATTCACCCAAACAAAGGCCCAACCCCATGATGACGCCCGACCAACGCTACTTTTTCGACTTAACCGGCTACCTCCACTTGCGCGGCGTGCTTAGCCCGGAGGAGCTCGCGCCCGCGCAAGCAGCAGCCGACCGCTACATCAACATGCCGCCCGAAGAGTGGCCGCCCGAATTCGGCGCGGACCTCGAGCGCCGCGACCTCACCGGCTATCAGCACGGCTTTGCCTTTGACAAAAGCCTCGAAGTGCTCACCCGGCATCCGACGACTTGGCCGATCCTCATGGAACTCACCAATCGCCGGCCGCGCTTCACCGGCGGCACCCTCGGCTATAACCGCCACGGCCACAGCTTCCACTACCTGCACGCCGGATGGCAGCCGTCCAAACAGCCCGATGTGCGGCGCTATTACATCCAAGACGGCAAGGTCCGCTGCACGGACTTTATTTTCTTTTTTTATTTAAGCGATGTCTTCCCCGGCGATGGCGGCCTCATCATCTTGCCCGGCTCGCACAAGGCCCACTTTGCCCGGCCCCGAGCGATGTTTTATCCAGGAGCCGAAGACGACGAGGACCGGGACTACGTCGCCGACACCGTGCCCCCGGGCGTCCACAATGTCTGCGCCCGCGCTGGCGATGTGGTCATCATGCCCGAGCACCTCATGCACGGCGCGCTCACTTGGAAGCCTCGCGACCGCGACCGCCGCTTCCTCATCCTGCGCTACAACGTCCAGCACATGCTCACCGGCCAGCGCCGACCCTTTCCAGACGCCATTCGCCAGCGGCTCGATCCCGAGACGATTGACCTGATCGAATTGGCCCCGTACTTCGAATACAAAGACATCGTCAAGCAGCGCGAAAACATCGACTAGCCCGAGAGCCAGATTTTATGGGGTCACAACAAAACATTGAGAACCTGAGCTTCCGCGCCCGCGTCCCAGTCTTCGACGCCAACATCGGCGTTGGCCACTGTCACGACCGGCCCTCGCCGTTTGCCGATGTGGTCGGCTTGCGGATGGAGATGCAGCGCCACGGCGTGGAGCGCGGCCTGATTTACCACCTCCAAGGCGAAACCCTCAGCGCGATTGAGGGCAACGAAGCCCTGCGCGCTTGGCTTGGCGACGGACTCGTCCCCCAATGGGTCGCTGGGCCGAGCGCGGACTCGTTGGCACAACTGCGCGCGCTCCACGCCGCGGGCGAGGTCTCCAGCGTCCGCCTGCACAACACCGAGGCGAGCCGCGTCCCCTTTGCCGACTGGATCTACGGCGAGTTGCTCGCTTGGCTGGCAGCCGAGCGCATCCCCCTGTGGATCTCGCTGGCCGACACGCCGGTCGCCGAAGTCATGGAGACCTTGCGCCGCTTCCCAGATTTACACGTAGTGCTCCTCGGCGCGCACTACGTGCATTCCCTCGCCTTACGCCCCCTGCTCAGGGCACTGCCCCAAGCGACGATGGAGCTAAGTCGCTTTGAGAATCTGGGCGGCATCGAATCCCTGATCGGCGAATTTGGCGTGGAGCGCTTCCTCTACGGGTCCTACTATCCGCGCTACGCCATGGGGTCGATGCTCTTTTACCTGCACCATTTGGCCATTGACGACGACGCGCTCGCGGCTTTGACCGCGGGCAATCTAGAGCGCATTCTCGGAGGGAGCACATGATTATCGACTTTCACGGCCACGTAGGCCGCTGGGACTCCCTCGACATGGTCGATGACCCGGCCGAGATGCTGCGCGCCATGGATGCGGTGGGAATCGACAAAAGCTGCGTCTTCAACATCTTCCATCCCGACGGCAAGCCCGGCAACGACCAGACCGCGGCTTTTGTCGCCCGCCACCCCGATCGCTTCATTGGCTTTGCCTATGTGTGCCCCACCTGTCCCGACACCGTGCGGCCCGAGTTGGAACGGGCCATCGACGAACTCGGGTTCCGGGCGATTAAAATCTACCCGCCCTATACGCCCTTTCCGCTCGACGACCCGGCTTGGGATCCAATCTACGGCTTTGCCGCTGAACGCGGCCTCGCGGTCATAGCACACACCGGCGGCGAGCCAACGGCCGCACCCGCCCAGTTTGGTCGCGCGGCCGAGCGCTTCCCCAACGCCCGCTTCGTCGCCGGCCACTCCGGCAACATCGAGCCGTATCGCAGCCAAGCCATTGCCGCGGCCCAGCGCCTGCCCAACTACTTCCTCGAAACCTGCTCGACCTTCCGCACCCCAGGCGTCATCGAAGAGTTGGTGGCCAAGGCCGGGGCCGACCGCGTGCTCTTCGGCTCGGATACGCCCTTGATGGACCCCCGCCCCCAGCTTGGCAAGATCATCACCGCAGCTATTGACGACGACGCCAAACGCCTCATCCTCGGCGAGAACGCCCGCGGCCTGCTCGGGCTGTAAGAGGCCCTAACCAAACACTCTGCTGGCGTCGCACGGCTGCGCCGACCGTGGCCGGCGTTACCCTCCGGCGGCATAGTAAACAATATGCCTTCGTCGGGTGCCTTGGCCACGGCCTTGCTCGCTCGCGCTTGAGCCGACGCCGGGCGTTTGGTTGGGCCTCTAAGACGCAAAAAGCCCGCCTGCCACAAGGGCAAGCGGGCTTTCTTTGCAAAGGGTGTGGAACCGGGCATTACTGCTGGTACTGGTACTTAATCCGGCCCCAACTCTGCTCCTCGACCGCAGTCGGCGCGCCCCAATCAATGGTGTCGTCCATGGGGGAGATCAGCAGGTCCTGCGAAGAGTGACAACAACTCGTCGGAGTAGTAGCCCACATGCCGACGCGGTTGTCGGCATCGCCAGCGCTGTCATCTACGTCGCTGACGAAAATCGAAAAGCCGATCACCTCGCCCGCGGTCAGGTCGTGCTCAACTACCTGATCTTCCGTGATGTTCTCCTCGGTGGGCTTGGGATACGAATCAATGGCGATCGTGCGGAACTCGTAGATGTACGTGCTCTCGCCGTACTCCTCGCCCTCGAAGCTATAGGTGCAGTAGTACCAACGGCTGCCATTGGACAACAGCGTCGGATTCTCGACGTCGGCGCTACTGACCGCAGCCGTTTGCAGGGCCGGGCCGAAATTGCCGTTGAGCGGCGGGAACGCGAACGAATACTTGTGGTGCGTCACCACGTCTTCGGGCTTGGGCAAGTAGTCGTGCCGCGGGTTGAACTCGATCTCAATGCTGTCGTCCCACCAATAGGAACCTAAGTCTTGGCGGGTAATCGTGTGCTTGTTGTCGAAGATCCGCGTCGTCACGTAGATCTCGTTACGCGAGTCGTTCCAACCCAAAATGTGGCGGATCTGCATCGAAGCCGGATCCATGCCACCGCGCGGCACGTCGTCGCCAGCAAAGCCGTGTACCGAAAAGAGCTTTGAGCTAGGAATGGCGTACACCTCGAGCGGCACAGCCGACCAATCGTCGTCAAATCCGTCGATGTTCGGCACATGCGTATCGGGGAACTGCACGGCGAGGAAGACCTCGCCCGGGGGCTCGTGTGCCCCGGCGGCTAGCGCAAAAGCCAATAGCGCGATTGCCGTCAAGCCACAGGTGAAAAGGCGCTTCATAGCTACCTCCTTGGGGTAGGTGGACAATGAAAAACTAAATCGTAAACGAACGACTAAACCGTAAATTTAGTCAAATGATTCGCTAAATACAACCAACTATTGCAAACCAGCGTATAGCGTGACAAAGGTCTCGGTCGTCGTTGCGGCCTCGGCCTCCGCAAACGCCTTGCGCTCTACCACAAAGCCGGCCAACGCCTGGATCCGGTAGCCCAAATAGGCCGACTCGGTCGCCAACTGCAAGGCCCAGCTCAGGGAATCAAAACTCTCCATATCGCGGTCGAAGTCGTTGAACAGTGCATATTCGACGCCGGCCTGAAGCCGCGTGGCCTGCAATAGCTGCGTTTCCAAAAGCAGCGAAAAAAGCTCCATCAGCGTCGTGCGCTCCTGCTGGTCAAACAGCGACCGGCTCTGTTTGCGGAATTCGCTCTTCCAGCGCGGCAACAGGGTCAGCCCGCGCCAAGTGCGGCGATAACTGGCCTTGTTGATCAAGCCAAAGAAGAAGTCCGACGCATCGCGCTGCCGTTGCGCGAAGAACACCCCGTTCAGCTTGCTCATCACCAGCAGCGCGTCGCTCGCCAGACTGTGGCCGACGAATAGTTGGTGGACCCAAGCATCGCGCGCTAGGAGCGGATCGGCGATGTGCACGAGCTTGCCGCCGCGCAGCGTGTTGTCCGGCTGCCACTGCAAAATTGGATCGGGAATGTCGTCTTGCACCAACTGGCTCATCTCAAACAGCCGCACCCGACCCACCCGCGGCCAAACCCGCTCGTAGCCTAGCTGTAAATACGTGCTGTGATTTTTGCGGTCCGCGGAAATCTGCTCCTCGCGCAAGGCCCCCACCTTGAGCTGCCAGTGCTGACTCAGGTCGATGCCCCCATAGACGTTGAAGCCTTGTTGATCGCGGCGGTAGGGGTAGTCTGGCTCGGTGTCGTTTTCGTATAGATCGACCCAGAAGTTGTGGTTCATATCCACGCCGAAGAGGAACTCCGGCCGATCGACCAAGAAGCGGAGGAACGGCTCCTCGTAATCTGGAACGGAGTTGGCCTTGACGCGGTTGTCGTTTTGGTTGAAGTCGGGCACCAAGTCGTTGTTGAGATCCCAGCCGGGGAAAACCAACCGGTCATCAACCAAAAAATCCGCCCGGAACCCATCTGGAAAGCGGTCTTGATCGTCGTTGTCTTCCACCAAGTCAAAGCGGTTGCCCTGCCGGGCGTAATCGAGGCCCGAGGTCGTGGTGACAAAGGATTGGGTGTTGTAGCGCGGGTCAATCGAATACACTTCCCCGAACAGCGACAGTCGCCCTAGGTGCTTGCTCAGGTTTGCCATCCACGCCGGCGCACTGGGCCGGTCGCCAATCCCCGCCGCGGAAGTGTGCGTCTCCTCGGCGACATTGGGGTACTTGCGGAAACTCCAGTTCAGGTCGTATTCGCCGTATAGATCGAAGCCTAATACGTCTTCCACCTTGAGCGTGGCCCCGGCGACGGTCGTAGCCGTCGGCAGCCCATACTCAAAGCGGACCGTGCGCAGATTGGATATGTCCTGCACATTGCCCTCGGCCTGCGACACCAGCAAGAAGACTGGGTCATCCACATCCGCGCCGAATACGTCGCCCAAGCTGATGGAGCGCTCGCCCGTCCGAGTGAACGAACTCGATGGCCGACCGACCGTTACAAAGCCGCCGCCCTCTCCCAACTGCTGGTCCGAACTCATCCAGATCTGGTAGTCGTTGGCCAACACGAGGCGAAATTCCACCGCCACAATCTCGGATTTATCGGCCGAGGCGCGGTTGACAAACGACGCGCTGTCAAAATCGTAGAGCAGGCTGATTTGCCCTTCGCCATCCGCGGTGAGAAATCCCTGCCGCTCTAAGCCGCCGCTGATCTCCGGGCCAAAGCGAATGTCGCGCCCCGACTCCACCGTGCCGTCGCGGTAGGTGATAATCACATCCGAGGCATCGGGGAAGAACGCGGCACCGCCAGTGCCGTCTTCCGGCGAGTCGTCGCGCAAGGCGATTGCAATCTGGGAGATGGTCGCGTTCTGCTGTTTGTTCAGCCCGCCTTTGTACAGGGTTTCTATTAGCTGATCCGACTCGCTGTTGGTCTGATGGGCGTTGACCGCGTGCAGGCCCAACTCCACGAAATCCCCTAGCTGGGCCGTAAACCGCCCTCCCACAAGAGAAGTCGCGTCCGTAAAGCGGCTCTCCTCCACCTGCAAGCCGCGCGGGCCGGTGATCAGCGAGTGGAGAAAGGTCAATTGATATTTATCGGTGGCGAGGTCAATCTGCATACCGTTCAGGCGCGGCTTGGAAAACGACAGCGGCGTCAAGGTAGTTCGCAGGTTGTTGCTCACCGTTAGTGCATAGTGATATTGGCCCTTGTGATCGCCGGCAATGACCAGTTCGTTGAACCACCGCGCAAACCGCTCGGTCTTGAACAAGGAGCTACCAGCTTCCTCCGGCCGCCTCTGCGCCGTATTGAAGATCAGCCATCCCTGAGTCAGATAGTTCCCGTACAGATCGTAGAAGTAATCGCCCTCCAAGTCGATGTTCACGTAGCGTTGATACGGCAGCCGCGCACGGTTGGTGTACTCCCACTGCCGCCACGGGTATTCGGCAAACATCACCTGCGGCACGTACCAGCGCCGCATGGCCGGGTCGAGCGCGTCGAGGTACACCTCCGGGCTTTGCGCTACGTCCTGTTGCCATCCCAGACGGCTACCGTAGGCCCCGTCGGCCAAGACGAGCAATGCGGCGCA
The DNA here is from genome assembly GCA_009840005.1 of Gemmatimonadota bacterium. Next base: position 28,511 of record VXOR01000089.1, read on the forward strand.
GCAGGCAAACGTCCGCCGTAGGTTTACAGACAGCTTCTTACAGTGAATGGCCCTAGTCAAATCCATTTCTCCAGCCTAGTACGCCACGCCCACCGCACCGTTGGCCACTTCGCGGCCCTTGTCGGTGTCCCAATCGAGCTGATAGAGGTACATGCCGGGCGGCACCAGCGCACCTTCTTCGTCGCGCCCGTTCCAAGTTTGGGCAAAGCTACCGCTGCCGGTGCTAGTTGCAATTTGGCGCACTAGGCGGCCGGACAGGTCGTATATCCGCAAGCGGATCTGCCGCAGGCTCTCCAAATCGCGCAATTCGTATGCAATCGCTACTTGGTCGTTGACGCCGTCGCCGTTGGGCGTAAAGGTCGCTGGCGTGGCCTGCACGCTGCTGATGAGGCCGCCGCCCATGGGCGTGCGCACCGATACTATGTCGCCGCTAAAGCGGAACGTCGCGTTGCCCGGGGCGACCTGCTGCTTGAGCTCGGGTTCAGCGCTGTCGTACACCCAGCTTCTGAAATCCGCGCCAAAGCGCAAAACCTTGGCGTCGAAAACCACCTCGATTCGCTTCTCGTTGTCGCGCGGCCCCACCAAGCGGTCGAACGAGACGATCAGGCGGTCGTCCTCGATCTCGGGCGGGAAGCGGTCGCTGATCTCCTCGCCGTCGATGAGCACCGAATGCACCCGCTCGACCGGGATCTGGGTAAAAATTTCCAGCCGGTCAAAGCCCAAGTCGCTGGCGCGCAAGACCGGGCGCACCACATAGGTGAAGGTTTCAGCCGCGAAGCTCTGCGTGGCAATCGGCCAGATCTCCCCAATCACCTCTTGGGCCACTGGATCCTCGGAGAACAGCAGGGACATGTTGTCGATGTGCGGGGCCGCGTCGCCGCTGGCGAACAGGATGGCCTCTAGCTGGAAGTAGCGCGCCGGACTCGGCGAGAGCACAGGCGTGCCGTCCTGCCACAAATCCGCTGGCAACTCGACCTGCCGCAGCCCAGCCGCGAACTCATAGGGCGCGGACCACGGGCTCCAATTTTCTAGGTCGTAGCCCAATTCCACATCGTTCCACCGCCGGCGGTCGAGCTGGGTCAGGTAGTCGTCGAGGGTCGATACTTCGAGGGTGCCGGTCGGGCCGATGGTGCGGTAGATGTTGGGCTGCGGCGTGTTGCCCGTGCGGGTGCGGAGCAAAAGCTGGGTCCCTTCGGGCACCTCGCCTTGCCAGCGAATTTTACTCCACGCGACCTCGCGGCCAAAATCCATAATCGGGGTGCGGTAGGTCGTCCGCGTCACAAAGCCCTCGCCATAAATTTCGAACTCGGCGATTTCCCAGTCGCGTTCGGGGTCGAGTGGACGGATGGCAATCCACTTGAGGTCGCGGGTGGGAAAGCGCAAATCTACCACCACGTCAAGGCTCTCGCGGTTGCGCGCCAAGATGTCAAAGGCCGGGTCGTTGGGCGCGCCCAAGGCCGCGTCAATGACCATGTACCAGCGCTTGCCGCGCTGGCTGCGGTCGAAGTTGCTGTCCCAAAACGGCCCGGTGTGGTCGGCCACGCCGATTTCGTACCACGCCAAGTAGTTGTCCTCAAACCCAAGCCGGGGGAAGAAGCGGATACGGTTGATGGGCAACTCGGCCCCCAAGTGCATGACGTTGTTTTTGACCACTCCGGGGTTGTTGCGGCCGACCAAGCGCGGTGGCTCAGGCACCCGCACTAGCATGGCGGTCGTCGGATCGCCGTCAATGAGAAACTGCAAGGGCTGGGAGTCGGTTACCAAGTGCGTATGGCCGTAAATGCTGGCCGTGTAAAAGTGCCCTCGGCGCTCCTTGATCGACAGCGCCAGATTGTCGCCTGGGTCGATGTACACCGGGCGCAAACCGCCGTCGGCAAAATCGATCAACGTATCGACGCCCGCGGTGTTGAAGCGCACACTAACCTCTTCGGAGACCGCGCCAATGGTCACCTCCTCGACGATGCCGCCGGCGGCGTCGAGCAGCACGTACGCAGCCGTCTGCTCGGAGACCAGTGCCTGCCAAGAATTGCCATCCGCGCCGCCGAGGCGGAACTCGCCGCGGCCCCACGCGCTGGTCGCTAAAACCACTACTAGCAAGCCTATCTGCTGCAACATACTCGTCTCCTTATTAGCGTGATCAGACTCCACAACCCCATCGCCCCGGTGGTGGGGCAGGGAGACTAACTACTGATCACTGACCACTGGCCACTTTCAGTACGCCACGCCCAAGGTCCGCATCGTCTGCCCGCTGCGCGCATCCCCTTCCACCTCGATCCGCACCAAGTAGATGCCGGGAGCGACGCGCTGGCCCCGCTCGTCTGTGCCGTCCCAATGCACGGCGTCGTACACGCCGTTCTGCCCCTCGGCATCAAAGAGGCGACGCACCTGCCGACCCCCTAAATCCCACAAGTCAATCACAATCCGCGCTTGGCCGATGACCGCCAGCACCTCGAAGTTCACGTCGAGGACATCGTTCACGCCGTCCCCATTGGGCGTCAAGACTTCGCTGCCGAGGGCGAAATTGCCGATCAAGCTGCCCTCATTCACCGCGCGGCTCAGCACGGTCGTCCCCGATTCGGTCGCCACGTCACCTTCCGCCAAAAAGGCCGCGTTGCCCGGAGAAATGCCCTGAAAGGCATCCTCCTCTAGCAACAGGGCGCGGCCACCAAAACGGGTGCTAAAGGCCAGCACCCGGCTGGCGAAGTGGATTTTCAGTACGGCGTCGTGCTGGTTTATGGCCGGGAAACTCACGGCAAAGCGCTGGTCGTCAATGGCGGTGATGGCGACCTCGCCTTCGGTTGTGACCCCTTCGGTGACTGCAAAGGCGTGATCGAGCACCTGCTCGCCGCTGGCGTCGATGATTTCGATCCGCTCGACGCGGCCCACGCGACTCGGCGTAAACACCTCAAAGCTGTTGAAACCCTGCACGTAATCGCTCTCCATCTCCGCCCGCACCGCGTACACAAAGGGCACATCCTCGGCGGCTGGTACCTCGCGGGGGAAGATCTCGCCGACGAGGGCGTCCGCTAGTGGCGGCGCGGAAAACTCAAGCGCGATCTGCTGGAGAATGTGGCTCGCCTCCAAGTGCTGGCTCTGGAATTCCACGCGAAATTGGAAATAGCGGCTGGGACCGGGCGAGAGAATCTGCGTGCCCGCGGCCAACTCTTCCAGCGCATAAGGCGAAGTCCACGGACTCCAGTTTGCCAAGTCGTCGCGCACTGAGCCGCGCTCCCAATCGTCGCCCTGACGCCCGCGCTCGGGCAGCTTTAAGTACTCCTTGTGCAACAGCGGCTCGTCTGGATTGTCCACGGACGACGAGATCTCTGGGGCGTCTTGCAGGCCCACCTGCTTGCGGGTGTACGCCAAGGGACTGGGGTCGTGGCCGCTGCGGGTGCGCAACTGCATGTCGGCCATATCCGCAGCCCCTACTTGCTGCTGCAAGGTGCGAATGAGGCCCCAATTGGCCGGGCTACCCATGTCGATGATCGGCGAAATGTAGCGCGCCGTCGGAAAGAACCCCTCGCCAAAAACCTGGAGCTTTTCGATTTCAAAGGGAATGGCCGATGTGGCCCGCAGGCGGATGAAGCGAATGTAGCGCGGCGGGTCGATGAACACTTCGGTGATCCGGTCGCTGTTGTCGTTGCGCACGACATAGGTCTCCCAGATTGGGTTGCCCGAGCTGGTCAGCACCAAGCCGTCGTTGATCTCCACTTCAAAGTTTTTCAAAAAGTCGTTTTGAAAGGGAGTACCAGGCGAGGAAAAAATCGTATTGCGCGGGAAAAACCGCAGCCGATTGACCCCAAAGCGCGCGCCTAGGTCGAGAATAAGTTGAGTCCCCAAGATGTCGTCTTCTTTGCGCTCGAATGCCTGCCCAGTCGGGTCGGCCGCGAGCATGTCCTCGAAAATCACTTGGAGTTGCAAGGCGGTCAGATCGAAAACGGTCGGTGCGCGCAGCGAGCCACCTCGATCCAGCACCTCTGCGGCCAAATTCTGCTCGGCACCCACTCGCCGCGGCAGGATGCTGCCCGGAAAATCCGCGCTTTTAAACTCGATCAAATCGGCCGGTGCATAGCCTATTTCGGTGACGTTGGGGTCGAGAAAGGAGCGGTGCTCGGGCTGGATCGTCGAAATGCCCTCGGCCCCTTCGACCCGCCCGGTCCACGCGATTTGCCCGTCCTGTCCGATCAGCAGGACTTGTCGGGCCGCTAGCGGCTGCACCAAGCACGCAGTTAGAACCCCAATCAGCAACGCGGCTCTCATGGTATTTCCCCCGACAATTGTTTCAACAACACGTCCCGCTCGGTTTGCACGCGCGCTGCTACTTTGGCGCGCTGCTCTTGGCGCTGGTACTGGGCAAACGCTTCCCGTGCGGCCTCTTCCTCACCCAGCAGTCCGTGCAGCTTGCTCAGAAAGAAATGCACCCGGAAGTCGTCCGGGGTAGTCTCAGCCAGCTTAGCGACACAAGTGAGGGCCTCTTGGTAGCGTCCTTGCCAGAACAGCAACTTGCCCAGCCCCCACAAGTCGGCGACGGCATCGGGCCTTTCCGCGAGAAGCTCTTCCGCCTTCTGCACAGCTTCCTCCCCGACCAGCCCTTGCTGCCGCCACCATCCCTCCATCCTTGCGCTGCCCAGCTCGCCGCTGCGGCGGTCCAGCTCAATGAGAAGATTCGCCAGCCCCAAGGCCGCTTGCCGCGCATAGGTCTTTCGCGCCAACAACTCGACGTAAGCCGCAATCGCTGGTTCGGCGCGGCCTTCGGCTTCGTAAATGCGCGCTAGCTGGTACCGGGCCCGGCTGCTGTCGGGACGCAGCACCAGCAAGTCGCCGTAGGACTGGGCTGCACTCTGCAAGTCGCCGCTCAGGCTCTGCGCGTCGCCGAGGCGACCGAGTAACGCCGCGGGATCGCCCCCTTGATCGAGCAAGGTCCGGTAGAGGCTGACGGCTGCGGCTGGCTGCCCGGCAGCTACACAGCGGGCCGCCAGCAACTCCTGCGCTCGACTTTCTTCGGGCCAGCGCACCAACAACTCTCGGTACACAGCAATGGCCTTGCCGTGTTCGTCCTTTTCGCCGTAGAGCGCTCCGAGCGCGTAATAGGCAGCGGGAGAATCCACCCCTGCCGCGACCGCACTCCGGTACTCGCGCAGGGCATTGGCCTTCATGCCCTGCTCTTGGTATGCGTGGCCGGCCCAGTAGTGCTGCTCCCCTTTTGACCTACTATCGCACGCATTGAGACCGATACTAAGCACGATTAAGACCACCCACGGACACTGGGCCAATATAGCAGTCCTGAATGACTTGAACGATTCGATATGCATATCGCTTGTTTCTACTATTCTGCGTCCATCTGCGTCCATCTGCGTCCATCTGCGTCCATCTGCGTCCATCTGCGGATCTAATTCAGTCCCGCGTAAATCGTCACAAAGGATTCGTTGGTCGTCCGCGCCTCCTGCCCGGTGAACTGCTTGCGCTCTACTTTCGTGCCGACTAAGGCGCGGAGCTTATAGCCAAGGTAATTGGACTCATTGCTAAACTGGACGGCTACAGTCACCGAGTCGAAGTCGTTGGCGTCGGCGTCTAAGTCGTTGAAGATCGCGTATTCCACGCCAGCCTGGAGCTTGGTCACCTGCAAGACCTGCGTCTCCACCAAGCCCGAAAACAGCTCCATCAGGCTGGTGTGGCTGTTGAGCGACAGCAAGCTGCGGCTCTGCTTGCGGAACTCGCTCTTCCAGCGCGGCTCCAACGACCACGCCCCGAGTTGGAAGCGGTAGCTCGCTTTGTTGATCAGGCCAAAGAAAAAGTCAGAAGGTGCCAAGCCGTATTGCTCCCGCTGAGCCTTTTCCATCTGCTGCTCGAAGTGGAGCCAGTGCATCTTGGTAGTCAAAAAGAGCGCCGCCACCTGTAGATTGTGGCCGACAAAGAGCTGGTTGACCCACGTGTCGCGCGCCAACAACGGATCCTCGACCTTGGTCAGCTCGCCGCCGCGCAGCGTATTGTCCGGTGCCCACTGCAACAGCGGGTTGGGAATGTCGTCTTGGACCAACTTGCTCATCTCGAATACCCGCAAGCGGCCCAGCCGCGGCGCATCGCGCTCGTAGGTAAACATCAAGTAGTTGCTCTCGTTTTTGCGCGCCGAGGAAATCAGCCCCTCGCGCAGCGCGCCCACCACCAAGCGCGCCCGCGGCGTGATGTCGGCCCCGAGGTGGATGTTGAATCCCCGGTGATCCCGGCGATACGGATAATCCGGCTCCTCGTCGTTTTCGTATTGATCGACCCAAAAGTTGTTGTTCATATCGACGCCAAAAAGAAACTCGGGCCGATCGACGTAAAACCGCAGAAAAGCCTCCTCGTAGTCCGGCTCGGTATTCGAGCGCACGAACGTGTCGTTTTGGTTGAAGTCGGGCACGAAGTCGTTGTTTTGATCCCAGCCCGGAAAAACCTGCTGATCGCCGCTGAGAAAGTCGAAGCGCACGTTGTCCGGGAATTTGTCCTGATCGTCGTTGTCATCGACCAAATCGACCAAGCCGCGCTCGTTGTCGTAGTCGAAGTCCCCAGTGCCCGAGGTGATAAAGGTCTGGGTGTTGTAGCGCGGGTCCATGCTGTAAAACTCGCCGAAGGCGAAATACGGAGCGGCCTTTTTGGACACGTTGACCATCCAAGCGGGTGCCGAGCGCCGGCCGCCGATCCCCGAGAATGCCTCGTGGGTTTCCGTGAGCACGTTGGGGTACTTGCGATAGCTCCAACTCAAATCGTACTCGCCGTACAAGTCGAAGCCCCGCAGATCTTGCAACTCGACGCTGCCGCCAAAAATGTGGGTCGCCGTAGGCAGGCCGTACTCAAAGCGAATGGTCTGCAAATTGGTGATGTCCTGGACATTGCCCTCGGCCTGCGCGACGAGCAGCAAGACCTCTTGGCCGTCGAGGTTGATCTGGCGGTCCGAAGTCATCCAGACCTGATAGTCATTGCCCAGCGTCAGCAGAAATTCGACCTTGGCGATTTCGTCCTTGGCAAAACGGGCCCGATCGACAAAATCCGGGCTATCGAAATCGTACACCAGCCGCATTTCCTCCGGCCCATTGGCGGCGACAAAGCCCTGCTGCAAGAAGCCGCCTTCGATGATCGGCTCAAAGCCAATGGCCTTGCCCGATTCCTCCGAGCCATCGCGATAGGTGATCTGCACGTCCGACGCATCGGGGAAAAACGCCGCGCCGCCCACGCCGTCTTCGGGCGAGTCGTCGCGCAGCACCAGCTTGACGAGCGAGATGGTTTTGTTCTGCCCAATGGTCAGCGAGCCAGCGAAGGGGTTGCCGGCCTGCTTGTCGAGCAAGGTGTGCGACTGGTGGGCATTGGCCGTGTGCAGCGCGACTTCGGCAAAGTCGCCGAGCTGGGCTCCCAACCGTCCGCCCGCCAAGATGGTGTTGTTCGTCCGCAGCACCTCGCGGTCCCCAGTCGAGCCGCCGCCGGGGTTGCTCAGCCGCGAAAACAAAAAGGTCGCTTCGTAGCGGTCGGTAGCCAGATCGAACTGCACGCCGTCCATACGGGCCTTGGCAAACACCATCGGCGACAGCACCGAGCGCAGACGGCTACTCGCCGTCAAGGTGTAGAAGTACTGGCCCTTGTTGTCTTGCGCCACCACGACTTCGGAAAACCAGCTCTGAAAGCGGGAGGACTTAAACAGCACGTTGCCAAACTGCTGGGGCTTGCTCTGCGAGTTGTTGAAAATCAGCCAGCCGCGCGTGAGAAAATTGCCGTACAGATCGTAGAAGTAATCGCCCTCCAAGGTCGTTTCCACGTAGCGCTCATAAGGATTGCGCGCATAGTTGGTGTATTCCCACTGCCGCCAATGGTACTCGCTGTACAGCTCCTGCGGCACGTACCAGCGGCGCACGGCCGGGTCGAGCGCGTTCAGGGCCACCCCAGGACCTTGGGGCGCGAGACTAGTCTGGTCGCCGAGCTGCAAACCCAAGCGCGTCCCGTACTGGCCCTGCGCGACGGCCGCGCTCCACAAAATTAGGAGACCGCAATAAATACCGGTCTTTGGTCTCAAGATAACCTCCCTTTGCAATGCCTTAAGATGTTACGCAAAGGCGATTGGGTATGGGATGCTGAGCAAAGCGAAGCGGAGTCGAAGCATCTAATACCTTAGGTGCCCATGCGTAAGCCAATGCTTCAATATGCAACGGCTATAAGGCGAATGCGGGTCGTCCCTCCGACCCCTTCTGCATCCGCTTCTACTGTAATCTGACACAAGTACAACCCCGGCCGCACCACCTGCCCGGCCTCGTCCTTCCCGTCCCACTTAAACTGCTGCGGCCCACCAGTCGCCAACCCCGTTAGCTCCCGCACCTGCCGTCCGGCCAGCGTGTACAGATGGACGGTCAACGGCCGCGCAGCCTGCACGCGGAACAGGGAAAAGCCGATCTCCGCGGTCTCGTTGATCCCGTCGCCATTGGGGGTAAACGGATTGGGCGCAATGGCAATATCGTCGATGGTAGCCTGCGCCCCTTGCGCGCCAATCGACAGATTCTTGGAAGGACTCAGGGAGGTCGCGTCGCCCCCATCGGCCACCTGCCAAGGCGTCTCGGGCTGGCTCTGCCGCACGGCGACCTGCATCCGCGTCCCTTGCAGGTACACCCGCCCCGCGAAGCGCACGCGCAACAGCCGGCCGCGGCCCACTATCCAACCCCGCTGACTGCCCAGCCGACCGTAGCTCCGCTCGTCGAGGCTGTCGCCAGCCGCGTCAAAAGGCACCTGATCGCCTAGCCCGACCACCTTGCGGAAGTAGCGCACCGGCCCCTGCTCGTCCGCGCTGAGTGCTTCGTAGGCCGTGGCATCTACTTCGGCCAAACTGCCGTCTGCCAGCCGCTGAAAGTAGCGCACGGCACCCCGCTCGGCATCCGGCAAGAGGCTGTGCGAAGTAAAGGTCAACAGGTTGCGATCCAAACCGGTCGGCACCTCGTCGCCGGGCAGGACCGACCGGTAGTACACGGGCGTGAGTACATCGTCCGGCGCACCCTGCACGGTCTGCGGAAATTCCAGCCACAGCGAATCGCCCTCGGCGTGTACCGTTAGCTCGTCATCCCACTGGAGCGGCGTTCCGGCCAACAACTCAGCCTCGGTGCCCATAGCCGCATCGACGAACTTCAGCGCAAACGACGGCTCGGCGTGCAAGAGCAATTGGTCGAAGCCCGGGCTGCGCACATTGGCCGGCTGCTGCAAAAAGTTGGGCTGCACGTAGAGCGCAAAGGTATCGAGCATCCCGGCCGCAGCGGTGGTCGGCCACACTTCGGCCCGCAGGTGCTGGGCCACCGGCTGGTGGAACGCGACCGCAATGCGGTGCAGGGCTGCCGCGTTTTCGCCGCTGCTTTTGAGGCGCGCTTGGATCTGCATGAAGCGCCGCAGGCCCGGCGAAGTGGCCAAGTCCCCAGGCTGCAAGTAGCGCTGGCTCCACGGACTCCAGCCCGGCCCCACCACCACGGTCGTGTCCGAAGGCCCCTTCAGAAAACCGGCCAGCGTCCTGTACTCATCCGCGGTCTTCTGGTTGCCGGTCTTGTCGAAATAGCGGATCTGCTGCAAAAGCTGGTCGCCGGTGCGAGTGCGGATCTCCACATCCGTGCCTGGGGGCGTGTTCGCCTCCCAGTGCACCTCACCCAAGGCCACCAATCCCGGCAGCTCGATCAGATCCGACTCCAGCACCACCTCGGCCGGCGCTCCTTCAGCGAGCAGCATGAACTCGTGATGATACGACCAGAACTGATTCATGTGGCCGGTGCCGCCCGGGCCGGTGGCCCTAAATCCCGGGGGTACGTGACCGAGGGTAACCAGGTCGAGAAAGCGGGTCAAAACTGGCGGATCCTGAATGTCGGCAATGTCGCGAAAATTGCCAGTGAAGATATTGCGCTCGCGTTCCTCCGGGCTGATGCGCTGCCACTTGAGATTGCCCTGAGCGTCGCGCTCGCCCGTGGAGGCGCGCATAATGTAGCCCCGACTGCTGCCCACGAAGCGGGTCTGAGCCAAGCGCACAATGCCCCCCATATCTATGGTCAATACGTTGGCAGTGGGGTTTTTCGGGTTGCGGATCTGGTGTGAGAATCCAGTGCCGGCGTCGCCATCGAACGCAAGCAGCGTATTGGTCCCATCGGTCGTCAGCACGTACGAGCCGCCGTTTTCAATCAGGTTGATGGCCAAGTTGTCGCCCCAGCCGTGCGCTTCGACCTCAGCTAGGCGCGGCAGCTCGCGGCGGTAGTAATCCCGTCGCCCCTGGCGCTGCGCTTCCAGGGACTGATAGGTAGCCTCGTCCACCGGCTCTTCGCGGCTGGCCACGTCGCGCGCGAAATAGACGATATCCCCGCGCTCTGCTTCCGGCAGGGCCTCCCATGCCTCTTGATCAATCTGTCCGGCCCGCCCGCCGCGCGTATCCGTGATGACGATGCGGATCGTCTCGATCTTGCGCCCGGTCCATTCGGGCGAGCGGTGCAAGCTCTCCACGAGCTTTTTGTCGCTGACCACGCCAGGGGCCGGGGACAGTTCGGGGCTGGTGTGCTCGCTCTCAAAGATGTATTCGCGCTGTGTGGTATTGGGCGCGTCTTGCGGGATGAAGAGTTGGAAGCCAATGCGGCTATTCGGCTCGTGCAACAGCGCGCTCTGCCTATCCGACAGCAGCATGATGAAGCGCAGGAAGGGATCTCCGAGCGATTCATCGACGAACTGGAGCTTGAGCCGCTCCACCGGCACCACCCGCCCCAAGTCCACCTCAATCCACCACTGCTCGATGGGATCGCGCGGATCCGGCTCCCAGAACGTGGTGGGGTCGCCGTCGAGAATGTTAGCCGCAAGCCGCGGATTGGACCCCACCCGACTAACCCCGGGCCGCACCCAATAGTCAAAGACCAGCTCGTTGAGCGTATTCCGTATCGGCTCGCCAAACACGTCGAACTGCATGGTGCTGTCGATCGTGCCGATGCGCGGGTCGGGCTTGCTGATGACGATCGGACGCTTGAATCCGGGATCGTCTAGGACGTTGAAGACCGTCCGCAGCGAATGCGCCCGCACCGAGCCGTCCTCGTGGATGCGCGCCAAATGGGTGGGAATGGACCACCGCTGCCAGTGGCTAGCCCGCTCGACTACGACTTCGTCACCGGCAATCCGATAGCCCGACTGGGCCTCGGCCAATGCCCAACTCAGCGCTAGGCCGACGAGGATCTGCACGGCGAAGTGGCTCTTCATAGTTCCGCGTTCTCCCTCGCTTGCTGGCGGCCCGCCCCAACCGCCCCGGAACACCTATCTCCCCGGACCCTTTCCTACAAATGTGATAAAACCCTAGCCGATGCGGAAGGGGGTTCACATCCCCCACACCTCAATCGCCGCCCCGCTGTCCGCTACCCGGCAGCAATGGAACAATTTGTCAGCCCAACGCCTGTTTTCGCGCCGGTCAAAAATCACCAGATGCCCCGCTTCAGCTCCGCAGCGATCCATGTACTCCGCTGTCTGTTCCACTCCCTCGGCAATCGTCTGCTCCAAGCTCTTGTGCAGAATTTTGCACTCAACCACAACCTTGCGCGTCTGATCGCCCTGCGGCCATACAATGAGCAAATCCGTCCGTCCCCGACCCAACCCATACTCGCGCTCAATCCGCCCACCGCTATTCACAATGCGCTGCAGAAACGCCTGAAGTAAAAGCTGCGGCCCCGCTTCTTTGTACTGGAATCGCTCAACCCAGTGCTCCGAGTGCTGACGGAAAAAGGCTTGGAAGGCCGACAGCAGCTTGCCCACGTCCAAGCCATCCTCGGCATCTACATACCACGTCGTTTCTTGCTCAAATTCCTCTTGTACCACCCACGTCAGTTCGCGCGGCACTACCTCGGCGTAGATCGGATTGGCCACGCGCAACGGACGATCCTGAGCAATCAAACCCAAATCCCGCACGTACTCCAAGTCGCGGTCGGCAAAGTGGCGTTGTTCGCCGCCGCTCAGCAGCGGCTCGACCACCCGCCGCACCCGCTCCTCCTTGAGCTTGTCGGCCAGTTGATCCAGATGTGTCTCGCGGCGGAGAATGAGTTGCTCTTGCGCGTCGCGGAGGGCTTCGGCTACCACCGGCTGGCTCCGGTTTCGTCTAACCTCGCTCTTAAAGCAGGTTTCGTAGGCCAAGGCGTTGACTAGCCACGGCTGCCCTTGGGTCTGTTTCCAGATCGTCTCCAGCGCGTCGTCCGTGAACACTTGGCCCGTCTCGGCCGTGTGTTGTGCCAACAGAGCCTTCACTTCCTCGGCACTAAAATCGCCCAGTCGTAGCGATTCGGCCTTGATGTTGAACGCGCTGCCGCCGGCGATCATCGCATTCTCGGCGGTCGATTGAATCCGGTAGTCGCGCACATCCCGCACTCCGCACAACACCACGCTCTGCGGAAAACCCTCCGGCCGCAAATCGTAGCCCGCCCGCAACTGACGCAGCACCGCCAACAACGAATCCCCAATCAAGGAGTCGATTTCGTCGATCAGCAGCACCAGCGGCTTGGGACTAGCCTCGGCCCAGCGCGTCAGGGTCTCGCCCAGCGCACCAGCCCCGTATTTTGTCCACAGGTCAAGCCAGACCGCATCGAGAAACTCGTCGCCCCCTAAGCGCGCCCGCGACGCCAACCCACCCAGCAAGGTGCGCATGACCTGTTCCACATCTTCTCGCAGGGCTTGCCCGCCTTCCACATTGACGTACACACAGCGATAGTCGCTTCCGGAGTTGAGCAGGTCGCGCAGGGCCAGCAGCGAAGAGGTCTTGCCCGTCTGGCGCGGCGCGTGGAGGACGAAGTACTTTTTTTGCTGAATGAGGGTCAGCACCTCGTCGAGAGCCAAGCGGTCCAACGGCGGGATGTGGTAGTGGTCGTCGGGCCGGACCGGACCAGTCGTGTTGAAAAAGCGCATCGCGGAAGTTCCTCGCCTGTGCGTAACGTCAGTGCGTAAGTAGATGCAAAAGCTATTAGATAGGGCCAAAGCCCAGGACTGTCAAGAACCGACTCCTGCGAAAACGGGAGCGGCCACAGCCGTCTATCCGCTATTGAAACCGCAGTGTGGCGACCATTGACAATCCCCCACCCGGTTCTGGTCTCAATCCGAGCGAGTATCGGTGGGAGTCCACTCGGCTGCGAGACCACTCGGACGCAGCCGTTGCCGTAAGAATGGGCAGCCACAAGGAAGGAAGCCACTCATAAGTTGCGGCACCATAAGCAATGCCCATTCCAAACCCCAACATGCTTGCGGCTAGCGGATAAATGAATCGATCTCGTTGATCAGATGCACTCACTCCCATAGCTATGTTCATTGGAATCAACAAAGGAATGAATAAAAATTCGCGTTCTTCGTTCCAAATAAACTCGCCGCAACTTTCTGGACTGTTGTCATCACACCATCCAAAATTACCCGATAGAACGATAAATACAGCGACCATGCCCGTACCGGCACCGTAGAGCAATTTGCGAGTAACCCGAGCAACCCGACTGGCTTTCGTGGTATCCGGGTTGTCGCCTTTAACTTTGTAAGTATGCGCCAGTTCGCCAATTGGCGAACTGGCGGAGCGGACATCGGCGAACTGGCCGTTCCCGAAAACGGAAGCATCCATCCCCTCGGTAGGCCGATTGGAGCCGATTGCAACAGCATGGACATTTACCTCGTTAGCTGCGAAGGAGGTGCCGACGAAGGAGAGGAGTAGCACGATGGAAAGCAGTTGATTCATGGATGAACTCCCCTGTGAAAGTGGGCCAACGCGATCCACAACGGATTTTGGGACCTGTGGAGAGGGGCACCGCCCGATTTCTCAATCCCAATCCACCAAGACGACGACTTGATCCTTGTACTTATCCTGCAACTGGCGGATAAACGCGCCGATCCGCTCGTTTTCTCGCTGGCGGCGCAAGCTGGCGGCTGCCCGGCGGCGCGCCTCGGCAAAGGGCTGGATCTGGCCGCCCTCCCGCCGCAGCACCCGGAACACCGCGTATCCGTCCATGCTTTCTAGCGGACCGACGAGTGCGCCGACCTCAGCGGCAAAGGCCGCTTTTACCAGCTCGGGATAGCGCGGCTCGTACAGACGCACTAGACGCATCTCCCAGCCGTGCTCGCGCACCCCGTGCCCCTCGATGCCAGCATGCGAGCGCACGCCGGGCCGGTCGAGCAGGTCGGCGATGGGCGCGCCAGCCTCCCACTCGGCGCGCAAAGCCGCAGCGTCCTCTTCCTCCGCGGTCCACAACTCGTGGACGATCACGGCCTCTTGGGTGCGGTAACGGTCCTTCTGAGTCTCGTAATGTGCTCTGATCTCGTCCTCGCTGGGCGCGGCCCCGGCTGTGGCCTGTTGGAAGAGCTGATTGAGGATCAGTGCCCGACGCTGGTGCTCGCGCCACTCGACAAAAGCCGCCGCCGCGGTCCAGCCGCGCTGGCGCGCCTCGGCCTCAAAGAGCCGCACCGGCAGCAGCAAGCGCCCGATCCGCTCGGCGGCTTCGTCCTGCAATACGCCCTGTGCTCCCACCGCTTGCAGGCTGCCCAAACCCTCGGCCACGCTGATCGCACCCCCTTCGTACACGTAGAAGGGGGAATTCAACTCGTCCGTCGTCAGAGGCTGGTCCAGACTCTGGAGCAAGATGGCCTCGCCCTCTGAATCTAGGCGCACGTCGTAGCGAAGGCGGAGGCGTTCAAATTCCTCTTCCTCCTTCTCCCGCGTCCGCTCCTTGCGCAGCCGCTCGGCCACTTCCTCGCTGTAATCGACGAGCGCGGCCGGGCGATCCTCGACAAAGCGGAAGACTTGATAGCCGCCGGCTAACCCGACCGGCTCAGCTATCTCCCCAACAGGCAAACCCACAAAGACAGCGGGCGGAATGGAGAACCGCCGCGCAGCTTGCGTGCGCCCGATCCAGCCGACCACGCCATCGCCCTGCGCGGCGAAGAGATCGTTGGCGGCAAAGCGCGCGGCCACTTCCTCAAAGGGCTGACCCTCGCGCAGGTCGCGCCCGACCGCCTCTAGCTCTTCGCGGGTGCGCACCAAGATGCGACTGAAGAGCCGCTCGCGGTCAAACCCCATCTCCGCAAAGGCGCGCTCGACATCTGCGGCTGCGATCTCCACCTGCGGCACAATGACTTGGGCGCGATAGCGCTCCACGAGGCGCTGCCGCACCATTTCGCGGAGCTGGTGCGCAACCGCCAAGCTGGTATCGATTCCGAGCGAGCGCGCCTCGGCGAACATCAGCTCCTCGTCGATCATCGACTGCAAGTGCTCTCGGTCGGCTTCGCGCCCTTCCTTGGGACTACGCAACCCCGGCGGCAAACGCTCGACAAACGCCGCAAACTCCGCCTGCTCAATCTCCACCTCGCCGACCCGCACGACGATGGTCTCATCCTCGCCGCACCCCATCAACAACAGGGCCAGCACGCCGCAAAACTTACTCGATAAATAGCGCATCGACTTCCATCTCTAGGTCTGCATTCGTGCGTTCAACAGCGCCTGCCGCCGCCTCTATAGCTTTGGCGCGATTGCCCGTGGTGCCGAATTCAAGTCCTAGGCCACGGCCTTTGACCTCGGTCTCCGCTAGGGCTACATTCGCGCTGTGCAGTGCTGCCATAAGCAAAAATATCCTCACCATCGCCATATAAGTCATCCCTCTATTATTCGGATGTTGTGCATCCTTTGCAGAGACAAGTATGAGAAAATTCCTCCAAAAGACAAAACTCGCCGCTTGGGGCTTGCTCGGCGGCCTAGCGCTCGCCGCCTGTGGTTCCGACGAGGGGGGTATAAAGCACATCCCCCGCAACCGCACCCTCATCCTCGGTCTGCCGCAGATGCGGGACTACGACTCGTTCAATCCCTTTATCGTCGGCACCCAATCCCCGGGCTTCGACTACCTGTTTGAGCCGCTTTACTTCTACAACGCGTACGTAGAAAAAGACCACGTCATACCCTGGATCGCCAAAAGCCACGAGTACAATGCAGACTATACGGAAGCGACGATCCACATTCGCAAGGGAGTGCGGTGGAGCGACGGACGGCCTTGGACCGCCCACGATCTCAAGTTCACCGTTGATATGCTCAAGGCCCATGCCCCGGAGCTGGCCTTTTCCACCGACATGGACACCTGGGTCGCCGAAGTCCAAGTCCCGGATTCGCTGACGGCGCGGTTCGTGCTCAAAGCACCCAATCCCCGCTTTGTGTTCTCCTATTTTACCTACAACTTCGGCAACGGCATCCACATCGTGCCCAAGCACATCTGGGAGGGCGAGGATCCAACCTCGTTCAAAAACCTCGACTTGGCGCGCGGCCTGCCGGTCGTCAGCGGACCCTATCGCCTCGCCCTCTCCGAGCCTCAGCAGCGGCTCTGGGATCTGCGCGAAGACTGGTGGGCCGCCCAAATCGGCTTCCAGCGTCTGCCCCAGGTCGAGCGCATCATCTACCTGCCCCAAGGCGACGAGAATAAGTGGGTCCAGCTCATCCTCGCCAACCAGATGGATCAGTGCATCGACTTGCGGCCCTCCAACATCAAGACCCTCCTCGACCAAAACCCCAACGTGACCACGTGGTCGGGCCGCCAACTGCCCTACGGCTATCGGGACTGGTGGCCGCCAGCCCTCGGCTTTAACAACCTAGAGCCACCTTTCGACGACCCAGACATGCGTTGGGCCGTAAACCACGCCATCGACCGCGAACAACTCGTGGCCATCGGCTGGCAGGGGGCTGGCGAGTACACCCTGTTGCCGTTCCCCCACTTCCCGCCGCTGATGCACTACATCAACCAAGTTCAGGATCTGCTGGAAAAGTATCCAGTGGGAAAACACGACCTAACCCAGACCGCCGCCATCATGGAGCGCAAGGGCTGGAGCAAAGACGCGGAAGGTATGTGGCAGCAGAACGGCGAGCGCCTAAAAATCCCCGTCGTCGTCTTTCCCTCCCTCTTCCAAGACTTCACGCCCGTGCTCGTCGAGCAACTGCGCCGCGCGGGGTTCGACGCCTCCTTCCGCATGTTCTCCGACGCCTACACCCGCATGACCCAAGGCACGGCCCGTGCCTTTGTCATGGGCAACGGCGGCTCGGTGCGCGACCCGTACTTCACCCTGCGGCTCTACCACAGCCGCTACGTCCAGCCCACCGGCACGGCCACTCCGTCTTTCTGGCGCTGGCGCAACGCGGACTTCGACCGCTTGGTCGATCAGATGGGCCAAACCGCACCCGACGATCCAGCGCTCGTGCCGCTGTTTCGCCAAGCCCTCGAGATCTGGCTGGCCGAATTGCCGGCCATTCCCCTGCTCCAGTGGTTCCACCGCATCCCTCACAATCAGACCTACTGGAAAAACTGGCCCTCGGCCGAAAACCCCTACATGAACAGCGCCTATTGGGTGCGTTCGTTCTTGATCGTGCTGTTGGGATTGGAACCGGCGCAGCCTTGACCTCGATTATTGCAACACCACCGCATCAAGCTGTGTTTTCCTGGCCTCCCAATCGGGCATACAGCGGTCGAGCAGGCGGAAGAACGCCGGGCTATGGTCATAGACACGCAGGTGACAGAGTTCGTGCATGATGACGTATTCAATGCAGTGCAAGGGCGTCTTAATGAGTTCGGTACTGAGGGTGATGGTTCCTCTCCTAGTGCAGCTACCCCAACGTCTAGTCATCCGTCGGATTTTCAAGGTGGGTGTCACCTTCTGCAAGGACGGCGCTGACTCCAAGCAGTGAGCCATTCGCTCCCGGAAGATGGGCTCAGCGTGCGCGCGATACCAAGCGTCAAGCGCTGTGCGAACACACCGAGGCTCTTCCGGTTCTGGGACAGAGACGTTCAGGAAACGGCCAATTAGCTTGACCTCAACGTCGCGGGCGCGGCGAACCTTCAGCCGATACTGACGCCCGAGATAGAGGTGGGTCTCTCCAGAGACGAACCGTTTGACTTCCGGTAGTGGATGGAAAGCCTCGAAATGGCGACGCTGCTTGGCAATCCACGCCCGTCGGCTCTCAAGATATGCTAGCACCTCCTCTAGTGGACAACCCACAGGTGCCGACGCTGTCACCGAGCAGTCGGGATGAACTGAGATTGACAGGTACCGGCTCTTTTTGAATTTGAGCGCGACCGGAATTTGTTCACTCGAATACTCTACGACGACATGCTGAATACGCTCGTCAGGCATATCGCACTCTCGCAATATCCAGCACCGATTCCAAAATGCGGTCGATCTCCTCGAAGCTCAGTTCGAGATTTTCTCGCTCCATGAGTTCGAACAAGTAGTCTTCAATCGCCAACTTCATCCGGTTTTGGACATCGGTGTTGCGGGTCCAGTGAACGATGCGATGCTCCTGGACGATGTCGTCGATAGCCAGACTCACCGTGGCACCAATATCCCGGACATTGGCCACTTGGACGGTACAGGTCGAGAACACTTCTTGAAGCACGCCAAAAAATGCCTTGGCCACGTCTCGGTGCGCGAGGGCTGCGGGAATATCGTCCCCTGTGCGGTTGCGCACGCGCTCGGCAATTCGCTCCACCTTATGCAAGTATTCCGCGTCGGAAAGCCGCTGTTCCCGAAAGGCCCGGATCGCGTCTTCAAGCAGCTTTGAGAATCGGCTATAGAAGGCCGGATCCTTCCGCATGAGATCCTGAATCGTGCGCTTCGTACGAAAGGCGATGGTGTCGGCCTTGGACGACGCGCTAGAGAGCCTGTCAACTTCCTTAGCGAAGGCGTCGGCGTTGAAGATGTCCACCAAGTCCGTGATTCGCTCCACTTCGCCCGTCCCCACGTACTGATTGACCAATTTTTGAATGCGCGGCTCGTACTCCTTGAAATCGACCACTTCGGCGTAGCGTCGGCTTACCGAACTGCGCAGGCGCATGAAGAAGCGAAGATCATACTTGTATGAGGCGATCTTCTCTTCCGGCGTCGCATCGAGGAAATCCGCACTGGAGAGCGCGACCCCCAGTGTCCGTGAGAAGGCGCTCAAGCGTTCGTAGAAGCGGTCGCGCAGCCCCTCGTCCGCCAAGAGTTGCTCGTATTCTTCCTCGTCTTGTCTGTTTTGGATGGTCTTGAACAGATCCCACAGGTCCGAATAGCGTTGCCGCAGTTTGTGGGATTCAGCACTCACATCCGTTATTGCGCTGGCTAAATCGTCGATCCCCTCTCTTTCGAATTCGGCGAGTTGGCCGTAGAGGTCGAACGCTTCGTCGAGGTTCTGCAAAACGCCTCGGTAGTCGATGATGTAGCCGAAATCCTTGCCGTCAAAGAGGCGATTGACCCGGGCGATCGCTTGCAGTAGGGAATGGCTCTTTAGCTGCCGCGTGAGGTAGAGCACGGTATTGCGCGGCGCGTCGAAGCCAGTAAGCAACTTGTCAACGACAATGATGATCTCGGGCTCCTCGGCCTGCTTGAACGCGCTGATGATCTGGCGATTGTATTCTTTCTCACTGCCGTATTTCGCCATCATCTTCTTCCAGAAAACCTTGACCACGTCCTTGGATTCCTCGTGGATATCCTCCTCACCTTCGCGGTCGTCGGGTCCCGAGATCAGCACCTCGCTGCTGACCATACCGAACTCGTCGAAGAAGTGCTTGTAGAGCAGAGCCGTAGCTTTGTCTTGGGCCACGAGTTGCGCTTTGTAGGGAGTCTGGTGCCAGTTGTCGCGGAAGTGTTCGCTCACGTCCCAAGCGATTCGCATCACTTTTTGCTCGGCTTTGTTCAACTGGTCGCTCGACGAAAATTTCTTCTTCAAGTCTCTTTTCTGCTCGTCGGACAAGCGGGCCGTAAGCCGCTCGAACCAGTCATCCAGCGCCTCGGAGTCAACTTTCTGATCAACGTGCCTCCCTTCGTAGAGCAGCGGTACCACGGCATTGTCCTGTACGGCCTGTTCTAGGGTATAGGCGTCGATCAGGCCACCGAAGCGGTCAATGGTGCTCTTGTCCTTCTTCATTACGGGCGTGCCGGTGAAGCCGATGAAGCAGGCGTTGGGGAGCGCTTGTCTCATTTTGGCGTGCAACTCTCCGAACTGGCCTCTGTGACTCTCATCGACGAGGACGAAGATATCTGGATGCTCGTTGCGTACGCCGGCTTTGCCAACCGCGAGTTCAAACTTGTCGATGACCGTAGTGATAATCTGCGCCTTGTTGTCCCTGAGCAGTTGCTCCAAGTGCCTGCCGGTCTTCGCCTGAATAGGCTGTGTACCGCAGTGATGGAAGGTCTTATATATCTGATCGTCGAGATCGACGCGATCCGTCACTAGGATGATTTTGAAGTCCGTGATACTCCGTTCAAGGGCGAGGGCCTCGGCGAGCATCACCATGGTCAGGCTCTTGCCGCTACCCTGGGTATGCCAGACTACGCCGCCTTGGCGCGTTCCGTCGTGCTGGATTTTCCGCACTCGGTCGAGGATCTTGTTGACGCAGAAGTACTGCTGATGACGGGCGATTTTTTTCTCGCCTCCGTCGAAGAGCATGAAACGGAAGATCAATTCGAGAAGTCGTTCCCTGCGACACAGGGCATAGAGTGCTTCGTCCTGTGGCGTCCCCTGTCGTTCTATGCTTCCATAACTCTCCCGCTCTCGGCCCCAAAACTCCTTCGTAGCAAGAATTCTGTCGATTTGGCCTTCGCTCAGCGGAAGACTCACCTGCTTCTTCAGATCCGCCGCATCGCTCTCGCTGAAATTCTCCTTCCACACCGACCAGAACTTGGCGGGTGTACCCACAGTGGCGTACTTGGCCTCGTTCTTCGAGATGGCGAGGAGAAGTTGCGCATAAAAGAAAAGACGGGGGATCTGATCTTGTTGCTGGTTACGGATGTGCTGGCTGATGGCCTGGCCGATCGGGTCCTTCATGTCGGGCCGCTTGCACTCGATGACCACCAGCGGAATCCCGTTGACGAAGAGTACGATGTCAGGCCGGCGAGTCTCTTGGCTGCCGCTGCGCTCGACCACGAACTCCTCGGTCACGTGGTAGGCGTTGTTTTCGGGATGCTCCCAGTCGATGTAATTAAGTTGAAAGCTCTTTGTATCTCCTTCGACCGATTGTTGCAGGCTCTTTCCCATGCACAGCAAGTCATACGCTTTCTCGTTGGTTGGCAGCAGGCCGTCATCTACTATGTCCTTCAGCGCCTGAACTGCCGCAAGGATATTGCCCTCGCTGAAGGGGTATTTACGGCCCCTGAAGAGGATGGTGTTCTGCCTGCGAAGTTGCTCCGTCAGTATCTTGTCGAGAAGCACGCTGCCCAGCCGACCGCCGCGAGCTTCGACTGCTTCTTCGGGACTAAGGTATTTATAGCCGAGGTTCTGCAGGAGTGCTACTGCGGGTAGCTGAGAGATAAACTTTTCTTGGAAGGAAGGTAGGGCCATCAGGTACCTCTATTAGGTTCGACTGCTTAGCGGCGAATCTGTATGCAAATCCTTGTTCTTCTGAGACTCTTTCAGTACTTTTCCTGTAGCTAGAGTGTCACGCGAACCATGAAATCTGAGAGGCTCTGGAGCATTAGTGAGACCTGCTTCTCTGTGTACTCCTGATATTTCCCGTGGGCGGCTTTATTCCGAAGATCCAGCCATGCGGTCACATTCTTCTGATCAAGCCTGTTGTACACCTGCTTTTTGGTAAGGTCTGCATTGAGTGCATCTGCTTTCTTGGATTTCGGACGGCCCTGTCTGGTTATTTCCGTTGAGATATCGTGTTTCTGGCAAAGCTGCCGCAAATGCTCTTCCAGAACACTACCGGCCATAACCGCAGCGGGATCCTTATATCCTTCGTCGAGCAAATGCTGCGCCATTTCGAGGAAGTCAGAGAAGATCTCAGCGGAGATCAGTCCTTTTGTTGTAGCAAGCCAACCACCTGCCAATTCCTCCCGCGCAACAGATAAAATACTACAGCCTATCTGCGTGTGGTATGGCGTTTCACTTGATGCCTTTGAATTGAATTCATCATAGTGAGTATGATCCTTGCCAAAAGTCATGGCGAGGAACGAAAGAGAGGCCGACCGAAAGGCATAAAACGACTCACTATCGACGGAAAGACCATCGTACAGATTTCCTTCTACAGTCTGAAGAACCTCGTCGGCCTTTTGAATTAGTTGATCTATCCGTTGAATTAGGTCCTCAAGCTGCATTACGATCCTCCCCTCTTGCTAATCTGACTTCACTTGTGCTGTCGGCAAAGAGCCTTTGCATCAATCCTCTCTTGATCTCCCGAAGAGCGGTAAGTTTCGTTTGGAGCAACTTGACGCGGCGGTCGGCCATCGAAAGGACATTTGCGATACGCTCCTGCTCTGGTAAGCTAGGCACTCGTAGCCGGTAGCTTTGTATAAAACCAGTAGGAACGCGACGCTGCCCTGCTGAGCCTGTCATGTTCGCTACTCCGCGAGCCCTAAATCCCTCGGACATCGACACATAAAATAAGAATCTGGCACTACAGGATGCTTTGGCCCGAAGAACATGCAACTCGGTAGTACCGAAGCCGTATCCGTTAGACAGGTCTTGGGCCAAAGCTCCCTTCTGATTCTCAAAGCACGGCGTTATCTTGGATACAAGAACATCGCCATCCTGAAACGCAGTGAAACCTGAAGCCACGTCACGATAAGGGCGAACTGGAGGAGAAATTAACCCACCTCCTTCGCTGATGTTTGCCATTGGAACGAACGAAACCTGGGTATCCAAAAACGGTGGCTTCGCCGTTCTGGGGTTGACCTCCGCTAGATCACTTATGCTTCGCTCACACCATTGTGCCTTACAATCCGGTAACCGATGCTTACCAGTGAGCAATAGCTTAGCAAGTCCCTCCTTGAGTTTTCGCTTTGCTTCTATGAGGTCTTCAGTTAGTGCAATCGCTCGGTCGGCTGCTGCGAGTGTATCTACGGCCATGCGTTGATGCGATAGAGGCGGAACGGGAATCTTGAGTTGATCGAACTCTGCTTGGCCCAAGGTCTTGTTCCGCCCTGCGCCGCCTGGAGACGCGATTCCAAGATCGTATTTGCCCCGAGGCGACGAGAAGTACCGCCAAGCGTATTCTGGCAGGAGCTTGCCGTTGCGCGATGTGTACATGGGGAATCGGTGAGACGCAATCATGCCAGCCTCATTCTCGCTGGTCATTGCAACCGCCTGCTCCCATGCGAATATGATGTTGAAGATCAGGCAACCCGGCTCAACCCAGAAGACCCGCTTGTTGCCGATCTCTTCACCAGTAGTTGGAGGCTTATGAAAAATCCCCTTGCAGTGGCTTCGGATTCCGATCTCTTGATAGGTCTGGCCAAGCTGGACGTCCACAGGCTGGCGAACTCGTCTCAGAAGCTCGCCGATTGGTCGTACAGGCCATTCAGTATTTAGTTTCGTATGCGTCATTTCCATAATCACTGCCACAGTAGAACGTGAGATGTAGCGGCACTCCCTATCCGCTCTCCGGCTTCGGCAAGTACTGCTTCCATTTGTCCATCACATAGCCCCAAAATCCCTCTACTGGTTTACTTCTACATATCGGCGCAATTTCCTGCCCAATTTTTGTAAGACGGACCATTCCAACCCCAAGCCTGTTGTTAGCATCTTTGGGCATTTCTAACACAAGCGACTTTCCATAGTAAAGTACGGCGAATCTTTTAGGCACATTACTCAGTGAAATGTTAGTAATGCTATTGAATTGAATAAGACCGATACTTTCAAGGTGGCTCAGGCTATTAAAATTGATCCCGTGTTTGTTGTAGATTTCCGCCTGAACGTCAAGTACCAACGGCACGAGCTCTTCAATCATCCAGCCGAATCCGCAAAGTTTGGTAAATAATTCCGCTTCAGCCTTGTCGAGGTCTGATAAGAAATTGACCGTCCTCTTCGAGTAGGTGCCAGGGGTGTTGGCCTCTCCGGCTAGAACACGCGACCATAGCTCCTGCATCTCATTGTCGGATACGATTCGGGATTTATCGAAAAAGTTGACGAGCCAGTCGTTTTCCATGGAATCGGGGGTCGCCTTTTCGTCCAAATGAGGCAAGGCTTTAGCAGTGATATCTTCCATGTTCTTCTGACGTTGCGCCTCCTCCCCAATTAACCGATGTGCGGCTCGTCGATGCAGGTCGGAGATCTCGATTTCAGATTGCGCCTTTATTATTGCAGCCTCGGCTTCTGCCTCGGCCATTTTCTTGATTTGGCGCGGCGCATAGAGAACGCCGACTGCGTCCGACACCTTCTTGATCAGGGTATCAGCCGGTTTCGACAGATTGCTCAAGTCTATGAGAGAATTCGTACCCATACTGTCATCACTCCTATTCCGGCCCCTGTGACCGACTGTCGATTTCATCCATCATGCAGCGACATATTGCCTCGACTGCATGGTCCACTTCAGCATCTTGACCGTCGAGTTCCGAATAAGAGACTTGATAGCCTATGGCCGTCATAGGAATTCCGTCGATCTCTGCCTCAAACGAGAATCTTTCGCCGCCGAGTTTCCAGACAACTGACGGCTTTAAGTCAAAACCACGGTTCCCCATCCCTATGTATCCATGGAAGCTATACTCCGCTCCTATCTCGACTTGCTGCTCGTCGCTAAGTTCAAAACCCGGCCTCGCTAAGTACTGTTTCTTTGTCCATTCCCATTGGTCGCTCCCGAGCACACTGTCGGATATGCCTCCGCTCCCGCTAAGTCGTACGTACTTGTCTGTCATGTAACTTCTAAACAGCTCAGAGCCCTGCCGTTCGCATAGCCCGTCCAGCTTCTCGAGCATTGGGCTAATATGCTGGAAGAATATCTGATCCAGCACTTCAACGTCAGAGTTATTCGGTTCCGACCTCCTCCTGCTTCGCACGAAGAGTTCCACTTCTTTATCCATATCATCAGGTTCGCGGATCGCTTCCCCCTTCGCAGCCCGAATCGCCAATTCAATCGACCATGAGACATTTTCCAGCATAAACTCGGCTAGTGGCAACATGCGCCCTACATCGGCGTTCTGTAGCCCGCTGATATAGCGATCTCGTTCGTCGCTCTTGATCACGATAGGCGGCAGGTTGTTCCGAAGCAAAGCGTAATTGGCGAGCAGCCGTGCGGTGCGCCCATTTCCGTCGTCGAATGGATGGATATGGATAAAACTCCAGTGCGATTCAGCTAGGAACAACGGCAGAGGATAGGCGCTCCGCTCCAGGTCACGCCGAAAATCACGTGTCCATTCCTCCATTAATGGGGGCGTTTCCTCGGGTTCGGCAAATCGATGAAGTTCTCCCGTCGCCGTCCGCACGTGATTCGGCTGGGTCTTGTATTGGCCCGGAACAATGCGCTTCTGCGTCGGTTGGCCATCCGGCGTCTCCGCATATTTCAAGAAGGGTTCCTTGAGGATAATTTTGTTTAGCTGTCTTATATCGCTCTCCCCAATAACCTGTTCCTCGCCTGCGAGTGATCGCGTATAGTCGATCGCAACATCGTGCGCCTTCATCTCCTCGTAGTCCCGCATCGGATGCCCGCCAGCCGTGCGACCATAGATGAGCAGCAGTTCGGTCTCGTGGTAGGTCAGCGTGTTACCCTCGATGTGGTTGCTATTATAGTTCCATTCGAGTCTGAGTTTTCTCCAGAGTCGTTCGTCGTCAGCGCTCTTCATGCCTTCGCGCCGCTCGTGCCATTCCGCAATCGCTGCCTCCAAATCCACCAAGCGTTCAAAGAGGCGAACGTGATCATCGGTGAGGTTTGGGATGTCGATACCTAGCGAGCGAGATTCGGCGATCCAGCGGGCCATTCGCTCTTTGACTCCGGCGTCGGCTTCGAGCGTAGAAAGCGCATCCAGCACGTTATTCATAGATTCAACTCCTTTAGATACCCCTCCAGTTCGGCCTCAGCTTCGGCAAGCTCAGCCTCAAGACCCGCGATTTCCTGCCGCACAGCCGCGATATCCACCTCCGGCTCCGGCTCGTAAGTGTCCACATAGCGGGGAATGTTGAGGTTGAAATCATTCTCCACGATTTCGTCGAACGTGGCCGCATAGGAATACTTATCTACCGCCCGGAAAACACCGAACACCTCGACGATCTTGTCGATGTCCTGCGCCCGGAGCCGGTTCTGATTCTTGTCGTCTTGGAATTCCCGGCTGGCATCAATGAAGAGCACATGCTTCTCGCGGTCAGTGTCAGCTTCACTCCACGGCTTCCTCGCCTTATTGAAAATCACGATAGCCGCCGGGATACCAGTGCCAAAGAAGAGATTGACAGGCAGCCCAATGACCGCTTCGAGCATATTATCCTCTATGAGCTTCTGCCGAATTTTGCCCTCGGCACCCCCGCGAAACAGCACCCCATGAGGAACAATAACGCCAACGCGCCCCTCGTCTTCGAGGGCCGTCTCTATCATGTGGCTGATAAAGGCATAGTCCCCCTTGCTCTTGGGTGGGATGCCGCGCCAGAAGCGATTGTAGGGATCATTATCGGCGTGATCCTGCCCCCACTTATCGAGACTAAATGGCGGATTGGCGACGACGATGTTGAATTTCATCAGCCGGTCGCCCTCGACTAGGCGGGTGCTGGTGATCGTATTGCACCACTCGATACGAGCGTTATCCATCTCGTGCAAAAACATATTCATCCGGCACAGCGCCCAAGTGCTGCCATTCGATTCCTGGCCGTAGAGAGCGAAGTTGTCCGAACCTACGTTTTTGGCAACGCGGATCAGCAGCGAGCCCGATCCACAGGCCGGGTCGCAAATCGTGTCGCCATGCTGGGCGTTCAATAGCTTCGCCAAGAGCATTGCAACCTCTCTGGGCGTGTAGAACTCCCCTCCCTTCTTGCCCGCATCCGCGGCAAACCGACCGATCAGATACTCGTAGGCGTTGCCGATGATGTCCTCGTCGCCAATACGGCTCGGGCGAAGGTCGAGTTGCGGCTTGGCAAAGTCCTCAAGAAGGTGGCTGAGCCGGCGGTTGCGATCCCTAGTCTGGCCGAGATTTGGCTCGGAGTTGAAGTCGATGTTGCGGAAGACGTTTTCTAGCTTGGCCTTGTTGGCGTCCTCGATCTTTTCTAGGGTGATGTTGATCAACTCGCCGATGTTGGAGCGCGTGCGTCGCTCATAGAGGCTGTCGAAGCTAGCCGGAAAGGATTCCTCGACATTGCCGTCCTGGTCCTTTAACTCGACTTCGGGCATGACGAAGCGCTCTCGGCCGAGCGCTCGCTCGACGCGCCGCTCATCTCCCTGGTAGCGCTCACGGTACTGTTCTTGCTTGTCCTTCCAGAGGTCAGACAAATACTTGATGAAGAGCATCACCAAGATATAGTCCTTGTACTGGGTGGGATCGAGCGTCCCGCGAAACGTGTCGCACGCCTGCCAGACGATTTCGTTGATCTCTTGCTGGGCGATACCTGTCGTCATACTCCCTGCTCCTGCTTATTTGCTTGCTGGACTACACGTTGACACACTATCTGTATCTGCTGCTCACGCTTTTCGTCAAGTCGCCGCCGAATGGATTTTATCCTATGCCAGAGCTCTAAAATTCGCTCAATATCACGCTGCACAGTGAGCGTTGGCACCTGGACGCTCAAGTCTTCGAGGGCCTGACGGCTGACATAGCTAATGCCCGTACCACGCGACGCTGCGTTGATCTCGGCCTGAACTGGAGGCAAGTTTAACCACCATGCGAGGTAACCGGGCAGAATATAGCTGGGGTCTGGGCGCAGTATATAAAAAGTGGCAGAGACGAGAGTATTCGGAAGATCTGTGTCGATACAGTACGCTCGATGCTCTTGGCCTCTGGCCACGACGAGCACATCTCCACGTAAGACCTGATAAAGCTCAGGATTTCGCTCAGGGTGGAACCAGACGGAGTTCTCTATGCTCACACCGCCATCTGCGGAGAAATCCCTAGCTTGGAGCAAGCGGTGAGTCCCATCGGGAACGGAGTGAACGCGGCCTCGGCTCAGGTAGCCGGGCTGGATGCGGACGAGCTTCGACAACTGGGTCCACGGGCGATTTGTCTGAGCAGTAGCATTCATACTGCTTAAATTATATTCTTGCCCACAATCTGTCAACAGTAGGGTTCATACTGACCCCCATAGCGCCATGATGCGTTCCAATGATGAACCTAATCTAGGGGATGCTTCAGAGCGCCGATCAGCCGAGAAAAGGGGGCTATTTGATATACATCAGCGGCCGCCGGTACAGTTGGGAGCCCACGCGCAACCGCGCCCAATAGACCCCAGAGGCCACCAGACGCCCCTGATCGTTGCGGGCATCCCACCCGGCTAAGTAGCGACCCACCCCTCGGCCGCTGGTCAGTCGGCGCACCAATTGGCCATCGACCCCGTAAATGGCCAAGGCATAATCCGCCTCAACCGGCAGCACGAAAGTAATTCGCGTGAAACTGTTAAACGGATTGGGGTAATTGGCCAACAGAGCGGCCTTCTCAGGGGTAGTTTGTCCCACCTCTTCCACGGCCGTGGGGACGACCACGCCGGGCAAATATTGGGCCAGTGCGGCACCGCTGATGATGTGGGCTTCCCCCGCGTTTTCGCGTCGATTGTCAGGCCCGTCGCCGGCCATGCCGTTGGGGATGGCGTCCACCCGCCCATCGCCATCCATATCGCCGCTGGCCCCCCAATAGGCCGAAAAATCAATCGGGTCGGGTGCTTGAATCCACACGACGGGTACTGCAGGGTCGGCCAAGTCAATCTCGTGCGGCAAATCGGGGCCGCCAGCCAACACCGCGAAACCGCCGGCCAAGCGCCGCTTGAGCGGCCCCTCGTCTCCGGGCACGCCGATAAAGAGGTCGTCGTACCCGTCGCCGTGGATATCGCCGGCAGCTACGGCATCGCCAGTAATGGCATCGGGGCGGGCACCATAGATAACAGTAATGTCGGCCGGCGGCGCAGCCATATCCAGCCGCTGTCCGCGCCGATGCGGACCGCCGTACACCACGTACACCTCGCCAGCGTCAGTGCGGCTATTGCCCGGCCCGTCGGCCCGGTACGCGCCGATGAATAGGTCTTGGATGCCGTCGCCGTCGATATCGGCCAAGACGATTTCCTCGCCCAGCCGGTCGGGCGAACTCCCGCCGCCATCGGCACCGTAAATGACGGTCAGATCGGCGGGCGGATCCCCGGCTAAATCAATGACCGAGGGACGCTGGGGACCGCCGTACACCACGTACATTTCCCCCGCGTTTTCGCGCTGGTTTTCCGGGCCATCCCCAGCGCCGCCAGTGCGATGATACGCATTGCGCAAGGTGCCGAAAGCCGCCGCGCCAATGGCGATGTCGTCGTACCCATCGCCGTCATAGTCGCCAGCGGCCACGGTCGAACCAGCGTGGTCCAGGGCATCTATGCCGTAGATGATACTCAAGGGGTGTTCCGCAGCCGCCAAATCGATAGTAGCGCCCGAATCTAGCGGACCGTAGAGCACGTACACCCGTCCCGCCTCAACCTCCCCCGCTGCCCGCGCTGGCGCTGATTCACA
>VXOR01000007.1 GCA_009840005.1 Gemmatimonadota bacterium
CTAACGAACAACAGGCCAAAACCATACCTACGATAGGATTCATGCAACAACGCCCCTTCTACTAGCATTTCTCGCAGCAATTTCAAAGAAAATAGCTGGCCAAAAATAGGTTTATCACTCATTGAAGAGGTCGGAATAGCATACTTCTCCGTTACATATTGAGAAAGAGCAGATGTATCTGAACAGAAAATGCCCGGCGGATTTTGAGCTAGCACCTTATCTCTAACTTTTTGTGGAATTATAATTTGGTGTTTAATCGTCGGCTTGCCAAAGCGTCCGAATCTACTCTCGATATAATCTGGAGTTAGGACGAGGATTGAGCTTATTGTCTGAGTCTGTGGGTCAACACGCAGAAAAACGAATCGGACATCCTTTGACGATAAGGTCTCACCGGAATTGTATTCAACTTGGATAGAGTCGGATGCTGGATTCCGGTTCCAAACCTGGAGATTGTACTTATTACCTGTAGTTACGATATAGGTGTCTACATATTCTAAAAGTATTCCTGGCAATCCTTTTGCTTTAGGTGGGATAATAGAATAAGATGACCGGGGACACGGTGTAAGTAATGAGAATTCTGCGAAAGTCTGTGCAACAAGTTTTCTCATATTCGAGCCATCTGTCCTGGTCTTTCCCGTCAATTTAAATGGCGTACCAATTAGGCTTTGCAAACGCGAAGCGATATCATCTGGAGGCGTAAGATGAGCCTTATGGATTGGTGGAAATCCAAATATGGGATTCATTTCTTTAGTTGCACCTCCGCTTGAATCCAGAGAAGTGCAGAGGGCGGTACTCGCACGAGGCACCTCGGGCATGCCAAGTAAGGCTCGCCATTCGCGCTCAATTTCGGCGAGTTCTTCGCGCACGGCCTCCGGGTCGTCGCCGTGACAGCACGGCCCTAGGGGGCCTTCGATGTAGCCTATGTAGCAGCCATCTTCGGGCGACCACTTCACGATCTTGGTCCACTCAGGCACCTGCGGAAACTCATGGGCGATTTTCTTATAATCTATCGGAGGAGTCATTGGCGTTCCTTATAAGAAGAAATCTATGCTCGCTAATCAGCATGAGCAAGATTAGAAGCGGTCTGTCTGGGTGAGTCTGTAGGTCATCACAAGAGACGACCCCTACGGCGGTTGGGTAAGGGGTTGCCCTGTTTTATCCCTGCGTTCGCTCCTTAGTGTAGGGCGGGATTCGTCCATCCGTCTGACTGCTTTTTTGCCAAACTCGGCCCCCCAAACCATTTTATCAGCTCAAACGCAAGACAACTTCAAAGGAGGAGACCATGGGTACCTACACACCGCTGGACTTGAACGCGCTGTACAACGCCGGGTTGGACGTCTTGGGGGGCCAAGGGCCGCTCGGAGCACAAAGCTTTCGCGGCTTGCCCTTTGCGCTTGGTAGCGATGCGGAACGCTGTCTGATCGCCTGTAATGGAGAGCGGCCAAGCGTGGAAATTCCGGTTGGCCGTCGGGTGACTTGGATGATTGTGGCGCATCGCCTGTTGGAATCGCGGATCGCTGACAACGGGCCGCTGGCGACGCTGGTAGCTGAATACGCGCTGCACTACGAGGATGGAGAGGTGCTCAAGGTGCCTGTGCGAGACCGCTTTGAAATTTCGACTGTGCCGTCGTCGTATGGTGGCACGCCGTTTGTGGCGGTGCCCGATACGAGCGATCAGCTCTTGCCACGCACTGAAGGTCCGTGGGACATGGCCGGACGTCGCCAAACGGAGGTCGATGGCGGGCGCGCGCAGAACTTCGTGCTCTGGGCGTGGCCGAATCCGCACCCAGACAAGGAGCTGGAGAAAATCGCCATCGAGGCCGCGGGGCCGGCCTTTGTCATCGGCGGGATCACCCTGAGCGACTTGGACGAAGAGCCGATCTGCCGCGAGGGCACGCGCGAGGTCATTATCACCCTGCCGCAAGAGGAGGACGCACGCCAGTCCGCCGCTCTCGAAGTGGAAGTGGATCGAGGCGTTGCGACTTATCCCTACCCATTGCCGGAGGCAACGGCCGAGGATTTTATCGACGGACGCAAGGGCTGGGGTGAAGCCCAAAACGAGGGTAGCAGCCCTTCGTACCTGGAAATTGCCGCCAATCCTTCGGCCACTGTGCAGGTTAAGCGAGACGGGGAAGTTTTGGGCGAGGCCCGCTGGGGCGAGGTGCGGCAGCAGGGCCGCGTGGAGGCTTCGCCGCGAGTGCAGCTAGAGGTGGTGGAGCGCGGGCGCAACTGGGTGCATACCAAGGTCATTGACGACGCCACTGGAAAACCCGTGCCCTGCCGCGTCCACTTCCGCTCGCCAGAAGGTATCCCCTACGCTCCGCACGGCCACCACGCCCACGTCAACTCCAACATGGGGACTTGGCATTTCGACGTGGGCGGCGATGTGCGCTTGGGGCAGATCACGTATGCGTACATCGACGGTACCTGCCAAGGCTGGCTGCCGCGCGGCGAGGTGATCGTGGATGTGGCGCGCGGCTATGAATACGAGCCGCTGCGCACCAAAGTGGAGATCGAGCCAGGCCAGCGCACCTTGGAGTTGCGGTTGAAGCGCTGGCGGCAGATGAACGAGGAAGGCTGGTACAGCGGCGACTCACACGTGCATTTTCTGTCGGCGCAGGGCAGTCTCACCGAGGCGCAGGGCGAGGATTTGAACGTGGTCAATCTGCTGCAATCGCAATGGGGCGGGCTGTTTACCAATACGGAGGAATTTACCGGCGGCGAGATGGCCACAGACAATGGCGATTACATTGTCTATGTATCTCAAGAGAACCGGCAGCACTTTTTGGGGCATCTGATCCTCATGGGGCTGAAGGAGCCGGTGATGCCCTGGTGTTCGGACGGCCCGGGCGAGGCCGAGTTGGGCGGGACGCTCGAAGTGCCCATGGCCGAGTGGGCCGACCGCTGCCGGGAGCAGGGTGGCAGCGTGGTGATCCCGCATTTGCCCAGCCCCAACGGCGAGCCAGCCGCCCTGATTGCCACCGGGCGCGCCGACGCCGTGGAGATGCTCCGGCACGGCACGTACATGCACGGCGAGTACTACCGCTACCTCAATTGCGGCTACAAGCTGCCGCTGGTCGGCGGTACGGATAAAATGAGTAGTGACGTGCCAGTGGGTATCTATCGCACCTATGTGCAAATTCCCAAAGACGAGCCGTTCACCTACGACAACTGGTGCAAGTACATGGCCGCGGGCCGCACCTTCCACAGCGGCGGGCCGCTGATCCGCTTCAGCGTCGATGGCCACGAGGTGGGGGACACGGTGCAGCTACCGGGCAATGGCGGCACGGTGGAGGTGCTCGCCGAGGCTGAGTCGGTGGTGCCGATCCACACGCTGGAAGTGGTGCAGGAGGGGCGGGTAGTGGCTTCTGTCGAAGAGGCCAAGGGGACGCGTAAGTTGCGCCTGAAGGCCGAGGTAAAGGTGGAGGGCCACTCGTGGCTTGCGGCGCGGTGCAGCGGGCCGGGTTACGAGCAGAGCGTGCCGCACTTTGACGGATGGGGCCGGGGGATCATGGCGCATACCTCGCCGGTGTATCTGGCCTGCGGCGGCGAGTGGTGGATGTTCAACCAAGAGACAGCGCAGTACATGCTGACCTTAGTGGATGGCTCACTGCACTACATCCGCCACAACAGCCGTCTGCATCTGCGCGACGACATTACGCACCACCACGGCGAGGCCGATCACCTCGCCTATCTGGAGCGGCCCTTCCTTCAAGCGCGGGAGGCGATCCATCGCCGGATGCACCAGTTGGGGGTGCCGCACTAAAGTCGCCTTGATTGGGAATTTTGGTAAGGATATATTGAGCGGCCATTCACTGTAGAAAGGAAGCTGTGATGAGCGATTCGTTTGTACCGTTGGATTTGAGCGCAACTTATAACGCTGGCACTGGCAATGTTGACTCCGAAGACGGCAAACTCTGGCCAGCGCCCGACGACGCCCCCGACAATACCCCGCTCGTGGGGCTGCCTTGGGGCGAGCACCAGTTTTGGGGCGTGCCCTTTAGCTTGGCAGCCGCGGGTGATGATCGGGCGGTGGTGCTGGTGGCGCAAGAGGCTGGGGATGGGGTGAGCGCGTCGGCGGAGATTCCGATAAATGCCACGGCGCGGCGCATCCTCTACGCCCACACTTGTGCGCCGGTGCCGGGAGAATGGGCTACGATCGAAGGCACGGGCGAAGAGATCGGGACCTATCGCGTCCTCTATGCCGACGGCAGTTCGGTTGAGCAGCCGCTACGCCGTCGCTTTGAAATCCACGACGTGCAGGTGCCTTGGGGGCACCATCCCTTTCTCTGCCGCAATTGCCGCCACTACTACTCGGTGCCGTTGAACAGCCGCGAGTATAGCTATGGCATGGTGCAGACTGGGGCCTTTACGCGCGAAGGCGGAGACCTCCAGGGTTGGTGGCTCTACGACTGGGAAAATCCCGCGCCCGCCAAGGAGATTGCGGCGGTTGTGGTGTCGGCGGCTGGCCCTACGGCGCTAGCGTTGGCCGGTATTACGCTCTGCCACGAGGAAAGCGATCCCTTTGCTTGGCCAGCGCGGCAGGAGGTGGCGCTGCAGGTCGATGCCGAAGGAGCGCCCGCAGTGGCGATGGAGCGCGGCGAAATCGTGCGTCAGGACCAGCTCTGGGTGCCGAGCGCGGATTTCCTCACCTCCGAGGAATCTGGATGGGGACGGGGTGGACAAGAGACGATCGACGGTGGCTATCTGGAAATTCACGGCTCAACAGAAGGTCAGCTCGCCATCACGGCGGGGGACGATGTCGAAGAGCGCATTTGCTGGGGCGACGTGCTCCAAAAAAAGAAGGTCGCTCAAGGTAAGGTGCAAATCGAGGTCGTCGCACCGTCCGGCAAGCAGTGGGTTCATGTGCGGGTTGAGGACGCGGATACCGGCCAGCCCGTGGGAACCCGCGTCCACTTCCGCACTGAGAACGGAGCCTATCTGGCGCCGCACGGCCACCAAGCCGACGTCAATGTGGCGTGGTTCGAGGACATGGGCGGCGACTGCAAGACCGGGGGCGTGCCCTACGCGTACATCGACGGCACCTGCCAGATCGACTTGCCCATCGGCCCGGTGTACGCCGAGGTCGTGCGCGGTTTTGAGTATCAGCCGCTGCGCCAGCAAGTAGAGATCAAGCCTGGACAGAACGCGCTGACCCTCAAGGTCAAACGCGCCTTTGACATGAAACAGCGCGGCTACTATTCGGGGGATACTCACGTGCATTTCCTCTCCTCTCAGTCGTCGCACCTAGAAGCCGAGGGGGAAGATCTCAACGTGGTGCATCTGTTGGCCAGCCAGTGGGGTCGGCTGTTTACCTCGTGGGAGGAATTTACTGGCGGCTTGGCACCGACTAGCAGCGACAATCACTTGGTTTGGGTCAGTCAGGAGAACCGGCAGCATGTGCTCGGGCACATCAGTTTGCTCGGCCTCAAGGAGCTGGTCGCGCCGATGTGTACCGGTGGGGCCAATGAGGATTGGGTCGGCGGCTCGGTGGATGCGCTGATGGCCGATTGGGCTGAGGAGTGCAAAAAACAGGGCGGGCTGGTCATTATGCCGCACATGCCGCTGCCCGATTTTGAGAACGCGGCCAACATCGTCTTGGGCCACGCCGACGCTGGAGAGATGTGCTGGATTTGGGAGGGCGAGCAGATCAGTTCGGCCGAGCTGGGCTACTACCGCTGGCTCAACGTGGGTCAGAAGCTGCCGATTGTCGGCGGCACCGACAAGATGTCCAACGGCCGCATTTTGGGCGGCTCGCGCACGTACGTCAAGCTGCGCGATGACGAGGAGTTTACCTTTGATAATTGGTGCCAAGCCGTGCGCCGCGGTCAGACGTTTGCCAGCACCGGCGCGATGATTGACCTGAAGGTTGAGGGGCGAGAGATGGGTGAGGAAATCCACCTGCCCGGCAACGGCGGTACGGTCGAAGTGGTTGCGACTGCGGAAAGCGTCTGGCCGCTTACCGGGCTGGAGCTTATTTGCAATGGCGAGTCGGTCGCGCGCGAGGTATCCGCGCCCGGTGACCAGCGGATCGAACTGAAGTTCAAGCTCAAGGCCAGTCGTTCCTGCTGGGTCGCGGCCCGCTGCTGGGGCTCGCACTACACGGACGCCGGGCCGGTGATGGCTCACTCCTCGCCGGTCTATATCGACGTGGGAAGGCGCTGCGTGTTTGCGCCAGCCGAGGGCAATTATCTACTGACGCACATGGAGGGCGGCATTGCTTGGGCCGAAAGGATCGGCGTCTTCCGCGACGAGGGGATCCGCCAGCGGCTGATCGGCCTGTTCAACGAGGCTCGGGGCGAGCTGCTCCGGCGCATGGAGTGAGACGCTTTATTCGCAGACCTAAGTACACGCTAGTAGAGCGGTATGGGATGCTTCGCTTCGCTCAGCATGACAACATGGGCGTCATCACCGGTCATGCTGAGCGGAGCAAAGCGGAGTCGAAGCATCTCAGATTTCCCATGCCTAACGTCCACTGGATTACTGTCGTTTACTTAGCTCGCTGACTCAAGGGTCGGTGCAACGTTTTACTCGCTAACCGTAGGTCGGTGAAAGGATAGACAATGCTTACGCAAGCACAAATCGATGAATTCCACCGCAACGGCTTTCTCAACGGCGGGCGGGTGCTCTCCGACGAGGAGCTCGGAGAATTGAGCGACGCGCTCGACGAGATTTTGACCAAGGGCCCGGACGGCTTTGCTCCCGGCGAGGCGCAGCCGGTGTCTTTCCGCGACCTAGCCGGCGGGAGCGGCGTCAGCGAGCATCCAGTGTGGCAGATCGTCAATATCTGGGAGGCTACGCCCGCTTGGGAGCGGCTGATTTACCACCCGGCTGTCGTGCGGGGGATCAGTCAACTCACCGGCCATGCCGACCTTCAAGTCTGGCACGACCAGATCCAGTACAAACCCGCGCGCTACGGCGGCTCGACCCACTGGCACCAAGACGCGCCCTTGTGGCCGATCATCAAGCCGATGACGCCGGTTTCGGCGTGGATTCCCTTGGACGACGCGACCGAGGACAACGGCTGCATGTGGATGGTGCCCGGCAGCCACAAGTGGGGCAACCAGATCGAGTTTTTGCGCACGCAGGGGGATTTGTCGCTGCTGGAAAACTTCAAGGACTTACAGGGCTTTACCCCGCCAGCCGACGCCGAGATCCGCGAAGTGGCAGCCCGGCCGTGCCCAGTGATGCGCGGGGAAGTCTCCTTCCACCATTCCCTGACTTGGCACGGCTCGCCCTTCAATCAGTCGCCGCGGCCCCGGCGCGCCATTGCTGTCCACTACATGACCGGCGCGGCGCGCTTTGACCAAAGCGGCGAGCACCTGATGAAGCAGTTCGTCGAATTGCCCGACAATGCGCCCATGGCTGAGGCCGGCCCGCACTTCCCGGTGGTGTGTCGCAATGGGGAGCCAGTGGGTGTGCCGGAGCGGCTGCGCGTTATGAGTCGGGCTTCTCAGAATTAGCAGGCGGCTGGGCAAATACGGTTGACCAGTCCATCCGACCAGTAAGCTGCATGGCGACAAAAAGGGTGGCGATGCACAGGACGGTAATGGCCAAGCCGGTATAGCCGACGAAGAAGAAGGTGTAGGAGAAGAGCACCAAGTAGATGAATTGGGCCAACCCCACCTCTACCAAGGCCAGCCGCAGTCCGACTACGAGCCGCATGTAGGAGATG
Source organism: Gemmatimonadota bacterium (assembly GCA_009840005.1). The sequence continues at coordinate 7,676 of VXOR01000007.1, forward strand.
ACCAAGAAAACGGACACGGCCGCAGCTACCAAAAAGGCGTAGAGGATGAGCAAGTGATCGGCTAGGTAAGCCAACAACAAGTGAAAGCTGAAAAAGGCCGCGCCGATGAAGAAGTAATTCATCGGATGGATGTCGATGCCTTTGACCGTGGCAAAAACAAATAGAACAAAGAAAAAGAGAAAGAGAGATATGGGCGCGGCTTGGGTCACGTCTTGTACCCAAGGGCCTGGATTGCGGCGGGCAGGCATGACCATGCCGAGGGAGGCCCCGGTGAGCAAGCGGTCGTACTGCCAAGTGAGACGCCAGCCATCGGCGGTGCGTTCCTTGTGAGTGGGTGCTAGGCTTTCGCGCGGGAAGTCGATGGCGTCGAAATCAGTGTGCATGACCAACTCGAAATCGGAGACTTGCTCGACGTGGTCGCCGAAGCGGTACCACCACTCTTCTAAACCCTGTGATTGATAGGAAAGACGGATCTGGCGACTCTGACCCGGCGCGAAGTGCAACGGTTGCTGCAAGTGCCCTTCTGCCAGCGGTAGCGGAGCGATGGGTTGGCCGTCGATAGACAGGGTGAAATCATCGTACACAGCTTGGGAAGTAGGCAGGGCTAGATCGAACGTCAGGTCGAGAGGACGGTCGGTCTCGTTGGTCGCGGTATAGGTGGCGTTCAGTGCCACTTGGTAGGTGGAGTACCACAGCAGGCCCTTGCGGCGGTGTTCGAGGTGTAGATCGACTTGTAGGCGGCTGGCTGCTAGGGGCAGGAGATGCCGCCGCTCCTTGGTGTGCTCTGTCGATTGGCCATCAGGGGTTTGGGTGACGACGGTTTCCTCGGTGGTCCAGTACAGGAGTGGGGCGCGCTGAGATTGGGGAGTGCCCCACAATTGGCCTACGGCGGCTTTGAGCTTGGTGTCTTGGTGGTGGGTGCGATGGGAGACGACCTCTGCCAAGATGATCCAGGCGACACTCGTGCAGGCAAAAATGAAGCCGATAGCGGCAATGCGGTATAGCATGAAGCCCTCCTTCAACTGCGTTTGAACGTCTCGCCGATAGCTAAAGTTCCACGTACAGATAAGGTAATCGCCTCAGAGGCGGTCCTCCAGCCAGTGCCGGAAGAGAGAGGAGCCGCGTCCGTCGGTTTGCTTGCTAGACGGAATGCTTGGGGCCGATATTGGGACGCTATGACTGCGCTGATTATCGCCTTTTGGGTCGCCTTGTCCATCGGCCCGGTGGCAGCTTCTACAGGGCCGCGGGCTGTTGTGGAGCATTTGTCCTCGCTGGGATCGCGGGTGGCGGGGTATCCGGGGAGTGTTCGGGCGGCGGAGTACGTGGAAGAGTGGTTGCAGGCGTTGGGGTTGGCGACGCGACGCGATAGCTTTGCGGTGGTGGTGCCGATGGACCGGGGAGGGCGGTTGGAATGGGAAGGTGAGTCGGTGCCTTTATATGCGGTGTGGCCGAATGGAGCGCAGACTTCGACTGTGCCACCGGAGGGGTTGCGGGCGTCGGCGATTTGGGGCGGCGATGGGGATTGGGG
>VXOR01000065.1 GCA_009840005.1 Gemmatimonadota bacterium
GGAGAGCCTGCACCATTTCAAGACCCTAACACCGCTTTCATGCAACAACGCCGTAGAAGGGCTAATTGGTGAACCATTGGATCAAATGGCTACCAAAAACAGGGGGCAAGCGTTAGAGCGCCTGGTTGCTTGTCTCTTAGGATACAAAATTAGCGATGCCGAACTTTTAGAGGGGAATTTTCCCGATATTCCCAACCAAGCCTTGGAGGTCAAGGTGCAGGATTCGCCGACCGTAGACCTAGGAAGATTCAGCCCTCAGTTCAAAGAGTGCGTACCGTCCTGTCCTAGATTAACGACGTTGGATGTCCGCTACTTGATAGCCTTGACCGATGCAGAGACGGGCATTATTCAGGGGATAATTTTATGTCCTGGTGAGAAGTTAGGTGAGCATTTCTCATACGTAAGCGACACTAGTTTTAAGTGTCAAAGATCAATTCCTATGTCATTTTTTGATACGTACCAAGGAAAAGCACTTTACAATCCCTGAGACGAAAGTAGTGGCTCTACACCAAAGGCTTCCGCTACGGCGATCTCTAAATCAGTCTCATATTTTTTAGTCACGTTGCTGTTTACGTCAGTCGACACTAATTTTTCAACCAAATCTACTATCTTCTTAGAATGTGCAGAATGCCTATCTGGCATTGGGTATTTTTCTACGTATTGAGTTAAATAGCGCCGTCGGCCAGCGTACAACTTATTATTAAATACCAACTCGTGATAACGAGTCATTAGATTTGAATTCGCTATCCCTTGGATTAGAAAGAGCATATCCGTGTTTTCTTCTTCTGAGATGATCCAGTAACAGTTACCATCAACCATCAATCCTTCATTGTCGTAAAAGAACATCGGGCTAGGGCTAATATCGGGAAAGATGAGCTTGGGACGCCTCAAAGCTAAAGGATCTTGAGGAACCCAAATCTCATACCATTTTCTATTGGCCTTAATTACGTATTTCCGTTTTTCTAATCTCTCTCGATACTGCTTAAGGTAGGCCGCCGCACCTGGGTACTGTTCTATGTCAATCGCTACTCGTTTCGCGTCTCTGATTTCATGAGTATACAGTATTTTTTTTAGCAATTCATTTCTTGTGCTAGATCTCCAGCGGCTAGCATCGTCGTGCGAGAATATGAAATGTAGTAAACAGTCTTCCGGTCTCTTACCTTCAGGCATATCGTCCCAGTCCGAGCGAATAAAAACCTGATCGGCCGTCGTCTTGATACCAACCCTTACCTTCACAACATCTCCAATTCGATACTTTGCCGCCGATTCTATTTTATCAATCCACCCTTTCTCGGCCTCAGTTACCATCTGCCAAGGTTCGGAGGATAAATTAAAAAAAGAAAGAGTACCCGTCGAAAGTTTGAACCGGGTTTTAGACACCAAGTACTCACCGTCAGAATTTTTTCTGAGAATGTCGTACACTGAATTAACATGGACTAGCTCTTCTCGATCATCGTGATTACTTGTCCTATTTTCGTAAATTCTGACGAATCTATTTGACAGCCTCTGGTTCGTAGAGGAACGCGATGTAGAGGGTAATTTTCTAGCAATTAAGATAGCTGGCAGCACGGCAGCCTCGAAAAGCTTGGTGTCGCCGAGGTCAATCAATTCGATTATCTCGTAATTCTCTGCAATGAACGCTCTGATGGAGGCTCCACTTTTTGTTGAGATAAACCGATTGGACGTGATGACACCTATAATGCCTCTGTCTTTTAAGCACTGGGTCATCGCCACCAGAAAAGCTTGGTATAAATCAATTCTACCTTTCAGGTGAAAGGCTTTTGCTAATTCCTGTGATTTCTGGGCACCGAGGACCTGCGTTCGGACGTAAGGAGGGTTGGCGATTATAATATCTACAGGAGGAATAGTCTTGTTAGTTGGAGGTCCGTTGTTAAACAACCCTATCTGCGCTTCTGAATCGGTGTAAAGTTCAAGAAAATCCATCTTCTTGAAAAAATTCGATTTTGAGCCAAACGCTTCTAACCGATCTTGGGCTTTCCCGAGAGATAAATCGTCAAGCTCTATCCCCGTAATGACAGTATTTCTTAGTGTATTATCTGGCAGTGAGTTAGCTAAGGCGACTAGCAGTTCTCCATCGCCACAGGCCGGGTCCAAAACCCTTAATTCAGGGAGTTGACGAAAGTCCGCTTCGGAAACTAGTCTCTTTGCGAGAAAATGAGCAAGTTCAGGAGGTGTGTAATGCGAACCAGTAGCTTTTTGTTTAGTAACAAGCGGCATCTGGGTGTAGCCCTTTGTCTTCAATATTAAGGCTGTGAGGATCAAATTAAGAATCGAATATCAATGAATCCATGTCAACCTGAAAGCCTGTTTAAACCAACTTTCTACCCACGCGCAGATACTTCGGGGGCTCTTGCTCCCAATGAGCCTGCTCGCTAATTTGCTGGCCAATAAGGCCGAATGCTCTGCTACGCCTCCCGCTATTAGCTTGCGCCTCCTCTCCCACACCCGTACCTTGGCCGCCAACCTTCCCCACCTAATAGGAGCCGCCCAAGATGAAAATCACCGACATCGAAGTCATCCCCATCTTTCCCAGGTTGGCCAGCCGCTACGCCGAGCGCCGCGTCGATCTCTACGGCATCGACTGCCGCGTCGTGTACAAAGTCCACACCGACGCCGGTATCACCGGCTACGGCGACATGCGAGTGCGCCCCTACGCCAAACCGTCCCGCGATGCCGTCGCCCAATTTGTCGGCCTCAGCCCTTTCGACTTCATCAACGACCATCGCTCCGCCGTCCCCTCGGGCCTGCTCTGCGCCCTGTACGACGCAATGGGCAAACACCTCGACCTGCCCGTCCACAAACTCCTCGGCCAGAAAAAGCGCAACGCCATCGCCGTGGCCGCCTGGACCCGACCCGCTTCCCCAGAAATCTTCCGCGATGAGATCAAACGCGCCGCGGCCGAGGGCTACCGCGTCTTCAAAATCCACACCTGCACCTACCACGACGTCTTCGAGCAGACCCGGCTGGCCACAGAGGTCGCACCGGAGAGCTTCCGCATCCACTACGACTTCAACCACAACCGCAGCCTCGGCAGCGCCCTGCCGATCATCGCCGAACTCGAAAGAAACTTCCCCATCGTCGGCTACATCGAAGACCCGTTCGACAAAAGTGACATCGACGGCTGGAAGCGCCTGCGCCAGCAGACCAGTCTGCCGCTAATCATGCACGGCACACCTTTGGGCGGGGTCCAAGAACTGATCTACGGCCTCGCCGATATGTACATGATCGGCGGCACGCTCGAAGACACCATGGCCGCCGGCTGGGCCTGTGGCCGGGCCAATGTGCAAGTTCTGCTGCAATTTGAAGGGGGTACTCTAGGCAAGGCTATGGCCATGCACATGGCCTCGGTGCTGCCGACCCACACGGCCCACTCGATCAACCTCGACGACCAGTACGCCGAAGACTACACCACCGAAACCATTCCCGTCGTCGATGGAGCCTCCCCCGTACCCAACGGTCCGGGCCTGGGCTTTGCAGTCGATGAGGACGCACTGGCGCGACTGGCATCCCAATCACTCGTCGAGCGTCCAACCCACGTCGGCGTCCTGCAGATGCCCGGCGGGAACACGTACTACGGCCCGTCCTATATCTCCCCCACCAACATTACCGGCCATCAGGAGGGCGTTGACCGCGGCTTCCGCTCCTCGATTTGGGAAGACGACGGCTCGGCCGAGTTTGCCAAAGTTCACGACCGCGTCAAAAAGGAAGGCGTCTTCCGAGCCGACTGACGCGCTTATCGCTAAAAGTCCTGCACCCGACGCCAGCGGTCGTAGTAGCTCTGCATCCGCGCGGGCAGCGCAGCCCGCACATTGTCGGCCAACTGCCAGCGGAAGCGCTCGTCGAGATCTTCGCGCAGATCTTCCTCGTGTTTGACTAACGCACCCGTCAGGGTCAGCCGCTCAGTCGCGCCAGCGGACAAGAGACCCCGGTGAATGGTATTGCCGTTCCAGAAAATGGTCTGCCCCTTTTGCAGCGCGATTTGTTGTGCATTGGGCACGTCACCCTTGCGGTTGTTGATCAGCACTTCGCGCTCCTGCTCGGTGCGGTAGCGGCGCTGGCTGCCCGGCACCAGCCATAGGCAGGCGTCTTCTACCAAGGCCAAGTGCCACTTGACCAAATTCTTGCGGTAGCGGCTCAGAATTTCCAACTCTACCTCCCGGCTGCCGTCGCGTTCCTCTTGGCCAAAGTCGCGGTGCCAACCCGTGTCGTATTCAGTCGGGCCGTGTAGGACAATCATCCCCACCCAGCCCAAGCGCAACGGATCCCCCACCAAGGCGCACACGTAGGTCTCCACCGGCTCGGACATGAGGTATTCGGCAAAGATCGGCTCGCCAAACTCGGGCGCAATCAAACCCAAGATGTTGCGCGGCTCCACGCCTAGGCCGCCGGTGCTGATCCGCTCGGCCGTAGCCACCACCGCACCAGAGCGCACCTTTTCCACCGCGCGCCGCGCGCCGGCCTCCAAGGCCGCTAGCATGTCCGGGGCGACTGCATCGTCAGCGATGAAATAACCCTGCTCGCGGTATTGCTCTATCTGCAATGGCGTCGCCATGCGGCCTTCTCCTTTTGGCCTAGGCCCGGTACGGCTCGCCCGTGCGCCGCAGTTTCTTGGTCACTGCGATCTGACAGGTCGCGTACCCGCCCATGTAGCCAGTGGCAAAGCCCGGGCGCGCGTCCCCAATAGTACCGACGATCATGTTGGCGTATTCGTACGTGGTGTCGTAGCGGTCGCAAATGAGGGCCACCATTTCGAGCCACGCCGCTTTGAGCGCGTCGCCCCACTCTTCCGCACGCGCGCTGGTGAGATATTCCTCGGCGTCTTCCACAACCCTAGTGGTCTCAACCACGGGACTGCTGTTGGGGAATCCGGGCGAGCGATCCACCTTGAGCGTGATGGCCGAGTCGATCTCGACCCCCGCCCCAGTCAACTCGCCGTCGCCCATGCGCGCGTGGACATCGCCCAGCGAGAGCAATCCCCCGGGCTTTTGTGCGCGGATGTGAACGGTGCTGCCGGGCTGGATGGCGTTGAAATCCATGTTGCCGCCGTGATCGATGGCATTGGGTGCCCACGATTCGAGCTGGACGACGCCGATCATGGGCCGCACTGGCACGACAAAATCCGGCGGAAAGTGAATCAGCCCGTCGCGCACCGGCGCCACGCAGCGCCAATTGCCCCAATTGGGACCGCCGTTGCGATAGAAGCCATAGGGGCCGACCTCGATATCGATGATCTCGATGGCCACCCAATCGTCCGGCTCAATGTCCTCGATGAGAAAGGGCCCGCCAGGGCGGGCGTAGCGGCGATGGCTCTCCCCGGAAGTAATCATGCCAGCGCGGGTCTCTCCGGCCGCTTCAAAGTCATTGTCCGCTCCGCCAGTGGTCTCGATGATGACGGTTTCTCCGAGCGCCAAAGTGCCGCGCACTTGGCCGATTTCGGGATCGTCCGGCCCGCTGTAATGGGGGGTGCGAGTAAAGTGACGCATAAGCGTTCTCCTTTTCTTGTGATGTTAAAATCCTAACGCCCCTCGGCAAACGGAAAGGTCCCGTCGTACCCGAGCGCGTCAATGGCCGGTAGCGGTGAGCTGACAAAGGGAATCCCCGGAAACATCGGCGTCTGCTGGTAGTGCAGCACCACGTTGCCGCGGATGGGGGCGTCGGCATCTTCCTTTAGCTTGGCACCTTGGTGCGGGATGTGGCTGAAAAACACCACTGCATCGCCGGTCATGGGATGCAGATGGATGTGCTCCTGCCGCTCGCACCACTGGTAAAAGGGATTGTCGGAATTGTACCCGCCTAGGTGGCGAATTTCCTCCGGCAGGGCGTTATGGCAGAAGTTATTGATGAAGGTCAAGCGCCCGGTCTCTGGCGAGTTATCCGTCAGGTAAAACGTGGTGTTTATGCACAGTGGCCGCAGCGCGTGCCGCGCCTCGTCGGGCGCGTCCCAATAATAGCCAAAATCCTTGTGCCACTCTTGGGTATAAGCCCCCGGATTGATGTGCGCGCGAAAGCTCCGCAACTGACACTGCCGCCCGAGCATGGCCTGCAAATACGGCGCAACCGAAGAGTGGCCGACCATGGGCTGGGCTAGCTCAGGTTCCTGCTCCAACAAATGATCAAAAGCCACATTGCCCACTTCGTTACTGATGTCCCATTCCCGCCGCTCGTACTTCCGCACCAAGCACTCCCGCCAAGCCAGCACCACGTCCTCGGGCAGCGCGTCACGCACCAATAGAAAGCCGTGCCGATCGAGCGCGTCGAGCTGATCTTCCAACTCGGGAATTTGGGCTGTATCCGCGACGATTTCACTCATGGAAAAGCTCCTAGTTTGTTAGTGACTGACGTTACGCATGACAGGATACGCTGCCTCCCGATGTCATGCTGAGCGCAGCGCAGCGGAGTCGAAGCATCCCAGACCTAAGAAGCCTGTACGCAACATCAGTTAATGATCACTTTTCTCTCCGCGCAAAATACCGCTCCCAGTGCTCCGTCGGCTCAAAGCCCAAGATGCGCCGGGCCTTATCGACATTGTACTTCCCGTGTCCCTCCCAGCTAAGCAAATTGAATTCCTGAAAGCAGTCCGGCACCTGTGGAATTTCCAGCGCTAGCCGACAGGCCTGCTGCAAATCCTCCCACACCACCGTAAAGGGCTGAAAATCCCCGGCGCTTTGCGTCGGCCGCGGCCCCAAGCCATTGAACAAAAAGCTGATCGTCTGAATGTCATGCGCCCGCGCATACGTCCGGCAAATCTCACTCGCCAAGCCCTTCGTCAAACAGTAATAACCCGTGGTCAAAACCGGCGGCACGTCCGCAATGTCAAAGTCGTGGTCATACGTGCTGCGGACGAATTGCGGGCCGGTGTGAATCACCTTTTTGATCCCGTGCTCAGCCGCGGCCTGCATCACATTGAGCGCCCCACGCATATTGACGTGAAAGCTCTGCTCGGGATGATCGCGCACGACCGAAAAATTCATAATCGCATCCATGCCCACAGCCGCGTCCCGCACCTGCTCCCGCGACGACACGTCGCAATGCAATATGGGCTTGCCGTCCGGGTGAGGGACAACGTCAGCCAGCGCCACATCGTATGTATCTTCAAGACCGGGCAGCAGATCGGGGGCGATCATCCCCGAGGCCCCTAGCAGCAACACCCTTTTCTTCATGCGTCGGCTCCTCGGAACTCGCGCTGCGGCTGATAGCCCATGGACTTAGCTCGGTCGAGCAAAAACTTGGGATGGGTAATGGGCGCGGCGATGTGGTACACAGCCCAGCGCGGCACCCAATTTAAGGACGCGCTCGCGTCGCGCGCCAACGCCGCGCAAAACGCCTGCGCGGCATCGCGAATATCAACCCACATCAAATCGCGTTTCTGCCCGGCGACCTCTTCCTCCCGCACCAGCTTGCCGAGGCGCAACGCCGTGACCGTAATGGGATGCTCGCGCGCAAATTCGCGGCACGTCATCTCGCCCAAATACCGCGCCAGTACCACCATTTCGGTCGACGGCAATGGCTTGTAGTACTCCGTGACGTACACCGTGTCGGGATACGTGCGAAACACTTCGAGGGTGCTGCCATACACAAACCGTTTAACGCCGGCCTCCACTCCCGCCTGCAACAGCACGTGCGTACCGCGCGTCGCCCGGTCCAGCAGAGCCTCTTCGCTCTCGGGCGCAGGCGGCGGTTCGCCCGTGTGGACGACAACATCTACATCCCGCACCGCCTGACATACCGCGTCTGGATTCGTCAGTCGAGCATCGATCCATTCGACATCTTGCCCTCGACTGAGCTCGGGCCGAGGCCGCTGCGCCGCGCAGTCGTCCAGCAGCCGCAGTTGCGCGTTTCCATCCACTGCCAGCGCGGTAGCCACCTCTTGACCCAACGCACTAGCCGCGCCCGTAACCAATACCCGCATCTACTCGCATCCTTAGCAGTCGTCTCAAAATTCTAAGTGCTCTCCCCTCAACGTCATTTCACATCTGTGTTCATCTGCGTTCATCTGCGGATACCTTGCCGTCGGGGGTTTTGAGATCGCTTCTTCTGCAATACTTCTAGCGGAACCAATCGTACGTCAGCGCCAAACTGCGGTCGGCCAAGGGCAATTCCACGCGCTCGCCGCCCCGCGCTGACGACAGCTTTAGCCCCAGCTCCACTTCCAGCGCAACAGCGACCCGCCGCCCAGAATTTTTCGGCTCGTCCAACCGCCCCTCCATGCAGGCGATCAGGTCGTCGAGGCAGTACACCGTCCGCATACCCGACAAAAACTGCGGCGCGGGCCACGGCATTTCCGCCCGTCCAGCAGCCGGTGCCTCCACGTCTTGATAGAGCCGCCACTGATTGTGCTCAAAGAGCATCTCCCCCCGACTCCCCGAAATCCGCACCTCGGGCGCGCCAGCGCGGATGTGGACCACTGTGCCATCGCTGCACGCGATCATCCCCTGCCCCATGAACTCAGTACTGCCGCGCTCCCGACGCGGCTGATCGCCCGTGCCGCACACCCAAACCGGATCGCCGGTCAAAAAGTAGCTCCAGTCCTGATGCTGAGCGAAAACCGGGACGCGCGCTTCGAGCGACCGCACCTCCCCAATCGCCCCCTCCTCTACCAGCGCCTTGGCCCGCGCAAACGACGGATGCGAAACGCTCGTCGCCCCACCCACCAGCGGCACTCCCGCCTCGGCGCACGCACCGACCATGGCGTCGGCCTCAGCCAGCGAGAACACCATCGGCTTATCCACCAACACGCCCCGCACCCCAGCGGCGACCGCTGCCACCGTCAGCGCCGACCGCCCCTTTGTATTCGTCGCAATCGCCACGATGTCCAGCCGCTCTTCGTCCAACATCTCCAGTGCGTCCGCGTACAAGGCCCCAATGCCGTAGCGCTCCCCGAACATGGCCCGCCGCTGCGGATCCCGGTCAGCCCCGGCCACCAATTCCACTTCGGGCCGGTCGAAAAAGGCCGCAGCATACGAAGACCCCCACCCCCCCCGCCCCGGGGGGGTGGTGGGGGTGGACGGGCGGGTGATTTGGCGGGGAGACGGGCGGGGGGCGGGGGGGCGGG
>VXOR01000028.1 GCA_009840005.1 Gemmatimonadota bacterium
CTGGAACTCATGCGGCTTTGTCCGGTTGGACTGAGATAATCACAAGCTACGACCTGTAATGCAGAGGGAGTCTTAAAAATATGAACGAAACCCGTCCCGTAATCGTGTACGACGGCGAATGCCGCTTCTGCCTGTGGAGCGTCGGTCGCATTCGCCGCTTTGACCGCAACGGCCGCTTCGAGTACCTGCCGCGCCAAACGGCCGGCATTGAAGAGCGATTCCCCATCCTCTCCAGTTCCGATTTTAACACCGGCCTGCGCCTCATTCACGCCAGCGGGCAGATCGATGTCGGAGCAGATGCCGTGTACCAGATCTACCGTCGGCTTCCTCCTTGGCACCTGTTTACCGGGGTGTACCGCATTCCGGGGCTGAAGCAGCTCTTTCGCGCTGGCTACGATCTCGTCGCGCGCAATCGGCATCGATTCGGCAGGGTCGAATGCGCCGATGAAGCGTGCGAAATCCCGTACGGCGAGCGGCATAAGGGCACCTCTGAATCGGCTTCTGCCTGATTGCCCTATGACTGCCCAGCGCAACGTCCTATTCCTCATCGCCGACGACTGGAGCCGCATTGCCGATTGCTACGGCAATGGCGTCGTCCACACGCCGCGTATTGACGCGCTTGCCCACGAGGGCACGGTCTTCGAGCAAGCCTTCTGTACTAGCCCTTCGTGCGCAGTCAGCCGCGCCTGCATTCTCACCGGATACCACAGCCACAGCCACGGCCAGTACGGCCACTGCCACGGCATCCACGGCTTCTCCACGCACCCCCACATTACCTCGACGCTCTCCAGCCTGAAGGCGCACGACTACGCCACGGCCTGCATCGGCAAAAAGCACGTAGAGCCGCCCGGCGTGTATCCCTTTGACTTTGAGCCTGAAGTCAATGCCAGAAATGGCGTCGAATTGGCCCGCGCCGCACACGACTTCTGGGCCGCTCATCCCGACCAGCCGTTCTACATGCACGTGGGGTTTACTGATCCCCACCGCGCGGGCCGGGGTTTTGGCAATGAGCGTCCCTATCCCGACGTGCCGGAAACCCAGTACAGCCCCGACGACGTGGTGGTGCCTCCCTATTTGCCCGATGTACCCGATGTGCGCGCCGACCTCGCTGAGTACTATCAGGCGGTCTCTCGCTTCGACTTTGGCGTGGGCTGTCTGCTCGACGCACTGGAGGAATCGGGCCGGGCCGACGAGACCTTGGTCATCGTCACCATCGACCACGCCATGCCCTTCCCCGGGGCCAAGGCCTCCTTCTTCGACAGCGGCCATCACTGCCCCTTTATCCTACGAGCACCGGGCATCACTATCCCCGGAACCCGCAGTCAGTCCCTCATCAATTGGACCGATATCCGTCCCACGTTGCACGACTGGTGCGGAGTGCCCGCTCCCGAGGATTTGCCCGGTCGCTCTCTCCTGCCGGGCCTAGCCGATCCGTCCGTCCCCGACTGGGAGTACACATTCTTTTCGCACTGCTTTCACGAGGTGGTCGATTACAATCCCTACCGGGTGCTGCGCGGACGGCGCTACAAATTCGTGCGCAACTTGGCCGCTGGTCTCACCACCATGCTGCCCACGGATCTATTCCGCTCGACCACGTGGACGGCGGTGCGACGCGACGCGATTCCCTCTATGGGCGAGCGCCCCACCCGCCACGTGATCACGCGGGAGCCCGAGGAGCTATACGATATAGAGGCCGATCCCACTGAAAGCGTCAATCGGATCGACGACCCTGACTTGCAGGAGGTGGCCGCTCAGATGCGCGCCCAGCTCTACCAGTTCCGCCGCGACACAGCCGATCCTTGGCTGGAAGTGGATTTCCAAGAAGGGCGCATCGATCGGCTTGAACCCAGATGACCCTAGCGGTCTAGGTGGCCGGTCGAATCGCCCTATTCAAACTGATGTCGGCTCTGGCTGACCGCCTTGCCCCTGCCCCGAATTAGGTCCTCTCTGTGCCACGTCGAGACAGCGCGGCAGATGGCGTGCGACTCGCCGAGCATGTTCAGGAGCTGGTCTTGCGTGAACCAGTTTCCGTCGCCGAGTGATCCGCGATCCACTTCGGCGTCTGCATACCCGTAGAGCCGCGAGACTCCTCCATCGGTTACGACATCTTCAATGTAGGAGGCCCAGGGGATATCGACGTTCAACTGACTCTCGACGAGCGACTGCAAGGACCCGATTCGAGCGCCGACATCCCAGCCGACTTTTTCCTCTTCCCAGCCTGCACCGCCGGGTAGTTCCCAGCTTCCATTACCGTCCGCGCTGGTAAGGAGATATCGCGACTCTGAACTAGATGTCGATTCGATGAGCAGACGGGTGTCGGTGATTGGTTGGTCGAAGTGGAGGGGTATTAGCCGCTTGCCAGCGTCGCTCAACGCCTCGTAGGCGGTGCGGTCGTATGGATAGTAGCCGGCGGCGGGCGGCGCGTTGACGGCGCAGTACTTGTTGAAAATCCCAACGCGGTCATCAGAAGTGGTCCCTCCCGGTGCCTTGTGCCAAGTGTGCATATCCATCAGCAGCAGATCGCCGGCTTTTAGCTCGGGATCGACGAAGTCGGGCAGTTGCTCTTTATCGGGGCGCGTGAGGTCCAAGATGTGCGCATCTGGGTCGATGACTTGCGCGAGTTTGTGCGAGCCGGGCGAGACCAGTAGTGGGCCGTATTCGCGGTTGAAGTCGTTTAGCGGGATGATGGCGAAGAGCCAACGCATGGAGGAACCTACCGGACGCCATCGCTTGTAGTCGCAGTGAGCGCCGCCGCCTTTGTCGCCCGGGGAGCGCAGATAGGCGACGTATGCGGTCAGATGAGCGGGTTGCCCAAGTATGGCTTCGACCGCATCGACGACCGCAGGATGCTCGGCAATTGGGGACAATCCGGGTTCGGCGATCCGGTTGCCGCTGATGGTGTACTTGCCGGGTGCGGGGTACTGCAGAGAAGATGGGTACGCTCCTGCGCGAGCCATCCGCTGGACGATGCTTCTCAGCTCGGAGGTCTCCTGAGAAGAGACGACATCGCGGATGATGAGGTAGCCGTTTGCGCGGTAATCGGCGATCTGTTGATTGGTCAGGGTACTGGTCATAATGGTCTCGCCCGGTGGTATCAGCACGAAGTTATCGAACCGAACGTCGGAAGGAACTCATTGGGCCAATAGAACGAAAAAGCTCGTCTTATGCAATTATCGTCGAGATTGACCGCCTCTGAGCAGGTGTCTATTATTGCAACCTCTGAGTATTGAAACGACAGAAGATGTACTCTGCAAACGAAGAAAGTTGGACACGATGCTACTTAATTTCATTTCACTCCGATCCCTCTATCGAATAGGTTGCCTCATGGTCATTTCCGCCGGACTTACCGCGGCCGACACCTTGCCCACCGGGCCGAGCCTCTTCCTCGAAGACCGCGACGGACGAGTCTATGTCGCCGTCCTCGGCTCTGAGGGGATCGTCGCTCGCAATGCCTCTGATGACGCCGACACCTGGGAGGTCGTCGCCGAAGGGCGCATCGAGGGTCTGCAGATTGCCCCCGACGGGGATTTGTGGATGGCCCGCGCCGACGAGGTCCTGCGCTATCCGCGCCAAGGGGGCGAGCCGGTTTCTCGCACGCCTTCCTTCCTGCTCCAAGGGTCGCCGGGCCCATTGCTGGCGACGCGGTGGGGCGATGTTTGGTGTGCCGGGTGCGGTGCGGTGCGTCGGGGTGATGCCATGTTTGAGGCCGCGCCGATCGCCCCAACCGGGTGGAAGATCACGCCGGTGTGCGACGATCCCTTCGGCAATGTGTGGGCTATCGCTGACGATGGCCAGCGGCGGGATGTCGCCGTCCTGACGGCCCAACATCCCCACGGCTGGCAGCTTCTCGACCTGCCCGCGAATCAACTCGCCGGCTCTTGGCAGGGTGCTGTCCCCGATGACGCTGGCTTCGTGTGGGTGGCCTTGGAGGCTTCCGTCCTGCGCGTCGATCCCCGCTCGCCTGGGCCTCATCGCTCCTTTGCCAACCCCGTCGATGCTCGCATCACCGCGATTGCGCGCGGCGGCGCTCAGGTCGTAGTCGGCTTTGCCGATGGCAGCTTGCGCGAACTGACTGTGAATGTCGATGGTCCGCCGACTTGGCGGGAGATTCAGAAGAGCGGGGATGGTCCGGTGCAGGCGCTGCTGCACGCTCGCTCTGGCAGTCTTTGGGTGTTGAGGGCGGGGAAAGTCCAGCGTCTCGCCGACCTCAAGCAACCTTGGCACGAGCACTGGGACGAGCAGCCGAAGATGCCAGCGGGTAATCACGACCACATTTTTGCTCGCATCGGGGACCGTCTGTACACCGCCGGGGGCAAGACTTTCTTCGGCTGGCCCGCGGCGGAGTGGGTAAACCTCGACCACGTGTGGTCCTATCACACCCCCTCGGGCACGTGGCGCGTGGAGCCGCCCATGCTCGAGCCGGGCAAGGCTTATTCCGGCATTGCCGCTCTCGACGACGAGCTATGGCTCTTGGGGGGCCTCTTCCGCACTGGCAGAGGGACGCGAGCGACGGAGACCGTCGAGATATTTGATCCCCACACGCGGAGCTATCGCCTCGGCCCGCCGCTACCGCGCAAAGCAGGCCAAGTGGTGGCCCTCACGGTCAACGACCGGTTGTACGCCGTGGGCGGTGCCGACGACGAAAGCCCGACGGCAGAAGTACTGAGCATTGGAGTTGGGGAGACGAGTTGGCGGGTGGATGCCCCCGCGCCCGGTCCAGTGTTTCAGGCCAGCGGCTGCGTTCTGAATGGCAAGATCTACATTGCCGCAGGCCCCGCGTCCCAATGCCCGGGTCTGTTCGTCTATGACCCCGAGCAGGATAGTTGGAGCCAGATCGAGCATCCGTCGCGGCCTCCCGGCGCTCCTCTGTGCACGGCCTTCAGCGGCAGCGTCTGGGTCATGGGCGGACGAGGGGCCAATAGCGGCCAGACGGCGAGCTTTGCCTACACACCGGCTACCGGCCAGTGGCATCGCGGTCCCGACATACCTTCACCGGTTAGCTGGGCTGCGGCTGCTGTTGTCAATGGCCGTCTGCTGATCGCCGGTGGTGCGTACCGCGACGAGCGGGTCGGCGATTTCTTCAATACCGACCGCGTGTTCCTGCTGCGCGATAGGTAATCCTCAAGGCTGCGACAACCGCTTTTCGACGACGCCAAGCGTCAAACTAAATTGGACTCTGTCTGGTACAACGCCGTGCGTCCTTTTGATTTTTTTTCGAGTAATGACGATTTTTGCGTTTAAGATGGTCCCGTTAGGCTAGTCCACAGAAATATGAGCGGCCTAAAGGTCGTTATCTCCCGATAAGGAGAAGTGGCTAATGCGCAGTATGGTCTATTTGTCGATTCTAGCGACTTTGCTAGTCGTCTATCCTATAACAGCCCAGCCAGCGGCTCAGCTAAGCGGCAAGATAACCGACGCGGTTTCCGGCGAACCGCTGCCCGGAGCCAACATTCGCCTCGTGGACACCCTGCTGGGGGCTGTCACGGATTTGGCAGGTCAGTTCGTATTACCGGCCGTGCCTGCAGGCACCCACCAAGTGGAAATCAGTATGATCGGTTATGCCGCTCATACCGATACCTTGCAGGTGGTCTCTGGCGAGCATGCCCACTTGACTGCCGCCCTGACTCCCAGCCCCGTACCCATGGGCGAAATGCTGATCCAAGCCGACCGGGCCTTTTCTGCGGCCTCCTCGCGGGCGGTGCGCCAATTTGACCTGCAAACCCGGCCCAGCCGCACGGCCCACCAGATACTGCAACTGGCTCCCGGCCTCATCATCGCCCAACACGCTGGCGGCGGCAAAGCCGAACAGATTTTTCTGCGCGGCTTTGACGCCGACCACGGCACGGATGTGGCCATCTCGGTGGATGGGGTACCCGTGAATATGGTCTCCCACGGCCACGGGCAAGGCTACGCCGACTTGCACTTTCTCATTCCCGAAGTCGTCGAGCAACTGGACGTTAAGAAAGGGCCGTACTTTGCCGAATTCGGCAATCTGGCTACGGCCGGGGCCATCGCCTACCGCACTCGCGACCACCTCGACGGCAACGCCATTCACCTCGAAGGAGGCGGGTTCAATACGGCCGAGTACACCATGCTCTACCAGATTCCGCTGGCCGATACCAAGCAAAGTGCCTATTTCGCGGGCAAGTACTACCAGACCGATGGCCCGGTCAAGTGGCCTCAGGGCCTGCAGCGCCTCAATCTCTTCGGCAAATACCACAACCACCTCTCCGACCGCTCCACCCTTACCTTGACCACCAGCGGGTTTAGTTCGGCTTGGGACGCCTCCGGGCAGATCCCGCAACGGGCCGTAGAACAGGGCCTCATTGACCGCTGGGGTGCCATTGATGATCTGGAAGGAGGCACCACCGGCCGCCAAGATTTCCACGTCAATTTCCACGTTCAAGAGGCCGGCACGAGCACCTTCGATCTGCAGGCCTACTTGGTTAGCTATCAGTTCAAGCTGTTTTCCAACTTCACTTTCTTCCTCGACGACCCCGAGCGCGGCGACACCATCGAACAGACCGATGATCGCCAAGTTACCGGGATCAACAGCCGCTATTCCTTCTTCCACAACTGGGGCCCGTACTTGGCGCATACCTCGATAGGAGGCGGCTTGCGCGCAGATAATGCGGCCGTGGGTTTGTGGAAAAGCCCCGACCGCCAACGCCTAGCGTCGCTGGTCAATGCCGATGTGGTGGAGCGCAACCTATTTCTGTGGGTCCAAGAGGAACTTGCCCTCACCCCGCGCTTGAAAATGATCCTAGGGCTGCGCGGCGATTATTTCACTTTCAATGTTGACGACCACCGCGAAGGGTTCCCCAGCGAGTTGCCCCACGCTTCGGGCTTTGCCCAAGCCTCCATACTCAGCCCGAAAGCAACCTTGGTGTATAGCCCCAGCCGCGCTGTGGATATTTTTGCCAATGTCGGCACCGGCTTCCACTCCAACGATGCCCGCAACAACGTCATTGACGCTCGGGTCTCGCAAATTCGTCGGGTCATGCGGCGCGATGGGCACAGTGAGGCCGACATTGCTGTCGAGTTAGCGGGACGCTATATCGATCCAGGCCACCTCGAAGAAGGAACCTTGCCGCGGGCGGTAGGGGCCGAAACCGGCCTGCGGACTCGGTTGTTCGAGCGGTTGAACGTAGGGGCGGCTCTGTGGTGGCTAGATCTAGAGAGCGAGTTCGTTTTTGTCGGCGATGCCGGCACTACCGAAGCCAGCGGAAGAACTCGGCGGGCGGGGCTGGATCTGGAAGCCCGTCTGCAACTACATCCGTGGCTGTGGGCCGATGTGGACCTCAATCTCGCCCGTGGTGAGGCCGTGGACGAACCCGACGACGCCAATGAGATCCCGCTGGCCCCCCAACGGACCTCTACCGGAGGCTTGACTTGGTACCATCCCAATGGCGTAGAAGGCGGCTTGCGCTACCGCCACATCGGCGACCGACCCGCCAACGAGGACGGCAGTATCACGGCCGAGGGCTATACTGTAGTTGATTTCAACGGAGCCTATCGTCTAGGGGCTTGGCGGTTCAATTTGGGTGTAGAGAACGTGTTGAATACAACGTGGAACGAGGCGCAGTTCGACACTGAATCGCGGCTGCGGGACGAAGAGGAACCTGTTTCGGAGATCCACTTCACCCCAGGGAATCCCGTTAATTTGTGGCTGGGGGCGAGTTTTTCGTTCTAAGTACTGTACTGCACGCATCTCGATTACATCACTGACGTTACGCAGTGACTCGCTATCTTGTGGTCTATTGAAACCTGTTGACCCAACATATTGGGGCGAAATGGAGGATTTTCTGGAAAACTGCGTAACATCAGTTGCATCACTGACGTTACGCACGAGCTACTCCAGTATGAGATGCTTCGCTTCGCTCAGCATGACAGGTGCTAACGTGCTACTTCTCAATGTCATGCTGAGCGGAGCGCAGCGGAGTCGAAGCATCTCATACCCGGGCCTGTGCGTAACATCAGTTACATCATTGAAAAGACCATGATTATATCCCGAATAGCTATACATCAGCCCGCCGGTCTGTTGCGCATTCTGACCGACGAGGGCTTGGAAGGTCGCTGCACTGGTGCTTCGGCCACGGTTGCCGGGGCCGACGTGGCCGAAGCGGCCTCCATCCTCATCAATGCGAACCCCGTCGATCGCGAACGGATATGGCTGGCGTTTAACGAGGCGGACGAGAGCGTGCCCGCCGATCTTCGCGCCTGTATCGATGTCGCATTGTGGGACCTCACGGCTAGGATCGCTGGCCAGCCGATTCATCGGCATGTCAATGGCTTTCGCGACCGCATTCCGGTGTGCAGGAGGTCGGAACGCAATGCGACGGCAGAGATCGTCGAGGAAGCAAAGGAAGCACAGGGTGCAGGTTTTCGGGGGTACAAATTCGACGCCCTTTTGGACGAAGAGTCGCTCATTAGCCTGATAGGCGATGTGCGCCGAGCCGTCGGCCCGGATTTCTGCCTGTTGCTCGACGGGCGGGCGCGGTGGATCCTCGATCAAGCGATACGGATCGGCCGGGCGCTCGACGCGGCGGACTTTTTCTGTTTTGACCGGCCGCGGCCCGACAACGACATGTCCGGCGGCCGGCAGCTAGCCGCCGAGATAGATACCCCGACGAGCACGGGCATATCCAGTCCCATGGAAGCGGCCCAGGTCATGGCGGCGCAAGCGGCTGACCACGTTCGCACTGGGGTAACCCGAGCCGGCGGCATGACGGATGTGCTCAAGGCCGCTCGCTGCGCCGAAGCCTTCGGGGCCTACTGCCATCTGGATGGTTTGGGGATATGCGCCAGTTTTGCCCATCTGCATCTCGCGGGTGCCATCCGGAATACGCCCTTTCTGGAGGTGGCCGACGGCCCATCCTCTGCGCCGTTCATCGACAATCCGCTGCAGATATGCGATGGGCACATCGAGATCCCCGCTGCGCCGGGACTGGGCATGGAAATCGACATGGGTACCGTCAACGAGCACACTACGGAACTGATTGAGAGCTGAGGCCCTATGCAGATTCGAGATGTGAAATGTTACCTGTTGCAGGGCGAGCCCGCGACGCGGCAGGAAAATTGCGGGGCCAGAGGAAGCATCGCCCCCGTGCCGCCGGGTATCTCCGGCCTGCTTACCCACGACCAGGGATTTGGTGCCGCCGATCCCGAGGGATTTACGTTCACCGGGGAAGAGCCCGAGCCAACGTATAGCCTGATGCTCCGGCTCGTGACGGATGGAGACTTGGATGCGTACGCCAATTACGCCACGGGTTACAATCCCCGGGAACTGGAATGGGAGGCCAAGGCGTTTTTGGCCCGGTATGCCCACATGCTCATCGGCGTGGATGCCTTCGACCGGGAATACATCTGGCAGCGGTTTTGGATGGCCCAGCGGTTCATGTACACGGGCAGAGGGCTGCTCGACACCATCGACCGGATGCTGTGGGATCTGGCGAGCCGAAGCGCCTGCCTGCCGATCTACAAGCTGCTCGGAGCCTGCCGCGAAAGCGTCCCTGCCTACTGCAACGTCGGCGGCCGGACCATTGACGATTTGGTAGCCCACGCGGTGCAACGGGTGGAAGAAGAGGGGTTTATCGGCTGCAAGGATCACTCGTACCGGGGGGTGAGAGGCAACGAGGAGATGGCCAAGAAGCTGCGGGAGACGCTGGGCGACGATATCCTGCTCTTCCACGATGCCGTCGAGTCGTACACAGTCGAGGAGGCTATAAAAATCGGCCGCATACTGGAGAATTACCATTACAGGTGGATCGAAGAGCCGCTGCAGGACTACGATATCATGGGGCTGAAGAAGTTGTGCGACGCCCTCGATTTGCCGGTTCTGACTCTCGAGTGGATCGGAGCCATCGGCGGTCAACCCTACAATACGGCACCGTACTTGGCGCTACAGGCCGCGGATATCGTCCGGCAGCGGGGCATTGGCATCACGGGCCAAGTCAAACAGGCCCAACTGGCCGAGAGCTTCGGCGTCGAGGTGCACGGGGGCGATCCCCAGGTCATCCTGGCCATTGGCAACGATCCCGTCTTTGAAGCTATGGGCGTGCTGCCGCGTCCTCCCGAGGAGGAACTAGACTGCCGGGGTACGGTCGTCGTAGAAAATGGCGCCTTGTCGATAGCTTGGAGCGACCGTCCCGCAGTGGAACCAGACTGGGACGAGCTGGCCCGGAGCGCCGTTGTCGTCATTTGACTGCGGAACCATCCGACTAAAGCCAACACGACCGAACCTATTCGATCTAGGAGACTGCTGTGTCATAACAGCGACGGCCTCCTAATCATCCACGCCCGCCAAAGCCTCACTCAACACTGCACCTACCCCTCGTCCTCAGATTATTTCATTTGCAATAGGAGGGTATTATGAGCAAGATCAACACAGCGGTGATAACTGGACAACATGCCTTTGATGTGCCGGGATTTCACGGGTTGTTCAGGAGCATTCCCGAAACTGATTTTTATCTACAGGATTTGGAAAATTTTGCGGTAGATGCTGGCAGAGTCCGAGAGCAGTACGACGTCCTCGTATTCTATAACTTTCATCGGCAGACGCCGGACGAGGGAAGAGTCCGGGAAGCCATTGAACAACTGGGTGAAAATCAGGCGGGTATATTGGTGCTGCACCATGCCATCCTTGCGTTTCCGCAGTGGCCATTGTGGTCGGATCTGTGCGGCATTCAAGATCGCAGTTTCGATTTTAAGGTTAACCAAAACCTGCATGTTGACGTCGTGGACCCGCAGCATCCGATCCTTCGGGGATTGGCTCCGTGGGAAATGGTGGATGAGACTTATATCATGGCGGATCCGGGGGACGACAGCGATTTGTTGTTGACTACCGATCACCCTGAGAGTATGAAGACGCTGGCGTGGACTCGACAGTACAAGAGCACCCGCGTGTTCTGTTGTCAGTCAGGTCACGACAATCAGGTCTTTGCCGACCCAAATTTCC
This sequence comes from Gemmatimonadota bacterium, assembly GCA_009840005.1. The sequence continues at coordinate 10,958 of VXOR01000028.1, forward strand.
GCACGGTTATTGCGCGGGGAATTCAGTGGCTGGCGGGGAGGATTTAGGGGCGGAATGCGGACGTTGAGCATTCAAGGATTACCTGATAGGAGAAGGCAGAAAGTCCTCGTCCACGATTGGCCCGAGCCGGAGGGTCCAACCGGCAACGAAGTCAAAACCGAGACGATCTACTCCGGGATAACAAACGGCACGGAACGCAATCAACTGATTGGCGGCAACTACGCTCCCAAAGATGAACAACTGCCCACCGGTGGAAGCGGCTACCAAAATGTGGGACGAGTGATTGAGGTGGGGCCCGATGTCAGCGAACTACAGATTGGGGATGTGCTGTACATGAGCGCCCTCCACGCAGAGTACGTCGTGATGCCAGAAGACGGCTTGCTCATCAAGCTGCCCGACTCGATCGACCGCAAGGGGGCGGCGCTTTTCGGGATGACTAGTGTTGCTATGCGCACCTGCCGCAATGCCGAATTGCAGATGGGAGAACGGGTGTTGATCGTGGGGGCTGGCATCATCGGTCAGGTCGCTGCACAGATTGCTAGCAGTATGGGAGTGCGCGTCACGATTTGCGACATCAATGCCGATCGTCTGGAAATTGCCGAGCAGATTGGTGCGGCTGAAACCGTTGTGAATGTTGCAGGAGACGGATGGGGAAAAGAGATCGCCGACGGGACATTCGATGCGGTGATCGACTTTGCCGGCGTCCCGGACATGGAGGATCAGCTTATTAGTGCTGTGCGCCAGCGCGGCAGGGTTGTATTCATCGCGGGACGGGACAAAGTGACCTATACCTTTAACCTCGGTCAGGGACGCGAGATCCAGCTAAAGCAAAACAGTCATTTTGATCGCGATGACCTGCAGAATCTGTGTCGTCTGGTCGATCGCGGGTTGGTGAAAATTGCGCCCTTAATCCGCGATGTCGTCCCGGTGAGCGAAGCCAAGCGCATCTATGACACATTGCGGGATAAACCCGATGAATTGTTGGGGACGGTGTTTGTATGGTGAGGGGATTTGGTCGTCGGCTACTGGACTTGCCCGAGGCGGCAAGAGCTATGACTCGTCAGGGCGCGACGACCCTCTTGAGTCGATCTTCGAAGTTATCGCTCATCCTGTATATCCATCTACGCCCACCCGTGTACTTGACAATTAATCCCATTTTGTCAAGAGCATGGAGGTCGGTGCGTGCCGTCTCGTATGTGACGTTGTGGGATCGCCGGTGCCCGTCTATGGTGTACGAGGCGTCGGGGTGCTTCAGCATGTGCCCCAACAGAGCCACTTGGCGATGGTTTAGCACCAAGGCTGCATCAGAACCGCGCAGCATGGCCTCCAATCTGCTCGTCTCTCCGGCCTTGCGCACCAAGTACGCATGCAATAGGCGGATCGAGTCCAGGATCACCCGCAGGTTGTAGTCGAGGAAATACGTGACGTCGTTGTCGTCGATCTCGGAGAACACGTACGCGCGAACGTACTGAGCGGGTGCTTTCTGAATGACCGTTGAAATGGAGAGTAACTCGGTCAGCCAGTATCCCGATCTCACCATGGACCAGTAGAACAGTGCTCTTGCGGTTCGTCCATTTCCATCTACAAACGGATGGTCGTAGCCGACCATGAAGTGAAGGAGGATAGCCTTGACGACCGGATGCAAGAATGGATCGTCCTCGGTGCGTCCATTGGCGAAATCCAAGAGCAGTTCAACGCGGTCTCTGAGCTGACCGGCGTCCGGGGGCGTGTGCACGACCTCGCCGTCGCGCTGGTCCACCACAGCGACCACGTCGGCCGGCCGCCGGAGCCGCCCGACTACGTCCGGATCGAGTGTCCCTTCTGTCAATGTCCTTTGCAGGTCCATGAGCATGGGGACTGTCAGTTCTTCGTCGATGTTCTCGCGTAGAAACCCCATGCCCGAGTAGTTGTTGACGATCATCCGTTCGCTATTGTCGCGTGGCGGACGGCCTGATCTCAGCAGCTCCTTGGCAACCCGGCGGGTCGTGACGGCACCCTCTAGCTGGCTCGATGTGATCGCCTCTTCGATCAGAGAGTTCATCAGATACCGTTCGCGGGAGCCGCTGTTGACCATGTCGCCGTGGGGAACCTCGATTCTCCCGCTCGCGTCCCGATCCACCTGATGGAGCCGACTGTACAGGTTCCCCGTGTCGCTGAATGAGAACGGCTTGCCGCGAGTGTCCTTGAATGGCAGTTCGTGCCGCGAAACCATGCGCTTGAACTTGACGGCAGTCCACCAGTCGAGGCTCGTAAACCCTTCCGGAGGGGGCAGGTGACGAAGCTGGTCCCAATGCAGGTACCTGTCCTTGGGCAGGCTGCCAATGTCCGACCCCAGCAACCTGACCAAATCATTTGGTTCGTACGACGAGACCAACTCGTCGAAAGGCTGCGGGTTTTTGGGCATTCTCATGGTTGGAGTCGCACTTCTATCTGTTGGGGGCCGGCGGCGAAATGGCGTGAGTTACTGCTTCAGAATAACGAAATACTAATTAATTACTAATTTGGTCAAAATTAGTAATTAAGACAAGCGAGAGGCTTGTGCGAGCGCATCGTGTCGGGTGAGGAGTTGCTTGGGTTACTCGAAGAGCGTAGGATCAAGCCACAGAGCCAAACGGCATGACCGCTGGACGCACCTGTAGTGTATAAGATGAATGCGAAGGAGCCAACATGAAGTCGCATAAATTCGTTGACTATACATATCTGGAGATTAAGTCCCTTATTGGCGCTGGATGTTCGGCGATCGTACCCACTGGATGCACGGAGCAGCAGGGGCCACATTTGGCGGTGGATTTCGACACTTGGTTTGCGGAGACGGTTGCCTTGGAAGCTGCGGAGTATATGGCGTGCTGTTATAACGTCCGTGCTTTGGTTTTGCCGGCTATGCCATTTGGACCCACGCCCGAACATCGGGGCTTCGGCTCGGGCTATGTCAACATCCCGCATTCGGTGCACGAACAGTGTGTCTATTTCGTCCTTGAATCACTTGCAGAGCAAGGCTTCGATACCATCGTTGTCTGGCGCGGCTGCGGCGAGCATCGACTAAAGGAGGCAATGGACAGGTTCAACGCGAAATTTCGCCCTTCATGCGTGGCCTATCTTCCCCCTTTGCCGTACCATGACATTTGGTGCCGTGTAGCTGATCCAAGTGTCTTAGGTGGACATGCCGACAGCTTCACGACCTCAATCGCCCTGTATCGGCGTCCAGACACAGTCCGACTTGACAGGATCCCGTCAACTAGCTCAAGGGAAGTGGATTGGAACGATCCGCATCTCGATTTCACGAAATATTCAGATACAGGTGTTATAGGCGACGCAACCCAAGCGAGCGCCGAGTTGGGACGCAGACTGTGGCAAGAAGTGGTATCGACCACGGCAGCGATATTCAGAGATTGTGGCTTGGACAGATGAGTCAATAGCTCTTTGTGGAGGATCGCACACCGCCTAATAGCACGGTTTGCGCTACGTCGCTGCGCTCCTTAGCCCTGTTGGGCACCTGCGCTATTTCGACGAATTCAAAGCCTACAGAGGCATGTCCAACTCACCCCACTTCCGCCAAAGCCTCTCCCAACACCCGCACCTGCTCCTCGTCCTCGACATTGACCGTAAACAAACACCCGTCGCACCCATGCCCAGCCACCACCGCACCCAAAGCCCGCACCAGTTCGGGAGCCGCTCCCGCTGAAAGAGGTGGATAAATCGGCACCGTTCCACTGGTCTGCGCTTTTAAGCGAGCTATTTCCCGCTCGTACAGAGCTGCGATCGGTAAAGGCCCTTCCGCTACCCCCGCCACAGTCTCCGGCAAATCCAAATCCTCTACCCCGAACATGCGCCACACCAGCGCCAATACCTCGCTCTCGTCCAGCCCTTGAGCGTGCCGACACAAAGCCGCAGTCCACTCCCGCGCCAAGTTGGTCACCCCGGTCGCCCAACCGACCACGCCGCCGTGCGAACTCCCCCCGGTGAGAAAATCCGTCGCCTCTTCCCACTTGCCGTACCAATGCCCGCCCAACAACCCTGTGGAGGCGGGAAACATATCGCTGCCAAAGACCTTATCGCGACCTCCTGCTGCTTGCACAGCGGCGCGAAATTCCCCCATGCGCTCGGCTAGTATATGGGCCCGGAACTGCACCCAATCGAGCACAGCTCCATCTTGGGCCAACAACCCCAGAAAATCCATCAAACCCGGACGTCCCGCAGCCAAGGCTCGCACCTCGGTCGGAGTCAAACGCTCTAAACGCTGGCGCAGAGCCAGTACCCCGCGCCGCATAGCCGCAAAATCGTAGCCCAAGCGGACGGCTTCGTCTTGGCAGTTGGCACAGCCGCAAGCCATCAGGCTATGCACGTTAGCCGGGGCCGGATAGCGAGCGTGATCTACGTCAAAGCCGTCGATAGCATAGCGCTGCACCGCTTCCACCAAGCAGTCGCGCGTCCACTCGTTGACCGCCTTGTGGTTCGGACACAGTCCAATGCCCCACTCCTGATAGCGCCGGTCCAATGGCCGCCCCTCCAGATCGCGCAGGGCATATTCGGGATAGACCTCGCCGCCGTAGCTCCACAAGCCGATGTGCCCCCACACCTCAATCCCCGTGCTTTTGCACGCCTCGATGACGCGCTGCAAGGGCGCATCGTCAAAGCCGCTGATAATCCCCGCCACCGGCGGGTAGATGCCCTCCGCCCCGCGCGGCCAAAAATCGAGACGCTGACGCCAGTCCTCAAAAGGCCCGCGCTTAGCCAACTCTGCGGAGGCGCTGAAACCCGAGGTATGGCACACCGGACTTTCGGGCATAATCGTCGTCAGGCCGACGGCGTCCTTGAGCTTTTGCAGGGACTCGGGATGCTCGGCCACGTATTCTGTCTGGCAGAACCAGATGCGGCGGGATTTATGCGTGGACGTCATGCTTTGTCTGGCTCCATCCAGGCGACCAACTGGCGCACGATGCGAAAGGTTATCCCCCACAACAGCGGGCGGTTCGGCCCCAACAGGTCGAGTGCTGGAAATGCCTGCTCTCCGCCGCGACGTTGCAGCCGGTACTGGGTCCGCCTACCGGGGTCGCGCAATTGGTCGGCTTCCGCCCAGAAGGCCGATTCGATCTCGTGGTTGAGGGTCAAGGCCGCTGGTTTCTCTAGGCGATAGACAAAACCAGATACCACCACCGGCAGCATATGCCCGGTCAAATCGTCAACTCGGCCCCAATACTCAGCCGTGGACAGATCGACCCCGATCTCCTCCAAGGTCTCGCGCTCGGCCGCAGCCCGCGGCGACGGATCGTCGGCATCAATGCGGCCGCCGGGAAAGGCGATGTGCCCCGACCAAGGATCGTCCGGGTGCTGGGCGCGTTCGATAAAGAGCAACTGCAAGCCCTCCGGCGTCGGCCCCAAGACCACGGCCACTGCCGCCTGCGTCTTGTCCGTAGAGCCGACCAAGTAGGGTTGGTGCTGGGCGAGCCCCACCTGCACCGCAGCCCAAGCGCCTAGATCCACGGCCTCTTCCAATCGCTAAATGTCGTCAAAAGGATAGAGTTTGCGGCCCAGCCGCTTAAAGGCTAGTTTGGCATCGGACGGAGCGTGTACTGACGGTTCGGAGATCACTTGGATCTGGCCGGCCCACGGCTCAAAACCAGCGCGAAAGTGAGCCGCGGACTTGACGCCGACATAGCGCATCTGCTTTGGGTCCAAACCCAAGGTGCGGGAAAACGCCGTGCAAAACGGTTGCTCGCGCTTGTTCACCAACAGCACGTGTACCCCACCTTGGCGGATGTGAGCCGAGGGGCCCATGGTGCCGTCTAGGCCGGCGTACATCGGCCCGTCGTAGCGAAAGCTGCCGTCGCTCAAGGCCATTACCTCGGCCCGCATAGAGCAAGGCTCGCCTTGCAGCGAGGACGCCTTGCCGCCCACCTCTAAATCGATCACCGCACCGACGCCTGCTTGGTGACAAGCAGCCACCGCTTCGGGATCGACGATGTAAAGGACGCAGGCGTCTTGCAGATCGGCTGCTAAAAAAGTCCGCAACAGCCCGGTGCTGTCGCCGGGCGAACCGCCGCCGGTATTGTCGTTGCGGTCGGCCAAGACCACGGGATAATGCCCCGTCTTGTCGGCCTCTCGCAGTGCCTCTGCGGTAGAAGGCATGGGTGCCTGCCAATCGGCCCGGCGCTCCCAAATCCAAGCGGCCAACTCGTCGGCGCAGGATAGGGCTAGGTCGGGATCGTTGTCTGTAGCTACGTACACCGAAGCACCCATATCGGGGATGTCGGCTAGGGGGAAACAGGTGGCGATGGAGCCGCAGATCACGCCGGGCCGCGCCTCAATTCGGTGCAGGTATTCGATGGCCTGGCGCATGGGCGGATGGGCCGTCACTTGGTTCATGCCCCAGACTAGAGGCAGTTGGTGCAAGGCCATGGTCGGCCGCACGCCTTCCCGCACCATGCGCACCAGCACATCGGCGCACTCGCGGCCCCTCGGTGCCATATCGACCTCTGGATAAGTCTCCCGCCCAATCAGGACATCGGCGGTCTCGATCATGGCGTGGGAGACATTGGAATGGATGTCCAGTTGCCCGACGACGGGCATATCCGGGCCGACCAAACGGCGCACTGCGGCTAGAATATGCCCTTCGGCATCGTCAATGCCCTCGGCCACCATGGCCCCGTGTAATTCCAATAAGACCCCGTCGATAGCCCCTGCCGCCTCAATGCCGTTGAGCAGTTCGCCTACGAGCCGATCAAAAATGGGGCGGGGCGTTGGGGCACTGGGATGGGCCTCGGCTAACATCGTCGGCACTGCTTCAAAGCCGTGCGCCTCGGCTCCTTCGATGAAACCGCCGATGGGTGTATTGACCCCGGTAAAGCGCTCGACGATTACCGCTCCGTGGAGATAGCTGCGCTCCCGGAAACTGTCCAATGTGGTAGCTACGTTCGTGAAGGTACTGCTCTCGTGGGAAATGCCTCCGATTGCTACGCGCATCTGCTGTTCCTTTCCGTTTTTTGCCTTTGTCACTTCGACTCCGATAGGCGGGAGAAGACTTCGTCTGCTGTCATGTCCTCAATGTACAGCCGCTTGTCCCGCGCCTTGTGCCCCCGGACAATACGCACCCTTCCTTTGGCGACCTTGAGTCGCTTCGCCAGCAGCGCCACCACCGCGTCGTTGGCTTTGCCGCCTTCCGGGGCTGCTATTACCCGCGCTGTTACCCTGTCGCCGTTGACTTCGACGCTGTTGCGCCCGGCTTTTGGCTGCACTCTAATGTCGAATTCCATGCAATGTACCTGCTAAAAGCACGGGGAAGTTAGTTTCATCGGACTATTTTTACCGCCTAATGTGCGGCGCTTCCATTACGGCCCGCTCTTCCTCGGCCATGTCCTCGATGTAGTCGGAATACGCCGTCTGGTGCGCGCCCGAGCCATAGGATAGGGTGCCTGGGCTGAACTTGTACAGCAGCGCCCGCCGCTCGTGTGCGGCCGTCCACGGCAGCGTACCGTGCGTCAAGGTCTCGGTGAAGATCACTGCGTCGCCGGCCTTGCCGTTTACTTCGAGCACATGCTCTTGGTGATTTTCCCACTTAATCATGCTCTTCGGACAGGCGAGGTTGGCCTTGTGGCTACCCGGTATTACGGCCACGCCCCCGTCGCCAGGTCCCTCGTCGGCCAGTAGATACTCGACCACGGTCAGCCCGGTGAAGATGCGGTCGTTTTTAAAGAAGTACACTTCCGATATATCCCCGCGCTCCACTCCGCCGCCGTGCAAAAGCCCACCCTCGCAGCCTGTGTCCATGGCGATTAGCCCTGGCCCGTGGTCGAGGCGATACCCGCGCCCCAAAATTTCTTCGAGATAGGGCTTGATACGAGGGTGTATCAGGAGCTTGCGGAATGGCTCGCAATAGGGCCGATCCCAGGCCAGCATACCGCCTAAGTCCTTGCGCCGCGAGGTGCCTTGCATCGTCTTCGAGTCGCCGGACAGCGGGCGGTCGATCTCGCTCATAAGGTCGCGGTGGCGGTCGATGCCGGCGTTGAGCTGGGCTACTTCCTCGGCGGTCAGCACGTCTTTGAGGACCAAATAGCCCGTCAGGTCAAAGAGGTATTTGTCGTCTGTGTTCATGGGGAGCTCCTTTGGAGAAAGGTAGGTTGAGAAGATGGTAAATTAGCGGGCGGCAGAGTAGCCCATAATCGCTAATTTTCCGTAATTATTGCTCATGATTACGCTATCCAATATCGGCAAGTTCTACGGCGAGCAGACGCTCTTCGCCAAGGTGTCACTCCAGCTCAACGCCGGCGAGCGCTACGGCTTGGTGGGGGCCAACGGGTCCGGCAAGACCACGCTCCTCAACATGCTGTCCGGCGATATCGAAGCCAGCGAAGGCGCGATCGCGGTTCCGCAGCGGCTGCGCTTGGGGGTCTTGCAGCAGGATCAGTTCCTCCACGAGGACGAGTCGATTCTCAATGTCGCGCTGATGGGCAATGAGGCGCTGTGGGAGGTGACGGTCGCCAAGGAGCGGCTCCTCGCCGCGTCCGAGGAGGAATTCGACGCCGACAAGTTCGCCCAGCTTGAAGAGACCTTTCTCCACTGCGATGGGTACACCGCGCAAGCCCGCGCTGGTGCGATTTTGGAGGGCCTCGGGCTACCGGCCCACATTCACGACGACCCGCTCTCAACGCTGTCCGGCGGCTTCAAGCTGCGGGTCCTGCTCGCGCAGGTGTTGGCCAGTGCCCCGGATGTGCTGCTGCTCGACGAGCCGACTAATCACCTCGACATCCTCTCGATCCGCTGGCTAGAGACCTTCCTGTGCGACTTTGCCGGGCCGGTGGTGATCATCTCGCACGACCACCGCTTCCTCGACAACATTAGCACCTCTATCCTCGACATTGACTACGAGACGGTCCAGCTCTATCGCGGTGACTACACGGCCTTCCTAGAATCCAAGCAGGCCGAGCGCACGCGGCGCGAAAAGGAAATTGCCAACCGCGAACGCGAAATCGCCCATCACCAGCAGTTCGTGGATCGCTTCCGCGCCAAGGCGACCAAGGCCCGCCAAGCCCAGAGCAAGCTGCGGCTGATCGAGAAGCGAGAGGAGGAAATGGTCGAGCTGCCGCATAGCTCGCGCCGCTACCCGGTTTTTCGCTTTGAGCAGCGGCGCACTAGTGGGCGCGATGTGCTAACACTCAAAGGCGTCAAAAAGGCGTTCGGCGACAACGAAGTGCTGCACGGGGTCGATCTGCTCGTGCAGAAGGAGGATCGCGTGGCGATTATGGGGCCGAATGGCATTGGCAAATCAACGCTGCTCAAAATTGCGATGGGCGAGCTGGCCGCCGATACCGGCGAGGCCGAGTGGGGGTACGAGGCTCATCCCGGGTACTTTGCCCAAGACCACCGCGAACAGCTCAGCCCGGCCAACCAAACGGCTGAGGATTGGGTGTGGGAATGCTGTCAGGATCAGGGCCTCGGCTTTGTGCGCAGTCAGATGGGGCGGATGCTCTTTTCCGGTGACGACGGCAAGAAGCGCTTGGGGGCGCTTTCGGGTGGCGAGGCCGCGCGGCTCGTCTTCTGTCGGCTGGCCATTGCCCAACCCAATGTGCTGGTCTTAGACGAGCCGACCAACCACCTCGACCTCGAATCAATCGAAGCATTGGTCGAGGCGCTTAAGAACTATCCGGGCACGCTGCTCATCGTCTCGCACGACCGCTGGTTCATCAGCCAGCTAGCCACGCGGATTGTCGAGATCAGACCTGAAGAGATCCTCGACTTCCGCGGCACGTACGAGGAGTACGTCCACTTTTGTGGCGACGATCACCTCGACGCCGATCAAGTCATCCTTAAGGCTAGGCAGGCGAAAAGGAAAAAAGAGGCACCGACCCGAGAACCGCGCTCTAACCGCAAGGGAAAAAACAAGCAGCGTCGCACTGCGGCCCAGCAAGAAAAACGCCTGGCGCGCATCGAGAAAGCAGAAGCCCGGCTGGCGGAAATCGACGCCCTGCGCTGCGAACCAACGTATTACGCAAAGACCCCGCCCGACCAGATCAAGGCCCTCGAATGCGAACACGCGGATGTCGAGCGCGAGTTGGCGACCCTGTTGGAGGAATGGGCGGCGGTCGAGGAAACCATGGAGGATCCATGAAACGCAAAAACATACCGACCAGCAGCTCATTTGGCGCGGAGTTTGGCTATTCGCGCGCCGTGCGCGTGGACCGTCACGTCCACGTCGCTGGCACTTGCGCTCAGCCGCCGCACGATCAGGGCGATGCGTACGAGCAGGCCAAAGGCGCGTTGCAGATCATCGCCAAGGCACTCGACGAGACCGGTGCCAGCCTCGAAGACGTGGTGCGGACGGTCGTGTACATCACGGCTGTGGACCACGCTGATGGCGTCACCCGCGCTCACCGCGAGGTGTTTGGCGAGATTTTGCCGGCCTCGACCTTGGTCGTCATAGCCGCGCTGCTAAAGCCGCATTTGGTCGTCGAGATCGAAGCGTACGCCATTTTGCCCAGCGCGTGAACAAAGATAGTCAGGTCCTGTCCATCGGCGTGTTGGGCTGCGGCCCCATTGCTCAATTCGCCCACTTTGAGTCGTGCATCAAGGCTCGCAATACGCGCCTGTACGCACTCTGCGACCAAGCGCCGGATTTGGTCGAGCGCATGGCCGCCGTTCACCAGCCGGAGAAAACCTACGCCGATTTTGCCGACATGCTCGCGGATCCGCAGGTGGAAGCGGTCATCATCGCCACGGCCGACCAGTTCCACGTTCCGCTCAGCTTGCAGGCGCTGGCGGCTGGCAAACACGTCTTCGTGGAAAAGCCGCTGGGAACAAGCGTGGGGGAGTGCGAGGAATTGTGCCGGGCCGTGGCCGACTCGGGTTGTACTCTTCAGGTAGGCCACATGAAGCGCTTTGATCCCGGCATTGCTTTTGCCCGGCAGTTCATCCGCGAGGAGATGGGGTCGCTATTGGCCCTGAAGGCTTGGTATTGCGATTCGACTTATCGCTACACTATGACCGACAACCTTCAGCCCCTGCCGCTGCACAGCGCGGCGGCGCGCAAACCAGCGGGCGATCCCAAGGGCGACAAGCGGCGCTACTTCATGCTGACTCACGGCTCGCATCTCATCGACTTAGCCCTCTTTTTGGGCGGCCCGCTCGTGGCTGTGCGCGGGCGACGCAAGGAGATGTTCGGGGCGCATTCTTGGTTTGTCGAAGTGGAGTTCGCCAACGGCGGTCAGGGACATCTCGACCTGACGGTCGCCGTGCGCATGGATTACCACGAGGGCTTTCACATCTACGGGGAACACGGCAGCGTCGTTGGCAAAACCTACCTGCCGTGGTTTTTGAAATCCAGCGATGTCGAGTGCTTCTCCACGCGCGATGGCCAATATCACCGGCCGCTAGGGGCCGACGCGCATTTCTACCGGCTACAACTCGAAGGTTTTGCCGACGTCGTCCTGCACGGCGCGCCCCAAATGGGGGCCGATGTGGAGGATGGAACCCAAACGATGCGGGCCATGGCCGCCATTGCCCGCTCGGTCACAAGCGGCGATTGGGTCCGCTTGGCGACCGTCACCGGCGGCGTATAGTGCCTATGTCTTCTACTGGTCCTCGTTTATGGCCGCTCTATCTACTCGGCGGCGTTGTCGTCTTGGTGCTTTTGTGGATCTGGTTGCCCGAAGCCCCCCATCGCCAGCGACAGATGATGAGTACCATGGCCACCTTCATGCTCGCCATTTTCTTCGCTCTGCTTTGGTTGCTCTTTGCGTCGCGGCTAGCTTGGGGGCGGCGTCTGCGCTATTTCGGTGGTGCCGCCCTCGTCATTGCGCTTGGCATCGGGTGTTTTCGCATCAAGGGTATGAGCGGCGACTTCGTACCGGTTCTCGAATGGCGGTGGAGTACCGCGGGCGAAGCCACTGCGGTCGAGGGAGGGGACGCCACCGCGCTTGACGCCCGCGCTTGGCCGCAATTTCTCGGCCCCGAGCGCAACAACCGCCTGCGCGGCGTCCACCTTGAGCGCGACTGGACCAAGCACCCGCCGCGCGAAGTCTGGCGTCGCCCTGTTGGTGCCGCTTGGTCCTCCTTTGCCATTGTGGATGGCCGGGCCGTAACTCAGGAGCAACACGGTCCCGAGGAACAGGTCGTCTGCTACGATTTGGCAACGGGCCGCAAGCTCTGGCAACACGCCGACTCGACTCGCTACGAGACCGCCATAGCCGGCATCGGCCCGCGCGCTACGCCCACCATCGCTGGAGACCGGGTTTTCACGCTGGGCGCTACTGGTATCCTCAACTGCTTGGAGTTGGACAGTGGGAAGTTGGTTTGGTCGCGGGACATTATCGCCAGCAACCAGGCGAAGGCCCATATGTGGGGCATTAGCTGTTCGCCGTTGGTCCTCGACAGCTTGGTCGTGGTCAGTGCCGGAGGCCCGGATGAGCGCTCGCTAGTGGCCTATCACCGCCAAACCGGCGCGTTTGTCTGGGGCGGGGGCACGGACAAAGCCGGCTTCAGCTCGCCGCGTTTGGTTACTTTGGCTGGACGCGAGCAGATCCTGATTTTCAACAGCTACAGCGTCGTCGCGCACGATCCACACAGCGGAGTTCCCCTCTGGCGTCAGCCTTGGGATCAGGTCGAATGCGTTGCCAATCCCCTGCCCTTGCCGGGGGACCGGGTTCTGGTCTCCAGCGGCTATGGCATTGGTGCCAAGCTGTATCAAGTGAACGCTGCGCCCGACGGCGGCTTGACGAGCGATATCGTCTGGAAAAGCCCTCGGCTCAAGGCCAAATTTGCCAACATGGTCTATCGCGATGGTTTCGTCTATGGCCTCGACGATGGGGTGCTGGTCTGCCTCGATCCGCAAGACGGCAAGCGCCGCTGGAAGCGCGGGCGCTACGGCCACGGCCAGCTCATCCTGATAGACGATATCCTGCTGATAATGAGCGAATCGGGCGATGTGGTGCTGGTCGAGGCCCGCCCCGACCGCCACGTCGAACTAGCGCACATGACGGCCTTTGCTGGCAAAACTTGGAATCCCCCGGCCCTTGCCACCCCCTATCTGTTGGTGCGCACCGACAGCGAGGCTGCCTGTTACGAGTTGGCGCTGGCAGACGATGCCCAGGCGCGGCACTTCTGACAGGGTCGTGGATTTGCCCGCTACGACGCTTACAAAATTATCCGCAGATGGACGCAGATGGACGCAGAATAGATTGCTATAGCTGAATTGGTAGTGCTCTTAATAAAGGAGGAAAGTCGTGGAAGACTATTCGCACATTCAGAAGCCAGACTTGGGCTACCGCTATGAGTTTGCCACTGACGAGCTCGACGCGATGGACGAGTGCTTGGCGGCGCACGGCTTCGCGGTAATCAAAGATGTGCTGCCGCCGGAGATCGTCGCCAAGCTCAAGCAGGCGGTGTGGGATGGCACGGACCCAGAGCACACGTTGCAGCCGGGCGAGAGCCGCACGCGGCACGCTTGGATCGAGTCTGGTCCGGGTGCTTGGGAGTTGATCGACTACGACCCTTTCATGGCCATTCACCGGCACCTGATCGGCACGGATGAACTGACGCTCCATCGCTCGGCTGCCATCATCCGCCGGACCGGTTCGGCTCCCGTGGGGTGGCATACCGATTGGTGCGGCTATTCGACCGAGATCAAAAATTCGGGCGATGTGCTCAATCGCGGGCTGTGGCCGTCGGGCAAGTGGTTCTACCTGACCGGCTCGCGGCCCGAGCACGGCGGCCTGTGCGTCATTGAGGATTCCCACGTTGAAAATTGGGAAGGGCCGGAGGGATTTAGCATGACGGCCGATCGGCGCTCCTTTTACCCGGAGGGCACGGAGGAACGCGGGTACAACGGCTTCGACATCCCCGGCCTCGTCCCCCTCTTCACCAATGGCGGCGACATGATCGTCTTCGCCCATCGCACGTATCACGGCGCGTTCCCCAACCACATCGAAGAAACGCGCCTCTCTTGCGCCATTGGCTTCCGCGCCCGCAACCACCGCATCGACATCCCCTGGAAAATCCCCGAGGAAGGCCAGTGGTTTTTGGCCAACCTACCCGATCACTTGCGCCGCTATACGGACGGGTACACGAGCATCAATTTGGCGTGGCGGGGCTAATCCTCGCGGCGCGGGCGGACCACAGTCTCGCCGTCTGGTTCGATGAGGGGGTGGTGGTAGATGTAGGGCGGCTCGAGTACCGCCTGCTGCGCCTCGGTCAACTCCGACACCCATGCTGGCTGGTTAACCTCGTACGTGCCGCCATCGTAGTGCAGGTACTTGGGCGTGTACCGGTAGAGCAGGGCGCGGCGGTCGTGGTCCGCCTGCCACGGCAGGGCACCGTGCAAGGTGTTCTCGCTGAAGATGACCATGTCGCCGGCCTTTAGAGGCACTTGGTGAACGACCTCTTGGTGTTCCTCCCAAGTCGTGATTTTCGGCGGACAAGAAAGGTTCGCTTTGTGGCTGCCTGGGATGACGCAGAGGCCGCCGTCGCCGGGGTTTTGGTCGTGCAAAGTGTACTGGACGACGAGCAGGCCGCAGCGCATCTGGCCGTTGGTGTACGCGTAGAAGCGGGAGCCGTTGAAGAGGACGTTGGTGGTGCCGTGGATGCGCAGGCCCTCGATGCCCTTGGAACCGGTGATCATGAACGGCTCGTGGTCGAGCTTCCAGCCGCGTCCGTGCAGGGTGTCGAGGTAGGGCAGGAGCTTGCGGTGTGCGAGCAGGTCGCGGAAGGGCTGGCAATGGGGCTGCTCCCAAGTGAGCATGCCGGTGAGGATGCCGCGCTTGTGCAGCCCGGCCATGTTGCCGCTGGGATCTCCGATTGGGTCTTCGCGGCGCTGGTCCCAGTTGGCGTCAAAAGCGTCGTTGAGCGCTTTGACTTCGCGCTGCGAGAGGAACTCGCGGACGACGATGAAGCCCTGCAAGTCGAAGAGGAATTTTTCCGTGTCGTTCACGGCGATTCTGACCTTCCGTTAGTCGCTGGATTATCCATTCCGCCCCAAGCGCACGTCCTCTGCCGCTAGCCACTCGGCGTATGGACGCGGCATGGGATCGGGTGGGGGCAGGCCGTTTTCGCGCCGCCAGCGCAGGAGGGGATGGGCGCGATCCTGCTGGGGTAAATCTACTCGTTTGCCGTACGCAGCGGATTCGAAGATGCCCATCATGATTTCCACGATGTGATGGCCGGCTTGGCCGCTGCATTCGTGCTCGCGGCCCTCGTCGAGTGCTGCGACGTATTCCTCTACATAGGCGTAGTCGTCTGGGTGGGCCGAACTTTGCGGATCGTAGCTCTCGCAGTAGATGGGCGAAAGCACTTCCCAAGGTTCCCTTTGGTCGTTGAGGGCGTAGTGGGGCTGCGGCAGCAGGAACGCACCGAGGTCCCTTTTCCAGACGAGCTGTGAGAGCACTAAGCGGCCTTCGCTGCCGCAGAATTCTATCACCGGATTGACCGCGGTGGGGAAGCGGTGTTGCAGAAGGGTTGCGGTGACGCCGTCGGCAAAGCTGAGCGTCGCCGTGATGTGTTCGCCGGCGATGGTACCCATGCCCTGCGCAGAGGGCACCACATCCGTCGGGGTGATGGGGTGGCCATCGGTGGTGGCGGTGGCCGCGACGCTGTGGCACGGGCCGGCGATCTTGAGCATGTTGTTGATCATGTGGGTGCCGATGTTCATCAGGTTGTAGCCGCCGTAGTAGTTCTTGCCGTGGCCGTGGATGTGGCGCAACTGGCCGATGCGCCCCTCGGCAAGGGCTTTGGCCACGGCTTTCATATAGACGCCGACGCGCCCTTGGTGATGCACGGCGATGCGCGCGTTTTTTTCGCGGGCCTTGGCCAGCACCTCGTCGGCTTCTTGGCAATCGACGCACAGGGGTTTTTCAATGTCGATGTGGGCACCGTATTCGAGGACGCGCAGCGCCAGCGAGTGGTGGAATTCCGTGCCGGTGGGAATGGCGACGATGTCGGGTTGGTGCTGGCCCATCATTGCGTCTAGATCGGTGTAGCGGGCCGCGACCCCGAGTTCGTCGCCTAGGGTGTCGAGCAGGTCTGGCACGAGGTCGCAGAGGGCGACGATTTCCGTGCGGGGGTGGGCGTGGTACGCGCGTGCTGCGGCT
Source organism: Gemmatimonadota bacterium (assembly GCA_009840005.1). The sequence goes on from VXOR01000028.1 coordinate 27,028, forward strand.
GTGCCGCGGCCCCGGCAACCCAGTATGGCCACGCGGTAGCTTTTCATATCATCCTCCTAGGGGGCTGAGTGTTGGAAGCGGAGAAAGCGACGCCTATATTGAGCGTGGTCCGCCTCGGCGCACAAGAGTGCTGAGATATTATAACAATAGTGGTACTAAGGAGGAAAACATGGGACAATTCCAAGGGGTGGTGCCGGCGATTATCAGTCCGAAAAACGAGGATGGCACCTTAAACGAAGAGGCCTTCCGCGCCACCATGGAGTTCAATATACAGGCCGGCGTCCATGGCTTTTGGGTCGCCGGGGGCACCGGCGAGAGCGTCCTGCTCGACGACGAGGAAAACCAGCGCATCGCCGAGATCTCCGCCGACCAGAACGCGGGACGCACCCAGGTCATTATGCACGTAGGGGCCAATACTACGGCGCGGGCCGAAAAATTGGCGGCGCATGCAGCGCAAGCTGGAGTGGAAGCTATCTGCGCGGTGCCGCCCTTTTTCTATCAGGGCGACGACGATGGCGTGGTAGCATACTACCGGGCCGTGGGGGCTGCGGCCGACCGGCCGTTGTTCATCTACAACTTACCTGGCTGCACTGGTCTTGATGTCAGTCCGGCCCTGATGCAGCGCCTAGTCGAGGAAGTGCCTCAGACTACCGGTTTGAAACATTCGTCGCCGGTATTCGCCAACCTGCTCGAATTCGTCGGCATGGGGCTAGACGCCTTTATCGGCAGCGGCAAGCTGATGTTGCCGGCCATGACCGTTGGGGCCGTCGGATCGGTCGATGGTCCTTTGTGCGCGGCCCCGGAACTGTGGATGGCCATTTGGAATGCGTACCAAGCGGGCGATCTGGCCGCCACTCAAGCGGCCCAGGAACGGGCCAATGCCTTTCACAACACGGTGATACAATTCGGCTATTTCGGCAGCATCTTGGCCGTGGTCGGTCAGCGCATTGGGATGGAGTGCGGCGCACCTCGGCGGCCGTTGCGACCCCTGCGTCCAGATGAGCGCGAGACGCTGTTGGCGCAGGTGGAGGCTCTTGAGATTACCTCCTAGCGGACAAGGTGCTTTGGACGAAAAGATCGAAAGGAAATAGAAAGGGGACGAGGTGTGTTGAACCTCGTCCCCTTTTTTACTGCCTTGCCGGTATGCAGAGCGCTAGCGGCTGATGTGATTTTTGATGCGGCCCCAGGTGGTGTGCTCTACGGCCGTGGATACGGTCGGATAGTTGGCCAGATCGACGGTTTCGATGATCACGTAGTCACACAGATTGTCGCCGTTTGCAGCGGTGTTGAATCCGCTGCCCGTGCGCCCAAAGATGCTCTGCTGCCCGTGGGCTTCCCGGTCGCGGTCCATCCACAGGGTGTGCAGACCGATCACCTGATCGGGTGCGAACACGTGCGGAATGCTGGAATCTGGACCGAGGATGTCGTAGCGCGCGAACGGGGGCGAGATTTTCATCTCGTACGTGTACTCGACGTTGGCCGACAGGTGGCTGGCGTCCGTTGGCAGGAGGGTGGCCGCAGTGGTGCAATACGGCGGCAATGCCCCCCAGTCCTCTAGGCCGGGCTCCTGCAAGTCGATGGAAATGGTGCCGCCGAGTTGGGAGTCGAACAGCGGGTGGATGTTGATGCGATACCCGTTGTACACTTCCTCGGTGCTCGTCCAGGACATCGGCCCGCCGGAGTGGTCCATGTCCATGTTGAACTCAATGGAGTCGTCGTTCCACCAATTGCGCTTTACCTCGGACTCGGCTGCGCCGAGGGTGTCGTCGGTGACGCGGGCGAATAAATAGAGGGAGTTGTCCGGCGGCGGACTCCAACCCATGCGATAGCTGGCCGACCAGTCGTCCGGGACGCCGTTGCCGCCGAGGCCAGTGCCGTCGCCGCTTTGGGCCTCGATCTGCTCGGGCGCGATGATGAAGTCTGGATCGATCCAGGCCCAGTCGTCTTCGGAGCCGTCGATGACCATGGCGTTGGGGTCTGGAATTGTAGGGATAAAACCCGTTACGCCGTTGTGGGCCAAGGCCACTCCAGCGACGGCGAGCACTAGGATCAGGGCGAGATACGAGCGTTTCATCCTGAAGTCCCTTTCTTGAGTGAGGGGTGGAAGGGCTGAACGTTTGTTGATATAAAAACCTATATATGGTACTTGTCAACAAGAAAATAGACATTCGTCTCATGGCTGCGTCTGCAAATGCTGATAGGTCGCCATGGCCGCTTCGCCGCGGGCCGTTTGTCCCTGTTTGAGGTAGATCAGCCCCAAGTTGTAGTGAGCGTCCGCAAAATTGGGGTCTATTTTGAGGGCCTTTTGCAAGGCTTGGGCCGCGGCGTCCAGTTGGCCTCTGCGCATGTACGTGATGCCTAAGTTGTTGTAAGCGCGGACGTAGAGCGGGTGGTAGCGGAGGATGGTCTCGTACTCTTGTATGGCCTCGGCCAACCGCCCCTGTTTGAGGAGGATGTTAGCTAGGTTGTTGCGCGCACTGAGGTCGGCTGGGTTGATGGATAGCGCTTTGCGATACTCAGCGATTGCGGCCTGGGGGTGCCCTTGGTCGGCGTAGAGCACGCCGAGATTGTAGTGGGCGTGCGAGTCCTCTGGGTAGAGCTGCAGCAGGTAGCGGTAGTGCCCGATTTCCTCGCTTGCGGTTTGGAGCCGCGCAAAAGCCGCGAGCAATTGTTCTCCTTCCGCTTCCTTCCCCTGTCTGAGATAGAGCGCACCGAGCCGGTGAAATGCCTCGGGTTCAAAGGGGTCGGACGCAATGGCTTGCTGCCAAGCGGCCGCGGCTGCGGCGAGTTGCCCTTGTTGCAGCAGCACCTGTCCCAGCGCAATGCGCGCCTTGGCGTGGGCTGGTTGCTGACGCAGTGCCGCGCGCAAGCTGGCCTCTGCTTCTTGGCCGCGTCCGATCTTCGCAAAGATTTGTCCTAGCTGGTAGTGGGCTTGGGCGTAGCTGGAATCGAGCTGCGCGGCCTGCTGCCAGTGGGCAATGGCCGCTTCGTATTGACCCTGGCGCTCGCAGATCATGCCTAGGCTGTACTGCATGATTGCATTCTTTGGCTGGAGCGACAGGGCCTTTTGGAGCGCGTCGCCCGCGGCTGCATAGCGGTCGTCGTCGATGAGAACGACCGCGAGTTGGTGGTAGGTTGCGGCGCGGCTGGAGTCTAGCTGGATGGCCTGTCTATACGCGACTTCGGCTTCGTCGTTGCGGCGCTGGCGCGCAAATGTCCTGCCGAGTGAGAAGTAGCCCTCGGCGCGCTGCGGCTCGAGTTCGATCACCTGCTGGCAGTGCTGTGTCGCCAATTCGGGCTGGCCGTGTTTGAGCAGTAGGTGCGCGAGAAGCAGGTGGGCTTCTGCGTAAGAGGAATCGGCTGCCACGGCGCGGCGACATTCCGCAATGGCTTGGACATAGCGTCCTTCTTCGGCGTGGCGATTGCAGGTGTCGTAATGGACTTCTGACGCATCTCCACATGCCCACATCAACGTCCCCCAAATGAAGAATGGGACCCTTTGCACTTGCGTACCTCGACTAGGCGACCTTATCTCACGTAACAGCGAATGGAGCATTGCGAGCTATCTTATAACGGACGTTTCGCAGTCGGACGAATTGGCGAATTCTGCGCGGGGGTGCACTAAACAGGGCGTCCTCTACGATCGTCCCTACTGTACGGACCAGTTCCTTGATGAGAAAATTAATGCAAATCCTGCTGGCCGGCCTAGCCCTAGTCGCTTTCGCTATTGGAATGAAAAAAGCCGGTCTCTGGGATACTCAGCACTCGCCCGCGATCCCCATGCCGGCGCATCCACCCATAATCGCAGCCCCCGATTCCCTCCCCCCACCTGTTTTGGCCTATTGCGGCATGTGCCATGCCGTGCCCCACCCACAGGTCCTGACCCAGGAACTATGGCCGCAAAAAATGCAGTTGATGTTTGATTTGATGGAGCAACAAGAGACTGCCATATCCGAGGCGCACAAAAAGGAATGCTTGGATTTCTACGTCGCAAACAGCCCCGAAGCCTTCGCGGTCTTGCCGTCGGACCCTGCAGAACCCGCGCCGCCCTTTCAGAAGTACGTCCTCGGCCAGCCCGTGCGGGATTTCGATCCCGAGGAGTGGACCTCGTGGCCCAAGATTGCCAATGTCAACGTCGTGGATCTGGACCGCGATCATAAACCAGATGTCTTGGTCTGCGACGCCCAGTATCACCTGTTGTCTTGGATCCACCAGCGAGGAGGCCGCTGGGAGGAAACCGTCCTCGCGGGGTTGCGCACGCCCCTGCCGGGCTTTAAGGCGCCGGCCCGCTCCGCGGTGTTTGACTTTGAAGGCGATGGCGACTTGGACATCGTCGTCGCGCTGCTGGGCCAATTGATGCCCACAGACGACCTCCTCGGGCAAGTGGTCCTGCTGGTCAACGACGGCCGCCAGTCTTTCAGGCCCATTGTCGTATTAAAGGACATGCCCCGCATTGCGGATGTGCGGCCCGCAGACTTGGACGGCGACGGCGACTGGGACTTTGCGCTCGCCATGTTTGGCTGGTATCGCACGGGCGAAGTCGCGTGGCTGGAGCAAGTGACGGGCAGCCCGCACAACAAGGTCCACACCTTATCGAGCAAGAGCGGCTGCACGCACGTGCCCATCGGCGACCTCAATGGGGATGGCAAGCCCGACATCGTCGCCCTGATCACGCAGGAGTTTGAGGAGATTGTCGCGTTTATCAACCAAGGTGGCGGCGAGTTTGCCGAGCACATCTTGTTTGAAGCGCGCAATCCGGCGTTTGGTTCGTCGGGCATTGAGTTGGTCGATTTAGATCAGGACGCCGACCTCGACATTTTATTTACCAACGGCGATGGTTTCGACGGCACGGATGCCAAGCCGTATCACGGGGTACAGTGGTTGGAGAATGTGGGCGCGTTGCGCTTTGTGTACCACGATCTCACCCGGTTCTACGGAGCGTACTCGGCGAATGCTGCCGACTTGGATTTGGACGGCGACTTGGACATTGTGGCGGCCAATTGCTTTATGAGCAGCACGGCCAATTACTGGGAGCACTTGCCCCGCCAAGGATTGATCTGGCTGGAAAACGACGGCCAGCAGCGCTTCACGCGCCACGCCATTACCCGCGACCCCTCTCATTTCATCACCACGGATCTGGGCGATCTAGACGGCAATGGCCGGCCCGACATCGTCGCCGGTGGGATGCACGTCTTTCCGCCCTTTCCCCCGCCCGCCCGCCTCGGCCGCGTGAGCTTGTGGGTGAACCGCATCCCCACGGCTCCACAGGACTAGACGAACAGGCCGTTGCCGATCATGCCGGTCAGACCGTCTATCACCCAGAACACGCCGTAGATGGCGAATTGCCCGAGCACCAGCCCGAGAAAAAACGGCCGCACCGTCCGGTATGCGTTTACCCCACCGTAGCGCAGGATTGGCGTCTTGAAAAGCCAAGCTAAAAAGGCGTTGAAAGCCATCCAGTGGAAGGTAGAGCTGATGGGAAAGCCGATGGGATGCAGCGGCCACCAGCCCCAGTAACGCCGCGCCAACATCAAAAGTCCCATGGCCGTGCTGCCGACCCCGGCGTGGAACCAGCCCAGCCAGTACGGCCCCGAGGGGTTGGCGATGCGCGCGGCCGTATAATCCCCTAGATAGGTCGGCAGCCAGATAAAATGCACTGGCCGCAGGTTGATCGCCCCGTGGGTGTAGGCCAAGTGCAGCAGCATCCACAGCGACCCGGCCAGGCCCAGCAGGATAGCCGCCAACATGCCCCAGAACAGCCGTCGCCGCCGCCCTTCAATCTGCTCGCTCAGCTTTAGTCCGTTGGCCACGTGCGGCATGGCGAAATTGAGTAGGTCATTGCCCAAGATGCGGGTGAAAGCGAGGCCGACCAGCCCCGCTGGCCCGAAAAAGGCCGACGTGCCAACGGCTGACACGGCCGCGTCGGCCGCGACCATGGGGGTGTAGATTAGGGCGACCCCTCCCTCGGCGATTACCCGGGTCAGAGCGACGAAGATCACCAGCGCGAAAAACAAGAAGACCGCGACGCCCCACAGCGGCATGCCCAAATTCCACAGCCACAACACCATGACTCCGGTGCTGCCCAGTAGCCCGAAGACTGCGGCGCGATAGGACAGGATCTCGTCGCTGTCATCGACATCTGGTGCGCGACCAAATGCCTTGCGGCAGACGTTCCACAGGTGCTCGCGGCCCACCCAGAAGCCGCCGATGACCAGTGCGATCATCGCCCCCATGCCCTGATGGACGAGGCTGGGCAGGCCGTAGCTCCACACGCTCACCGCGGGCGCAGCACTCACCCCCCAGCCGATCTCTTGATAGACGAATTCCTGCAAGTTGTTGAGCAGGGTGAATACCCACAGCCCGAGGGCCACCTCGCGTTGGATTAAAAAGAAAAAGCCCAGCGTGGCAAAACTCAGCCGGACGCCGCCGAAAAGCGGGATGCTGGCGTGCAACTGCACCGCCGGGACAAAGGGAAAGTACGCGTGCAGGCCGGCCACGGCTCCGGTGATTGCAGACACGGCAAAGCCGACCCACATCACTGGATTGCGAAAAAACGGCTTGATGAGCGACCCCCGCTCGTCGTCTTGCACCATGGCGAGGGGCACCTGCATCACCGGATAGATCAGCCGCTCGTGCTCTACCCAGCGCCGCCGCAGGATTACCATTAGGCACAGGGTGGCCACGTGCATGGCCACGACCATGGGCAGCCAGCCTGCTATCGGCTCGAACCAGACCTGCCAAGGAATGCCCGCTGCTTCCCCTTCGGTGCCTTCAAAAAAGGCGCGGATGGCTTCGGGATCGCGCGGCGCGAGCCAGGAGGGAATGTGGGGATTGATCAGTTCCAGCCAGTTGTTTTCTGAACGGGCGTAGTATAAAGGACTGGATACTACGGGCACCCACTGATGTACCAAGATGTGGGTCGAGTTGGCCAAGCTGGTTAGGATGAAGACGACGAGTAACTCGCCCTTTTGCAAGACCCAAGTGCGCCGCATAGCCCCCAGTATCCCGTTACAGAAGACGATGAGGACGAACAAGACGCAAAGGGCTATCTGGCTGGTAAAATAGCTGCTGGCGTTGGCCCCTTGGATATACAGCGAGAGATAGGGCCCGACCGCGCCGACCAGTAGCGAGAGGATCAAGCCGAGGACTAAGGCCCGCAAGGTCAGCCCGGAGGGCAGGTGTGAGGACGTGTTAATTTTTTGCTGATCGGCGGTCATTCGGGATTCCTCGCGTTACATCTTTCTTGACAACTTGTTGCACCACATGTAGATATTTACGGAGTATCTCGCGCAAGCAGCAAGCCGTTGTTTGCAGAAAGGAGCGCAGGATGAAAACATCCGCCCTTGCAGTGATTTTAGCGCTGGCTCTCGCTGGCGCAGCCACGGCTCACACCGGGGCAATTTTCTTCCTACCCTCAGTTCCCGATCCTGCTTCTATGAACATAGATGGCTCGGAAGACGACTGGGGTTGGTTCGACCGAGACTTTGCCGTAGGGCCCGACGGCATTGAGGCTTGGGCTGGGCAATTCGCCGGTCAGGGGCCAGGGGCGCAGGGCGACGATTACCAAGCGAGCTATTTCATGGCTTGGAGCCTGCCCCCAGACAACGCCCTCTACTTCTTTGCTCGGGTGGCCGATGACAGCCTCAAGAGCAGCTGGGGAGACAACCTGCGGAACTGGTGGGATGACGACACCATGATGATCGGGGTTGATGCCGACCACTCTGGCGGGTCGATCTTGGTGAACGAAAATATCGAGGAGGCGCAAAACGGCTATCGCATCGTAGTCAACTCGCTGGCCACCAATGAATTCGGCATTGACTACGGCGGCATGCTAGGCGGGGGCGACTTCCCCGAGGGCGACTGGGGAGGGCAGCCGCCTTGGGGCTTGGCTGCTACGCAACTGACCCCACCAGACGCCACTCACGGGTCGAGCAACGTCGAGTACACCTATGAGATAAAGCTGGCCTTGTGGGCTTCGTACGATCCGGCCGGTCCAGACGGTGATTTGAACCAGCGCTACACCTTCGCGCCCGATCAGGTCACCCACACGACGCCGCGCCTCAACGACGTCGACAACCCGGAAGGCGGCGGTGGTGCTGGCCAGTACGGGTACGCAGGTGGCGCATCCGACGGACAGGCCGACGGCGACCAAGCCGCCGACTTCCAGACGATTCTGACGCACGAACCTGCTGAGACGGCGGTGGAAAACGTCACTTGGGGACGGATCAAGAGCCACACGCATAGCCTGCTCGATTGAGCTTTACTGGCAGGTTGCTTTGTAGGGGACGGGGCGCAGGCTTCGTCCCCTTTTTTATTGCGGACGGTGGACGGTTACGGCTCTTTTGAAGCAGTCGTGACGCCACAAAAGCACTTCGACAGGCTGCTCGGCCGCCGGGTATAGTAGGGTTTTTTCTTTGGCGAAGTAGATGTTAAAGGTCTTTAGCCGCTCGTCGCCGTGGCGGCTGGCATTCCACTGCTGGCACAGGTAGCGACCGTAGTAAAATCGGTAATCCTCGTGCTTTTTGTGTGCCAGCGTCAGCAGAAACTTTCTCCACCGATAATTGGCAAAATAAGCCGAGCCGTCTCGGGGCTTCTTCCGCTCAGGCGGCGATGTGGTCCGGCGGTACACATCCACGGCCGTCCCGTCTGCCAAGAGGCCGGGCATGACGAACCAGCCATTGGATTGCGAGGGCCGCGGCGCGAACATGTCCCAAGTCTGCTCTAGCTGCACCAACTCGCCGATCCACTTGAGCGAGGCGGGCATGGCAAAGGCCGTTTGCGGCAGGGACGCTGCGTTCCAGGCTGCGGTGTAGAGCAAAAAGAACGCGCATGCAGCCGAGCCAATGCGGCCGGTTTGATGGGACGGGGATCGCAAGGGCAGGGACGCGCGGACGAATTCGCCGAACCTCTCACCTTTGGCGGCGATGCGCCGACTCAGCCACTCCCACGCCGCTGCCGGAATAAAGGGAATCAAGGCCGCCGCGCTGACATAGGGGAAGAGGCCGATTTTTAGGCACAGGCCAAAAGCTAAGTGCATGCCGACAAAAGCTGGCAGGAGTAGCCCGCGCAGCGCAGTGGAAAATATGGGGCAGAAGAGGAAGAAAGGGGCAATGAGTTCAAAGTGATAGACGAGCCGAGTCAGCACTGGTAGCAGGTCGCTCCACTGCCGCAGCCACGCGCCAACGGGAGTCACCATATAGTCGAGTTGGAGCGCGTAGTAGATGGCCGTGCCATCGACGCGCCACTCAGCGCCGGTTTTGAACAGGGCACTGCACACGTACACCATGGCCACTTGGAGAAGCAGCGCGGCGCTGCCGACGGAAAAATGTCGGTGCGGTGGGCGCGGGCGCGGGTTGAGGACGGCGTCCAGCGAGCAGCGAGCGCCCAACGGCAGAAAAAGGGACCAAAAGAACAGCACCCGCAACAAGGTATCCCCGGCTTGGAGCAGAGGCGGGGTGCGCACGTGGATGGACGCCAACAAGACAAACGCCCAAAACGCGGCCATCCGAGTGCGATACCCTAGCAGTAAGGCCACTAGGGCCACACCGGCGACGAGGAAGAGCGCCGCCTGAATGGCGTTGTCGCCGCTCAGCAGATGCAGCGAGACGACCGTCTTGGTGCGGTAGTATTCGAGGGCCGCTTGGCGCGGAAAGGCTCCTTGGTCCGTGTAGAACGTGCCCAAATCCCCCACCCTGATGACGAGGTCGATGAGACCCAATGCGGCCAAGACCACGCGCAAGAGCGCGAGGGAGCGCAGATCGATGGCGAAGACGTTGTGGAAATTTCCCCGTGTCATTTAAAGTTGTTACCTCGCAAAAGCTGAATTAAATTCCGTCAATTGAGGAAGTAATACAAATCCCAGAGGAGCACACGCCTTGCGAGCACACAGACGGCGACCCCTAGTCAGCGCCGCGCTACTGGCCGTGGTCTTTTGGAGCAGCGCCGATGCCGAGTTGCGGATGTGGGGGATCAACGAGGACGATCGGAGCTGGCAATCCGAGGCTCGAGCCACTACGGCCATTGATTTTAGCGTACCTGGCGCGATCCAGATCGCCGGATTCGAGCCGACGGATAACATCACCCAAGCCCTCACGTGGGTTTCGGCCTTCCCCATAGAGGGGTACATCCCCGAGCGCCCCCAAGCCCACATCTGGAATAACTATCCGCTCAAGGAATCGGATATTCCCCTCGTGGATGGCGACCCCAACACCTCCACCGCGGACCGCTTCAAACGCTTCGGCTCCAACCAAACGGGCCGGCGTTTTTCCCTCGATCTAGGAAGCCGCTTTCCGGTCAATCGCATTGCGTTCTTCCCACGTCTGACGGGCGTTGACGACGAGGGCATCCCCTATTGGGAGGATTACGTCCGGGGCTACGAGCTATACGTCAACAATGGCCTCGAATTCGGCGAGGACAACCAGCCCATCTACCAGCTTATGAAGCGGGTGGAATTTTCCCGCGACAGCATTGCCGTGGTCGAATTTCCCAACCAGTTCATCCGCTACGTCGCGCTGCGGGTGCTGTCGAAAAACCCCTTTGAGATCGCCGAGATCGAAATCTACGGCTCGGGTTTCGTGCCCAAGGGAGAGTACCTATCCAAGGTTATCGACCTCGGTGAGCCCACTAATTTCGGCACCCTGAACTGGAGCGCGGTCGCGCTGCGGGTTGATGCGGACAGTGGCGACTTGGTAGAGCAGTCTGTCTCCAGTACTGGGGACGCAACGCCTCAAGCAGATGTCTCGCTCAGTTTTCAGATGCGCTCGGGAGTCGACGATTCGCCAGAGGTCTATTACGAGATTACCAACAAGTTTCTCAACGAGCTAACCGTAGTCACCGAAGACGCCTATAAGTCCCTGACCGCTGATGTCAAAGGTGGCGTTGAGGCCGATCAGGTAAATTGGAGCACTTGGTCGGAGCCGTTCACCGCTTCGGGTCAGGCGGTTGCGTTGCCCAGCCCGAGGCGCTACGTCCAGTTCCGCGTCATCATGAAAAGCGGCCAGATCTCAGACGGCCTCCGCGTTGACGACCTGACCTTGGAAATTGCCTCCCCCCCCTTGGCGCGGAGGTTGTTCGGCGAAATTTCCCTGCTGGCCGACCCCGCGCCCCAAGACGGTTTTGCCATGGTGCCCGTAGGCGTGCCCTCCCGATTCGCGTACGACCTGTTGGCCGATGTCCGCGACGCGGATGTGGGGATCGACGCGCTGAAAATTATCACGCCAACGCGCCCGACTTTTGTCGAGCTTTTGCTGGGTGCCGACGAGAGCAGCCTGAGTCTGGTCGCTCCCAGTGACTTCGAAGAGGCGTCCGACGGTTTGACGCTGTATTTCCCAGACCACCGGATTGCCGCCCCGACCTCGCTGCGGGTGATTTTCGACGCCGAGCTCCTCGTGCAGTCCACGTTTTTCAATGCCCAGGCCCTAGATACTGAAAGCGAGGAATTGCCCCAGCCGGTCTTGCCGCCGCCCCGCCCCTTGCGCCCCATCGACGACCCCAACTCGCAGGTTACGACCAACAAGCTGCAAGTCCTCACGTCGCCCGAGTCGCGGAACGACGTGCTGCGCATCGCGGATTTCAGTACCCGGGTGATAACCCCCAACGGAGATGGAGTAAACGACCAGATCGCCATTCAATACAGCCTGCTCCAGCTTCTCAACGACGCTCCCAATACGCTGGAGGTCTTCGACTTATCGGGCCGACGCGTGTACGCCTTCCGCGAGGATCGGGGCCGAGGCCCGCACACTGCCACTTGGGATGGCCGCAACGTGGACGGTCGCTTGGTGCCCGTAGGACTGTATCTGCTCAGGGTCGCAGTCGAAGGAGCCGTGGAGTCCTTCGCCGAGACTCGCACCATAGGGGTTGTGTACTAATGTTGCGGTGGATTGCACTAGGGGCCGCCCTCTGGGCGTGGCCGGCGCAGCCAGCGCAGGCGCAGGATCTGTGGAAACTAGGGGGCCAAGGTGGCCGTTCCTGGGCCAAAACTGCTGCGCTCAACGTGATGGGCGACGAGACTAGTGCGCCCGGTGCGCTGCAGCCGTGGGAGTTGCGGCCCGACGTCAGCTTCCTCCCCTTAGTGTCGCAGCGCTTTACTTGGGATCGCTGGCAGTTTCCCCTCGATCCGTTCTGGACGGAGGGTATCCCTCGGCTCTGGCGGGGGCCTGGCAACCAGCAGTTCGCCCAGCAGTTCCAGCCCATCTCCACGTACGTGGACGGCGACCACCAGACCTTCAATTGGAACACCAACTTCGGCCCCGGCGGCAACAAGACCAATAGCGAATTTTACACGATTGATCCAGGTGCTCCCGTGCCAGTAGAGCGCTTTGAGATCCACTTGCCGCCCGAATTCGATCTCGAGACTGGCGCGGCTAACCCAGACTGCTGCGATCAGTTTGGCAAGCCCTGGACCCACTACATTCCCCATCAAGGCGAGCTGACGGGCAGCCTCATTGAGACCACGGATATGCTGCTCGAAGGCCGCGCTAAAGACCGGTACGGCGAGCACTATAAGCCTTTGCCGGTCCGCTTGGGCAGCGTGGAGCAGCACTTAGTCGCCCCCATCATCATCGACTTTCCGCTGCAATATCTGCGCTTCGTGCGTTGGCGAACCTTCCCGGATAACCCGGATGCTCCCGGGGTGAAGATCAACTTCGCCCTCGCGTATGGCGAGTTTGAGTTGTACGGCCGCGGCTTTGCCGGCCAGACTCGCTACGTAAGCCACGTCCAAGACTTGGGTCAGCCGGCCACGCTGGGAAGGGTGTTCATGGCGGTCAGCAAGTGGCGGCGACAAGGCGCTGGGTGGAGCGAAACCGCAGATGGCGAGCGCCGCTGGCAGGTCGGCGAACTGGTCGAAGCGCCGGACGCCGAAGTGGACGTCGTCTTCCGCCTCAAAAACGGCACGGACGCCGATCCCCTGACGTACTTCACTTGGAACGACCTAGGCGAATTGGCCGAGATCGAGCGGACTGCGTGGGATGGACTCAAGTTGCGGGCCTACGACAGCGACCCGAGCTTCGTGGGCTGGCGGGGGCCCGTCACCGAGGATCGAGAAGAGTGGACGCCTTGGTCTGGCGCGGTGAATCAATCTGGCACGCGCCTCGACCTGCCCAGCCGCCGGTTCTTCCAGTTAGAGGTGCAAATGACGACGGCCAGCTCGGTAGAAATGGCGCGGGTGGATTCGCTGGCTATCGAATTATTCCCGCTGCTGGTTCCCACCTTGGTCGGCGAGGTCGGCGTGCCCGGCGATTCCCTCGCAATACTGGCCCAAGTGCCCATAGGTGAGCCGACCGAGTTTAGCTACGCCATCCGCGCTAGTTTCGGCAACGAGGCGAAAGCTGGCTTCGACGCCTTGCACATTGCCACGCCAGGCGCGCCAGAGTTTTTGTATCTGAGGGATGCTGCTGACGAGGCCGTTCAGCCCGATAGCGCGTGGACCGATGCCGAAGGCTTGACCCTGTATTTGCCCGAGCCGATTCGCGCCGACGAGACCCTACAGATCGGCTTCAAGACCGCGCTCTATACGGTCTCGGCCCAGTTGCGCGGCGAGGTTTTCAACCGCGCCAATAGCGTCTTGCGCCAGCAGGTTGAAGAAGGCGATGCAGTCGCGGCGATCGGCACCCAACAGCTACAAGTGGTCGCTGCGGGCCGCGCCGTCGAGCAGGTCCTCGGCGGGCTGGAAATCGCGCCCCGCACGTTCACTCCCAACGGAGACGGGCACAACGACCTGCTAAAAATTAAGTACACCTTGTTCGGGGTTTTGGACGCGGCCGTGGAGATCACATTCTTCACGCTCGCGGGCGAACCCGTAGATCGCATTCTCGCCGAGCACCAAGGCGGCGGTGTTCACACCGCATTGTGGACTGGTCGCAATGCGGCCGGCCGGCTGTTTAGACCGGGGTTGTACTTGTGCCAAGTGCAGGCCCAGACCGGCCGGGGCCGCTTTGAACGCACCCAGTCCGTGGCCTTGGTCTATTGAGACGAGTGAGCATGAACCGGATCGCAGTGTTTCCTCTGTTGCTGGCCCTGTTGGCGGGCAGTGCCGCTTGGGGCCAGCACCAAGCCTATCGCCTGGATCGCCAGGCCCAATGGGAGGAATGGACCTTTCCCCCAGGTCTCCTCCAATTCGACCTGGACGGCGCCTTCACGCTAGTAGCGTTCCCAGATACGGTCAATGCCGCACTCGACGCTCCCGAGTACACGCATATAGGAGCGGGCAACACAGAGATCCAAGGCGGCGGGCGGCGGGCGGGCTCTACGGCCCGCGCGGCCGGGATCGCCGCCGGCAACATCATTGACGGCGACTATCAAACCTTCTGGAAACCCGATCCGAACGCCCCGCTCGAGGACTGGTGGATTGAGGTCAATCTAGGGCGCGTGGTGCCGCTGACCAAGATCCGGCTAATTTTTCCCGACGAGGAAGGGGCACGGCCCCTGCGCGATTTCCGGATTTTTGGGACGCGGGGCTACCGCGAGGCCATTGGCCAGGATCTATTTGCATACAGCGTGTTGGGCGGGACCACCCGCTACAACGACCAGACGGTCGTGGAATACGAACTAAGCCCTTGGCGGGAATTGACCACGCGCATCCTGTACACGGGCGCGGAAAGCGCCACGGATATAACGCCCCCGCCCTTCCAGCCCGTGCAGTACATCCGCATCCGGGCCGATTCCAAGAGCGAAGACGCCGCTCTCGCCGAGGTAGAAGCCTACACCTTCGGCGAGAACGTGGCCCTACAGGCCATCCGGCGGGGTGGCCAATTGGAGGAGCAGTCCGGCCGCGGCGCAGTGTTGATCGACGGCGATCAAAACACGACTTGGGCGCAATCCGTCACCGGGGGCCGCGATGTAATCTGGGTGTTGGACCTAGGCGCGCGCTACTGGGTAAAGAATATCCTCATGCTGGGGGCGGAAAAGCGCGGCTACGCGGTCGGCGACATGGTTGAGGATCACCTGCTGCTCGGCTCGGCCGAAGAGAGCAAGCTGGAGGTCGGCGACATAGATTTTGCCGTGATCTACGAGTTTCTCACGCCCCTCGGCGGAGGTCGCTACGATCTCCAGTACTTTTTGCCCACGCCGCGCGCCTTCCGCTATTTGGCAGGGGTTTACAAAAACCGGAACGGGGATATGTCGGAGATTATGGTCATTCCCACCGGACACGTGGCCGGGGTGGCCTTAGAATCCGGTTTTATCGACCTCGGAGAATTCACCGGAGACAGACGCTCTAAGCAGATCTTGGGGATCCACTGGGATGCCGATGTGCCCGAAGGCACCCACGTGCAGGTGCGGAGCCGCACGGGCCACCAGTTGACCGAAAAAATTGATTACTACAAAAAGGACGGAACCCTGCTGGCCGACAAAGCGGCCTACGAAAGCACGAATAAATTCCTGCGCGGCGATACCGACACCAGTATCGTCGCCGGCTCCGATTGGAGTGCTTGGAGCACGGAGTATCTCGAACAGGGCATTTTCCTCTCGCCGAGTCCGCGGCGGCTGTTGCAGCTCCAGCTCCTGCTTACTTCGGATCGCCCCGCAGCGGCGCCGACCGTGAGAAACCTCGAAGTGCGATTCATCGACGCCTTAATACGGGGTATTGAAGGCCGCATCGCGCCCCAGGCGGCTGCTCCGGGCGTGCCCGAAACCTTTACCTACGAGTTGTGGGGCGACTTCACAGAGGGGGGCGGCTTTGACCAACTCCTCTTTGAAACCCCGTCCCGAATCGATCCCGATAGCCTCCAAGTGTGGGTCGGCGGCGTCGCGCTGCCCTCGGTGGAGTGGGAGCAGACCGCGCCCGACTCCCTGTTGCTTCAGCTACCGCAGGTCGTGGAGCAAGACGCGGATACCGTGCGGGTACAACTGCGCGTCCAGATAGAGCAAAACCCCACGCTGTTCCGGGCCTTTGTGGCCCGCACCGAGGTGCCCGATTTGTGGCAGGAGGTGCTGCCCACCAGCAGTGCGCCGCGCGCGACCCAAGTTTTTTTCCCGAACGTGCCCAAGTCCGATCGCTTGCTTGCCAATCTCTCGGTCGTGCCTCGCATCGCCACTCCCAATGGAGACGGGGTCGGCGACCAAGTCCAGATACGCTTCTTGGTCCTAAATGTGGAGGTCGCGCCGGAGGTGTGGATCTATTCGTTGGATGGACGGCGCGTCCGCCGCCTCGATGGGGGCCGCGCAGCAGCGGGCTATTTGTTCACTTGGTCGGGCCGCGACGATGCGAACCGCCTGAGCCCTCCCGGCCTCTACGTGTGCCGCATTCGCCTCAAGACTCAACTCGGGGAACAACAAATCAGCCGGACCATTGGCCTCGCTTACTGAGCGCCAGACTTCAGGAGGCACTATGTACAACAAGAGATGGGCTGCAATCATCTTGTTGAGCGCGATCTTAGGCGTTCCCTCCGTGGTGGCCCAGCCGGTCGAAGTGGTGATCATCCGCATCTCTGACGATTCGCCCGATTCGTCGGACGAAGGGGCGGTTCTCTTCTTAGAGGAGATATGGATTGACGGCCAGTGGCAGGACATTGAGCCGATAATAGAAGGAGGAGTACGAGAAGACGGGGTGCTCAAGGCCAAGGGCACGGACGCCATCCTGTTGACCTACCATATCCGCAACGGCTTCCAGCCCACCGAAGCAACCCCCAGCTTCAAGGACATCGAGAAGATAGAATTCGAGCTGATCATGGCCAACGACTACCGGGTGGAAGTTGGCTCCAACATACAGATCAACCGGCTTGGCGACGCGGTCTTTCTGCCAGTCTTTCAGGCCGAACACAACATCACCGATGGGTCAAACCAGAGCTTTCTCCGCTTTGAGTACGGCCTGCCCTTAATCGCGGAACTGATGTTCGCCACTCTCTCGATTGCTCCCCGCATCGCTACTCCCAACGGAGATGGGATTTACGACCAAGTCTATATATACTTCTCGCTCTCGGGGGCTGTAGAGGTCGAGCGAGAGGTGTGGATCTACTCGTTGGATGGCCGGCGCGTCCGCCGCCTCGGCGGGGGCCGCGAAGGAGACTCTTCGTACATTTGGTCTTGGTCGGGCCGCGACGATGCAAACCGCCTGTGCCCACCCGGCCTCTACGTGTGCCGCATTCGCCTCAAAACCCAGTTCGGGGAACAACAAATCAGCCGGACCATTGGCCTCGCTTACTGAGCATTAGACTTCAGGAGGCACTATGTACAACAGGAGATGGGCTGCACTCATCTTGTTGAGCGCGATCTTAGGCGTTTCCGCTGTGGTGGCCCAGCCGCCCAAAGCCTTCAGGGAAATATCCGAACCCGGGGTACATGGTACCCGCATCCACCCAGGTGCGCTGGCCCCCACGCTGAGGAAATGGTACCTGCCGCAGCAGCTTTACTACGAATACCGCTGGCGCGGCTGGGAGTACAGCAACTACGCCCGCGAACACTACCAGCGCTACGTGAGTATCCTACTCGAAGGCACGCGCCAATACGACCCCTTGGGCAACTACATCGCCCGCGGGTGGCGAATCTACGATTGGACCGAGAACAACCCCCAGTCCTTTGGCAGCGAGATTTTCAAAAGCCCGCGCTTTGGCCGCTTTTTCAGCAGCTTGGTCATCTCCTCGGCCAGCAAAGGCCAGTTTCACTCGACGCTCACGGTGGGCGACGCCATCCGTACCACTCTGACCCCCCTGACGTTTTCCAAGCCCTCTTTTAACGGTTTGCAGTGGGACTTCCTGTCCGACAAGTACGCGGCGACTTTGATCGCGTCGCGGGTCAGCTCGCCTGGTTTTGGCGCGATAACTCAGAGCTCCACTGGCAATACCGCGGTGAGTTCCACGCGGCTGTTGGGCGGCCGGGGGTTGGCGCAGGTGGGCGATTTCGGCGAGGTCGGTTTTACTTGGGTGAATGCCCATCACGCGGACAGTGAGTTCAACTTGGGCCAGAATTCGCTCCAGGGCGTGCTGACGCGGCCGCAGAACTTGGGCAACGTGGAAGAGGTCATCATCCGCATCTCCGACGATTCGCCCGATTCGCCGGACGAAGGGGCGGTGCTGTTCTTGGAGCGAATCCTGATTGACGGCCAAGTGCAGGAGGGCATCGTGCCGCTGGTGGAGGGAGGCATTCGGGAAGAAGGCGTGCTCAAGGCCAAGGGCACGGACGCCATCTTGCTGACCTACGACATCCGCAACGACTTCCAGCCCACCGAAGCGACCCCCAGCTTCAAGGATGTCCAGAAGATGGAATTCGAGCTGATCATGGCCAACGACTACCGGGTGGAAGTCAGCTCCAACAAACAGCTCGATCGGCTCGGCAGCGAGGTCTTTCTGCCGGTCTTTCAGGCTGAGCACAATATCACCGACGGGTCGAACCAGCGCTTCCTCCGCTTCGAGTACGGCCTGCCCACGGCCACGGAACTGATCGGCCTCGACTTCAATATCAAGAATTTCAAGGGCTTTGATCTGAGAAGCGAGTACGTGGTCAACCGGCGCTTTCAGCGGTTTCCCAACCAGAACTTCCAGCGCATAATAGATGGCAGGTTCCGCAAGCTGCCCCCCACGCGGAAAACCGCCCAAGCTTTTTACCTGACTTCGTCCTATTCGCTGTATCCGTTTTTTGCGTACGGCGAGTCGTTCTACCTAGATCCCGACTACAGCACTACGGCCTTCATGTCCGACGCTGGCGGCAATATCGACTACGGCAACGCCTCTCGGCATTTGTTTGAGTTCGTCGATGACAACGACGACCAAGACATAAACCCGGATTGGATCCGCCAGTCCCAAGGCGTCACCGTAACACTGACCGAGGAATTGGGCACAGGCTCTGGAGGGGATCGCCAGGTCTTTCCCGGCCTCGACGAGAACAATGACTTCATCTCGGACTTCAACCAGAACCAGAACAGCAAACCCGACTACGCCGAACCCTTCCTGCGCTATGCAGTTGACGCGCCCGAATTTCTCTTCGGCATGGACATGAACAACAACACCATCATCGACCGCTACGAGGACGACTTGGTGGCCGACTTGCCGTATGAGCGCGACCGCACCGGGTACAACGCTTACGCTGGCTTGGCCCTTAGCGAGGACATCAACTTGGCCTTGGGCCAACTGCGGCAGCGCGAGATCAGCAGCGGCAACCGGAACCACACCAGCTACGGGCTGTTGGCCGCGGAGTGGGATTTCCCCAACCTGCAAATCGCCGTTTTTGAACTGGCCCGCCGCACCCAAGACGCCATCCGCGAAGATCGCCTTATCTGGGAGGACCCCGAGGGCCAGCGACCCTTCAACGATCCGCTCGATGCTCAAGACACGTTCATCAACAGCTTCTACACCCACGCCAAGTACGCGCCGTTGGCCAACCTCCACGTGACGTCCAAGCTGAAGTTTGAAAAGTTCTTTCAGCAAGGTAAGGAGGCCGAGCGCAAGCGCGACCGCTCCTTTTTCGGTTTGATCAACAAGGCCGATTACGAAATCAAGCCCTTTGCCACGCTAACTCTGTGGCCCAAGTTCAAGAGCATCTACCGGCGTCAGTTGCCCTCCACCCGCGCCGTGCCCGAGGAACTGAGCATTTCCCGCGACCGCGAGGAAATCCTCTTTTTGGTCACTCGCTACAATTTTTTGCCGCAGACTTGGGTCGATATTGGGCTGGAGTTCAGCAATTTCGACAATCTGAAAGATCAGCAGAACTTGCGCTCGGGTGAGGAAGACGATTTCAACAGCTTTGTCTTTGCCTTTGTATTTTCCAACACCTCGGCGTACATAGGCTACAAGCTCACCCTGAACGCCGGGTTTCAACGCGAACAGAAAAACTTCGACAAAGGCGATCTCAACATAACGGAAACTGTGGCCTTTGTCCGCCTATTTGCCGCTACTGGAGACCTCTAATGCTCAGAAGTATCTCGACTCTCGCCGCGCTCGCCTTAGTTCAGTGCGGCGGTCCTAGCGATGTTGCCGACAATGTAGCTGCCCGAGTGGGGGACAAAGAAATTACCCGCGAGGACCTAACCCTTTTCGCCGCGGAGACCCCAGCCCTGCTGAGATCGGAAGCTACCGGCATTGACGCGGCCAAGGATTATCTCCAGACCCTAATCGACATGGAATTGATGCTCGTGGAGGCCCACACCAAAGGCTTGGATAAGGAGGCGCAATTCACCGCGCAATGGGAGCAGGAGCAGCAGAACAGGATCGTCAAAGAGTACCTAGAGCGACACGTGCTGCCCGAGAGCCAGCCCTCGCAACAGGAAGTCCGGGAGCAATTCTCCAAGAGCAAGTGGAGCCGCTTGCTCAAGCTGGCGCACATTCGGGTGGAAACCGAGGAGCAAGCCCAACAAGTCGTCGAGGAATTGGAGCGGGGACGCCCGTTCGCAGAAGTGGTTGCGGAACGCTCGGCGAATCGGGTCTCGGCGGCCAATGGCGGCCTGCTGAGCGATCACTTCATAGGCCGAGAGAACTTGCGGGACGTGCAACTCCCGCTGTCCATCGCCCACGTCCTGTTTGAGGTACCGGAGGGCGAGGTCAGCCAGCCCTTTCAACTGCGGGGCTCGTACGAGATTTTCAAGGTACTGGACGAAGCCCCCGCGCCCGACTACTACCTGCAAGTATTCGCCCAGTGGCTCTTCCGGCATAATTACGATCGCGCCCAGCAGGAGCGGGTAGCCGGACTCAAGCCCAAGTACAAGGTTGAGGTGGATACGGCCGCGGTCGCGTTTCTCATTGCCGAGGGCACCAAGGGCAGTAACGCCTTGTGGGAAATTGCGCCGGCAGATCGAGAGCGGATTCTGGGCCGCTACGACCGCGGGCACTTCACCATCGAGGACTTGATGAATGCGTACTGGCAGGCCCGCTTCCAGTACCGGCTCGAATTCAATCGCGAGGGCATCGCCGAGTTCATTGATACGCACATCCTGTCGCTTCGGCTGTTTTACCTCGAAGCTCTTGAGGAGGGCTTGAACGAAGAGCCGGCGGTCGTGGCTTGGTTGCACAACAAGAGAGAGGCCCTGCTGCTCGAAGCGCTCAAAGAGCGCGAAGTTCAGGCTCTGATCGATACTACCGACGCCTCGGCGCGCCGCTATTACGAGAACAACCTGCACAAGTTTATGGAGCCGCGCGCGACCGTAATTTTGGAGATTTTGGTTCTCACTCGGGCCATGGCCGATTCGCTACTGAAGGAAATTGAAGGCGGAGCGGATATGGAGACGCTCGCCGTGCGCCACACAACGCGGCAGTTTGCCAAACAGCAACAGGGGCGGATTCACCTGCATGCGTACGAGCGGGCCCTATTCGGTCCGCTTCACGACGAGGCGATGGAAAAGGCCCCGGTTGGCGAGTTGCAAGGGCCTTTAGCGCTAGAGGAAGGATTTTCCATATTCAAGGTCGAGGAGCGCATCCCCGACCGGCCCGAGCCGTTTCCACAGACGGTGCGGCGAGCCAAGTACTGGCTGCGAAAGTCCGAGGAGAACAAGTACTTCGAGGAATTGATCGTCAGACTACGGGAGCAATACGCGGCGCAGGTGGAGGTGTTTGAGGAGCATCTCGTGGATCTGGAATTGTGATAGGAGCAGGGTTATGAAAAGAACGGGCTATATCCTCGTCTTAACGGCCATCTCGCTATCCCTCCTTAGCTGCGGCCACCGGCTCGGGATGCGGCATTTTGCCGGTCCCATCCAACCGGCCACTGAGCAGCAGAGCGCCGAGTTGTCGATTGGCGACGACCGCAGCATTACCTATACCGAGGGCCGGCTGGAGGTCAATCTGCGCCCTCTGACCGATGAAATTCTCAACCGGCAGCTCGCCGCTCACAGCCCGGATAAGTCGAGTTTTTATCTCAATCCATACGAAATGGAGCTCAACCCCTATACGTATTCGGACTGGAATCCGCCGGAGCAGTCGTGGACACCCGCCCGCTTTACGGTCTTCAGTTTAAAGGTAAAAAACTACGAATTCCCCAAGGTGTGGTTGAACCCAGAGAGAATCTCGCTGACGGCCGCCAATGGCCGCGAATATCAGGCGCTGAGCTTGGCCGCCATGGTCGAGTACTATTGGCCCTATGCCGTCGGCTATGGCGGCAACGTCTATTTGAAGACCGAAGAGCGGAAGGACATCCTCCAGGAGACCATGTACAAGACCGACGAGTTCGTCTTCAGCGGACAAGAATCCATCGGCCTCATCGTGTTTCCGCCCTTGCATAGAGATGTGTCCTCCTTTGTGGTGGAGATCGAAGATCTGGCCCTGCGCTTCGACTTCCGCGACGAACCTGTGGAAACCGTGAACATCGCCTATTCGTTTGATCGAGAGATCTATAAGGCCCGCAAGCCGCGCCCGGCCGAGCAGTAGTCTATCTTTCTGTCGTTAAAGAGCGATACTTATCGAGGGCAGCTTGGCCCTCGGCCTGTCGTCCCTGCCTGAAGTACAGCATACTCAAGTTGTAGTGAGCATCCGCGTATTCTGGATCGGCCCACAGAGCCTTTTGGAACATGCGGATTGCCGCTTCCCCGTCGCCTAGCCGCAGATAGGCCGCTCCCAAGTTGTTGTAGCCTTGGGCATAGCGCGGGTACAGGGCCAAGAGCTGTTCGTATTGCTGGATGGCCGCGTTGATCTGCCCGGTGTTTAGCAGGATGTTGGCGAGGTTGTTGCGCGCCCCGAGGTCGGCTGGATTGATGGCCAAGGCGCGGCGGTACTCGCCAGCCGCAGCTTCGCGGTGCCCCAACCCCCCGTAGAGCACCCCCAAGTTATAGTAAGCGTCTGCGTCTTCTGGGTAGAGCGTTAGCAGGTAGCGGTAGTGCTCGATCTGCTCGCGCACTGGCTGCAAGCGCGCAAACGCCGCCAGCAGCTTGCGCCCTTCTTCGGGCCGTCCCTCCCGCAAATAGAGCGTTCCCAGCCGGTGCAGGGCTTCGGGTTCAAACGGGTCGGCTGCTACGGCTTGCACCAGCGCGGTTTCGGCTTCGCGCGACTGCCCTTGTTGCAGCAGGACATGCCCGAGCGCGGCAAGGGCCAAGGCGTGATCGGCTTGGCAAGTCAACGCCGCCTGTAGGCTGGCCTCGGCTGCCGAGTACTGACCCAACTGAGCCTCAATCTGCCCTAGCCGGTAGTGAGCGTCCGCGCTCGTGGAATCTAGCTGGACGGCCTGCTGTAGCTGCGTCCGCGCCTCTGCGTAGCGAGCTTGTCGCTGATAGACTAGCCCCAAGTTGTAGTGGGTGGCCACGTGCCGTGGCTCCAACTCTATGGCTTTATGCAGTACCTCAACGGCATCGGCGTAGCGGTTTTGATCGCCATAGACGAGGGCTAGTTTGCGGTAAAAGACTGGCTGGTCGGGCGCATGCTGAAGGGCCGTTTGGTACGCGGTGATGGCTTGGTCGTTGCGCCGCTGCCGCACGTACAAGTCGCCGAGGGACTCGTAGGCTGCTAGGTGCTGTGGGTCGCGTTGGATGATGTACTCGAAGTGCTGGATGGCCACGTCGAGCTGGCCGTGTTTGAGCAACAGCCTCCCCAACAGCATCCGCGCTTGCACGTGCTCTGGCTCGCTGTCGAGAGCCTGCTGACAGGCTTGGATGGCCGGCAGGTAGTTTTTGGCGTCGGCTTGGCGTTGGCACTCGGCGTAGTGGATTTGGCCGGGGCCGTCGGCGCACGCGGCCACAAGCCATAGCGCGAGCGCGGCGAGCCACTGAGGACGCGCTAGCGCCAATTTTTCATCTTCCATTTGACAAACATGGCCCAGTAAGCGGGACGGCAATAGTAGCGGAGATAAGCCTTTTCGAGCAGGCGTCTGACTTGGGGTGCCGACAAGTTTTCGTGCTCAAACACGAGGTGAAATTGCGTGTATTTTTCGTAGTCGTAAGTCGATATCCTGCCCGCGCGGTCGAGCCGGTCGTAAAAGGCCGTTCCGGGATACGGGGTGGCAACGGAAAAGCGGGCCAGATAGGTGTTGAGTTTGATGGCGTATTGCACGGCTTCGCGGATGGTCTCTTCGGTGTCGCCCTCTAGGGCCAAAATGTAGAAAGCGGCGACCTTGACGCCTAGCTTTTTGCAGAACGCAATCATGTGCTCTTGGTGCTGCTCTTCGATCAGCGGCCTTTTGTTGATTTTTGCGATGGCCGCGTTGGGGGTCTCGATGCCGACGTTGATGTTGCGCAGCCCCACGGCGAACATCTGTCGCAAGTTTTCTTCGTCGAGCAAGTCGAGGCGGGTTTCCATGCCCCATTCAATCTGGACGTTTCTCCGTTTTAGTTCTTCGCATAGTTCGCGGACAAACGGCTTGTGGAGGCCGAAGAGGGGGTCCCTGAACTGAATGGCCTTTATGCGGTGTTGTTCCTTTAGCCGGACGATGTCATCGACGACTTTGCGCGCGGGCCGCAAGCGGATTTTTGCTCCTTGGTACTCGCCGTACGCGCAATAGGCGCGGCAGCTAAAGGGGCATCCGCGGCTCGCTTGCAAGGCGACAAATGGCCGTTTGACAATGGCGGGGAGATAGCGGTACTGATCGATGGGAAAGTTGTCAAACGAAGGTGCGGGCAGCGCCTCCATGTCGGCAAGCGAGGTGATCGCCACGTGGCCCTTGAGCTGGTCGAGATGCTCGAATTGGTGTGCGAAGAAGGCTTCTGGCTCGCCTTGGAGGACGAAGTCTCCGCTGTCAAATAGCTGGGGAAATCGCGAGGGGAAAGGCCCCCAGAAACCTACTTTGGCTTTGGGCAGCTTCTCTTTGAGCGATTGGCACACTTGGTTTTCGCGCTGGTAATCGACGAGCGAGCCGTACAGCAACACCAAGTCCACGTCGCCTTGCGGCAGGTCGCCTTCAAAATAGGATACCGCGTGGCCCTGTTCCGCGAGGACGCTTTGCAAGAACGCGAATTCGACGATGGGGATGCGGACCCACTTGCGGCGGATTCGCTTTAGTATGCCAAACGCGAGGGAATCGCCAAAGTTGTCGGCCGTGCCGAGGCCGCCGTTTAGGTCCTTATTGAGGCCGTACTTTTTGCTTTTGTTCAGGACGTGGACGAGTGCTATGTTCATCGGCGCAATCAGGATTGGGGCGAGATGGCGGATTCTCCGCGTTTATTGATTACGGGCGCAAGCGGTTACGTGGGTCAACAACTAATGGCGGCAGCGGCTTGGGAGCAAGCCGAGTGGTTGGGCCGCAAAGAGGTTGTGACCGCTAACTACACCCGCATTCGCCGCTACGACGAAGAGTACTTGGCGGAATACGTGCGGTCGGCTGATGTCGTCATTCATTTGGCGGCGGCTGTGCGCGGGCGCGACCAAGACGCCATGATTGCTGCCAACGTCGAGCTGACGAGTCGGCTGATTGGCTTGATGGAAAAATATAACTCTGATGCGCGGCTGATTTTCTTCAGTACGGACTTGGCCACGTCTGAATATTCGCTCTACGGCCGCTCGAAGAATCGCGCCGAACAGCTCATCGGCGCAAGTGCCTTAGACGCGATTTGCCTGCGGGCGAGCATGATCGTCGGCGAGAAGGGAGGGCCGCTGGCGGCGACCTTTGACGCGCTGACCAAGTTGGCGCGGCTGAAGGTGTTGCCCGTTCCCAATGGGGGACGGTTTTTGGTGCGGCCGCTGTGGATAGGCGACATTGTCCAGGTTTTGCACGCCTTGATTGGCCGCCGGGGACAGGATGCGGATCGAGGCATTTGGTCCATGTATGGAGCGTCCATCCGCTTTGTGGACTTGATGCGCCTGTTGGCTCGCGCCCAAGGCAACAAGCCCCTGTTGGTGCCGTTCCCCGTTCAGTGCATTACGTGGCCGGGTAGAGCCTTGTTGCGGCTCAGGCCCCGAACCCAAGTGCCGATTGATTTCCTCGTCGCTCTTACGGAAGCAGTGAAGAAAGAAGAGCTGGATGTCTTTCAACACTTGGGGATCGAACGCACGCCGATTGATCGCATTGTGCAGTGGCGGTCTTGCGGGTTGAAGTAGAATGCGCCGCTTGACTATCCCGGCCGTGTTCATCGCCGTCGCTTTCGTCCAGACCGCGCCGCTGGGTCTGCATCTGACCACGCACGTTCCCTTTGGAAACTATCCGACCGCGACCACGGTGCGCTGGGAGATGTGGACGCTGTGGTGGAACAGCGACCGGCTGACGCACGGGTACCTCGACTACTGGAACGCGCCCATTTTCCATCCCAATCCCGCGGCCTTTGCCTATTCGGAACCCCAATGGCTGACTGGCTTGGCCTTTGGCGTCATTTTGCTGCTTGCCGATTCCCCGCCCCTGGCGTACAACGCAATTTTGCTGGCGATTCTGGCGCTGAATGGCTGGAGCGGCTTTTTCTTGTTGCGCCAATTGCGCTTTCCGCTGGGGGCGGCCTTGGCCGGGGGCATCCTCGTGGAAATGCTGCCTTTGGCCGCCGATCAGCTCGGCGTCGTCCAGACGGTCGTTTTGTTTCCCTGCATCATGGCACTGGCTTGTTTGGTCCAGTTCCGGCGCGACGGAGGATTCGGCCCGCTGCTAAGGTGCGGCGTTTGGATGGCCGTGTGCTTTCACACGGCGTCGCACACGGCCCTGTTGTTCGGGCCGGTAGCGGTGGCGGGTTACCTCGTCCTGTGCTGGCCGCCTCGGCGTCTCCTCGCGCCCATTGCGGCGCTCGGCTTGTGCGGCGCGTTGGTCGTGCCCATAGCCGTTGGGCAACTGGGCGCGCTGAGCGGATTGGATATGGAGCGATATCGCTCGGAAGAGACGATTCGCCGCACGAGTGCTCGCGTTGACGACTACGCGAAGATGCCGGCCACCAACTGGCTGCGGCAACGTCCGCCCGATTGGCGAGGCCATGCGCTGGGGTTTGGGGTGGCCGTGTGGCCGTTGGCTTTGGCCGGGATTTGGTTTGGTCTGAAAAACCGGTGCTATCGGCGCTGGGCGTTGTTTTGTCTCGGCGCGGTGCTGGGCTGTGTATTGCTGTCTTTTGGACCTCGCCTCGACGCGCCGTGGAACGCTCCATACGAGTTGCTGCGGACGTATTATTCGGGGTTTGAGTACGCACGCAATTTGTGGCGTTTTGCCGGGCTGGCGCAGCTATTTGTCGCGTTGCTCGCGGTCTTGGGATTGGTATGGTTGGGTCGCCGTCGGTGGGTGCAGTGTTTGGTTGTCTTGATCGTGGCCATCGATTGGCTGTCTGCGCCAGTGCCGCTGCTCAAGTGGGAAGTGCCGACGCAGGAATGGGTTCAGTGGCTGCGAGAGGCACCGCCGGATACTCGCATCGTCCACGTGCCCATGGTCGCCAGTGGCCGGGCCGATCGCTTTGATCAGACGACCTATTGGATGAACTGTCAGATGTATCACGGGCGGCCGATAGCCAATGGTTTTGCCAGCTTTGTGCCGCAGCACGTTCACGCCCTATCGCGCATCATGGAGGGGTTCCCAAACGCGAGCAGCATTTCGGCGCTGCGGCGCTTCCAGATCAGTCACGTGCTAGTGGAGAGCGATTGGTTTATGGAGCGCGCCGAGCAGTTTGAGATATGGGACGAGCATCTCGCGTTGGAGAAGGTGACGGCGGATGTGAGGATTTACCGCGTGGTGTCTTCTGGGAACGTTAAAGAAGCGTTCGAGAATTAGTTGGTACCCTGGGGCAGGCCGCGCCAGCGGTCGTAGTAAAGTTGCGCTTTCTCCGGCAGAGCTTCTCGCACTCGGTCGGACAGACGCCATTCCCAATCGCTACCCACGTAATCCATTGATTCTTGGGGATCGTAGCGCCGCAGGCCGCCGGTGACGCTCAGCCGCCGTTCCAAGTCGTCTGGTTTGTGGCCGCGGTGGATGATTTTGCCGTTCCAAAACACGGTTTGCCCCCGCCGCAAATCCACCTGCATTCCGCCGGGAATTGGTTGGCGCGTGTTGCCGAACAATACCTCGGCTTCTGGCTCGGTGCGATAGCGCTGCTGGCTCTTTGGAATCACCCACAGGCATGGGTCGTCGAGTAGGGCCGTCTGCCATTTGAGGCTGACGAATGGCTGGTTGAGAATGGCCATTTCCTCGGTTTCGCTGTAATTGACTGGCGGCTGGCCAATGTCGCGGTGCCAGCCGGTGTCGTAGGGACGTTCTGTACACCACAGATGCACGTGGCCGAGCCGCAGCTCCGATCCTAGGAAGGCTTCGGCGTAACGGGTGATTGGATCGGAGATCAGGTATTCGGCGAATGCGGGTTCGGCGAATTCCGGGGCGATCAGGCCCAAGATGCCCGTGGAGTTGGGGCCTTGGCCGGAGACATCGACTTGTCCCGAGCGCACCTTATCGACCACCCGCCGGCCCGCTGCCTCCAAGCGGTCGAGCAGGTCCGGCTCAACGGCGTCATCGACGACGACGAAGCCGTCGTTGAAATAGGTCGCTTTGAAATCGGTCATTGCGGATTCCTTTTGTCAGGAGAGTCGAGCTACCTCTGTTGGCTTTGTGCGCGAGCTTGGCGAATCCAGCGGTGGGCGTTGGGATGGTCGGGAACTTGCAGCAGCAGTTGTTCCCACGTGGCAATGGCCTCGCGCAAGCGTCCTCGCGCTGCATAGGCATATCCTAGGTCTTGGTAGGCTTCCGCCAAATCCGGCTGCACTCGGCGCGCTTGCTCATACGCCAATATAGCTCGATCCGGCTGCCCCATGCGAAAGAGCACCGTGCCCATGCCCAAATGCGCCAAACCGTGCTGCGGGTCCAGTTCGACAGCCTGCTGGAAAGACGCCAGTGCCTCTGCGAGACGCCCCTGCCGTCCGTAAGCCGTGCCCAGCTCGCTGTGCGCTGAGGCGTCTTGCGGCATTACTTCGAGCTGCTGTTGGAGATTTTTCACCTTCTTGTGCAGCGGGAAGAAGCGCTCGAAAAGTTGCTGTTCTTTTTGCGCGTCTGTTGTACGTCCCAGCTTGTTGTACACAGTGATCAGTTGCAGGTGAGGGTTGGGTTCCCAAGGGGCCTGCTCTGCGGCCTGTTCAAAGGCGGCCGCTGCGGCTTGTAAGCTATCGGCTCGCATGTTCGCCAGTCCTAACCAGATGTGGTACTCCCACGACGAGGGCACCAAGGCGACGGTTCGCTCAAACGACTCAATGGCCTCGGCGAGGCGGTTTAGGCCGAGGTGCGCCCGGCCCAAGTAGAAGTGAGAATCCACCGAGGTGGGATAATCGCGCACGGCGTCTTCGAGAACCTGAGCACCTTCTTCGTAATGCCCTAGGCCGGTGACGAGCAACAGCCCGAGGTGGAAACGCAAAGGCAGCGAATCCGGCGTCTGCCGCAGTCCCTGTTCGAGTACGGCCCGTACCTCGCCGTAGCGCGCCGCAGCGAACAGGGCCTTGCTGGCCTTGAGGTAATCGTCGGCCTGCCAGTGTGGCTCGCCGACCGCAGGCAAGGTCTCGGTGATTGGCTGCTCTTGGGGTGCGGATGGCTGGTCTGTTGGAACCTCCTTTTCGCGCCCCGTTGCACCGCTTCGTGGAACAACCGCTACCTCGTCGCGTCCCTCGCGAATTTCTAGGTAGCTACGCAAGGGCGGCGACTTCAACACCTGCCGCCGGCCCGATGGCCAACGGATTTCCACCGCGTCGACCTGCTCGTGCGTTCCCAAGCCGATCAGCAGCCGCCGGTCGTGCCCGGCTTGAAAGCCATAACCGCGATGCACCTCGCGCACGAGGTCTAAGCCATCGGCTCGCACGCGCACTTGGGCACCAATCGCGTCCCGATTGCTCTCGGAGCCGATCAGCTTTAGGCCCAGCCAGTTGTTGCGGTTGCCCCCGTCGTTGCGCAGCAGAGTTGGGGTGTCGTTGAGATTGACGATTAACAGATCGACATCCCCATCGTTGTCCATATCTCCGAGGGAGGCGGCCCGGCTGACTTTTTCAACGGCCCACCCCGCCCC
>VXOR01000024.1 GCA_009840005.1 Gemmatimonadota bacterium
GCAAACCTAAATTTAGCCAAAAAGGATGCCCTCACCTTAAACCGAACTCACGTTAATTTTGTTAGAAGCCGTCTCAAAATTCTAAGTGCGCTCCGCTCAACCTCATTTCACATCTGCGTTCATCTGTGGATACCTTGCCGTCGGGCGATAGCTGATAGGGGTTTTGAGCCGCTTCTTAGCGATATGGAATCCGCTCGCCGTGCCAAGGCAGGCGAAAGCTGGGCTGCTGGCTGTAACGCCGCATGGCGAGCGACAATTCGATTTGGCTGGCCGGAGCCAATTCAACTCGAAAATAAGTGCCATCCACGTCGAGTACCTCATCGCCAGCTTGCACCCGGCCAAAGCAGTGCTCGCCAAAGCTGCCAGCGCCGATGATTACGTGTCGGGTGCGGCTCGTGCTCAAGTTGACCAACGTCAGCTCCGCACTGTCAGCGCTGAGGCTAGTCACCAAGGCGGCAACGTCCGAGGGCAAACCCGGTCGCTGCTGCTTGCCGTCGAAATAGCGCACCCGCCCTTGCGCCAACCCTCCCCAGTAGATGGTCTGCGGTGCGCTGGTCGTTAGCTGCACTAAGGCTTCGGTGACCACCGGGTTGACCTGTTGCCACCAGTGTACGTCGAGTTGGGTCAGATCCTGCTCGTCGTCGATGACCTTGGCGATGCGGTCGCCGACCTCGCGGTAGTTGGCCTGCAAGATGCGTTCGGGGTAATCTGGGGACTCGCCGGCGAGAAAGCGGGTCCAGGCGCGGTCGTCGAGCGAACGCGGCCCGCGCTGCCCTACCTGCCTCCACTCGCCTTCGGCCCCTCGGCGCAGGGTTTCCAGCCGCTGCCAGTCGCGCTGCTCCATGGACGCGGCCCACAAGTGGATCGGCGCATTGGGATTGATGGGGTTGAAGTCGGTCCAACCCTCGTCTGTGTACTTGTAGGGCACGAGCAGCCGCCCTCCTTCCTCGCGGCCGTGCGCGACTAGCGCATCCATGTGCATGCGGAGCAGGTCCAAGTAGCGCATCTCGCCCGTGACCAACAGCGCGGCTTCTACCGCCGCGGTGATTGAGTGGGCCATCATGTTGTGTCCATAGCGCCCGGTCCAGCCATACAGCCCGCCCCACCACTGCCCTTGGCGCATCTCGCCGACGATGCCGTTGGGGCCGATGTTGTCCGGGACGATGCCGCCGTTGGCTTCGGTGCGCTCTATCCAAGCTCCCACGTATTCCTCAATCCACTCCCGGTAGCGCGCTTCGCCGGTGTGGAGAAAGGCCGTTGCCACCAGCGCCACGACGCCTAAGTTGACGGTCACGTCGCCCTGCATGACCACTTGGTCGAATTGCTCCTCAACGCGGCGTTTGGTCTCGGGGTCCTCCCACCAGTTGGCGGGCAAATCAAAGCTCGGCCCCAACGTGGCGTGATCGTGGGTGAGGTCGTAGTAGATTTCGCCGCGCCGCATTTGCAACAGCGGCCCCTTGCTGCCGCTACAGGGCGAGCGCACGATGCGGTGCTCGGGATCGTAGTTGGGCACGGCTGGGTCTTCGTCCAAGTAGAAGCCGGCAAAGCGCTGCGCCCGGCGGCGCGTCTCGGCGTTGGCCGGGTCGGCCATCCCCAAGTGATAGAAGTAGATGTAGTTTTCGGCGTTGTGGAACCAGTCGTCGTCGTTGATAAACTCGCGGGTGACGCGGCCGTAGTCGTGCTCTAGCTGCCGAGTAATGGCGTTCCACTCCTCTAGGGCCTTGACGCCTGTGTACTCGCTGCCGCCTAGGGCATAGTAGTGAGGCCAGTTGAAGAATGCCTCGTACAGGTCGTCGGCCCAGACCCCGTCGCCGGGGTATCCTTCCATCCATATCAGACTGCCGCCGGGGCGGGTGTACTTTTCGAGGAAAATCGGTGCCGCCTCGTCGATCGCGTCGATCAGTCGCCGCTCCAAGACCGCCCATAGTGGCGGCGCAGTGCGGGTTTGGCTCGTTAGCGTTTTCACGGTTGCGTCCTCATTCATATATAGATACGCACTCAGTCGCGTCGCTGGCAAGTTTGACAGTGTGGGCGTATTTTGTCGTATTTTATAAGACAAACGTCGCCATGTAAAGAAAGCGAGCCATGCCATGACCATTGCCACGACGGCCCCTTTAGGGGAGACGGCGCAGATTCTCGGGGTGCGCTATAGGCTGCACAATGGCTTCGACCTAATTGAAATGAGCAATCGAGGCATTGCGCGGTCGGAGTTGATAAAACTAGCGGAATACCTCGCTATATCGCCGGGACAGCTCATTCGCCTGCTGCCCATTAGCGAACGCACGGTGCAGCGACACGGTGCCGCCAAACCATTCAGTCGGGCCGTCTCCGAGCAGGTTATCCAGATCGCCAGCGTTGCTGCCAGAGGGGTAGCAGTCTTTGAGGACCGCGATCATTTCCTGTATTGGCTCAAACAACCCTGCGTGGCATTGGGCAATAAAGTGCCGCTCGAGTTGCTCAACTCGCGTTTCGGCGCAGATATCGTTTTGGATGAGCTGGGTCGGATAGAGCACGGGGTATTCGCCTGATGCGGCTTTTCCGCATCGCCAAGACCCGCTACATAAACGATCTATCGGGAGCCGGTGCCCGCACCAATGGCGGTCGGTGGAATCGCGTTGGGGTGGGTTTGCTTTACACCTCGCCTAGTCGAGCATTGGCCACGGTGGAATACCTAGTGCATGTGCCATTGGCGCGGGTACCGAAAAATCTGAGCATCGCGACTATTGCAGTGCCCGATGATGCGCCAGCAGAGACTATTACCGAGGAGATGTTGCCAAACAACTGGCGACGACATCCGGCCCCTGTCGAGCTAGAGGAGATTGGCACCTGTTGGATTGAGGAAAGGCGGTCGTTGTTGCTGCGCGTACCCTCAGCAGTAGTCAAAGGCGACTACAATGTGCTGGTTAATCCAGCGCATTCAGAGATGCAAGGTGTAGAAATCGCGGCGGTTGAACCGTATCTGCTTGACGAGCGGCTGGTGCGATAGCCGCGAAATCAACTAGAATTACATCGTAGGTACGCGGTTCACAACTTCTACACAAGTAGACTTCTTCAAGGCATTCGGGGTTATCCTCTAATCAGGAACATATATTTAGCAGTTTTTCATAATAAATTCGATAATTTTTTCTTTTCTTTTTTGTATGATTTCCTTGGTCCACACCTTATCGGGAGCTAAAGTCCTAATCTCCCTTTGTTGTTCATTATTAGTATATGTTCTAAGCTTTTCGGTGAACGGAATATTCCCCACTGCGCAATTGTGAGATTTTGACAGCAGTAGATAATTACCGAGGCAATTAAGGTATTGATTATTAAACTCTTCATCGTAATCGTCATAACCATGTGAGTTTTGCTCGGGTTCTGTGGTTGGAGCAATATGTTCCAGTTCAGGGCTTTCTATGTGCTCAAAGCGAGAAGGGGAATAGCCTGCTTCACCCTTATCTTTAAGATGATTTTCATATTTCCATAGCAGATATTTTGCAACCGTGTGATCTATCCCTCCTTGGAGCGATTTTTCTAGTTTTTCATCATTCCAATAAGCCCACCACCACTCCGATTCCGATATTGTTTTTAGCTCTTCTATTCGAGTTACTATAGGACAAATATTTTTGTTTTTTTCGTGGAAGTCCTGGAACACATCATTAATTCTTGATCTTATATCAGCGCGGGTTGCAATCAGACGATGACGGAGTACCAGATTTTCCATCGATGAGCATAGAGTTCCTATCTCATCGATTGGCAGGCCATATCTATATGACTTTATGACAAATGGAAGTGCAATGGCGATACCTCCAAGTGTTATCAAGGAATGTATTGAAAAATACTCGCTCTCATCTTTGCAAAAGAAACAAGATAGATGATCAAAACTCATCTCAAGAGACATTGTAAAAGACTTAATGAAATCAATTCGCGTTTCTTCAGATAATTCTTTATTTATTTTATCCAGAGCATTAGTCTCCGGTTCCCAAAGTGAGTTAAAATGCACTCTCAGGGTATAAAGTAGGATATCATCTTCACTAATACGATATTCAATTTTAGATATTGATTTATAAATTTTTTCAAAACGCTTCTTAATCTCATATACAAGTACCTTTTTACCATTACCGCCATACAGATGCACGTTGTGCATAAATTGAGCTTTTACAATTTCCAGATTAGAGGGATGCTTTCCCCTATTATTCTGGAATATAAACATCTGAATTGCTTCCGATTCGTTCTGAACCAGATGAGTTGTGCACGCTGATTCGCTGACTATGGAGAGCATTTTCGTCAGATAATCTCCATCTTTATCCGATAGTCGTTGCTTGAAAAAATCAAAAGCCTTAACAATGCGGCGCGCAGACTCTGTCTCAAGGCCATGATGATCGGATCTACTTTGTTCAATCACATAGTCTTTGAATAGTTGATCATCATAATCTACCGTCATAAAGCGTCTTACACTGCCCCGTCTAACCATATCCTCAAAACGGAATTCTTCATCCTCTGTTAAGCCTCTTGTCTCTTTCAATCTTGCGAAAAGCGCCGACAAAAAGATGACAATGGTTGTAAGGCGCTGTTGGCCATCGATCACATAAAACTTTTGGTTCCTCTCCTCAAAAAGGAAGTGGCCAAAATAATACGAACTCTTTGGATTGTTACAATATTCCTCAAGATCTGACAGAAACACATTGGTCTGATTGTCCCTATCTGTCTCCTCAAAGGAAGTATCCCATGAGTACGCACGTTGATAGGGTGGCACAACTATTTCGTTGCCAGCCATCATTCTTCTAATCGTTGTTGATGCTTCCATAACTTAGGCTCCTTTAGTCGCTGTACTTGTGGCATAACCTCTCCACATTCCGTATCAAAATCACTCAGCTCTATGTCCCCCAGTAGGCGATTTTGCTCTTTTCATCCGATGTCGCCTTCTATGTTATTTGCGGTCTTGTCCTCTTGCCATTTTAGTCAGCGTGTGACTTGAGGCGGCAGAAGATGTACGCCGTTGGAATTGCAATCAGCAGAATGAATCCTAGGCGGCAGAAGATGTAAGCCGGAACTATAATCAGCAGGACGAGTACCGAGATGATGTCGAAGAGGCGTCTTATCTCTGGAGATAGCACGTCAGTTTATCTCTTTTTAGATTGCAACGGTTAATAAAAATGGTGCCGGAGGTGGGACTCGAACCCACACACCCTTGCGGATACAGGATTTTGAATCCAGCGCGTCTACCAATTCCGCCACTCCGGCTATACCATTACCACTCCTCTCGTTCGCTCTTCGGCTTGCCGAGGATCTCCATATAGACGATCGCGTCGCGCGCCGTCTGAGGAGTGAGGAACCAATGGTTCCGGGTGCGACGAGGCCGCTGCTTCTCGCCTGACTCCTGAGGCTTAGTCTCCGTCAGCCGCTCCATGGCCAGCTTCTCGGCCGCCACGGCGCGCTGCTCGGCTTCTAGTGCCTGCCGTTCGGCCTCTAGAGCCTCCTGCTGAGCCTCCCGCTCAGCCTCGGCCGGATCGACCTCGGCGAGAACCGGCTCCTCAAAAGGATCGCCGTCAAAAGGCCACCCAAAGGACGGTTCTTCTTCCTTCTTCTCCTCGACGACAACGGGCGCAGCCGGATTGATGTCGGCGTGCTGCTGTTCGATCTCGGCGTGCTGCTGTTGGGTCTCTTCAAGCCGTTTGCGGCGCTTGCGACGCTCCATCAGCGCCGAAAATATGCTGAACAGTATGGCGAGGGCAAAGAGTAGGAGTTCCATAGACTAGTTGTCGCGGTTATTGCGATCCTCGCCGCTTTCGGAGATCGAGTCGCGCATATCCGTGTCAGCCTGGATGTTGCGCATGCGGTAGTAGTCCATGATGCCCAGGTTGCCCTCGCGGAAGGCCTCGGCCATTGCGCGCGGCACTTCGGCTTCGGCTTCCTTGACTCGCGATTCCATTTCCACGACTTGGGCCGTCATTTCCTGCTCGCGTGCCTGGGCCATGGCCCGGCGCTCTTCGGCCTTAGCTTGGGCGATTTTGAGATCGGCATCCGCCTGATCGGTCTGCAACTTAGCGCCGATATTCTCGCCCACATCGACATCGGCGATGTCAATTGAGAGAATCTCAAAAGCCGTCTCCGAGTCGAGGCCCTTTTCCAGCACCCGTCGGGAGATCAGATCGGGATTTTCGAGTACCTCTTTGTGCGTCGAGGCCGAGCCGATGGTGGTAACGATCCCTTCGCCGACCCGGGCGATGATCGTCTCCTCGCCGGCACCGCCGACCAAGCGGTCGATATTGGCGCGCACGGTCACTCGGCAGGTGGCTTTGACCTGAATGCCGTCTTTGGCAATCGCCGCAATCAGGGGCGTGTTGATTACCTTGGGATTAACGCTGACTTTGACCGCGTCGAGCACGTCGCGGCCAGCCAAGTCGATGCTGGCGGCGCGCTCGAAGGTCAGCTCGATGTTGGCCTTGTCGGCCGAGATCAGGGCTAAAATCACCGCGTTGACGTTGCCGCCGGCCAAGTAGTGAGCTTCCATGCTCTCCAAGCCAACATCGAGCCCCGCCTTAGCGGCGCTGATTTTGGGACCGACAATCTGTCGGGGCGGCACCTTGCGCAGTCGCATACCCACCAAATCCTTGAAAATCGCCACCCTGACTCCGGCGAAATAGGCCGAAATCCACAGCCCCACCGGAATGAAATAGGTGAAGAGCGACAAAAAAATGATGATGCCAAAAAGCACCAAGACCAAAAACAGGACTTCCATTATTAGCTCCTTGAAAGGAGTGAATTAAGACTCGGACTGGACGGACTGAACCACGACTCTGTTGCCAGCCACTTTCAATACCTCGACCTGCTCACCACGCTCAATATAGCCACCTTCGCTAACTACGTCGAATACCCGTTCGCCAAATTGCGCTCGCCCCGCTGGCCGCAGCGTCGTAATTGCCTCGCCCGTCTGCCCGAGCAATGACTCGCGGCCCGGCTTGACCGAATCGTAGCCGGCCTTGCGCGTCATGCCATCGTTGAGCACCAAGCGGTTCCAAGCGCGGACCTTGAGCATCATTCTCACCAAGATGGCGGTGCCCACAAGCCCCACGCCCGCTACGACGCCAGCCGCCAAGCCGCCCATGTTCATATAGGCATAGGCAATGCCGGCGACCGCGGTCAGCAAACCAACGATGCCGAAGATATTGAGCCCTGGGATCACGAAAATTTCCAAGAGCACCAGCACAAAGCCGAGCACTAGCAAGGCCAGCGAATAAACCCATTCCAACATCTCCCCTCCCAGAAAGCTCATAGCGCCTTCACCACCACTCTGCTGCCGCGGGCTTCTACTACTTTAATGGGCCGCTGCGCCTCGATGAATTCGCCCTCGGCAATTACGGTGAGCCGCTTGCCCCCCAGCAGAGCTATACCTGAAGGCCGCAGGTAGCTGACCGTGACCCCCTCCTTGCCCAACAGCTCGTCGTCGGTCTTGCGCGAGGAGGAAGTGTACCCGTCGGCGGCCTTGATTTCGTTGTGGAGTACTAGGCGATTGAAGGCGGCGAACTTGGGCAGGGAGCGCAACACGATGAGCGAGAGTACAAACGCGCCGATCATCGAGCCGGCGAGACGCCCAATCACCGAGACGATTTCCTCGAAGCTCCACAATTGAAAATCGCCCAATTGGGTAATCACCACGCTGGCAATCATCGCTCCGATACCCAACGCACCCACAATGCCAAAGCCTGGGATGGCTACCAGCTCGACGACCAAAAGCGTCACGCCCACGGCAAAGAGTGCCAGTTCCTGCCACTCGGCCAAGTGGACGATCAAGTGGCTGCCGAAGAAAAGCCCCAGTGCCACTAGCGCCAACGTACCACCCAAGCCCCAACCGGGCGTGCGCACCTCGGCGATCAAGCCGAACATGGCCACGGCCAGCAAAATTGAAGTGACGACCGGGTGGGTCAACATGCGCAAGACGTGCTCGGTCCAGTTGAGCTCGACATCTACGATTTCGGCCTCGCCTAAATCGTAGATGCGCAACAGTTCGATTAGCGTCTCGGCCGTCTCGTCGGCCATCTGGTAGTTGAGCGCCTGTTCAGTAGTCAGGGTGGCCGGCCGGCCCGCTTCGGCGCTCAGGCCCGGCACATCGACGCGCTCATCGACCATGGCCTCGGCGATCTTGACGTCTCGGCCGGTGCGCTCGGCCGTGGCGCGCATTTCGGCGCGCATATAGGAAGTTATTTTGTCGCTGGCCTTGTCTCCCGTGGCATCGACCGGAGTGGTCGCGCCCATGGTCGAGGCTTGCGTCATGACAATCTTGTCGCAGGCCAGTGAGATGAGTGCGCCGGCCGAAATCGCCCGCTTATTGATAAAGGCGATGGTCAGGGTTTCGGCGTCGAGAATGGCGTCGCGGATCACAGTGGCCGCATCGACGCGCCCGCCAAAGGTGTCGATCTCAAAGACGATCGCATCGGCCTCGGTCTCGTCGGCCTCGGCGATCACGCGCTCGACAAAGGCCGCCACGCCCGGATCGATCATGCCCTCCAGCTTGAGATGGACGCGATAGACGGTCTGAGCGTGGGCGCTGCTGGCCGACAAAAGTAAGAGTGTGTAGATAAGGTGTCGCATCTGCTATTGAATATACGATATAATTTGATAATTGTACTCTAAGTATCTGACCATTGTCAACAATCTCATTTGACCCTCTTTTTGCCCCAGCCTATTTTTTGATTTTCACTACGATATCCGAAACGAAAAACCATGCCCCGCAAGCTCGAAATGCTGCTCAAAGGCGGCCACGTAATCGACCCTGCCAACGGTATCGACGGCGTCGCCGATGTTGGCGTTCTCGACGGCCGCATCGCCCGCGTCGAAGAGGACATTTCCCCGGCGGATGCCCATCGCGTCATCGACGTAGGCAACCTCGTAGTAGTGCCGGGCCTACTCGACATCCACGTCCATACGTACCATACCCGCGCCCGTCAATCGGGCGGGTTGGTGGGCAGCCTCAACGCCGATGCCCACTTCCTCAAAGAGGGTGTAACCACCTGTGTCGATACAGGCACGGCCGGGGCCGAGGAGTTTGAACATTTCCGCGAGACGGTGATTGACCACTCCAAGGTCCGCATGTTCGCCTACGTCAACATTGCCGCCCCAGGCATGGGCCCTCCCGAACAAGTAGTAGCCAACCTCGACCCGCAGCAGGCGGCCGAGATGGCCGCGGCCCACGACGAGGTGTGCGTCGGCATCAAGACCGCTCACTATTGGACCACCAAGCCCTTTGACGACGAGCATCCGCCTTGGGCCTCGGTTGACGCGGCCGTCGAGGCCGGCGAGCGCTGTAAAATGCCGGTGATGGTTGACTTTTGGCCGCGCCCGCCCGAGCGCTCCTATCCCGATCTCATCCTCAAGCACCTGCGCCCAGGCGATATCCACACCCACGTCTTTGCCCGCCAGTTCCCCGTCGTCGATGAAGACGGCGAGGTGTACGACTACATGCGCGAGGCGCGCGAGAGGGGCATTCACTTCGACCTCGGTCACGGAGCGGCCAGCTTCTGGTACCGCGCCGCCATGCCGGCTATTGCCGACGGCTTCCCGCCCGATTCCATTAGCACCGACCTGCACATGGGCAATATCAACGGCCACGTCCACTCGATGCTCGATACCATGTCCAAGTGCTTGGCCATGAACATGTCCTTACAGGAAGTGATCTACCGCTCTACCGTCACGCCCGCCAGCGCCATCCGCCGGCCCGAGTTGGGGGCTTTGACGCCTGGCTCTGAGGCCGATGTCGCGGTGCTGGGCGTCCTCGAGGGCAACTTCTACTTTCGCGACTGCGGCTGGGCCTGCATTGAAGCCCAGTACCGCCTCGAATGCGCGCTAACCTTGCGCGCGGGTGAGGTGGTGTGGGATCGCCACGGCATGACCTGCCCGCACTTGCAGGAAATCCCTCCCGAAGAACCCTATTGGCACCTGCCCGAGCGCCAAGCTACCAGCCCGATCCCGCGCCTGTGGCGTACCGACGCCTGAGCTTCTTAGACCATCAGCGTTAGTTCCCCAAAGTAGGTCGCGTAAAACCCACGATCTCGACTTAACAGTCGGTCGGCTTGGTGCAGGGCGTGGGCACCGATGAGAAAGTCGCTAACGATGTGCTGCCGACCGCGCAATCGCGCACCACACTGGTCGCATTGCACTTCGCGCTGCACGCGGCTACACGCTGCACAGCGCCATCCGTCTCCTCGCCGCTTGCGATAGGTTTGCCAAGCTAGCCCGGCGGTAAATAAGGCGTCCTCGCTCGCTGGAACTCGCCGAATCCCGGTATCGCGCAAAAAAGCCTCTATCGCGGTTTGTTCCACAAACTGCGAAGCCAACTCTGCCCAGACGACCTCGCATATAATCAGCCCCCCCTCGTCGTGGGCCTTTTCCAGCTTTGCCTTAGACTCATCGACAAAACGCGCATTGGGAATCAACAAATCCAAAAAGATATTAGTATCAACGGCGGTGATCATTCGTCGTCGTCCCTGAGCTGAGCGACGATGCGGTCTGGGTCCTCGCCATCTCTGGTCGCCAAGTAGCCGACGTAGCGTTCAAATACGGCGGTCGCCAACGCTGGCTTAACTACCACTCGCCGATCAGGCAGCAGCTCAAACTCTACGCGGTCACCCGGTTTGACTCCCAATACTTGGCGGATGTTTTTGGGAATGGTCACCTGTCCTTTGCTCGTTATTCGGGACATCCTTGCACTCCTTTTGCGAAACATGATTAAAGTATTACTTTTTCAAGAAAGTAATACTTTGCCCTCGCATTTGCCACCATACGGCCCCTGTCGTACATTTCCCGTGTCGACAAAAACGCCGTAACTCCTTGTAAATTTTGAATCAATCGCCTACCAAAGCCCACCCCATCGCTGCGCTTAAAACCCTCCTGCCTCAGTGCATGCTCCAGGATCGGGTGCGCATCGAACGGCGTCTGAATCGCCGTCGCCTCAACCCCACAGAAGTCGAACGTCTCTTGGGCCAAGCTCGTAGTTCTGCTCGTCTGTGCCAGCGGCGGCGCAAAAACCGACCTATCCCGACCTACCCAGCCGCCCTGCCCATCAGCGATCGCCGGGACGAAATCCTCGCGGCGATCAAGGCGCACCCCGTCGTCGTCGTCGCGGGTGAGACCGGCTCGGGCAAGAGTACGCAATTGCCCAAAATCTGCTTGGAGGCTGGCCGGGGCGAGGCCGCCCGCATCGCCGTCACGCAGCCGCGCCGCGTGGCCGCGCTATCCATCGCTCAGCGCGTGGCTGAAGAACTCAAGGTGACCTACGGCCGCGATATCGGCTGCAAAATCCGCTTCCGCGATCAGACCGCGCCCGAGACCTGCATCAAGGTAATGACCGACGGCATGCTGCTGGCCGAGACCCAAGGCGATCCCGACCTGCTCGAATACGACACCATTATTGTCGATGAAGCTCACGAGCGCAGCCTCAATATCGACTTCCTGCTCGGCTACCTGCGGCTTCTGCGTCGCAAACGGCCCGATCTCAAGATCGTCATCACCTCGGCTACCATCGACACCGAAGCCTTCTCTAAGGCTTTTGGCGATGCCCCGGTCATCGAGGTCTCGGGCCGGATGTTCCCGGTTGAGGTTCGCTACTGGCCACTCGACGAGATCCTGCAGGACCGCGGCGATTACACGTATTTGGATGCGACCGCCAGCGCGGTGGAAGAGATTTTGCGCACGTCGCGGGAGGGCGACCTCTTGGTCTTTCTGCCGTCCGAGCGCGATATCCGCGAGACCCGCGAGCGGCTCGAAGGGCGCAAGCTGCGCGGCGTCGAGATCCTGCCGCTGTTTGGCCGCCTAACCGCCGGGGAGCAACAGCGCGTATTCGCCCCGGGAGACCGCCGCCGCGTAGTGTTGGCCACCAATATCGCCGAGACTTCGCTGACCATTCCCCGCATCCGCTACGTCGTAGATACGGGCTTGGCGCGCCTGTCGCGCTACAACCCCCGCACGCACACCCAGCGCCTACCCATCGAACCGATTTCGCAGAGCAGCGCCCGCCAACGGGAGGGGCGCTGTGGGCGGGTCGCGGACGGGGTGTGCATTCGCCTCTACTCAGAGCAGGACTTTCTCTCGCGCCCCGAATACACCCAGCCCGAGATCCAGCGCGCCAATCTCGCCGAGGTCATCCTGCGGATGATCAACCTCAAGCTAGGAGACATTGAGGCGTTCCCCTTTATTGACCCCCCGGCAAAAGCCGCTATCGCCGGCGGGTTCCAACTCCTGAGCCAGCTCAACGCCCTCGACGAAAACCGCGCACTCACCCCCATTGGCCGCGCCATGGCGCGCCTACCCATCGACCCCACGGTCTCGCGGATGCTACTCCAGGCCCGCGAGGAGCAAGCCCTGTCCGAAGTGCTCGTCATCGCCGCGGCCATCAGCATTCAAGATCCGCGCGAGCGGCCTCTCGAAGAGCAGGATGCGGCCGACCAAATGCACCGCCAGTTCCACGATAAAAATTCCGATTTCCTAGCTTATCTCAACATTTGGAACGCCTATCACGACAAAGTGGAAAGCGCTTCGCAGAACCAACTCCGCAAATTCTGCAAGGCGCACTACCTCTCCTACATGCGGATGCGCGAATGGCGCGATATCCACGCTCAGATCCGAGAGACCCTGAACGAGATAAAAGGCTTTAGTTTCAACCGCGAACCCGCCGGGTACGACGC
This sequence comes from Gemmatimonadota bacterium, assembly GCA_009840005.1. Next base: position 12,660 of record VXOR01000024.1, read on the forward strand.
GATCCACCGCGCAGTACTCACCGGCCTACTTTCGAGTGTGGCGCACCAAGAGGAGGGCAATGTCTATCAGGCAGTACGCAGCCGCGAGGTGATGATTTTTCCCGGCTCGGGACTGTTCCGCCCCAACAAGGGCAAAAAGCCGGGCGAGGGCGGGCCTCCCGGCTGGCTGGTCGCGGCCGAGATCGTCGAGACCTCGCGCCTGTTCGCCCGCACCGTCGCCCGCATCCAGCCCGAATGGCTCGCTGAACTAGGGAGCCACCTGTGCCGCGCTTCCTACGATCAGCCCTACTTCAACCCGCGCTCGGGGCGGGTGCTGGTGCGCGAAAAACTGATTCTCTACGGCCTCGAAGTGCTCAGTCGCCGCATTCCTTATAGCCGCATCAACGCCCGCGAGGCCACGGAGATATTCATCCGCGAGGCGTTAGTGCCCGGGACGGTGCATACTCGGCACAAGTTTCTCGCGCACAACATTCGCCTGTGTCAGAAGATCGAAACTTGGCAGACCCGCGCCCGCGGTTTGGCCGATGTCCACGTCGAAGAGGCCGCCGCCCGCTTTTACTCCCAGTACCTCGACGATGTCTCCTCGCTGCCCGATCTCAACCGGTTTCTCAAAGACAAAGCCGACGACTTCCTGATGATGCAGGAGGAGGATTTACTTGGCACCACTCGCACCGACTTCGACCAGCAGACCTTCCCAGACGCACTCGATCTCGATGGCAATAAACTAGCCCTCAGCTACGCCTATCGCCCGGGGCAAGACGAGGACGGCATCACCGTCAAATTGCCCTACAAACTGGCCCACGCCGTGGATCCAGAAATACTCGAATGGCTGGTGCCGGGCCTCCTCGAAGAGAAAATTACCATCCTGCTGCGCTCGCTGCCCAAGTCCCTCCGCAAGCAACTAGTGCCGATTCCGGCAAAGGCCCAGCGCATTGCGGCCGCGCTCAAGCCGACGCATCCTAGCTTTTTGGAGTCGCTGCAAGATCACATCCGCCGGCATTATCATATCCAAATCCAAGTATCGGACTGGAACGCCGATGACTTGCCCGACCACCTCAAAATGCGCGTCGATATCCAAGGGACCAACGATCAATCCGTCGCGGCTGGCCGCGATTTGCAGCAACTGACCCAACGCCTCGAACAGCACGACACCCCCGTCGAACTAGACGCTTGGAAAAAGGCGGCCCAACAGTGGGAACGGGAAGGGATAACTACGTGGGATTTCGGCGACCCGCCCGAACGAATAGAGGTGACCCAAGCGGGGGGAGTGCCGCTCTATGGCTGGCCTGGCCTCCGCCGCGACGAAGGCGGCGTGTCGCTGCGGCTCTACAAAAATCGCGCCGAAGCCGAAGCCAGCTCGCGCGAGGGTTTCTTGGGTCTCTGCACCTTGGCGTTGCGCGACGAGCTAGCATGGCTCCGGCGCGAGCTCCAAGAGTTGGCGCAGTTCAAGGCGCGCTACCAGGGCAGTTCCCTAGAACTGCGCACCCAAGCATTTGAACATCTCGAGCGCTATCTCTTCCACCGCGAGCAAATCCTACCCCTGCGCCAAGAAGATTTCGACGCCGTGCTGGTGGAGGCCAAGCAGCGGCTGCGCGGCTTGGCCCCGCGCTTCATCTCCTTGGTCGATAGCCTGCTCGAAGCCCGACGGGAAATTCTCCTCTCAGGCCGGCCCTATCGCGGACTGGACGCGGACTTGGAGCGGCTGCTGCCAGACGACTTCCTCGCCCGCGTCCCTTTCCACCGTCTCAGCCACTTGCTCCGCTACCTAAAAGCCGTTGAGGTGCGCGCCGAACGCGCTGCGACCGATCCGCGCAAGGACGCTCAGAAAGCCGAGTTGATTGAGGTGTACCAAAGCCAGTTGGAAAAGCTCGCCGGGGAGACCAATTCGCCCGAGCGAGCGGCCCAAATCGAGAAATTGCGCTGGATGCTGGAGGAATATCGCGTCTCGGTCTTCGCCCAGGAGTTGGGCACTGCCCACCCGATCTCCCCCAAGCGGCTCGACAAGAAAATCGAGCAGATTCGTCAAATGAAGAGGTAGAACTAACGGTAGTTCGTGGTATCGAGATTGACGCCGTCTGACCCCATTCGCTTAGCACATCTGACGTCGCCAATCCTCACAACGCCGCGTTACTTGTTCTTCACCTCAGTGTAGCAAAATGGGTCCATCCATGTGTGTGGGCGCACACAGACGGAACTAGCAGAGCGCCGCCCCCTACTCAGAGACCGGCGTTGGCATGTAAGTTGCTTTCCTGTTCTTGAGCCGCCATATTACTCGTTGGCCTTGCCGCCCTCAAGGATTCTACCATGACTGATAGTCCCAATCCTCAATCTCGTCCCGCTCCCGCAGAACTGCACTGGGGCATCAGCTATCTGCGCGAAGACATACAAGACCTGCGCAACCAAATAGGAGCGGTTCACCACCGCATTGACGAGACCAACCGCCGCATCGACGAGACCAACCGCTCGCTGGGTGAACAAATCCAAGCGGTGCACCACCGCATCGACGAGACCAATAAGCGCATGGATGTCCATTTCAGGTGGACGATGACCACCTTGGTCGCTATCACCGGCACCCTCATCGCCGTTATCAAGCTTTGAGCACACCCTAAGCACTGTCTGTCAGAGCCGCTCGCCGGAAACGAAACGCAGGATTGGCGGCTTCCAATCACTCGCCGCTGCATTCAGACGACTCATAAAAAACGCTACCTGTTTTCCGCTGCCGCTATGAATGGATTGGTGTGCAGTTCAACCCATCGCTCCGCAACAGAGGGTTTGGTTGGTTCAGACGTTCTCCACCAGCCACTGGTAGCACTTTTCGTATCCCACCTGTCCCTCGGTCTCCGGCCCTTCGTACTCAGCCGTCCAAACCCCGTCGTAGCCGGCCGCCTTGAGGCACTGGACCGCGTGGTCGAGGTGGATTTCGCCCTCGCCCAATGCTGCTCCCTTGTAGTTTTGCCGCGAGCCGGTTCCGTCCTTCATGTGGGTGTGGAAGACGTGCGGAGCCAGTATTTCATAGAAGTGGTCGATTCGGTCTAGTTCGTGCCCGAACCAGCGGTAGTTCATGGTATCCAAATTGACGCCGAGCCGGTCCGAGCCAACGCGCTCGATCAGGCTTAACTGCCAGTCGCCGTCGTTGGTGGAAACTCCGTGATTGTCGAGGGCGATCCGCACGTTGTACTCTTCGAGAAAATCGGCGCAGCGCTTGAAGGCTTCGAGCAGCATGGCATCCCACTGGTCTTCTGGCACCGCGTCGTTGCGGTTCCATCCTCCATCCGAGCGCACGATGTCCGTGCCGGTTACGGGAATGATCTGGCAGACGTAGCGGTAGCGCTCGATTTGCGCGTCCAAGTCGCGGCGGTCGGCTTGCAGGAAGTCGTTGCCGGCCGCTACCGCCGAGGCTTGCATCCCGTATTTGGCCAATAATTCGCGGGTGGCGGCGGCTGTCTGCTCGCCGTTTTTGGACTCGCCATCCCAGATATCGCCGATCTGCAACTCGCAGTACTGGTAGCCGATTTCGCTGGCCCGTTGGGCGAAGCCTTCGAGGTCGCAGCCGGGCCAGTTGTAGTGAATTGCGCCGATTTTTGCCATGTTCGTACTCCTCTTGTTTAGGTTCAATAAAGCCGCCACACCTGCGTCTGCAATGGCATGAGGCTGATCTCCAAGACCTCGTCGCTATCGGGTATAGCCTCAATTGCAAGGGCCTCGTACGTGTCGAAGCACTTTTGGCGCGATGTGGGCGGCTGCGGCAGGTAATCGAAGCGGTAGGAAGCCCACCGCACGGTGTGCGGATCAAAGTTGTGCGCCACTAAGAGTGCGCCTCGCTCGGTGTATCGCACGTACGCCAGAATGCGGTCGTCCGGGTCGCCGCCCGCGAATTCGTTGCGGTGGAAGTAAATTTCTCCGTCGCAAAATTCCGGCCATTCCTTTTGCAGTGCGAAGAGACGCTCGTAGGCTCTCGCTAGACTGGCGTGCGGCTCGTGCGCGGCCCAGTCGAAGTGCAAGAGGGTTTCGTTTTCAAAGTCAGTGCGCGTTTCCTCGCCCCACTCGCTACCTAGCTCCAAACCCCGCGTCAGATTGCACTTAGAGGCCGAACCGGCTGAGCAGTTGATCAGAGCGGCCTGCAAATTCTTGAGCAATGCCATCAGTTGCGCCCGGTCTCCCGGGTCTGGCTGGATGGGACAGGTCAGATTCCGCCAATAGTCCCGCGCCTGCTCGTCGCAGCGCAAGAGTTCCCGGAACCGCTCGTGCCACACTTGGGTGGCGCGCGGGCTGTCGTGGTTTTCAAAGTAGGCCATGGCCACGGTACCGGGCGCGAAGGTGCGATGCATCTCCTCTAGGAAATCGATGAGGGGTTGGGCGTACTCGACGTCGCGGTGAAAGTCAACTAAGAGCGCGTAGATCATATCTGCCGGGACATCCACTGCTTCGGTCAGTGGGCACAGCGTCTCGCCCAACACCAATGCCTCGGGCGCGGCAGCTTGAATGCGGTTCTTGAGCTTTTTGAGGAAGGGTCGATCGATGGTCTGGCTAGCGTCGATCCGCACGCCGTCGAACCCGCATTGCTCGATCCAATACGGGGCGACCTCCAGCAGGTACTTTTGCAACGGCTGATTGTAAACCAAGTCGAAGAGCGCCACGTCCGAATAGACCAGCCAAGCGATCTGGTGGATTTGCGGCACTCCGCGCTCGTCGCGCAGATACCACTCGGGATGCTCGGCGATCAGCGGGCAATCGCGGCTGCTCTGCATCAGGACCAAGTCGAAGATGACCTTCTTGCCGAAGGTGTGTGCCTTCCTAGTCAGTGCCCGCAACTCAGCGCGACCGACGAGTTGGACGAAGGCGTCGCGTCCGAGTGCTTTTTCCGCCTGGACCGCCGACAGTCCGGCGAGACCTTCCATCTCGTTTGGGAGCACGAAACCTTCCGCTACCAGTGCCTCCCAGTCCACTTCCTCGGCTGGCGAAACGAGCTCAGGGTCAACTTGGAAAAAGTCTTGGACCGCATAGACGCTGCCGAGGGTACCCTTGCGCACGTCCGCGCCGGTGTGCAGGTCCGCAAAACCCGGGCGGAAGAAGGGCAATAAGTAGATCACGTCGGCAGGTATGTCTTCTAAGCGCCGCGTCAGTTCGACGAGTCGGCCGGAGCGGAAGCAGCCTCCCTCGACCTCGGCACCGACCTTGCGAGCGCACACCTCGGCGATCGTCGGTCCCTTGCGCACCCACTCCGGGCTAACGACGACGACCCCGTCGCGGTTTTCAGCCAGATCGTTGAGGCTGATCCACTCCTTGCGCCCGGCCTCGGCGTAGCTGTCGGCAGAAAACTCCACCGCGTAGTTGAAGGTGCCCGTGCGCCCCAGCGCGAAAGCTGCTGACTCAAAGACGAGGTTGTTGTCGGCGAGGACGGGAGTGCCCTGTTCATCGACAAGCAGCCGCATTTCCACGTAATCATTGGTCCCGCTAGCATCGGTCCACAGCCGCGCATCCACATCTCCCGGCTGGACTTCGCGCGGGTCAACGGCGGCGACGAAAAGCTCGCAGCGCACCTGGGCCATGGCAGTCGTCTTGCTAGGTTCGATATAAGCCCTAGCGAGAGGCGGCTCGCAAACCCGACCGTCGATTTCAATAGTCAGGTTGCCGCCCCAGACCTGCCAGTTGTCGAACTGGTGGCGCTGGTAGCGGCAGTGCAATTGTTCGTAGAACGCGGCGCGTGAACTGAAGACGGCCGTAACGGTCAAAGAATTTTCTCCAAATTCATCTGTGGTTCTGCCGATAGTGTCGCTTGAGTAGGTCCTCGCCGAAATCGTTGTTCAGGTCGCGCCAGACCGCGTGGATGTGGTTGGCGTCGTTTTGGGTATTGTCGTACTCGGCTAGGAAACCCGGCCCCTGTACTCGGTAGTAGTGCGGCCCCCCGCGTTCCTCCGCGCCGGCCCAAGCAAAGTGCGCCGCCCGAAAATATGCCGCTCCGAGTCGCGCCCATTCGGCTTCGGCCACCGCTTCGGGCAAGCGCCGCACGTACACTTCGATTAAGGCGTCCAAGATCTGGCGCTGCGCTGCGCTCATATCCGCGCTACCCAACCCCTCCGGCTCGACCTCGCCGCGCACGTGGGGCACGTTGGTCGTGAGGATGTCCCTTGGGGCTTCGGCACTGACGATGGCCACTGCTTTCTGTTCGCCGTCCAACTCGTGCAAAAGCTGCCGCCCTAGATCCTCCTCCTCCCGCAAAGCCCGCAGTCCAGTTTGCTCGCCGTGGCGCACCTCAGCGGGGTTTGAGCCGAAAAACAGCGGCGTCGATCCCAGCATCCGACCTTGTACTACCGTGTGGTTGAGCGAGACGTGATGGCCCTCAAAGCGCCAGCCCCAGGGGGCGTCTCCACCCGGCTCGCCGAAAATGCTCACGTAGTACAGCTCGGGATCGCGCTGGAAGCGCCGCCCCGCTCCTTCTAGTTCGGCCAGTATCGGCTCTAGCGAAATGATCGTCGAGACTTTTTCGTACCCCGACGCACTGACTCCGGTCGCCACGAGCGCGTGCGCTAGCTCGCGCTGCCGCTGGTCCATTTCCTTGAGCGGCAATCCGGCGCGCTCCCTCGGAATGTAGTGCCAGTTTTCGCGCTCCGCGCCGTCGGCAAAGTCGATCACCGCTTTCCGTCGCCCGGCCGCATCTAAGGACGCGAGGAAGTTGCTGGCGGCCTCGGCCATGCGCTGTACTGTATTGGCTTGATTCGTGCTTTTTGCTGCCATTGCATACGCCCCCTCTGGTGAGAAAGGAATAGTTGACCCCTTTAGGTGCTACCAGCCATGGCCTTCAGCGATTTCACTTTCACCGGCCCTCGGTCAGGTAGGCGAATAACGATATCCATCTCGCCGCCCATGGCTTCTACATAGCCGCGCAGGGTGGAAAGATACATATCAGTCTGCTTTTCGAGTTTGGAGACAGCGGGCTGGCTGATCTTTAGCACCTCGGCCATCTTGGCTTGAGACAGTTTTGACAGCCGTCGCAGCTCCTTGAGTGACTCCACCTCGTTGAGCAATTCCTCGTATCGACGGTCAATCTCCGCACGCCGATCTGGCGGTAGGGAGTCGAGAACTTCTTTGAGCGTGACGACCATGGTCATTCTCCCGTCCGTTGCAAATGCGCTTTGTAACGCCTGTCGGCCTTCTCGATAAGACGCTTGTAGAATCGCGCTGGGCTGGTACCGCTCTTATCTCCGGCGACCAACAGGATGGCGTTCCGCTTCGGGTCGAAGGCGAAGGCGACCCGCCAAACCCCGCTCTCGGCCTTGAACCGCAATTCCTTCATATTGGCGTAATCCGAGCCTTTCAGTGTGTCCACATGCGGCCGACCAAGCTGCGGACCAAATTCTTCCAACAGCCGCGCATTCAGCAACAATTCGTCCTGAACCAACTCCGAAAAAGTATCGAACTCAACCTTGAATTCCCCTGCAAAGCCAACAGCCCAAGTCACTACAATATAACCTTAAGGTTATTATTTTCAATCCCTAGCCTAAGCCAGAAAACAGATCGTTCTCCATGAAGTACTGATCACTTCGGTCGCCGTGCCGCCAAAATCGTCGTACAGGTTACACGTCAATGGTAGTGTATGCCTGCCTCACGGCGATACGCACAAACTCCAGTTTTTCCGGCCCGGGATTGGAGAGGCTGTGTCTCTGCTCAATGCCCTGCCAAGTGACCGATCCCGGCCCCACCTCAAAAATCTCGTCCTCAATCTTCATCAATCCCCGTCCCTTTAGTACCACAAAGCTCTCTTCCAGCGCCTCGTGGTGGTGATACCCTAACGACCCCTTCTCACTGAGGATCGCGTGGTCGAGAAAGGTCCAATCACTGTAGAAGTTCCTAGGTGGGATCACGTGCCGGGTGGCGATCTGCCCACAACCGCCGTGGATTGCGTCGCGCCACTTTAGCTCTTGTGTGTCGAAGGTCCCCTTGAGAAGGGGTATGCCTTGCATCGCGTCCGATTTGACGCCCAGAAACTGCTCCCAAAACTGGTTGACGTGGCGTTGCTGCGTCTCTGCATCCACGTCCATCGCGACGCGTACGCGCAGCACTTGCACAGGTATGTCGGTCAAGTTTTTCAGCTCGTGAGCACTCCCAGTAGATTCGACGATAAACCCAGGCCCTTCTCCGCTTTCTACTCGCTGCTGCCGCACGGTCAATTCCAACGGCCCGCCCGTAAATACATAGCCCTGTTCACAAGCCATCCCTGTACCTGGCACCGAGCGCTCTTCTCCCGGTGCCAATGCCCAATAGTCGAATGCCTCCCACGGCGTCTGTCTCCGCAATCCCTCAAAGACCGGCCCCCCCCTTGGGTCCAACTCATCGAGACGGACGTGTCGGATACGTTTCATACTTTCTCCTCGCTATCATCCTCTGCCATCCCGCTAAACTACGCATCCCAATCTCCCTTTACAAACCCTTGACACCCTTCCGCTCAACCCCCAACATAAACGCCCACCTCTACTCGGAGCCACCCAAATTGCCTACGGAAAAAGAACCCATCCGCGTCGCCGTGCTCGGCCAAGGCCGCTCCGGCCTCGACATCCACTGCCGCTACTTCAAAACCGCCCCGCACAAATACCAAATAGTCGCCATCGCCGACCTCCTCGACGACCGCCGCCAGCGCGCCCAAAGCGAAATGGGCTGCGACGCGTACGCCGACTATTGCGACCTCCTCGCACGCGGCGACATCGAGTTAGTCGTCAACGCCCTGCCCAGCCATCTCCATCCTCAAGCCACCATCGATTCCCTCAACACCGGCCACCACACCATCTGCGAAAAACCCCTCGCCTGGAGCGCGGCCGAACTCGACACCATGATCGCCGCCGCCAGCGAGGCCGATCGCCTGCTCCTGCCTTTCCAGCAATCGCGCAACGCGCCCCAATTTCAAAAGCTGCTCCAAATCATAGATTCGGGCGTCCTCGGCCGTATCGTCCAAGTCTCGATTTCCTTCAGCGGTTTCGCTCGCCGCTGGGACTGGCAGACCCTGCAGGAATACCGGGGCGGCAACCTACTCAACACCGGCCCGCACCCCATGGACCAAGCCATGCGCCTGCTCGACTTCAAAATGCCGGAGCAAATCCTCTGCGCCATGGATCGCGCCAACACCTTCGGCGACGCCGAGGACTACGTCAAAGTTCTACTGCGCACTAAAGACAAACCCGTCATCGACGTCGAAATCTCCTCCTGCACCGCCTTCCCGCAGCCCATGTACACCGTCCACGGCGAGCGCGGCGGCCTCTCCGGTGGCCCTGCGGGACTAACTTGGCGCTACTACGATCCGCAAAAGGCACCCGAGCAAATGCTCATCCGCAGCCCACTGCCCGGCCCGAGCTATTGCCGCGAAGAGCTAAAAATGATTGAGCGGTCCTGGGCCCCAAACGAGGACGAGCAAAACTCCTTCACCTATATGTCCAACGCTTATTACGACAGCGTATTCGCCGTGCTACGGGAAGCAGCCCAACCCGAGATCACGCCGCAACAGGTGCGCGTGCAGATCGCCGTCATCGAAGAGTGCCACCGCCAAAACCACCTCTCCCAACTGCCGCCCCAAGGCTTCGACCTGAGCTCAGCCGAAGGTTGGCCAAAGGAATGCACCACATGAACGCCGCCAAAGCGAACGCCCTCACCGCCGCCATTGCCGAGCTACCCCGCGTCCAGCTAGCCTCAATCCGCCCCACCCCGCTGGAGCCACTGCCGCGCCTGACCGCCCACCTTCGGCTGAGCTCAGGCGTTCGGCGAGCTCAGCCGGGCTGTCGAAGCCTCGACAGCCCGGCGCTCTACATCAAGCGCGACGACCTAACCGGTTTGGCCTTTGGCGGCAACAAGACGCGGATGTTTGAGTTTGCCTTGGCCGACGCCTTGGCCAAGGGGGCCGATACCATCGTCTCGGGCGCGGCGGTGCAGTCCAACTACTGCCGCCAACTCGCCGCGGCCTGCGCCAAGCTAGACTTGGAACTGCACCTGCTCCTCCGGCCAGTGCGCGCAATCGACCACACTGAATCGCAGGGCAACAACCTGCTACAGCACCTACTCGGAGCGCAGATAACCGTCTTAGCGGAAGGCGATCGGTGCGGCCAACAAGACGTTCTGCAAGCCAAGGTCAAGGAGCTTTCCACACAGGGCAAAAACGCGTACTGGCCGCGCCGCGACGATACAATCGACCTCGACGCCATCGCCTATGCCGAAGTGGGCGTGGAAATTGCCCGCCAATGCCAAGAGCAAGGCATCAACCCATCCTACCTCTACCTCTCCGCCCTCGACACTACCCAAGCCGGCTTAGCTTTGGGCCTAGCCTATATCGAGTCGCCGATCCAAGTGCGCGGCTTTTGCCCTATCGCCAATGTCGAGAACCGCCACGAGGACATGGCCACCATCGCCAACCAAGCCGCCTGTCGCCTCGGCCTCGACGTTGCCATGAGCGCCGCCGACTTTGACAACGACGATTCCTTCGTCGGCGAGGGGTACGGCATCCCCACCCCCGCTGGCTTGGACGCCCTGCGCACGTTGGCGCGCAAGGAGGGGATTCTCCTCGATCCGGTGTACACCAGCAAGGCCCTCGCCGGCCTTTTTGCCCACGCACGCGACGGCAGGCTCGATGGCGAGGCGATCTTCCTGCACACCGGCGGCAACCCGGCCCTGTTCGCCTATGCTCAAGAAGTACTCGCCGACTAAATGGATCCCTTTTTCCTGATCGGCGTCTCCTTCCTGACCTCGACCTTTACCGCCATCATCGGCGTGGGCGGCGGCATTGCGCTGATCTCGGTCATGCCGGGCTTACTGCCCGCTGCGGCCATCATCCCCGTTCACGGGGCCGTACAGCTAGCCTCCAACGCCAGCCGCGTATTCTTTGGCCTGCGCCACATTGAATGGCGCATCTTTTGGCCCTTCGCGGGCGGCTCAGTCCTCGGCGCTGTCGTGGGGGCGCAGGTAGTAGGCGACTTTAGCTTCGACGATCTACCCCTTTACTTGGGCGTCTTTATCCTTCTCGTCATCTGGGTTCCCGTGCCCAGCCGCGCTTTTCGCCTTCCCGGCCACTTTGCCATTTTCGGTGCCCTTCAGACTTTCCTCGCCCTCTTCGTCGGCGTCGCCGGGCCCCTGACCGGTGCCTTTTTGGCCAGCGCGGGTTTGCCCAAGGACCGCTTGGTAATTACCCACGGCACGGTAATGACCGTTACTCACCTGTGCAAAATCTTGGTCTTTGGCTTTGTCGGCTTTGCCTTCGCGCCCTACTTGACGCTCATCGCCGGGATGATTGGCGCGGCCGCGCTTGGCTCGTGGTGTGGGACGCGCTTGCGCAACCGGGTTTCCGAAAGCCTGTTCCGCAAGGTCTTCAGGATAGCGATCACGCTTCTGTCGCTGCGCATGATCGCAAGTTCGCTCTATTAAGCGCAATTTTTTCACGGATACTCGCTAGCAGCGGTCGTTTGCCGAAGCGAACTGTGCGGGTTTATTTTAATAGCTCTTGTAGGAGACTTCCTTATGAACGAACGCGAACAAGCTATCCAAGAAATCGAAATCTACGGCTTCACCCTGCTCGAAAGCGTCCTCAATTCCGACACCGCTGCTGCCATGCGCCAAGCCCTGATCCGCTGCGAACAAGAGCACGGCACCGAACACACCCATCGCGGCGCGGCCCGCCATGTGGCCAATCTCCCAGTCATGGATCGCATCTTCCACCAGTGTATTGACCACCCCCGCGTCTTGCCCATCCTCGAACACTTCCTTGAACCCTCGCTGATTTTGGGCAGCCTCAACTCGCGCATCGTCCGCCCCGGCGACGGCTTCCAAAACTTGCACAGCGACATCCCCGCCTATATGCTCAACATGGACACGCCGGTGATGATGAATACGGTGTGGATGCTCGACGACTTTACCCCTGAGATCGGCGGTACCCGCGTGGTGCCCGGCTCGCACAAGAGCGGCCTCGCCGCGCCCCCGGAGGGATTCGCGGTACAGCACGAGGTGCAACCTACCGCCGCGGCCGGCTCGGTGATCGTCTTCAACGGCCAGTGCTGGCACGGCGGCGGTGCCAACACCGGCGACCGCAATCGCCACGCCTTATTCGGCCACTATAGAAAGCACATGCTGGTCTTCCAGCTCGACCCACACGACGGCTTTCCGCCCGAGTGGTGGGACGGCTTGAGCCCGCGTCAGCGCCAGCTAATGAGGATGCAAAACGGCCCGGGTGCTCTGCATGCCGCCGATGTGCATTTTCGCTAGGAGCTAGGAGACAGGACATGCTGAGCACCCGCAGCCTCGCGCTCACCGTTGCTATCGCGCTTCTGGCACCGGCGGTCCTAAAAGCCGAGGTTACTACTTGGCAACTTGGCGGCAGCCAGCCTTGGGCCGGCCAAGATACAGTCAACATTATGATTGACTTTGAGCGCGTCCCTGGTGCCATTCAGCCGGTGCGCGTCGAGCCGGGTGTCAACATCATTTCCCTCCTCAGCAACTGGACGACCTTTCGCCAGCCCAAAGAATTAGGCTACACCAACGGAGAGCGACCCCGCATCTGGAAGTGGAACGAAGGCAACGGCGACCCAACCGAAAACGGCGTCGCACTTATAGATGCCGACAGCACCACGTACAATTCTTCTAAGGCCGAGGGCATTGGCAAGCAGTTTTTCACCATCGACTTGGCCGTGCCCGTGCCGGCGCACACCTTCGGCTTCCACACTCCTTCGGGCGGCTTTCGCTCCGACGGCACGCCGTTGCGCACGGATTCGACGCCGGCCTTTCAAATTTCGATCCAAGAGGAAAACAGCGAGATTTTCGCCATCAAAGGCCCGCTGCCCCTCGCGAGGATTGTCGCTGAGCCGACGCAAAATTTTGCGCCTGACGTGCGCATTGGTTTCGATCAGCAATACGTGCGCTTCTTTCGCTGGGCCCGCAAATTTTCCATCATCGACGAGACGGCCTTGACCCGGAACCGCGTTAGCGGCTCATCCGGCGGCCAAGGCAATCAAGCTCGCTCGCTCTTGGGCACCATCAGCGAGTTTGAGATCTATGGCGAGGGCTTTCCCAAGCGGGCCACGTACCGCTCCAAAATCATTGACCTCGGGGCTGAGCAAAACTTTGGCCGGTTATTTTTTACCGCCACGCCGCTGCGCTTTGTCGATGGCGAAGCCGTCGAGGCCCCTGATGCACGGGCCTTCGCCGAGATCGAGGTTCGCACGGGTCGCGACGACGATCCGAACATCTATCACGAATACACGGTCACCGGCAAGGAAAAGGTCGTCTCCCGCGCCCGCTACGAGAACGATCTCCGCACGGGGTTTGCCCGCACGTGCGCCTCCTGCGACTTCGTCCAGCGCAGTCCCCGGCCCGGAATGCGAGCCGCAATTACCTACGACAGCGACAACTGGACCTTCTGGTCAACGCCCATCACTCAGTCGGGCCTGCCGCTCAATCTCGACAGCGGCTCCTTCATACAGGTGTTTATTACCTTGCACAGCACCCGCTTTGCAGATTTTGTGCGCTTGGATTCGCTGTGGGTCGAGCGGGCACCGCTGTTGGCGGCGCGCGTCCTCGGCGAGGTGGCTCCGCTTGCCGACCCACAGCCCGCGCATGGATTTGGCGAGGTGGCCTTGGGCGAAATGGTCGAGTTTGCGTACGACCTGTCGGCCTCCTTCTCAGGGGGGAATCAGCGTGGCTTTGACCAAGTGCGTATCCAAACGGGTGCCCGGCCTGCGTTCAAAGAGTTGCTCATCGGCGGCCAAGCGACCGACCCGACCGCCGTGCGCGAAGAGGACGATGGGCTAACAGTACTCCTACCTGAGCGCGTTACCCGCGCCAACAACGCGCCGTTGCGCATCGTCTTTGCCGCGGAAGTGTTTGAACTGGCCACCACGTTCTTGGGCACCGTCACCGACTCAGAGGTCGAGACCTTGCCCCAACCCATTGTCTCTGGCGACGCCAGCGAATTGCTCTCCACCAATAGCCTGCGCGTCCTTAGCGTTTCGGATCAACAACCTGCCTTGGTGCAAAACTTGCGCTTTTCAACGTCTGTGTTGACGCCCAATGGCGACGGCGTTCACGACGAGCTTCGCATGGCCTATTCCCTCTATGGCCTGCCGGAACAAGTGCCCGTCGAATTGGCGGTCTATGCGCTCGACGGACGCCACGTGGCGACCGTGTCCCAAGGCTTGCAAACAGCCGGTCCGCAAACGGCTCGCTGGGACGGACGCGACGCACAGGGCGCTACCCTGCCTCCGGGCGTGTACCTAATTTCCGTGGTCCTGCAATCTGAGCGCCGCGCTGCCGCCTTGCTCCGCCCCGTGGGCGTGGCGTACTGAGGGAGTGGGAACGATGCGATTTCTTTTACCGCTCGTCTGCGTCGCGGTCGTGGCCATGACCGCCAGCAGCGAAACCCTGACCTTCCAAGGGCAAGATGCTTGGGCGACTTGGCAGGTGCCTCTCGGCCTAACTGAGGTGGGCGAGAATGGCCAACTACAGCTCGTCAAGTTCCGCAAGGACATCAACGCGGTCGCTGATGCCCATCGCTTCTCCTATGAGAGCAAGAGCCGCGGACGAGTTGCGGGCGGCATCTGGGAGGCGGTTTCCAATCCAGCCGATGCAGACTACATCATCGATGGAGATCTCCAGACCTTTTGGCGTCCAGACCCGGCGGATGCCGTCGAAGACTGGGCCATTGAGATAGACTTGGGCCGCGCCGTGTTGGCCCGGGAAATACGCCTCGTCTTTCCCGACGAGGAGGGTGCGCGTCCCTTCCGCCAGTTTACCGTGTACGGCAGCCCGGGGACCCGCATCTCAGTGCAAGACGACTTGGTGCTGCTAGAGCCGCTCTTCCGCACGACCCGACCCAACGCGGCCAGCGAAATCGTTATCCCCCTCGGGTTCACTGCTCGCGACAGTGTATTTCAGCTCGACGAGGGCTTGGATATCGACCCGGTGGCCAAAAACAACTATCGGGTGATCCAGCGCATCCGCATTGAGGCGGAAGAGAAGACCCTAGGCGCGGCCTTGGCCGAGATTGAAGTCCGCGGCATCGGCGACAACATCAGCATTGGCACCATGCAGCGGGGTCGTTTTGTCAACGGAGTCAACTCAGTCGATCCGCAAAATCTCTTCGACGCCGACATGAACACCAATAACCTAATCGGCTCTTCGTATGGCAGCCTCGGCTGGAAAGAGGGTGGGGTGTGGTTCGGAGTGGATTTGGGGGCGGTGTTCTTCGTCGATGAATTCTTTCTCTATTCCTTTAGACCCGACGAGGGCTTGGTGGGCTTTTCGATCAACGGCACCGGCCCGGGCCATACGGTGCTCTATTCAGATGGCACCCGCAGCCTCAGTTCCAATCTGCCCGTGCCCGATGCGTTCGATTACACAGAGCTCCTGACCCACATCAATCCCAACGCCGACCGCCTGCTCTACATTCGCTATATGTTCAAGCCGCGCAAGATGCGCTACTTCTTCTGGCACGGCATCAGAGACACCGGCTGGGGCATCGTCAAATGGGCCGAGTTCATGCTGTTCTCTCCGGGCTATCCCGCCGAAGTAGTATTGCACTCGGACTTCATCGACTTAGGACAAACCTCGGGCGACGGGCGTCCAAAAGTCATCAAAAATCTATCTTGGGATACCGAGCTGTCCGCGGGCACCCGCCTGCAACTGCGCTCGCGCTCGGGCAACTCGCTAGAACCGGTCTATACGTTTTACAACAAGATCGGCGAACAGGTCACCGAGGAGAAGTGGAATAGTTCGCCCAAGGTGCTGCGCGGCCCGGTCGATACGACGCTCGTGGTAGGTGAGGACTGGGGCGAGTGGAGCAATGTCTATCAGTTCCCGGGTGAGGCGTTCCAGTCGGAAAGCCCGCGCCGCTTCATCCTGCTGGAGATGATCCTCTCCACCGATGACCCCAGCGTAGCGCCGGTGGTCCATTCGCTTTCGGTCGAGTTTGAGGACGCGCTGTTGCAGGGTGCGGTGGGCCGCATTGAGCCGCGCCAAGCCATCCCCAACGAGGACACCCGTTTCACCTATACGCTTTGGCCGCAGGTGGAGGCTGAGGACTCGGGTTTCGACCTATTGCGCTTTACTGTGCCGGGTCGGATTGATGCCGAGGACCTCGAACTACACATCGGCTCCGCGCCGGTCGAACCTGCCCGCGTCGAGCAGCAGGGCGACTCGCTATTAGTTGCCCTGCCGCACGTTGTGACTGAGGACTCGATTCGGGTGGGTTTCACGACGCGAGTTTTGCACAACGCCACGGTTTTTCCCCTCGATCTTGGGTTGAGCCAGCGGCCCGACCTCTGGCAGTCGGTCGAGCCAGCCGAGCGCCGCTCTCAGGTAGTAATGCTACCCGAGCTAGCCGAGCACGACCAACTCATCGACACATTGCAACTGGCCTCGCCCGTGATCACGCCCAATGGCGACGGGATCAACGACGCGCTCGACATGCGCTTTGTGGTCTTCAAGCTAGACGCGGCGACGCCCACGCTCGCGCTTTACGATCTAGCGGGCCGCCAAGTCGCCGAGGTCGAGGCTACGCCGACCGCAGTGGGCCATCGCTTCACTTGGACGGCCCGCGACGAGTCGGGGGCCTTAGTTGCGCCGGGCATGTATTTCTACCGCCTCGATTTAGGGGCCGAGTCGGGACCGGGGACGCACGCGGGGGCGGTTGCTGTTGTTTATTAACTGCGCTAGAATGTAGGGGCAACCTTTATGGCTGCCCTCACCCGAGTGTCCACCATTCCCAACAAGGAGACTCAGACCATGAGCGAACCGATTACGCAAGCCCAAGACCATGACCGGCGCATTGGACGGTTAGAAGGGATTGTCGAGCAGTTAGATCGCCGCTTGGACTCCATTGAGCGAGCCATTGCCGAACAAGGCCGCCGCATCGCCGCACTCAATAGTCGCATTTATTGGGTTATCGGCATCCAGCTTACAACCCTTATTGCGCTTGGTACGCTGATTTTGACCCGTTTGCCCGGCTAATTTCTATGCGATTCGTCTTCCTTCTGCTCTTCCTCCCTTCCATTGCCTTCACAACCCAAAGGAGTACCACTATGAGCGATTATCTCGTCTATATCGGCACTTATTCCAGCGGCGACGAGGACGGTATTTACGTCTATCGCCTCGACATGGCCACTGGGGCGCTCGCCTATCAAAGCAGCATTGGCGGCATTGACAATCCTTCCTTTCTCGATATCGCGCCCAATCGCCGCTTCCTCTACGCCATCGGCGAGACCAGTGCGGTCGGCGGCCGGCCCGGCGGCGCGATTGCGGCCTTTGCCATTGACCAACAGAGCGGAGCCCTCACCCACATCAACACCGAATCGACCGTTGGCCCCGGCCCCTGCCATATCAGCATCGACCGCGCTGGTAAGTATGCGCTAGCCGCCAACTACGGCGGCGGCAGCGTCGCTATCCTGCCGATCCGCGAAGATGGCTCGCTCGGCGCGGCCACGGATTTCGTCCAACACGAGGGTTCTTCGGTCAATCCGGGCCGCCAAGAGGGACCGCACGCCCACTCAATCATGGTCGCCCCCAACAACAAACACGCCTTTGCCCCCGACTTAGGCATCGACAAGGTGCTCATCTATGCGATTGACCACGAAAATGGTAAACTCGTCGCGCAGACGCCTGCGGAAATCGCCCCCGGCAGCGGGCCGCGCCACCTCGCCTTTCACCCCAACGGCCAACAGGCGTACGTCATCAACGAACTGAGCAATACCATCACGGCGTTCGACTACGACGCCGACGCTGGCACGCTCACCACCATCCAGACGATCTCGACGCTGCCCGACGGCTATGCGGAGGTCAGCCACACCGCAGACATCCACGTCCACCCCAACGGCCGCTTTCTCTACGGATCCAATCGCGGCCACGATTCCATCGCCGTCTATGCCATCGGTCAAGACAATGGCCAACTCGCACTCGTCGAGATCGTGCCGACCGGCGGTGCCAACCCGCGCAACTTTGGCCTCGACCCCACGGGCACCTACCTGATCGTTGGCAACCACAGCACCGCCGACATCTTCACCTTCCGCGTCGATCCAGACACTGGCCAGCTCACGCCTACCGGCCACAAAGCCGAAGTCCCCTCCCCCGTGTGCCACAAGTTCATTCCAGTTTTTTAGGGATAGATGGTAGGGCGTACAACGCTATATTGGCCCGCGTTGTACGCCCTACCGTTGGTAACAGGCACATCTCACCGTATTGAGAAAGGGATTCGCACGGCAAGCTATGGCTCGGGCGATCATTTTTGATTTCGACCTTACACTAGCAGATTCAACAAAAGGCATCGTTGAGTGTGTTAATTTTGCGCTGGAAAGGTTGAATCTGCTCCAAGCCGATGACGAGCGGATCAAGCGAACTATCGGTATGTCTTTGGAGGACACCTTTCTGAGTTTGACTGGGCAAACTAACTATCAGAACGTCAGTTTGTTCATAAGCAACTTTGTCAAACGGGCCGATCAGGTTATGGTAGATTTAACGTCTATGTTTGCTAGCGTCCCCGCGACAACGGAGCGATTGATCGAAATGGGCTTTGCATTGGGGATCGTGTCAACGAAGTTTCGCTATAGAATCGAGGAGATTCTAGCAAGAGAAAGGCTGTCCAATCGCTTTGACGTCATCATCGGCGGAGAAGACGTTGCCGAACACAAACCACATCCCCGTGGTTTGACAATGGCTATCGCTAGAATGCAAATGGATGCTAATGACGTGCTTTACGTTGGCGACAGTACGATTGATGCGCTAACGGCCGAACGAGCCAAGGTGCCTTTTATTGCGGTACTATCAGGCGCGACGAGCAAAAGTGAATTTGACGGAGTTCCCAAAGTTGCGGTTATAGACGACATTTCAGGGTTACCTCGACTGCTTCGTACTTATTTATCTTGACCATACTTCATTGGAGCATGATGGTCAATGTTTCGCGGTTGACAAGTTGACCATTTTGGAGCAAACTCCAAAAAAGTTCGACTAATTTGGAGGAAAGTTCAAAATAGCCACTACCAGTTCGTATGCGACCCATCCCGCCGCCGCAAATGCGGCGCTTCCCAAAACTTGAATTCCTGCTCCTTGGCCAGCTCTTCGTTGAACTCCACGCCCAATCCCGGCCCCTCGGGCACCTTTAACATCGACCCCACCAATTCGCACTGCTCTGGAAACAAATCTTCGTCCATGAACTTGCCCGCTTCTGTCGGCGTCACGCGGTGTTCGAGCCACGCGAAGTTGGGCACTGCCGCCGCCAGATGCACGGTCGCAGCAGTGCAGATCGGCCCCAGCGGGTTGTGGGGCATCAGGTCGATGTAGTGGGATTCGGCTAAGCTCGCCACCTTCATCGACTCGGTCAGCCCGCCGACATTGCACACGTCGATCCGCGCAAACTGCGTGATGCCTCGTTCGAGGTAGGGCAAAAACTGCCACTTGCTGGCAAATTCCTCACCGATGGCAAAGGGCACGTCGGTCATAGTGCGGAGCGATTCGTAGGCTTCGGGGCACTCGTCGCGGATGGGTTCTTCGAGAAAGTCGAGCGTCCCCGGCGGCATCTTCTGGCAGAACGACGCGCTCTCGGCGACCGTCAGCCGATGGTGATAGTCAATGCCCAAGATCGGGTCGGGACCAATTTCGCGGCGCACCTCCGTCAGCCAAGCCGCGGTGATGCCGATGGACTCGCGCGGCTCGAACAGCAGCTCGTCGTCGTACTGTTTGCGCTGGGCCATTCCCGTGCGAATCACGTCCCATCCCTTGTCCAATAGCAATTTGCAGTTTTTGACCAAGGTCTCTAGGTCCGGTGCCCCAGTCGTCGCAAAGCAGGGCACCCACTCGCGCTGCTTGCCGCCCAAAAGCTGATAGACCGGCACGCCGAGGGCCTTGCCCACCACGTCGTGCAAGGCGATGTCGATGGCCGAAATCGCCGCGGTCAACACCCGCCCGCCTTCAAAGTATTGGCCGCGGTACATCTCCTGCCAGAGCCGCCCGATTTCGCGCGGATCGCGACCGAGCAAAAACTCCCGGTAGTGCCGCACTGCGCCCACTACGGCTAGTTCGCGCCCCGATAGCCCGGACTCGCCCCAGCCGTGGATGCCTTCGTCGGTCTCGACCTTGACGATGAGTTGGTTCCGGTGGCCGACCCAAGTTGGATAGGCTTTGATGTCGCTGATTTTCATGGTGTCTCCTCGTTGTTTAGAAGCGGTCTGACAATCCTTGGCGGCTATCGCAAGGGGAAAAGTATCCGCAGATGAACGCAGATGCGGGAGGACATGGCTTGGAGTACTCCCGGAATTTTCAGACGGATTCTCAGCGCAACAGCGCGACCAATTGTTCGTAAATTCCCGGTGCGGCGGCGACCAAGTCGCGGCCGTCCAATTCTTCCGGTAGCTCGCCCTCCACGGGCTGCAAATGTCCGACGCGAGCGCCCGCTTCCCTCGCAATCAGCGCCGCGGCCGCCAAGTCCCAGGGCTTGAGCGCCTCGTAAAAGCCGTCGAGCCGACCCATCGCCACCCAGCAAAGATCAATGGCGGCCGAGCCGACGCGGCGGATGTCGCGACAGTGTCCGAGGACGCGGCGCAAGCGATCCACTAGCGCCACTCTGCCCTCGGCGGCGTAGGGGAAGCCCGTGCCAATCAGGGCGCGGGATAGCTCGCTGCACTCGCTGGTTCGGATGGCGTGGCCATTGAGCCAAGCACCCGCACCGCGCCGGGCGGTAAAGGTCTCTTCTACAAACGGGCAGTGCACCACGCCGACCTGCACTTGGCCGCCTGCGGCAAAGGCAATGGACACTCCTACTTGCTGCTGGTTATAGGCGTAGTTGACGGTGCCGTCAATCGGGTCGATGACCCACAAGGGGCCGCGCAGTTGCGCCGAGTCTGTAAGGTGGGGCGAGGACTCTTCGGAGAGGATGTAGTGGTCGGGGAAGGTCTTTTCGATCTCGCCGCGGATGAGCTGGTCGGCCTGTAGATCGGCCGACGTTAGCAGCTCAATCCCTTCCTTGTAGCTCAGATCCAGCGCCCGGTCCGCCCGCGCTTCCGCAATCAGCACTCCGGTGCGCCGGGCAAGATCTTCGGCAAATTCGAGCACCTCGCTCAACAGTGCGCCCCCAATTCCATTGGATACGGCGACAAATTCTCCAAGCCGTCCTCAGTAATCAGGTACATGTTTTCCAGCCGCACCCCGGCCCGCGCCTCGGGGATATAGGCCCCCGGCTCGACCGAGACCACATTGCCCACGCGCAAGGTGCCGCCGCGCTCCTTGTTGAGATCGGGCATCTCGTGCGCCCGCAGGCCGATGTTGTGCCCGGCGTGGTGGATCAAGCCGACATCGGCCAGCTTGGGATGTTCGCGGATATAGGCGTCCATGGCCACTGCGCATTCGCTGCCGTCCTTGCCCGGCCGCAAATACTCGCCGACGCGGTCGTGAAAGCCCTTGACGTGCTCGAAGACGGAATGCTGCACCTCGGTCGGTTCGCCCACCGCAAAACTGCGGCACAAGTCGGCCCAGTAGCCGCGGTACACCGACCAAGCGTCAATGACATAGATTTCCCCAGCCTCAATCGGGCGATTGCGTGCAAACCCGCCCAGCTCGCCGCACTGGTAGTCACCGTCGTGAAAAACCTTCTCACCGGCCGCAAGATGCGCTGCTCGCTGCGCTGCCGCTAGCACCTCCAGTTCGTTGACGCCCGGAGCCATCGCCGCTTCCGCCGCGGCGTACGCTGCTAGATCGACCTGTACTACCTTGCGCAACAGCTCGATTTCGTCGGGGTCCTTGACCTCCTGCATGTCGGCGAGCAGGTCATCGATTGCGAACCATGCGGGCGTTTTGCCTAGCCCTTCTTCGACCGCCTGTCCCAAGCGACGTGGCAAAAACTCGCTCTGCCAGCCCAAGCGGCCAGCCGCTGGCTTTTTGGCGCGCAGTGTATCGACGATTAGCCCGCCTATCACCTCGCGCAAATCGGGCGTTACTGTGCCGCCGACGCTGAGGGAAAAGGTGAAACACTCGTCGGCGCACGGCTCACCTTCGTCTGTATGCGCGATTAGCAAGGATCGCCCATCGGCCCCCAGCCAAAAGATCGCTGGCGGGCCGGGGAATTCCTCGGGGATGATGATCCCGGTGAAATAGTAGATTTCCTTCGGGTGATTGATCACGGCCGCGTCGATGTCGAGCTCGGCCAGCCGCGCACACAGGCGCTGTTGCCGCGAGCGGCATCCTTCTTTGGTCAGCATGATTTTCTCCTATTAGCATTATCGCTTAATACACGACAGTACTCCAGTGGACATTACTCATAGGCATCGAGGTATCAGATGCTTCGACTCCGCTTCGCTCCGCTCAGCATGACAAGTGCTGGTGCTATGCTTAAGTGTCATGCTGAGCGCAAGCGAAGCATCCCATACCACTTCTACTGTCGTGTACTTAAGTACTTTGTGCTCAATAGTAGCCAACCGCATCGCTCCTGAAAAGTAATCGCTGCCGCTCCACGCCTTGAGCCACCCGCTAGCCGCTCCGTATATTCTCAGCCCATTTCCAAACGAAAGCGCATCCATCCATGATTTCGATTCGACTCATTCTCGCCGCCTGTCTGTTCCTCGTCCCAGTCTCAGCATCGAGCGAAGGTTTCCACGGCTTCGACCCGGCGACTTACGACGGCCTGATGCTCCCGCCGGCAACTCTACAAGCAATGGCCGCCGAAGCAGCGCAACACGCGCCCCCTAAAAACGGCGAAACCCTAGTCTTTGGCTTTGCCAACCTGCAGCGCGATATCAGCTTTGGCATCAAGGTCGAACAGAGCATTGAGCGCAACGCCGAAGCCGCTGGCATTGAACTGCTGATCGCCGACAACCGGCTCGACGGACCGACCGCTTTGGCCAACGCCGAGAGCTTTGCCCGGCGTCAAGTTGACTTCTGCATCGAGTTCCAAACCGACGTCAACTTTGGCCCGGCGATCATGCAGCACTTCAACCGCAAGCAGATCGGCGTGGTCGCCATCGACATTCCCATGCCGGGTGCCGCCTACTTCGGTGCCAACAACCCCCGCTCGGGCTTTATGGGCGGCTCCTATCTGGCGCAGGCGGCCAAAGTGCGCTTTGGCGACCGGGCACTTGCTGAGGGGTATTTCGTCGTCGGCGAACTGCCGCAGTCGGGCGCGATCCCGGCCATGCGCACGGAGGGCCAAATTGCCGGTTTCCTCGCCTCGCTGTCCGGCTTCCCGCCCGAGCGCATCATCCGCATCGACACTAAGAACACGCTGCAGTATTCCTTCCAACAAATGAGCAACGCGCTCGGCCGCATCCCCCAAGGTGCGCCGATCCTGATCACCGCGATCAACGACCAATCGGTCTCCGGCATGTTGCGCGCCGTGCAGCAGCAGGGGCGCGGCGCAGACGCGCTAGTCGTCGGCAAGGGGGCCGACGAGTTGGAGACAATGGTCGCCGAGGAGAACTTCATCGCCTCAGTCGCCTATTTTCCCGAGCGCTACGGCAACTATCTCATTCCGCTGAGCCTGATGCGCTTAGCCGGCCACGACGTGCCGCCGGCCGTCACCGTCAACCACGTGATGATCAGCCCGGCCAACATCTGTCAATTCTACCCCGAATACGAATGCCAAGGTGAGCCAAGCTTCGACTACGTCTTCCCACAGGAAGCCTTTGTCGAACACTTGGCGACTCTGAGGGACAAGCCCGAACTCGCCGGTTACGAGCAGTTGATCCCCGATCACTAGCATGGGCCATACTGCACCTTTGTTGCAGATGGCGGGCATCTGCAAATCCTTTGGCAGCGCCCAAGTATTGCGCGAGGTCGATCTCCGCTTAGACGCCGGGGAGGTCTTAGCGCTGCTGGGCGCCAACGGGGCGGGTAAATCCACTTTAGTGAAAATCCTCTGCGGTGTGTACAGTCGCGACGCTGGCACCGTCCGCCTCGACGACCAAGCGGTGCGCTACGACCGGCCCGAAGAGGCCATCGCCCACGGCGTCCGCTTTTTGCCGCAGGAAGTGTCGGTCTTGCCCGACCTCACGGTCGCCGAAAACATCCTCATTGCCGACCTGCCGCTCAAACGCTCGTGGCTTGGCAAGCAGGTAGATCGACCAGAACTGCGCGCAAAAGCACGGGCACTGCTCGACCGGCTCGGCTGCGATCTCGATCCCGATGCGCCGGTACACCAACTCTCCGCGCCGCACAAGCGCCTAGTCGAGATCGCCCGCGCCCTAGCTGGCCAAGCGCGGGTCATCGTCATGGACGAGCCAACCGCTTCCCTCGCCGACCGCGAGGTCCAAGCGCTCTTTGCCGTCGTCGAGCGGCTCAAGGCCCAGCAGATCGGCATCATCTACATCTCTCACTACCTCGACGAGGTCTTCGAGATCGCCGACCGCATCACCGTGCTCCGCGACGGGCTAAACGCCGGCGACTTCGCCACCGCCACGGCTTCGCGGCGCGAGGTTCTCGATGCCATGCTCGGCACTACTGTTGATGATCTTTACCCACCGCGGGGCGCAAGCATCGGCGAGGTTGCGCTGGAGGTCGAAAATCTGAGTCTGACTTCGACAAGCTCAGTCGGGCCGCCCGGTGCGCTCGACGGCGTGTCCTTTGCGCTCCACCGAGGCGAAATTCTCGGCGTCTTCGGCCTGCTCGGCTCGGGGATTGACCAACTTGGCCGGGCCATCTACGGCGCACTGGGGCCGCTGCCCGGCGCACGCATTGCGCTCGAGGGTGCGCCCTATGTCCCCACGGACCCGCGCCAAGGCCGCGACGCGGGCATCGGTTTCGTGGCTGCCGAACGCCAGCGCGAGGGCATTGTCCCCGACCTCGGCGTCCGTGCCAATATCACCTTGCCCTTTATCGACCGCTTCGTGCGCTTGTTCTCCGTGGCCAAGCCCCGCGAAGTAAGCCACGCGCAAAGCTGGATCGATCGCCTAGGGATTCGCGCCGCTCATCTCGATCAACCGCTGCGCTTGCTCTCGGGCGGCAATCAGCAAAAGGCCTGCTTGGCCCGCTGGCTGGTCGAGGGCCTCAAGGTGCTCATCCTCGAAGAACCGACCCGAGGCGTGGATGTGGGCGCTCGTCACGAGCTCTACTTGGCGCTGCGGCAGTGGACCCAACAGGGCCTAGCCGTACTCTTGATTTCCTCCGACGCCGAAGAAGTCGCTGGCGTCTGCGATCGCTCCATTGTGCTGGATCGCGGTCGGGTGTCCAGCCGCTTTGCTGGCGGTGCAGACCCGGCCGACTTGCTCCATACTCCGACTGCGAAAGACCATCCATGAGCATTGCCACCTTATTGAATCGCCCCGGAGCGGGCGTCGCCTTGTTATTGATGTTCTACCTCTTGGTCGCCGTGCTCTTCAGCGTACTCTCGCCTTGGTTTTTGTCCTTCGACAATATGGTGAGCATTGGGGCCAATATGGCCTTTATCGGCTTGATGTGCGCGTTGCAAACGCCGCTGATCATCGCCGGGGGCCTCGATCTGTCGGTGGCCGCGGTCGCCGGGCTGGCCGGGGTCGTCGTCGCACTGCTCCACGCCTCGGGCGTCGGCATTGTCGCCGCCTGTCTCATCGCACTGGCGCTGGGCGGGGGTATCGGGCTGCTCAACGGCCTGTTAGTCGTGCGCCTCGGGCTCAACTCGCTGATCGCCACTCTGGGGACGATGAGCGTTATTGGCGGGTTGGCTCTAGTCCTGACCGGCGGGCTGACTAAGCCACTGATGGAACCCGGTTTTAACTGGATCGGCAGCGGTCAGCTTTTGCGGTTGCCGGTGCCGCTGGTGCTGATGCTATTGGTTTATATTGCGCTCGGCTGGGTGCTCGCACGGACTCGCTTTGGCCGCTTCGTCTATGCCGCTGGCAGCAACGCCGAAGCTAGTCGGCTGGTCGGCGTCCCGGTCGCCCGCACCCTGATGATTCTCTATGTCCTCTCCGGCCTCAGCGGCGCGGTCAGCGGCCTCATCCTCGCGGCCATGCTCTACGCGGCGGCACCCGACGCAGCGGGACAGCATTTGTTGACGGTGATCGCCGCGGTGATCTTGGGCGGTACTAGTCTCTTTGGGGGGCGCGGCACGGTGTGGGGCACCTTGTTGGCGGTCTTGCTCCTCGGCACCCTCAACAACGGGCTGACGCTGATGGATGTGTCTAGCTTCTGGCAGGATGTAACGCGCGGCGCAGTGCTCCTGTTGGCCGTCGGCCTCGACCAAGTTCGCACCCGCGCTGCGGGCAGTTGAGCAGGCTTACTCGACATTTCGTAATTGACGGAGGAAACAACCGTATTACCTTTGCAACCCTGTGCTCCCAAGCAAGCACCTGCCCCGTCGGGTTATCGTTGATACAAGAAGCTCTATTGAGCTTACCTTTCCGAGGAGAAAAATCCATTATGAAAACCAGAACATTACCCACCCCAACATCAATGATTCCTGTTGTCGGCCTGCTCGTGCTGGCTAGCGTCTTTTCCAATACACCTCCCGCCCTGGCAGATTGCATACTCCTTCCCGGCACGACGCCTCCAGCGGCCCCGAGTGTGACGGCGCAACAGGTGGAAGCCGGCAGTGCTACCCTGAAAGACTTCGTGCTGACCGCGGCAGATCAATTCAAGCAGGGATCTCCGACTCCAGAAGAAGCACTTTACTTTGGATGCCTCATCAGACAAGAGGGGGGCCATTGGCGTTCCGGTTCCACCTACTTCGTGCAACTGCTGATTGACGGCAGGATATTCATTCACACAGCAGATATGGCATTGTCGGGCCGGCTACTCAACCCCGTGATTTATGGGTCGATCCTTGCTGCGTTGGGAGTACCCTTAAACGTTCTGGCCGACCTGGCTTCTCCCGATCCTGCTACCGCCGCTCAGGCTACCGCCACCCTCTTTAACACATTGTTGCAAGAACCGGATGCCGCATTCGATGCGACCGCCCCTATTCCGGATATAAGTCCAGGAATACCAGGTGCCTCCGGCTATGCCACCGCATATCTCTCGAGTAATTTCGGGGTCCCGTTCATACTGCTCGGCGGATTCGATCTCAATGAAACTCATGTGGTTGAAGAAGCCATTGATTACGGCAACCCGACCATTACTGCCAGGGATGTGGTAGATCGAGAATCCCTGAAGGCCTTCGTCATACAAGCGCAGGAGTTCACGATCGAAGGCCTAAAAGGCGGCGATCTGTCCGCTTTCTCGAAACTCAGAATCGCTGCGCGGGATCCGAATGGACCTTGGAGACACGGTTCCGTGTATATCTATGTCCTGGATCTTACCAGCAACATAATTTTGTTTCATGGCGCGTTTCCGGACCGATTCGAGCTACGACCTCTGATACCGACTGTCAAAGACGTCGTTACTGGAGAGTTCGTTTTGACGCAGGTCATCGAAGCGGCGAAAAGTAGCCCGGAAGGCGGCTTCGTGGAATATTACTTCGACGATCCCACGGACGACACCGACAGCGCCGACATCCCCAAGGTGGGATATGCCCGCGAGTTCACAAGTGAACTCGATACAGGCGGAGGCGTAATCCTATACCACTTCATCATCGGGTCGGGTTTTTATGGGCGTGCATCCGATGATGCCCCGACCGTTATCCGCCCCACTTCTTGGGGTCGCGTCAAAGCGGCCGAAGGCGACCGCTGACCGTGCCGTGCGCAACGCCGCCGAAACTCCGTCTGGGGGCCGCCACGCACATTCTATAGGTCCTCGATCGTATCGCCCTGCTGGTACGAGCCCAAGATGCGGACGAATTCGGTGGTTTCCCGCAGGTGTTCCACGGCTTGGGCGCAAGCCGCTAGCCCCAAGTGGCCTTCCAAATCGAGATAGAATACGTATTCCCAAGGCCGCTCGGGCATGGGCCGCGACTCGATTTTGAGCAGGTTGATGCCGCGCTCGGCAAAGGCCGCGAGGCTCTGGCACAGTGCGCCGGGCACGTGCTTTAGCGCAAAGACGAGCGTGGTCTTGGCTGGCTCGGCTGGCGCGGGCTCGGCTCGGCGACTCACCACCAAGAAGCGGGTAAAATTGTGCGCGGCGTCCTCAATGCCGGGGACGAGGATCTCCATTCCGTACACGGCGGCTGCTTGCGCTCCGGCGATGGCCCCTCGGTCGCGTGCGCCGCTAGCGGCCAACTCTTTGACCGCTCCAGCCGTATCATCCGCCGCTATGGCCTGAGCGTCGGCCAACGAGTGGATGAAGCGGGTACACTGGGCCAAGGCGGGCGGCTGCGACGCAATGTAGCGGATGTCTGCTAGCTGCACGCCTCGGTTGACGATGAGGTTGTGGACGATGCGCAGCTTGATTTCGCCGACGATGTGGACGTCGCTTTGCAGCAGCAGGTCGTAGTTCTCGTGAATGCTGCCCATCAGCGAGTTTTCGATGGGCACGACTCCGCAAGCACAAGACTCGTCTTCCACCGAGGCGAAAAGCGCCTTGAAATTGGGCTGTGGTGCCAATTGTGTATCGTTGGAAAAGTAGGCCCGCGCCGCCGCCTCGCTGAACGACCCGGCGTGCCCTTGGATGGCCACAGGGCCGCGTGTCTCTGCTCGCTTCATTTCAGGTGATCCGCAGATGGACGCAGATAGACGCAGAATAGGATGTACAAGACGATCCTCTGCTCGAATTGTTCAAATCATTCCGCATTGCTATATACTCAATTCTTCTTCACGGGCTAGTTTGGACATTTGCTTGGTCGTACTCCTTTTTCCATTTCAGATAGCCAAAGACGATGATAACCAGATACGCGATAAACAACAAAGCGGTTAGGTAAAGTCCTCGACTGTAGTAGAGGTAAACCGAAACGCTGTCGATGACAAACCAGTACCCCCAATTCTCCAAGATTTTCCTCGTCACCATATAGGTCGTCACCACCGCATACCAAGTGGTGAAGGCATCGACATAAGGCAATGCTGCCGATGTATTTTTGCTCAAAAGATACCCGGACGTTACCACAACGGCTCCCGTCGCAGCAATGACCACAACGTGTTTTTTGAGTGACCACGTAGAAATAGGCAGCGTTGCGGATTGATGGGTGGGCTGCCGCCATTGGTACCAGCCATAGACCGCCATGCCCAAGTAGTAAATTTGTAGGGCCGACTCTAGAAACAGATTGACGTCGAAGAAGACATAGATGTAAATCGCGGTACTGACAAAAGCCGCGCCCCAACACCAGATGTTTTCCCGCGCCGCCAAGACCAAGTAGAGAATGGCCAAGACGACCGCCGGCACCTCCCACCAAGAGGTCAGTTCCAGCGCTTGGAGAATTGCCGGGGTTTCCATTTTAGATGCACCAGCGTTCTTACATCAATCCGCAGATGGACGCAGATGGACGCAGAATAGTAGAAACGAGACAATCTGCCTCTCGGATCGTTCAAGTTCTATAATTCTTTCGTACGCGTGCAAGGCTTGCGCGTATCGTGGGTTCTGCTCAGTATATCGCCTCAATTTACATTAAATTGCAATCGACGGAGCGATTCATGTATCAGATCACCGACGCCCAAAAGCAGCAATTTAAAGAAGAAGGCTATTTCATCCTCGAAAACGCCATCCCCGCCCATCACCTCGATCTCCTGCGCGGCGAGTGCCAAGCCTTCATCGACAAAGCCAACGCTCGGATGGATGCCGAGGGCACGGATACCTTGGGCCTCAATCACCGCAACAGCCGCTACTTTGTCTCCAATTGCTTCCGCGAGCAGCCGCGCCTGCGCGAGTTCCTCTTCAGCCCCCTAATGGCCGACATCTGCCAAGCCACCCTAGGCGACGACTCCTACTTGTTCTGGGAGCAATACGTGGTCAAAGGTGCCGAGGCCGGCATGAAGTTCTCCTGGCACCAAGACTCGGGCTACGTCGGCTACCCGGATCACAAGCCGTATCTAACCTGTTGGTGCGCCCTCGACGACATGTCCGAAGCCAATGGCACCGTCCACTTGCTGCCTTTTTCGCGCTCGGGCATTCGCACGTGGGTCAAGCACGTCCGCGAGGAGGAAAGCAACGATTTGATCGGCTATTTCGGCAGCGATCCCGGCGTCTCGGTCGTCGCCCCGGCCGGCAGCATCGCCGTCTTTACCAGCTACAACTTCCACTCCAGCGGCACCAACACCACCGACCAGATGCGCCGCGTGTACTTGGCCCAGTACTCCTGCGAGCCGCTGACCTCGGCCGACGGCAGCAAACTCTGGGGGAATGCCGAGCCTTTTCTCAAGGCGGGTGAATCAGTCGTCGGCCAGCCGCCGCCCGAGCTTACCAAGTCCGCTCCTTGAGCAGCTCTTGGATGGCGGCGCGCGGCACGGGCAGCTCGTCGATATGGCTCTCCAACCAGCGCGAGAAGTCCTCCTCAATGGGATCGGACCAGCGGGTATCGATCTGGCCGGGCGTGTATTTGCCCTCGGCTAGGCGCTGTTTGCCAAAGCGGTCGCGGAGCGAGATCAACTCGGAGGTTTTGACCACCTGTTCGGCTAGGTGAGGCGGTATGAAGACGACGCCATCGTCGCGGCCGAGGACTACGTCGCCGGGCATGACTGTGGCACCGCCGATGCGCACCGGGCAGTTGACGCCAGTCAGCATAATGGTGGGCGAGGCAAAAGTAGGGTGAAAGCCGCGCACGAAGCTGGTGAAGTTAGGCAACTCTTGGATGCCGTCGATGTCGCGGACGGATGCGTCGTGGACCACTCCGTTGCCCGAATTGGCGTAGATAGCGGTGGCGAGGTTGTCGCCAATGACAGCGCCTTGGTCAATTTTGCCGAATACGTCGGCCACGTACACGTCTCCGGGCACTAGCATATCAATGGGCCACGAGATTTGGTCGCCGATGCAGCCGGCCCGCTCCCCTTTTTCTTCCATGACCTGACGCATGACGGGTCGCCGCGGCATGTACATAGCCGTCAGAGCGCGGCCCACCAGCACTTGGCCGGGGTGCGTGCAAATCCAGCCGTCTTCGTACTGCCAATTGTAGCCGGGGCCGCGTATGACGCCCCAGGCTTGAGTAATGCTGACGTTGCGCATGCGCTCGAGGATGTCGTCGGGTGCCTTGGGGCGGCCGTCGGCAAAGCGCTCGCCCTCCCACTCGGGAGTGTACTCGATTAGCTCTTCTGGGGACATGTTCAAAGGGGCGAATTTTTCCATAGCAGTGCTTTCTCGTCGTTGAAGTTTGCCTACTTGGGTAGTGGCCTATTCTGAAACTGTTCGGGGCTGTTAAGGGCGAGCTTGGCTTTCGCAGCGGATGAACTCATAGTGGGATATTGCTCAAGACGGCACTTCGACTAGGCTCCCCGATTCGGCGGCCTGTTTTAATGCCTGAAGCGCGGCCACGTTCTTGAGGCCGTCTGTGGGGAGAAATTCGGGAGCTTTGCCTTGGAGAATGCAGTTAGAGAAGCGCGCTAGCTGCACCTGAAAGCGATCCGGCCCGGAGAAGGTCTCCACGCGCTCGTCGTTGCCGATGGCGATGTGGACCGCGGCCTGTTCGTCGAACATGTTGGGCACGCGGATCGCGCCGTGACTGCCGACGACCTCCAACACGCAGCGAAACGGCTCCTCCATGCCAGCCGCGATATAGGCGATGTGGTCGCCGGGAAAGCGCAACAGCCCGGCCAAGGTTGCATCCACGCCGTTGTGCAGGTGCTGAAAAGCCTGCGCGGCCACCGGCTCGGCATTGAGCACAAAGCGCACGGCGCTGACGCAGTAGCACCCGGCGTCCAAGAGCGCACCGCCGCCCAATTTTTTTTGCGCCCGGACATCGGTGGCCCAATTGCGGATGCCAAAGGTCAACTCGGCCCGCGCTAGTTTCACCTCGCCGATCTCTCCTTGCTGCACCAGCCGGCGCGCACACTGCAATTGTGGGTTGAGGCGGTGGGTGAAAGCCTCGACTAAGAGCACCCCGTTGGCTTGGGCTGCGTCGATCATCTGCCGCGCTTGCGCCACAGTTACGGCGAGCGGCTTTTCACAGAGGATGTGCTTGCCCGCCTGCGCCGCCTTAACCGTCCACTCGCAGTGCATACTGTTGGGCAAGGGGTTGATGATCGCATCAATTTCGGGATCGTCTAGCACGGCTTGGTACGAGCCATACGCCTTGGCAATGCCGTATTGAGCCGCGCTTGCTTCGGCTTTGGCTTGGTCTCTGCTCGATATGGCCGCGATCTCGGCGTTGCCTATGGCCTGCGCCGCCGGCAGGTGGCGGTTGAGGGCAATCTGGGCGGTACTCAATACTCCATAGCGCACGATGTCAGGCATGGGGTCTCCTGTGCAATCAGAGAATGACGTCTTGTGCACGCAACGCGGCGATCTCGTCGTCCGCGTACCCAGCCTCGCGCAGCACAGCCTCGGTGTGTTCCCCAGCTAGGGGGGCGGGTGTCGGGGCTGGGGCTGGCGTCCCCGCTAGCCGCAGGGGCGTGCCGACGTGGCGCATAGCACCCACCTGCGGATGTTGGACTTCGACGAGCATCTTGTTGACCTCAAGCTGCGGGTCTGCTAGGGCCTCGGCTGTTGACCGCACTGGTGCGACGAGGATGTCCTTGGCCTCCAGCAGCGGAATCCACTCGGCGTTCGTCTTTTCTGCAAAAATCGGCGCGAGCCGCTCCCGCAGGGCTTCGCGGTTATCTACGGCCGTGGCGAGCGTGGCAAAGCGCGGGTCCCCTACGAGCCCTCCGATGCCCAAGGCCTCCTGCAAATCGCGCAATAGTTGGTCAAAGGGACGGAAAAGCGCGGTGACCATCAAGAAGCCATCGGCCGTCTTGAACACGGCTCCGTCGAGCGGATTGCCGCGCGGATGCGTCGCGCCTCCCGAGCCATCGTCTTCCCCATCGTCGCCCAAGTTGAGGACTTTGGTCGTCGCCCAAGCCTGCATACTCATCATGCCGTCGAGGAGCGAGGTTTCCACGTATTGCCCGGTGCCGGTGCGCTCGCGGGCCAACAGCGCGAGGAGAATGCCCTGCGCCAGCAACATGCCGCCGTTGAAGTCGGCGACCGTATAGGGCAGGCGCTGGGGCGTGCCGTGGGGGCCGACGAAGCGCTCCGCCACGCCGCTCAGTGCTTGGGCCATGGATTCGTGGCCGCCCTTGTTGCGCTCGCTGTACGGGCCTTGCGAGCCATAGCCCGAGCCAACGGCGTAGATGAGCCTTGGGTATGGCTCCCGCAACACCGCGTAATCCAGCCCTAGCTTGGCCATGACGGAGCCGGAGCGAAAGTTGTGTATCAGCACGTCCGTGGTTTCTAGCAGGCGATGGACGATCTGACGCCCAGCGGACTTCTTGAGATCGACGATTAGGCTTTTCTTGGAGCGGTTGAAGCTGGCAAAAGGCAGGCTTTGCTCCTTTATCCACGGCCCGAAGGCGCGGGCTAAGTCGCCACCGGGACGCTCTATCTTGATGACTTCGGCACCGTGGTCGGCCAAAACTTGGGTGGCGGCTGGGCCGAAAATCACTTGGGTAAAGTCGAGGACGCGGATGCCGTCGAGTGCGGGCATGGACATCCTACAGCCCCTCCTGGTGCTCAAGTACGCTCGCCACCTCTTCTACATCAATAGTCTCCGGCGTATCCGCCAGAATGGAAAACCCGAACTGTGGTAGCAGTTCCTCGAACGCACGGCGAGAAATCCCGAGCGTGAGACATGCTTCTTTCTCGGAGAGTTTTCCCACATGGTAGAGTGTTACCACCAATGCTTCCTTGAGATATGCTTGGTCAAGATCAACAAGCGCAGCCGTGTCAGGCAGATCTAAAGAGATTTCCATATTGGACCTCACTCATTTTTCTTCTTAGACTCAGGTTGTCGCCACCAGTGCTTCTTGGGCTTTGCGAGGCAGTTCGACGAGGATGAAATAAGCTGCGGGATATAAGTAATCTTGCCTTGATTCGTCTACGACTCTCAAATACCCCTCTTGGGCCGCGTCTACGTCAGGCAGAATCTGGTAGATTTTCCGCTTCTCCAAATCTTCGCACTCGCTGTTCTCAATACACAGGGCAAATCGAGATTCTGATGGTTTCCCTTTCATCTTCTCTTTGCACATTGGATATTATACCCGCCCAAGCAGACAAGCTCAAGTCTGCTCGATGAGAGAATACGGCTAGGCCTTGGGCTCGCTCCTGCGGTGCCAGCAGACGCGACGAAGTCCCTGTTCTTTCCTGCTCTGGTCAATCTCTGCTGTAATCGCCCCATCGTCGGGCATCCCCTCCGTCTCGGCCCGCTTCCGCACCCGGCTTACGGCAGCCAAAAAGAGTGCCCGACGAATCTCGCGCAACGACTCTTCTACGGTCTCTGGAGAGACGCTGATCATCAAGGCCGAGGGCTTGCCGTCCCTAGTGATGACCAATTCTCGCTCGCTGGCGAGTTTTTCCCAGAGTTTTCTAGTCTTTTTGAGGTCTTTTGCGGCGAGGTAACCCATAATACATCTCCTTACAGCGTTCGAGTGTTAGTAGAAATTCCATGCGAGCCATGCCCGCGAGTTTAGTCGCTCGTCCAGACGATCGCTAGCCCAGTTCGTAGAGCTTGACTACAGCCAGCATGCGTAATTCGCAGGAGGACGATTGCTGAGGCGTTGGGGCCGACCTACATACGACGTGCCGAGCATAATAGCTGTAATCCCCTCGCAAGCTTTTCTTTTCTCGGAAGGTTCCGATCGGCATCAAGGGCCTCCACCATTTCGCGTAATTGGGGATTCGTATCCGGCAACAGAAACTCTGGATAGAGCACCATACACCAAGTGATCAGTGTCGACATCTCATGGGTGTGTTGATAGCCAAGATCCTGATAGTACTGACAGGCTAATAACAACACCACATCGTTGATTTCTTCCCCAACAGGGTCGTGAATTTCGTAAGGATCGTTGTCGGCGTGCTTGAGGAAATTGGAGAGGCTGTTTATATGCTTCCATAGCTTGGTCTTCTTTTCTGGCCTGATTATGGAATCAATGAGGCTTTCCGTAGGACTTTCGGTGTGCTTAGCAAGATCTCTAAGGACTCGAAAGCTAGCCATCGCGAGCGTATGAACTGCCACCGGGTCTTCACCGCTGAAGAGCATCCGAATTGCAGCGTCGATTTGTCGCCTCGCTGCTTCAGGCTTATTGACTTTGATCTTGGCCACGGATTTGCCTTGACTGCTTTTTGCTCAGGTCGGGCTGAAGCCGCTCGTGGTAACATTCATCGTATCGACCTATCTAACTGGCACGAGGATCAATATGCTGGTGTTCGGATCCTGTTGCCTGACCCCACCAGGTCCGTATTCAACTACTCGGCCATTGTGGAGAATGATGTTGTAATCCGCTCGGTCCCAGGACCAGC
The DNA here is from genome assembly GCA_009840005.1 of Gemmatimonadota bacterium. The sequence goes on from VXOR01000024.1 coordinate 47,856, forward strand.
CACTGATTAAACGATTCGTGTAACGGAGGGCTTCGTAGTCTCCGCTACGGCGAAACCCATCTGGATTTCCAAGGATCTCGAGCACTTGGTCTTTCGACATGCCTTCGTGGACGCGCTTCATGCGCTCACCGGTGTACATGTGAGCGCATGCACTCAAAGTGATCGCAAGAAGCAGGATGGAAGCAATCCGCCATCTGTTGCTTAACATGGTGACCTCCATTAGCGTGGCATAAGCACTCCGTGCTCTGTATTCATTGTGTTTCTCCAATACTCTTTTGGGTATCAGAGGACGCCTGAAAAATCCATTTGTCCGTTGCACGGCTGCCAAGATAGCGGCCGGCGGGAGGTCTCGACTTCCCTTTAGGTGCCTCTTCGGTTCGTTTCAGGTATTCGCTTCCCGCCAGTGTTAAGCGGTAGCACTGCTTGTTGCTACGGGGCCTATCTGGGATGGTCATTATTCTTGCAACACAAGGGCAGTAGCTTTGATCACAGGTCTCCGAACCTCTCCAGCAAAGCGTTTAGGGACTGGCGCTCGCTGCTTGGTACATGAAGGTAAAAGCATCCACCAGCGCATGTGACATGGAACTTGATCTGGCCAGTGTTGTCCCTGCTGAGCTTTGGCAAGACCGCCCGTGAGAAGTCTATGCCCGCGATGAATCGGTGGACTTGCCCCGTCCGATCCTCGCACAGGAGAACAAAGCCATCATAGCTATCTGAAGGCAAGCCCAGGAGCCACCTGTTGGGATATTTGTCATTCTCGCTTGCCGAAGCGATGCCGACACGACGGCAGTGCTTGGAGGAGCGATAGCAAACCCCCTTTAGCTGGGTCATCGCAATGCCACGAGACTCGGCATCCGCGAGAAATGCCTGTCGCCGCTGCTTGCCCTTTGCCTTGGCACCCAGCCTAGTGGGGCTAGGGGGTATTTCGGGTATTGTCTCAATAGCCTGAGTGCCGTTCACCTTGGATTTAATCTCTTGTAAGCGGCTCTCGACCGAGTTATAGCTCCCCAGCAGTTCTTCGGTTGCCTCCAGTAGCTTCGAACTGTCGACGACATCGCGGGCTGAGCCGGTTCGAGCAGCGCGTTCCACACGCTGTAGAATCGACTCGCGTAAGTGGGTTATCTCATCGCGCAAGGACATATAGGGCCTCCTCTCGGCAGGAACTAGTAGATTTTTGTGGCGGCTTATCTTAAGTTTAAGTTATTTTTATTTTAATTCAAGATTATTTTGTATGAACGCTTACACTGAATCAAAATTATCTATTTGTTATTATATTTCAATATGTTAAGACTCTTTAACATCGCCTTTCATCGCAGAGATCAATGTGAAGCTTAGCTATTACGGGTACTAAGTTAGCGAATATAACTAGAGTAATAACTGTACTTGGATGAAGGGTTATAGAAAGTACAGATCAAAGGCTCGCAAGGCACCTGAGCAAGTCGTACCACGCCAAGATCATTGTGCGGGTGTGCAGTCTGTACTTGCACTGTTCGGCTTTGGGCCGTCTATCTAAACTATTGTCGAGCGAAAAATGCCTTTTAACTTTGTACTCTGCCGTCGTACTATTCAGAAACTGGCTTTTGAGATTGATCAATCAGGAGAAAATTCCATGGTAACGGTTTCCTTTGAACTGCCGGAAGACGTGTTTTCGTCGGTGCGAAAAGACCCCGACAGTTTCGCTGAAGAGCTGCGTTTAGCTGCCGCCGTTAAATGGTACGAGATAGGGCTGGTTTCCCAAGGCCGGGCTGCCGAGATTTCTGGACTATCTCGCAGCCAATTTATCTCGGCATTGGGCCGGTTTGAGGTCTCCGCATTTCAGTATGACGTTGCTGAGATAATAGAGGAAGTAAACCGTGAGTGAAGGTTGGGTGCTCAACGCCTCCCCGATCATTGCCTTGGCCAAAGTTGATCGTCTGGATCTGCTTGAGGGATTGGCTCCCGAGATATGTATTCCACCGGCAGTTGTTAAAGAAATCACCGCAGGGCCGGAGGATGATCCTGGACGTTGTGCTTTGGAAAGCGGATGGGGCAGACGGTTACCTGAGTCTGGTCTTCGGCCCGAAGTCTTGGGCTGGAGTTTGGGCGCAGGAGAGACCGAAGTGCTTTCCGTCGCTTTGGAAAAGCCTAACTGGACGGCTGTTATAGATGACGCTACTGCCCGGGCTTGTGCCCGGTCCATAGGTGTACCCGTCATTGGGACATTGGGGGTCGTGCTACGTGCGAAGAGACAAGGACTGGTAGGGTCTGCCGGAAAGATTATCCTAGATCTGCGGCAATCAGGTCTGTATTTTGATGATCATTTCGTCCGAACCGTGCTCAAACAGGTTGTTGGAGAGGATTGGAAACCATGACTCAACCCCTCGCCCAAGCTGTCCTCACCCCCGAAGATCAAGCATTTTTTGAACAGCAGGGCTATCTCCTCGTCGAAGATGCCCTATCGCCCGACGCGCTCGCCGAGCTCAACGAGGCCACTGACGCGCTCTACGCGTGCGATGCCGACGCCGGCCGGCTTGAAAAGGGCGGCAAGCTCAACATGCGCAACTGCATCGTCGAGCACCCCGCCTTTCTCCAGCTCCTCGACTGGCCCGCCACGGTCCCGCTGGCGTGGCAGCTTCTCGGCTGGAATATCCAGATGCTGACCTCGCATTTGATTGTCCTGCCTTCGGGCGACGAGCCGGCTGAAGACGAGAAAAACAAGCTCGGCTGGCACCGCGATGGCGGCACCTCGCCCCGAGATATGAGCGAGCCACACCCGCGAATTTTGCTCAAAATAGCCTATGCCCTTAGCGACCAAACCGACCCAACCTCGGGGGCCACTTGGATCGTGCCTGGATCCAACCGTCTACTCGGACGCCCGGCCACGGACCCCAAGACCGGACTTCCATACGGCGCACAGGCGATGAATATCCGCGCTGGCTCGGCCTTCCTATTTGAGCAGCGCACCTATCACTCCATCGGCCACAACTGGGCGGGCTTTCCGCGCAAGACCGTGTTTTTTGGCTATGGTTACCGCTGGGTCAAACCCATGGACTATATCGCCATGCCCGACGAACTCGTCGCCCGCTGCAATCCGATCCAAAAACAGCTCATTGGCGTCGTCGGAGATCCCCTGAGCTACTACTTGCCCCAAGACGAAGACGTGCCGCTCAAGGCGCTCGTCGAAACGGAAGCGAACCAATAATGGATATCACACGCGCATTGGACGCCTTGGGTGCCCGCGACGACCTGCTGACCGAGCAGAACAGAAACGACCTCGACGAGAAGGGCTATGCGGTACTCCCGGATATCATCGACGACGAGTGGCTCGCAGGACTGCGCACCCGCTTCGAGGAACTATGCGAGAAAGAAGGGGTTCACGCCGGTATTGAAGTCCATCAGGAGCAGGGCACACGCCGCCTCTCCGACCTCTGCAACAAGGGGCCGGTCTTTGACCGCGTCTATACTCATCCCAAGGTGCTGGCCGCTATCCACTACGTCATCGGCCGTCCCTTCAAGCTCTCCTCGCTCAACGCCCGCGACGCCCTGCCCGGCGAGGGGCTACAGGGGCTGCACGCCGACTGGGGCGCAGACTACGACGGCCAATTTCACGTCTGCAATTCGATCTGGCTGCTGGACGACTTCAGCGAGGAAAACGGCTGCACTCGGCTAGTGCCCGGCTCGCATAAAGGCCAGCACCCGAGCAAAGTCCTAACAGATGCGCAGGCACCCCATCCCGACGAAGAGTTGCTCATTGCCCCGGCCGGCACAGTCGCCGTCTTCAACAGCCACACGTGGCACGGCGGCACCCTCAACCAGAGCAAGGACCTGCCGCGCCGCGCTATTCACTGCTACTTCACCGCCCGCGAGCACGGCCAGCAGCTCAACCAGCGCGAGTACCTGCGCTATGAGACTTGGAAGCGCATCTCGCCAGCGGCGCGCTATATCCTCGATGTGGATGTGGATTAGTTTGTGGCGACCTGCCTAAATCGTTCGACTAACCCCGAGGAGGAGGTAAATGAAGCTCTCATATCCGGTCGTTGACCTGTGCATCGTGTGCAGCAACTTTGAAGAATCGCTGACGTTCTACCGAGACAAATTGGGATTTGAGGTGGTGCTCGACATCGACATCCCCGAAGACCTAGCGACGGGGATCGGACTGGCACCGCAAGGCTTCAGACAGGTGCGCCTACAGGCGGGAGAGACGCTGATCAAGCTGATGGATATCGCCACACCGCTGCCGCAACGGACTTCCCAATTTGCCGCTGGGGTGCGCTGGCTCACCTTCTTCGTCGCCGACGTGCAGGCCGAGTGCGCCGCGCTGAAGGCCAAAGGCGTGGAGTTCCTGTCCGAGCCTATGGCCGCCCCGGATACGCCGGGCGTCGTCTGCACCCTAGACCCCGACGGGATCCTCATCGAGCTCGTACAACGATGAAGATAGCAGACATTCGCACGATACCCCTCGTGGGAGCCACGCCCGACGGTGGCTGGGAGCAGGGGTACGACCCCGGCGACAACCTGCATACGCTTTTGGAGATCATCACTGATGAAGGCGTTACCGGTCTGGGGTCCGTCTTTACCTCCACCCGCCTAGTGTCGGGCTCGCTCGCCCTGCTGCGCCCCATGCTGATTGGCGAGACCATCGAGCCGGCGCGGGTCGCCGAGAAGCTGCATCAGGCTACCTTCTGGCAGGGGCGGGGCGGTGCCGTCACCCACGCCATTTCTGGCATCGACATTGCCTTGTGGGACCTCTTTGGCAAGATCACGTCCCAGCCCATTTCGCGCCTGTTGGGTGGGCGCTATCGGGATCGCATCAAGCCGTATGGATCGCTCATCATGGCCGAGCCAGACGAATTGAAGCCGAGGCTCCAGGCCGCGATGGACCGGGGATTTCGCGCGATTAAGATGGGCTGGGGCCCCTTCGGTCGCGTGTCGAAAGCGCTCGACGAAAACATCGTCAGAACGGCTCGCGAGACCGTCGGCCCAGATATCGAACTGATGGTCGATGCGGGCGGTTCCGACCGGTACTGGCCGCACGGCTATAAATGGGCGATTGAAACCGCCCGCATGCTCGTCAACTACGACGTCACTTGGTTCGAGGAAGCCCTGCGCCCCGACGATATCGAAGGGTATATCAAACTCACCGAGCACGCGCCCCTGCCGATCACGGGCTGCGAGGTCCTGACGCGCCGGCAATCCTTCCTGCCGTGGATCGAGCGCCGCGCAGTTGACTACATCCAACCCGACGTCACCAAGGTCGGCGGTCTCACCGAGGAATTCCGCATTGCGATGTACGCCTACGACCACTCGATTCTCTTCGTTCCCCACGGCTGGAACACCGCCGTCGGACTAGCGGCCGACCTGCAGCTAGTCGCGGCCGTGCCGACCGCTCGTTGGGTAGAATACATCACCCCGGCCCCCTACATTGAGGACCTCGTCAGCGCGCCCTTTGCCCTCGACGAGGAAGGCTTCCTGACCATCTCCGACCAGCCGGGTTTGGGTGTTGTTTGGAATGACGAAGGGATTGAAAAGCACTCGGGGATGAGGCTCACTCCGTCATCTCTGTAGCGGCGCACACGGATCGCTAAAAAAAATGGGCATCCTCGACCGCTTCTCCCTCCTCGACCGCAAGGCGCTGGTCACCGGCGGCGGCTCTGGCATTGGGCAGGCCCTCGCCGTCGCTCTCGCCGAGGCGGGTGCGGACGTGGCCATTGCCGACATCGACTCCGCTGGTGCCGCTGATACCTGTACTCGGATTGAAAAACTCGGTCGTCAGACCCTAGCCATCGCCACGGATGTCACCGCCAAGGACCAAGTCGAAAACATGGTCCATACCGTTCTCGCCGATTGGGGCTGGCTGGACATCGGCGTCAATAGCGCTGGCATTGCCCTGCGCGGCCCCATTGAGGACATCAGCGAAGCCGATTGGGACCGGGTTCTCGACCTCGATCTCAAGGCGATTTTCCTCTGTTGTCAGGCCGAGGGCCGAGCCATGCTACGGCGGGGCTCCGGCTCGATCATCAACGTCGTCTCGATCTCGTCCCATGTTGTCAACCGCCCCCAACTGCACGGTCATTACAACGCGGCCAAGGCAGGTGCCTGCCAGCTAACTAGAGTGTGCGCGGCAGAGTGGGCCGCGCGCGGCGTCCGCGTCAATTCCATCAGCCCCGGCCACACGCTCACCCCCATGACCACCCACGCCGACGACGATATGAAAAACGCTTGGCTCGCCAACACGCCGATGGGCCGCTTGGGCGTCCCGGCCGACTATCAGGGGGCCGTCGTCTTCCTCGCTTCGGACGCCTCTGCTTACGCGACCGGCCACGACTTGGTCGTCGATGGCGGGTACACGCTCTGGTGAGCTAGTAAGATTTTCTCGCATCCCTAATTTGAGCAACTACGAATAGGCGTAAATTTAACTTGCGCAGGTAATGTTACCTTACTAATATCCACCTATGGCAAATCCAACATCCTCTGGAAGAATAGTGATCGAGATTGATCCAGAACAAAAACGAGAGCTATATTCAACTCTCGCTCTATCTGGCAGTACTCTCAAGGATTGGTTCATCAGGTCAGCGGCGGAATACTGCGCGGAAAGACGCCAACTCTCTCTTTTCAATTACAATAGTCGTGATGCAGGCGCACAGTACGAAACCGCACCTGATGTGGGGTTAGTTCCTCGTGGCAGTCCTAGCAGTGGTTCCCATCTTCTTGACCGAGTGCCTCAGCTTGGTCTGAAGAAATCTCTCACTATAGTATCCATGTTCTCAGGTTGTGGAGGCATGGATATTGGTTTCACCGGCGGCTTTGAGTTCATGGGCCGAAGCTACCCACAGCTTCCATTCTCGATAGTCTGGTCCAACGACAACAACAGAGCCGCCTGCAAGACCTACACCCACAATTTGGGTCACGACATCGCGTGTGGCGATGTATGGGATTTTATTGATGAACTGCCGGATGAAGCAGATGTGCTGATTGGCGGCTTTCCCTGCCAAGATATTTCCATTAACGGCAAAAGGGCTGGGATTAATGGTCCTCGGACGGGTCTTTACCGGGCGATGGTGGAGGGCGTGAAACGAATCAGGCCCAAGGTCTTCGTCGCGGAGAACGTCAAGGGTCTCCTCATAGGGGACAATCGAGAAGCGCTAGCCCAAGTACTCTCTGACTTCGGCAGTTTGGGCTACGCAGTCGGCTACAAGTTGTACCGGGTGGCCGATTATGGTGTACCTCAGATGCGCGAAAGAGTCATCATCGTAGGTACCTCTAGCGAGGTGAACCCTTTCACGCCACCAGAACCCGAACGAAGTTCCTCCGAGTGGATAACCGCCGAGGAAGCAATTAGCGATCTGGAAACCGTCCAAGAGAATCGCGACTTGAACCACATATGGAGCCGGGCAAACCCTAGCCCAGAGCAGGGAAACCGTAGGCTTGCCGCCGACAGGCCGGCCCACACAATTCGCGCTGAGTGCCACGGGAATATCCAGTTCCATTATTCGCTGCCGAGACGTATTTCCATGAGGGAGGCTGCGCGGATACAATCGTTCCCCGACAGCTTTGTCTTCCAGTCAGGTCTCAGGGAGACCGAGCGACAAGTGGGCAATGCAGTGCCTCCTGTATTCGCGTGGCATGTCGCATGTAGTGTGCTTAGGTGTTTCCAACGGAGCCCTAGCAAGCATGTCGCCTAAACAGATCAGGCCCCGAATAATTCTTCCGATGGAATCCAACCTCGGGCATAGCCATCGGCTAGCTCTAGCCATTTGCAAATTCTCTGCTCAGGCGAAACGACACATCCCCAGTATTCTTTGAACAAAGCCGGTTCGAGACGGGCGGCCGCAGCCCGCATCTCGCCTTCGATGTCTTTTAGGGCACGCAGCAAGTAATTGCCGCCTCGCTTGGAGTCATTCTTAAGAGCGACGCTACCTGCCGAGAACAGGTCTCTTGCCTGTGAGCACAGCACACCGTGGTAGGTCAGCAAATAGAGTGCTGCATCATCATACTTTTTTTTGGAACGTGCCGGTTTAACGATCTGTGGACATAGCAGCGCTGCTATGTCCACAGTTGTCTCTTCTCGTCTTGAGTCAGATCCATGTATAGACGGACCTGGATGGGCAAGGAGTGCGCTGAATCAGGTCGATCTTCTAGCCACCATAGCCGCTCGCCAGGACGCAGCCGACTTCGCGCATACTTGCGAATTTGAATCATCCGGTCTTCGGTCGAAAGCGCCCGGAACTCGGCATACGAGATCCCCATTATCTGACTGTTATTCACATCTACGACCCCACGAGACGTAGAGGACTGGGGGAT